>NZ_JBVJCB010000002.1:0-654676 GCF_055589025.1 Streptomyces sp. NPDC041968 | reverse complement strand
AGCAGCGGCAGCGGGTCGGAGCTGGTGACCAGCTCCCGCAGCGGATGCCGGGCCAGCACCGCGTCCACCTGCGGCGTCAACGCCGCCGCCAGCCGGGTGGCCACGGGCAGCGTGTCGTCGAGCAGGGCGGTGGCGGCGGCCAGGACCGCGTCGCGGCCGGCGTCCTTCGGGACCCCCGCGGCGGCCCGCCGGTACAGCTCGGCCCCCTCCTCCAGGACGAGGCCGGTGTCGATGCCCGCCGGGACCTTGATCCGCGCGTGGTGCTTCCACGTGGTGACCGGGTCGCTCCAGGCCTCCACCCGGTAGGTCCAGCGACCCGGGGCGCCCGGGGTGACCTCGGCGCCCCAGCGGTCGCTGCCCGGGGCCAGCTCCCGCATCGGCGTCCACGGGCCCGGCCGGCCCTCGGGGTCCTTCAGCACCACGTTGGCGGCCACCGCGTCATGTCCCTCGCGGAACACGGAGGCGGTGACCTGGAACGTCTCTCCGGCCACCGCCTTCGCCGGGCGCCGGCCGTACTCCACCACCGGGTGGACGTCCCGTACCGGGATACGTCCGATTCCCACGGTCGTGCTCATCCGTTCTCACCTCCGCCGTGCTCGGGGCCGGGCGCCGGCCCGGCCGATTGGGTCAAGCAGCGCCGGAGGGGGTCTTCCGCCCCGACGGGGAGAGCCGGTCCGCCACCGGAGGGCCCCGGCGGGCCGCCCGGGCGACGCGGGGCCGTTCGTTCTGTTCCTGCAGATAGGTGACGAGGTTCGTGCGCAGATACCGCTCGGCGGCGTCCGCCGCCTCGCGTGCGCACCGCTTCCCCATCAGCACGCAGAGGGTGTAGCCGGCGTCCTCGAAGGTGGCCCGGACCCGCAGGTCCGCGGGGGACGCGAGCATCGAGCGTTCCCAGGTGCGGTAGCGCCGCAGCTGCCGGGCGACTTCTGTCTTCGCAGGAAGCAGCATGGCCGGTCACCTTCCGGACGGTCCGGTACGGACGAGCGAGTCTTCACACATGGTGCATGCGTGGTGACTCGCCGTCTTGTTGGATCTTCAACTTCTCTCTCCTGTTGCACGAATGGAGCACTGCTCCCACTCTGGAGTGACTCAGAAGCGATCAGCGCTCACGCTTCGTGATCGGGGACCCGTCCCCCAAGGGACGGGAGGAGCGAGAGCTCTCGCGGTGAGGAGCCACGACGATGAAGACCGCAGTGCCCTGCTACTACCACCTCGACGTGGAAGTGAGCCCGGAACGGGTCGGACAGGTCAGGCGCATCCTGGCCGCTCACCTCCGGTTCTGGAACCTGGAGAACCTCGTCGAACCCGTCTGCTCAGGCGCCGAGATGCTGCTGCGGGCGATCGACGAGCACGCGAGCGACAAGAACACGTCGATCGAGATGTGGTGGAACCACCAGCACCTCATCACGGCCGTAGGGGGCAACGACCACGCGCTCCGTCCCGACCAGGACCTGCGCACCTGTCTGCAGCACCTCGCCGCGACCAGCGACGGCTGGGGCTGCTGCGCCGCGGACACGGGGGCCAAGGTGATCTGGTTCTCGCAGCGCGCCCGGGCCGGCGAACGTGTCCCGCTGGTCGCCACCGCGCCGGAACCGATCACCCAGGAGGGGTTGGAAGTGCCGCGAGAGATCATGCCGGTGGCCAGGCTGGCGCGTCCGGCCGAACGGGCCAGCACGACGTACGGCGTACTGGAGGAGGCCCGGTGACCCGCGCCAGGCCGAACTGGAAGGGGTCGCCCGTGTGGAGCGGGCACCCCTACCCCCTGGGGGCCGCGTACGACGGACAGGGCACCAACTTCGCGCTGTTCAGCGAGGTCGCCGAACGCGTCGACCTCGTCCTCGTCGACGACGACGGCAACCACAGCACCGTCCCGCTGCCCGATGTGGACGGCTTCGTCTGGCACTGCTACCTGCCCGGCGTGGGCCCGGGGCAGCGCTACGGCTACCGGGTCCACGGTCCGTGGGCCCCGTCCGTGGGCCACCGCTGCAATCCGGCGAAACTGCTCCTCGACCCCTACACCCGGGCCGTGGACGGCATGGTGGACAACCACGCCTCCCTCTTCGAACGGGCCAAGGGCCGGGCCGACCCGGGCGACAGCGCCGGGCACACCATGCTGGGCGTGGTCACCGACCCCTTCTTCGACTGGGGCGACGACCGACCGCCCAGGCGCGCCTACTCGGAGAGCGTGATCTACGAGGCCCACGTCCGCGGAATCAGCCAGACCCACCCCGAGGTGCCCGAGGAACTGCGCGGCACCTACGCCGGCCTGGCGCACCCCGCGGTCGTGGACCACCTCACCTCCCTCGGCGTGACCGCCGTGGAGCTGATGCCGGTGCACCAGTTCGTGCACGACGGCCACCTCCAGGACCGCGGCCTGTCCAACTACTGGGGCTACAACACCATCGGCTTCTTCGCCCCGCACAACGGCTACGCCGCCCTCGGCACCCGCGGACAGCAGGTCACCGAGTTCAAGTCGATGGTCAAGACCCTGCACGAGGCCGGCCTCGAGGTCATCCTGGACGTCGTCTACAACCACACCGCCGAGGGCAACGAGAAGGGCCCCACCCTCTCCTTCCGCGGTATCGACAACGCGTCCTACTACCGCCTGGTGGACGGCGACTGGCAGCACTACTACGACACCACCGGCACCGGCAACAGCCTGCTGATGCGCCACCCCTACGTACTCCAGCTGATCATGGACTCGCTGCGGTACTGGGTGACCGAGATGCACGTCGACGGCTTCCGCTTCGACCTCGCCGCCACCCTGGCCCGGCAGTTCCACGAGGTGGACCGGCTCTCGGCCTTCTTCGACCTCATCCAGCAGGACCCGGTGATCAGCCGGGTCAAGCTGATCGCCGAGCCGTGGGACGTCGGCGAGGGCGGCTACCAGGTGGGCAACTTCCCGCAGCTCTGGTCGGAGTGGAACGGCATGTACCGGGACGCGGTACGGGACTTCTGGCGCGGCGAGGAGCACACGCTCGGGGAGTTCGCCTCCCGGCTGACCGGTTCCTCCGACCTCTACCAGCACAGCCGGCGCCGACCCCGCGCGAGCGTCAACTTCGTCACCGCGCACGACGGGTTCACCCTGCGCGACCTCGTCTCGTACAACGACAAGCACAACGAGGCCAACGGCGAGGACAACCGGGACGGCGAGAGCCACAACCGCTCCTGGAACTGCGGAGCCGAGGGCGAGACGAAGGACCCGGCCGTGCGGGAGCTGCGCGGCCGGCAGCAGCGCAACTTCCTGGCCACCCTCCTGCTCTCGCAGGGCATCCCGATGCTCTGCCACGGCGACGAACTGGGCCGCACCCAGCGCGGCAACAACAACGCCTACTGCCAGGACAACGAGATCTCCTGGATCGACTGGCGGCTCGACGGCGAACAGCGCGCCCTGCTGGACTTCGCCCGCCGCCTCATCGCACTGCGTGCCGACCACCCGGTGCTGCGCCGCCGCCGCTACTTCCGCGGCGAGACGGTCACCCACGCGGACCAGCCGCTGCCCGACCTGGTGTGGCTGCTGCCGGACGCGCGGGAGATGACCGACGACGACTGGCAGCGCTCCGACGCGCACGCCGTCGGCGTCTTCCTCAACGGCGACGCCATCGCCGAACCGGACCCGTGCGGCCGGCCCGTCACGGACGACTCCTTCCTGCTGCTGCTCAACAGCCACTGGGAGCCGACCGACTTCCGGCTGCCCGACGTCACCTACGGCGAGCGCTGGGCGACCCTGATCGACACCGCCGACCCGGAGGGCACCCCCGACGAGGCCGAGCACAAGGCGGGCACCGTGCTCACCGTCGAGCAGCGCAGCCTGGTGCTCCTCTCCCGGCCGACCCGCGCCGGCCGGTGAGCCGGCCGTGAGGTCAGCTGCCCGGACCGCGGGCGGTCACGGTGAACTGCGCGCCGTCGGCGTCCCGGAGCACGGCCTCCTGGTCGCCGAGGTACAGCACGCTGCCACCGTGCCGTTCCGCGGTCCGGGCGCAGGCCGCGACGTCCCCGACCGCGAAGTGGACCTGCCAGTGCGGCCGGATGGCCGGGTCGGGCGCCGCACCCAGCGCGCCCGACTCGATGCGCGCCACCACGTCGCCCTGGTTGCGCAGAACCACCTCGTCGCCCTCGTACTGGACCTCGCAGCAGCCGTCGCGGCCGGCCCAGTCGAAGACCTCGCCGTAGAAGATGGCGGCGTCGAAGGCGTCGCGCGTGTGCAGCCGGATGAAGGCCGGGCGCGAGGCGCGCCAGGTCTCCCAGTCCGAGAACAGCTCGCCCTCCCAGATCCCGAAGGTCGCGCCGTCCCGGTCGGCCAGCAGGGCGGCCCGTCCGGGCGGCAGGGAGATGGGTCCGACGGCCGCCGTGCCCCCGCGCTCCTGCGCCCGCGACACGGCGTCGTCCGCGCTGCGCACGGCGAAGTACGGCGTCCACGCCACCGCCATCTGCCACATCGCGGCCACCGCCGCGATCCCGGCGACCGGCGCCCCGTCGGCCAGCGCGATGCGGAATGGCTCGCCCAGCCTGGCGGGACGCCACTGCCAGCCCAGCACGGCGGAGTAGAACTCCTCGGTGGCTTTCAGGTCACGGCTGGTCAGGCTCACCCAGCAGGGGGCGCCGTACACGGAGTGCGTGGACAGCAGGCTCTCCCCGCCGGCGGAAGAGGGCATGTCGTGGTGGTTCATGGCAGTCGCGTCCTGATCTCGTCCACCGGCAGCCACCGGCTCCACACCAGTGTCCGGCCGGGAGTGCGGCGGGCGCCTGTCGAGTACCCCGGCCGTGGCGCCGAAACGGTGGTGGGCGCGCCCCCGGCAGTCCGGTGGCGCGGTGCGTCACTTGTGACCACGATGGACGCGTCGGAGCCGTACCGCGCGGCACAGGCGGCGGTGACCCGCCGGATCCGGAGGTGACCATGCCCACGGACTGGGGCTCGGACCAGGTCTTCCAGCTGCAGGAACAGGTCCGGCAGCTGAAGGAGGCGGTCGTCTCGCACGCCGTCGTCGACCAGGCGATAGGGATGATCGTCGTCCTCGGCCGGATGGCACCCGACCAGGGGTGGATCGTCTTGAAGGAAGTTTCCCAGCATACGAACATCAAACTGCGCAATGTGGCAGAAATGATACTCATCTGGGGGCGCACGGGAGTGATGCCGCCGGAGATCCGGGCCACGCTGGAGGCGTCCGTCGATCGCCACGGCCCGACGCAGATCCCCGGCGTACCGCCGGAGGGCTGAAGCCGCGTTCTCAGCGGGCCTCCGCGAGGATCTCGTCGCGGAGGCGGTCGAAGCAGCCGCTGAGCAGCCGGGAGACGTGCATCTGCGAGATGCCGAGCTGCTGCGCGATGCGGCTCTGGGTCATCCCTCCGAAGAACCGCAGGTAGAGGATGGTGCGCTCGCGCTCGGGCAGCGCCTCCAGGCAGGGCCGTACCGCCACCCGGTCCACCACGGCGTCGAAGGCCGGGTCCGGACCGCCGAGCGCGTCCCCGAGGGCGTACCCGTCGGTCCCCGGCATCTCCGCCTCCAGGGAGAGGGCGGAGAAGCACTCCAGGGCCTCCATGCCGGTACGGACCTCGGCCGTGGTCAGATGTGCGTGCGCGGCGATCTCCTCGACCGTGGGCGCGCGCCCCGGGGTGACCTGTGCCAGCTCCTTCGCGGACTTGCGGACCCGGTTGCGCAGGTCCTGGATGCGGCGCGGTACGTGCAGGGTCCACATGTGGTCGCGGAAGTGCCGTTTGATCTCGCCCGTCACGGTGGGCACGGCGTAGGCCTCGAAGGCGTGGCCGCGGCGCGGGTCGTAGTGGTCGACCGCCTTGACCAGGCCGAGCGCCGCCACCTGGTAGAGGTCCTCCAGGTTCTCCCCGCGGCCCCGGAAGCGGACCGCGATCCGCTCGGACATCGGCAGCCAGACCTGGATCAGCTCGTCCCGCAGCGCCTTGCGCTCCGGGCCCTCGGGCAGCTCCGCGAGCCGGACGAAGGCTCCGGCCGTGTCGGGGGCGTCGTCGTGGGGGTGGGGCTTGGTCCTGCCGGCGATACGCGTCATGCGCACCTCCTTCAGCAAGGGCGCTGGCGAATCCTCATATATATGGATACTGAGCGCGAATGTCGCGGGCTGCCACCCGAACGGCTGCGGACCGGTGGGCGAGACGACGGCGGCCACGGACGTGATGTGCGGCACGCCGCGGATGATCGTCCGGCGCCGGTACCGGCGGATCGTTCCTGGGCAACGCTTGATCGCCGAGCAAAAGGGGCGAAGTCCCTGGCCACAGCGCATTCCGCTCATTTGACAGTGCACTGAGCGCACAGATAGGAAGCAGCGTCGAGAGGTCGAGAGGGGCACCGTGTACGAGCCGAACGTGGTCGGGGACTGGCAGGAGTACGACGAGCACGCCGGCCTGCGGGTCCGTGTCCACCGTCTTGAGCCGGCCGAGCCGCCGCGTGGACGGGACGACGCGGCCGAGGGACTGACGTACTTCTGCGTCCGGGTGACCGTGGAGAACCGGGGCGCCCGGCATCTCGGCGTCCACCTCGAGGACGGCCAGATCGACGTGCGGATCGGTCCCGACGGGGAGAGCGCCTTCCTCGACTGGCGCAACTCCCAGTTCATCGAGGGCTTCGACGTCTACCCGCTGCGCCGGGCGACCGCCGTGCTCTACGCGGCGGGACCGGAGGCGAACCTCTCCCAGGTGGACGTCCAGGTGCAGGTCCGGGTGGACGAGGACTGGGCCGACCGCCGGGTGTGGACCGGCGGCCTCGGGCTGCCCGACGAGGGCACCGAGCCGCCGTCCGGCGGGTCGCGGGACGAGGGGCTGGCGTGCCAGGTGAGCGCCTTCCTGCGGGACCAGGCCGAGAAGGGCACCGCCTGACCCCCGCCGGACGGCGCCTCAGTGCGGGATGCCGTCGATGATCTCGCGGGCGCCCTGACGCAGCAGGGCCACGGCGACCGAGGTGCCGAGGGTCGCCGGGTCGAGCCGGCCGGCCCACTCGTGGGCGTTCAGCCGGGTCTTGCCGTCCGGGGTGAACACGCAGGCCCGCAGGGAGAGTTCTCCGCTGCGGTCCACGCGGGCGCAGCCGGCGATCGGGCTGTTGCAGTGCCCCTGCAGGACGTGCAGGAACATGCGCTCCGCCGCCGCCTCCCGATGGGTCGCGGGGTGTCCGAGGCCGCTCACCGCCTCGATGAGGGCGGTGTCGCCCTCCCGGCACTGCAGGGCGAGGATGCCCGCGCCGATCGGCGGCATCATCGTCTCCGGCGAGAGGACCTCGCTGATCACGTCCCGGCGGCCGATGCGCTCCAGGCCGGCCACCGCGAGCAGCAGGGCGTCCGCCTCGCCGGCGGCCAGCTTGGCGAGGCGGCGGTTGGCGTTGCCCCGGAACGGCACGCACCGCAGGTGCGGATGGGTCGCGGCCAGCTGGGCGACGCGGCGCACCGAGGAGGTGCCGACACGGGTCCCGGCCGGAAGCTCGTCCAGCGTGAGCCCCTCCGGATGGATCAGGGCGTCACGGACGTCGTCCCGCTCCAGGAAGGCGGCGAAGACCGTGCCCGCCGGAAGCGGCCGGTCGGCGGGCACGTCCTTGACGCAGTGCACCGCGAGATCGGCCTCGCCCGACAGCAGCGCGGCGTCGACCTCCTTGGTGAACGCGCCCTTGCCCTCCACCTGCGCCAGGTCGCCGAGCCACTTGTCGCCGGTGGTCTTCACCGGCACGACCTCGGTGCGCACGCCGGGGTGGAGGGCCGCCAGCCCGGCCCGGACGCGCTCGACCTGCGCCAGGGCCATGGGGGAGTCGCGGGAGACGATGCGGACCAGTTCGGGGACGGACATGCGGACACGATAGTGCCCTTCGGGGCGTGCGGGCCGTACGGTTCGCCCGACCGGCCCTGCCGCCGGGTCAGGCGTACGGGTCGAAGGGGACGCCGGAGGGTTTGGCGGCGGCCAGGTGGGAGGCGAAGCTGCCGTCCTTCAGGCCGAAGTTGGCGCTGCCGAAGTCGTAGGTGCTCAACTTCTCGCGCAACCCGGCCGGATAGCCGTTCCAGCCGACCAGGGTCGGATACTGCCACCCGCCCTTGTGGTTCTCCGGCGGTTCGTCGCCCGAGGTCGCCGGCCGGAAGCAGTGGGTGCTGATGCCGTCCTTGTGGTAGACGATCTTCGGGTGGGTGCCGTCGAAGCGGATCGCCGACCGCGCGTGCACGCTGAACGAGCCGTGGTTGGACGTCGAGACGTACTCGACGCCGCCGCCGTCCCGCACCCACACCACGACGTGCTCCCAGTCGTGCCGGTGGCCGCCGAGACTGCTGCCGGGCAGCGCCTGGTCCTTCTCGAAGTACAGGCCGTACAGGTAGGCGCACCAGCCGTTGTCGCACTTGGCGCGCGAGTAGCCGTTGGTGTTGTCCAGGTCGGAGGCGTCACGGCAGTTGCCGTTCAGGGCGCCGGTCGGGTTGAGCCCGCCGTTGACCGCTCCGTCCGCTCCGATGGCCGGGGTGGGGTAGCAGCCGTCGGTGTCGTAGTCGTACGCGGGCTGGTACGTCCGCTCCGCGGCGTCGGCGTTGCCGGGCAGTCCCGGGGGCGGTGCGGCGAAGGCGGTGGCGGGGAAGGCGACGACGAGGGCGAGCGCGCCGAGCGGTGCGGCGAGCCATCTCCGGCGGCGGGTACGGGGTGTACGCGAAGACACCGCGTCCTCCTCTTGGTCGGGCGCAGCCCAACAACGGTGGGGGGAAGGGGACTTCAGCGTGCCCTCTTTCCCCTCCCGTGCCAAGGGGCCCCATGCGTCCCCGCGGTGAAGGAGAGCCCAATACTTGACCTCCCCGTACCTGACCCCGCGTCACACCATGTCGTCCGGGAGGTCGGCGGCCGACTCCTCGGGCGCGAGGTCCGGGCGGAGCCTCAGCCAGGACGGCTGGCGCAGCAGGCCCTCCCGGGTGCGGGTGCTGTAGCGGACCTCGCCGACCAGCCGGGGGACCGCCCAGCGCGCCCCCCGCACCGGCGGTACGGGGTCGAAGGGGCACACGTCGGTCTCGGCGGCCCGCAGCAACGCGGCCAGCTCCGTCCGCTCGGCCGCGCTCCAGCCGGTGCCGACCCCGCCGACGTAGCGCAGCCGGCCCGCGGCACGCTGGCCGACCAGGACGGCGCCGGGCAGGCCCGTGAGCCGCCCCTTGCCGGGCAGCCAGCCACCGACCACGACGTCCTCGCTGCGCATGTTGCGGATCTTGATCCAGGCCCGGGAGCGGACGCCCGGCTCGTACACCGAGTCCAGCCGCTTGCACACCAGGCCCTCCAGCCCGTGCTCGCGGGTGGCGCGCAGCGCCTGTTCGCCGTGGCCGACCAGGGCCCCGGGCGTCGACCAGGAGGGGCCGTCGAGCCCGAGGGCCGTCAGCCGGTCGCGGCGGGTGCGGTAGGGCAGCCGCAGGAGGGAGCGGCGTTCCAGGTGCAGGGCGTCGAACAGCACCAGGTGGGCCGGGACCTTCGCCGCCCGGTGCGCCGCCCGGCCCGGGGCGTGCGCCAGGCCCATCCGGGACTGGAGCAACTGGAAGTCGGCGCGTCCCTGTTCGTCCAGGGCAAGGACCTCTCCGTCCAGCACGGCGGGGGTGGCGCCGAGCGCGGTGCCGAGGGGCGCCAGCTCGGGGTAGGCGGCCGTGATGTCCTGGCCGGAGCGGGCACGCAGCAGCACGCTGCCGTCGCCGGGCAGGTAGACCACCACGCGCTGGCCGTCCTGCTTGGTCTCGTACGCCCAGCGCGGGTCCTGCGCGGCGGGCGGCAGGGTGCCGGGCGTGGCGAGCATGGGAGGGATCAGCGGCAGCTCCACGGGTCAGTTCTCGACGCCCCCGAAGGCCGCCACGCGCGTTGCCCGGCAGGTTCGCCTGAACGGCGCCGGTCCCCGGGGGGAGCCGGCGCCGTCACCGTCAGCGGGGCGGGAGCCGTCTCCGGCCGCGTACCGTCGGCCGGCGCCGGGGGATGAAGGACGCGATCACGAGGGCGAGCAGGGCGGCGCCCGCGCCGATCGCCATGCCCACCCTGAAGGCGTTCTCGGACGGCAGGGCGGAGCCGCCGAGGCCGATGGTCATCTGCGCCAGGATCACACCGGCCACGGCGCCGGCCACCGACGTGCCGATGGACCTCATGGGGGTGTTCGGACTGTTCGCGGCGGCCGTCTCGGCGGCCGGCTCGGCGGCCGGCACCGCACCCATGATCAGCGCCGGCACGGCGTCGTGGGTGAAGCCGATGCCCGCGCTGATGACGCAGGAGAACAGCACCAGGTGCCACACCTCGGCCATCAGCCTCGGTCGGCGCGTTCACCGGCGTGTCCCACCGCTCGTCCGGCCATGCGCCCGGCGTCCCTGCGACCGCGCCGGCGCCGGTGCGTCCCCCCTCCTTACCGTCGAGTAATATCGCGCGCCAGGCCCCCGGAGGAGGAACCGTGTCCCGTTCCGAACGTTCGCCCCTGCTGCTCGCCGGCCTGTTGGCCACCGCGGGCGCCGCCCACTTCGCACGCCCCCGCACCTTCGACGCGATCGTGCCGCGCGGCCTGCCTGGCTCGCCCCGGGCGTGGACCTACGCCAGCGGCGCCGCCGAGCTGGCGCTCGCCGCCGGCATCGCACTGCCGCGCACCCGCAGGGCCGCCGCGCTGGCCACGGCCGCCTTCTTCGTCGGGGTGTTCCCCGCCAACGTCAAGATGGCCGTGGACTGGCGGCACCGCCCCACGCCGCAGAAGGCCGCCGCCTACGGCCGGCTGCCGGTGCAGGTGCCGCTGGTGCTGTGGGCCCGCGGGGTCGCCCGGGGCAGCGAGGGCCGGTCGTGAGCCGCGGTCCGGCCGTGGGTGACACGGTCGAGGACTTCACCCTGCCGGACGAGACCGGCGCCCCGCGCCGCCTGTCCGAGCTGCTCGCGGGCGGCCCGGTCGTCCTGTTCTTCTACCCCGCCGCCCTCACCCCCGGCTGCACCGCCGAGGCCTGCCACTTCCGCGACCTCGCCGCCGAGTTCGCCGCCGCGGGCGCCCGCCCCGTCGGTGTCAGCGGCGACGCCGTCGAGCGGCAGCGGGAGTTCGCCGGACGCCACACCCTCGGGATGCCGCTGCTGTCCGACGCCGACGGCGCGGTGCGCGAGCTGTTCGGCGTACGGAGAGGCTTCGCCCTGGCTCCCACCAGACGGGTCACCTTCGTCATCGGACAGGACCGCACGGTGCTCGAGGTCGTCCGCAGCGAGGTGAGGATGAGCGCCCACGCCGACCGCGCCCTGGCGGCGCTGCGTGCTCACCGCGGATAGCGCTCCGCCCCCGCGCGGTTGAAACCCGGCCGCAACGGGGCAATCCTGGACGCTATGGAGCATGTCTCCGCTGCGGCGACCCTGGACGTGCACGGCACGGTGACGGGGTGGAGCGAGGGCGCCCGGCGGCTGACCGGCTACCCGGCCGAGGAGGCCGTCGGCCGGTCCGCGCGGGACCTGCTCGCCCAGGAGCCGCCGCCGCGGACGCTGTCCGAACTGTCCGGTGAGGCCCTGCTCCGCCATCGGGACGGCTCCACCCTGGCGCTGTCCCTGCGCGGGCTGCCGCTGCTGGGGGCGGACGGTACCCCGTCCGGGTACGCGGTGACCGTCGAACCGTCGGACGGCAGCGGCCTGCGCCTGACCGGGGAGACCTTCCAGCAGGCGTCCCTGTCGATGTCCGTCCACGACACCCGTCAGCGCTACCTGAGGGTGAACGACATGGCGCGCCGGATGCTGGGGCTGCCGCAGGAGGACCTGATCGGACGCCGGCTGTCCGACGTCATGGAGGACGTCGACGCCAACGGTTCGGGATTCATGCGGCATGTGCGGCAGGTCGTGGTCACCGGTCGGCCCGCCCACTACGAGACCTTCACTTCCGCCTCCTCCCGGCTCGGCGAGCACGCCTGGACCATCGAGATGTGGCCGGTCCGCGACGCGTCCGCCGAGGTGGTGGCCGTGGCCGTGGCGGGTTTCGAGAGCACCGGGCAACACCGCACGCGGCAGCGGCTGGCCCTGCTGAACGAGGCCGCCACCGGCATCGGCACCACCCTGGACGTCGTGCGCACCGCCGAGGAGCTGATCGACCTCCTCGTCCCCCGCTTCGCGGACTTCGCCAGCGTCGACCTGCTCGAATGGGTGCTGGGCTCGGTGGAACCCTTCGCGGTCCCGGCCGAGGACATCGAACTGCGCCGCGTGGCCCACAGCGCCGCCACCGAGGGCTTTCCCCGGGCGTCGGTGCACCTGGGCGAGACCGACGTCTACCCGCCGTACTCGGCGCCCGCGCGGGCGCTGCGGGAGGGGCGCGCGGTGCTCACCGGCCCGGGCGACCCGGACTTCGACCGGTGGATGCGGGTCCGCAACGAGCAGGCCCCGCACAACCGGGCCTACCGTCTGAGCGTCCGTTCCACCCTGGCGGTGCCCCTGCGGGCCCGCGGCACCACGCTCGGCGTCGCGGTGGCCGTCCGCTCCGGGGCCCAGGCCCCGTACGTCGAGGACGACATGGTGCTGGCCGAGGAGCTCGCCAGCCGGGCCGCCGTCTGCGTCGACAACGCCTGCCGCTTCGCCCGCGAGCGTTCCACCGCCCTGGCCCTCCAGCACAGTCTGCTGCCCAAGGACCTGCCCGGACAGGCGGCGGTCGAGGTGGCCCACCGCTACCTGCCCTCCGTGTCGGCGGCCGGCATCGGCGGTGACTGGTTCGACGTGATCCCGCTGTCCGGCAGCCGGGTCGCCCTGGTCGTCGGGGACGTCGTCGGCCACGGCATCCCCTCCACCGCGACCATGGGCCGACTCTGCACGGCCGTCCGCACCCTCGCCGACGTCGACCTTCCCCCCGACGAACTCCTCACCCACCTGGACGATCTCGTCAGCCACCTCGCGGCCGGCGACGAGGGCGAGGAAGTCGCCGAGCTGGGTGCCACCTGCCTGTACGCCGTGTACGACCCGGTCACCCGCCGCCTCACCCTGGCCTCCGCCGGCCACCCGACGCCGGCCGTCGTCCTCCCCGACGGCACCACCCGACTGGTCCGCATGACCGCGGGACCGCCCCTCGGGGTCGGCGGACTGCCGTTCGAGGCGACGGAACTCGAACTGGCCGAGGGCTCCGTGGTCGCCCTCTACACGGACGGCCTCGTCGAGGACCGCGACCGCGACGTCGACCACGCCACCGCGGAGCTGTGCCGTGCGCTGTCCGTGCCCGCCCACTCGCTCGACGCACTCTGCGACACCGTGCTCAAGGCCGTCATGCCCGAGGAACCCGGTGACGACGTGGCACTGCTCCTGGCCCGCACCCGGGCGCTGGGCGCCGACCGGATCCGCACCTGGGACGTCCAGCCGGACCCCGCGCACGTGGCCGCCACCCGGGCCTCCGTCAACGAGCAGTTGGCGCGGTGGGGCCTGGAGGAGACGGCGTTCGTGACCGAACTGGTCGTCAGCGAACTCGTCACGAACGCCATCCGGTACGGCGAGCCGCCCATCCAACTGCGCATCATCCGCGACAGAGCCCTCATCTGCGAGGTGTCCGACGGCAGCTCCACCTCACCGCACCTGCGCCGTGCCCACGCCTACGACGAGGGCGGCCGCGGCCTGCTCCTGGTAGCCCAGCTCACCCAGCGCTGGGGCAGCCGACAGACCGGCACCGGCAAGACCATCTGGGCCGAACAAGCCCTGCCCGAGGAGTGACCCGGCCCCCTCCGCGACGCCCGCGCCGACCGGGACCGGGACCGGGCACCGGGCACCGGGTGCCGGGTACCGGGTCAGAACTCCTCGTGCACCTGCGGATCGCCGCCGATCCGCCGCTGCGCGCGGTCCGCGACCCTGCGCAGCTGACCGGCATCCAGGTCGAAGCCGAACACGTCGAGGTTGGCCCGCTGCCGCGCCGGGTCGGAGGACTTCGGGACGGGCACGGCGCCGAGCTGGGTGTGCCAGCGCAGGACCGCCTGGGCGGGGGTCACCCCGTGCGCCTCGGCGACCTCGGCGAGGACGGGATCGTCCAGCAGGTCGCTGCCGCGGCCGAGCGGGCTCCAGCTCTCGGTGCGGATGCCCTTGCGCTCGTGGAAGGCGCGCAGCTCCTCCTGCGGGAAGAGCGGGTGCAGCTCGATCTGATTGACGGACGGCAGCACGCCGGTCTCCTTCTCCAGCCGTTCGATGTGCCCGGCCGTGAAGTTCGAGACGCCGACCGAGCGCACCAGGCCGTCCTCGCGCAGCCTGACCATGGCCTTCCAGGAGTCCAGGTACTTGTCCACGCGGGGCAGCGGCCAGTGGATCAGGTACAGGTCGACGTACTCCACCCCGAGCCGGGCCCGGGACTCCTCGAAGGAGGCGAGGGTCTCCTCGTAGCCATGGTGCCGGCCGGGCAGCTTGGTCGTCACCACGACCTCGTCGCGGGGGACCCCGCTGTCGGCGAGGCCCCGGCCGACGCCGGTCTCGTTGCGGTAGTTCGCGGCCGTGTCGATCAGGCGGTAGCCCGTCTCCAGGGCCTCGCGCACCGCCCGCCGCGCCTCGTCGTCCGTCATCGGCCAGGTGCCCAGCCCCAGGGCGGGGAGCGCGGTGCCGTCGTTGAGCGTGTGTGCCGGGATGCTGATCACCGTGGGACCTTTCCTCGACCGTGTGCGGCGGGGTGCCGCCCGTCCAGCGTCGCCCACGGGACGACCGATGATCAACCGGGCGGCGGGGGAGAGGATCCGGGCCCCGCTCTGCCACGATCTCTGCCGGAGCCCGAACGGGGGACCCGCGGGACGACCGACCGACCAACGGAGTGCGCATGACGACCGACAGGACAACGGCGGAACGTACGGCCGAGAGCAGGGCGGCGCGGGCGGCGGGGATCGAGGTGGAGCCGGCCGCCGGACACATCGGCGCCGAGATCCACGGTCTCGACCTGGCCCGCGGTCTCGACGCGGCGCAGGTCGAGGCGGTCCGGGCGGCGCTGCTGCGCTGGAAGGTGGTGTTCTTCCGCGACCAGCGCCTCGACCACGCCGGACACGTGGCGTTCGCGCGTCTCTTCGGCGATCCGGTCGTCCTGCTCAGGCGCGGCAAGGCGTCACCGGCCGGTTTCCCGGAGATCGAGACGACCGCCGACCGCCTGGAGCTGGGCGGCCGGTTCGGGATGGAGCACGACGAGTGGCTGCGGCGCAGGCGCCACACGCTGCTGCGCGGCTGGCACTGCGACCACGGCGCCCGCGTCGACCCGCCGGCCGCCACGATCCTGCGCGCCGAGACGGTCCCGCCGTACGGCGGCGACACCACCTGGTCGAACCTCGCCGCCGCCTACGCCGGGCTGTCCGCCCCGATGCGCGCCTTCGTGGACGGACTGCGCGCCGAACACCGCCTGGGCGTCGGCTACCAGCCGAGGCCGGGCGACGACGCCTACGTCCGGCACCTGCTGGACCATCAGACCGCGTCCGTGCACCCGCTGGTCCGCGTCCACCCGGAGACGGGGGAGCGGGTGCTGTTCGTGAACGGCTACTACGTGGAGCAGATCGCCGGGCTCTCCCGCCCGGAGAGCGCGGCGGTCCTGGAACTGCTCCTGGAGCAGGCCACCCGGCCCGAGTACACGGTCCGCTTCCGCTGGCGGCCGGGCAGCGTCGCCTTCTGGGACAACAGGGCCACCATCCACCTCGCCCCGAGCGACAACGCCCACCTCGGCCACCCGCGGACCATGCACCGGGTGATGCTCGCCGGTGACGTGCCGGCCGGGGTGGACGGCACCCGCTCGGAGGCGGTCGTCGGCAGCGCACCGGGACGATGGTGAGCCCGGCCACCGGTGCGCCGCGAGCACCCTCAGACGAGGGGGATCGTCACCTCGTCCTCGACCGGGGGGTCCAGCTCCTGAGCCCGGTTGCCGGTGGCGGCGTGGCACCGCAGCCGCACCGCCTCCGGGGTGACGTCCAACCGCAGGAAGCACTTGAAGAAGGGCGGGCTGTACGTCGCCGAGCTCGGTGAGAAGAGCTGCGTGTAGATCTTGCGCACCGGCAGCCGGAACCGCTTCTCGCGGTCGGGCCGCCGTCCGGTGCCCAGCAGGCCGGCGACCAGCCGGGTGCGCCGGGTGACCCGCGCGTCGGTCCGCGGGGCGCGCGCCGGGCGGATGCCGAGGCGTTCGGTGATCACGGCCGTCGCCTCGGCCTCCGTCAGGGTGAAGAAGCGCCGCAGCCGCAGCCGCCGGCCGTACAGCCGGCTGTAGAAGGCGAGGGAGTCGCCCCGCAGCGGATAGCAGCGGAAGTCCTCCTCGGTGACCCCGGCCACCGACACCCGGGGGATCGTGTGGGTGGCGTGCATGAACGCCCCGCCACCGCCCGCGACGACGTACTGGATGGTGCGGCCGCCCACGTCGACCGGGTAGCGCTGGTAGTTGTGGATGTCACCGCCTATCGCGGCGACGTAGTGGTGGGCGGGGTCGCGGACGATGTCGTCGACCGTACCGCCGCCCTCGACGGGGCACGGATGGTGCTCACCGTCCACGTACAGGGGCGAGCCGGTGATGAGGATCTTCGGCCCGGGCGCCCGGGACACCTCGCGCAGCCACGCGCCCTGCTCGGCGTCCACCGTGCCCAGCAGCCCCGTGTCGATGCCGACGATCCGCACCGGGCCGGCGTCGATGGCCCAGTACGGTCCCGGCTGGGTGGCCTGCTGGACGGGCGCGGAGCGCATCGCGCGCGCCTCCTCCAGGTGTCGGCCGTCCTCCGGACGGGGCCGGTGCCACAGCAGGTTCCGCAGCCAGGCCCGGGTGAGGGGGCGCGGAGCCGGCTCCGGCGGCAGGGGCCGGGCGTCGTCGCAGAACACGCGCATGAACGCGCCGAGGTCCTCGTACCAGTCGTGGTTCCCCGGTATCGCGTAGATCGGCGCCTGGTAGTCGCGGTACGGGCGGAAGAACTTCGGGCCGTAGTCGTCGGCGCTGCCCACGGGGTAGATGACATCGCTGGCGACGACGGCGAAGCTCGTGTCCTGACCGGCCTTCAGCAAGCCCGGGACGACGGCGTACTGGGGATCGTCGCCCTCTCCGGTGTCGCCGACGACCAGGAACGAGAACCGGTCCGGGTCGGCACGCCGGATGACCCGGTCGGCCGGGGCGCCGGACGCCGTCCGCTGTGCCGTCCAGCGGGCGCGGGTGCGGCCCGTCGGGTCCCCGAACCAGGAGGCCAGTACGCCGTTGCGGGCGGCCCACAGGGTTCGGGGACTGAGCCAGGACAGCTTCTCGGTGCGCTGCGGCATCAGCTCTCGGTAGGAGCCGCGCTCGGTGGAGCCCCAGCCGGCGCCTTCGGCGGTATCACGTGAGGAGTTGGACACCCGGGCACGGTAACAACGCCCCGTGCGCGGGACCATGACGGGACCCGGCCGCCAACTCCGTGCGACGGCCCGCTACTCGAAGCGGGTCGTGTCGCCCGCGCCCCGCCGCACGATCTCCGCCTCGCCGCCGGAGAAGTCCACGACCGTGGTCGGCTCCGTGCCGCAGTCACCGGAGTCGATCACCGCGTCCACCACGTGGTCGAGCCGGTCCTTGATCTCCCAGCCCTGGGTCATCGGCTCCTCCTCGCCGGGCAGCAGCAGGGTGCTCGACAGCAGCGGCTCGCCCAGCTCGGTGAGGAGGGCCTGGGTGACGACGTGGTCGGGGATGCGCACGCCCACGGTCTTCTTCTTCGGATGCTGGAGCATGCGCGGCACCTCCCTCGTCGCCGGGAGGATGAAGGTGTAGCTGCCGGGGGTGGAGGCCTTGATCGCGCGGAACACGTCGTTGTCGATCTGTACGAACCGGCCGAGCTGCGCGAAGTCCTGGCACACCAGGGTGAAGTGGTGCCGGCTGTCCAGTTGCCGGATCGAGCGGATGCGGTCGATGCCGTCGCGGCTGCCCAGTCGGCAGCCCAGGGCGTAGCAGGAGTCCGTCGGGTACGCGATCAGCGCATCGGAGCGGACGCTGTCGGCGACCTGGGCGATGCTGCGCGGCTGGGGGTTCTCGGGGTGCACGTCGAAGTACTTCGCCATTCACCGAGCTTATGCCCGCCGGGGCGCCCCGCCCGACAGCGCCCGGTCTGCGGCACCGGCCCGGTCGGCGGCTCCCGCCGGCGAGGCGAGCGCCGGGGAGCCATGCGGTAACGTCCCCGGTCTGGGCCGGGAACGAGCCGAGGGCGAGGAGCAGGCCGGTGGCGGGCCGCGAGGACGGGACACGGCAGCGGGATGCCGGGGCCGGTGAGCAGGTGGAGTGGGCGGCGGAGCTGTTGGACCACCTGCGGCCGGCCGGACGCGACGTCCGCAAGGTCGTGGCCTGGCTCGCCGGTGCCGCGCACGCCACGGTGTCGCTGCAGGACGGCACCGGCCGCCTGCTGGCCGGTACCCGGGCTCCGCTGGACGAGGATCTGCTCGTCGGCATCGCGTCGGGCCGGATCGCCTCCGCCGCCCTGGAGGACCGGGGCCGGCATCTGCGGCTCGTCCGCGTGGAGCGGGTCCACCCGGCACCGGCCGCCGTCCTCGCCGTCGCCCGCGAGAGGCCGTTCGACCGGCGGGCCGCCGACATCGTCACGCACACCGCCCAGGTGGTGGAGCTGCTGCTGGCGGGCCACGAGTCGGCCGCGGCCGGACACCGGCTGCGGCGGGCGACCGCCGACCTCCGCCTGGCCATCCTGCAACTGCTGATGGTCGAGGACACCGTCTCCGCCCGGCGGGTGGCCGCCGGGCTGTGGCCGGGTCTGCTCGACACCGACACGGCGTGCGTGTACGTCGTGGAGAGCCGCCCCGAGGAACGCGACCGGCTCGCCGAGGAGTGCCTGTCGGCGACGGAGGACCGGGCGCTGGTCGTACGGTGCCCGGCCATGGACGGCCACGTCATCGTGCTCGCGCCCCGCGAAGCGGCCGGCCGGCAGCTGCGCTCGCTCGTCGGCCGCACCCCCGGCGTCTTCCTCGGCGGCAGCGCACGGCAGAGCCTCGTCCGCACCGCCACCGCCTACGGGCAGGCCGTGAGCGCCCTCGCCGTCGCCCGGTTCCGCCCGGGGAAGGCGGCGGTCTACGCCGAGCGGACCCACCCCGAGCGCCTGATGGACCCGGCGGAGCTGCGCGGCTGGACCGCCCAGGTGCTGCGCCCGCTCGACGCCCTGCCGCACCACACCCGCGCCG
The DNA here is from genome assembly GCF_055589025.1 of Streptomyces sp. NPDC041968. Lineage (NCBI taxonomy): Bacteria > Bacillati > Actinomycetota > Actinomycetes > Kitasatosporales > Streptomycetaceae > Streptomyces > Streptomyces sp. NPDC041968. The sequence goes on along the minus strand of NZ_JBVJCB010000002.1, from coordinate 635,623 downwards.
AACTGCTCGCCACCACCCGCCTGGGCCTGGAGTTCACCGCGGTCGCCGCGGCGAAGATCCTCGGTGTCAGCCGCAACACCGTCCGCGCCCGCATGGAGCGGGTCGAGGCACTGCTGGACACCGACTTCACCGACCTGAGCGCCCGCGCCACCGTCCACCTCGCCCTCAACGCCCAGGTGGGACTGGACCAGGACCTCACCGACGGCGGTGCCGCGAGCCCCGCCCCCGCCCGCCTCACCGACCTGCTGGCCGGACCGGCGCTGCGCGGCTGGGCCGGCGACCTGCTCGGCCGTCTGGAGCCGGACACCCGCAGGCTGCGGCGCACCCTGCGCACCTGGCTCGCCGTCGGCGCGAACGCCGAACGGGCCGCGCAGACGCTGGGCGTGCATCCCCAGACCGTGCGCGAGCACGTCCGCAGCGCCGAGCCCGTCCTGGAGCGCCGGCTGCTCGCCGCCGGCAGCGACCTGTACGAGGTGGTGCTCGCCCACCTCGCGGCGGGGGACCTCGAACAGCCCCTTCTGCACGGGACGAAACCGGACCATCCGGACGCACCTGTGCACGGGTGAGTCCGGATGGCCCGGCAGCGGGCATCGACGCGATTCACAACGGCGGAGCCGTCCACATAGGTTCGACGGGCCGCGGGGGCACGACCGGAACGGGGGACCGGTCGCGCCCCCGCGGGCCCGCACGTCGTGCGGCGCGCAGCCCGGCGGCGAGCACGGCGGCCGGCTCCCCGAGGAGGAGTCGCCGTGCCGGCCGCGCCGGGCGTCCCGCCGGCCGGAACGGTCAGCCGTGCGGCAGGATCACCGCGCGGCCGTTGACCTTCCCCTCGTGCAGCCGCTCGTAGGCGAGCGGGGCGTCGTCCAGGGAGTAGGTCTCCGTGTGCACCGACACGGCGCCCGAGCGAGCCAGGCCGAGCACCTCGATGAGTTCGCTCCGGCTGCCCCAGTAGGGGGCGCTGACCGACACCTCGAACGGCAGCAGCCCGAACCCGACGGGGAGCGACCCGCCACCGATGCCGACCAGCGTGACATCGGCCTCGACGGCCGCGACGGCGCCCGCGGTCTGCACCGTCGGCGCCACACCCACGAAGTCGAACACGGCCTCGGCGCCGAGGCCGCCGGTGAGCTCGCGCACCGCCTCCGCCGCCTTGGCGTCCGACAGCACCGCCTCGTGCGCGCCCACCTCGCGGGCGAGGCGCAGCTTGTCCTCGCTGACGTCGAGGGCGACGACCCGGGCGGACGTCAGGGCGCGCAGCAACTGGATGGCGACGTGGCCGAGGCCGCCGGTGCCGATGACCACCGCGGTCGACCCGGGGACCAGCTTGGGCAGCGACCGCTTGATGGCGTGGTACGGCGTCAGCCCGGCGTCCGTCAGGGGCACCGCCGCCACCGGGTCGAGCCCGTCCAGCGGGACCAGGTGCCGCGGGTCGTCGACGAGCAGGTACTCGGCCATCGAACCGGGCCGGCCGAGTCCGGGCGGGCGGATGCCCAGCTCGTCGGCGCGCAGGCAGTAGTTCTCCTTGCCCTCCGCGCACTTGGCGCAGGTGCCGCAGCCCCAGGGCCCGTACACGGCGACCGCGTCGCCCTCGCGCAGGCCGGTGACACCGGCGCCGAGCGCGGCGACCGTGCCGACGCCCTCGTGGCCGAGGGTCAGCGGCAGCTCGTACGGGAAGCCCTCCGCGGGCCAGCTCATCACCGCGATGTCGGAGTGGCACACGCCGGCGGCGGTGACCTTCAGCAGCACCTGGCCGGGTCCGGGCTCCGGGTCGGGGACCGTCACCACCTCGGGCGGGGCGCCGATGGTGCGGTATTGCAGTGCCTTCATGGTGAACTCCTTCGTTCTCCCCCCCCGGTCGGTGGTCCCCCTGGTGAGCGGGCGGTGTCAGACGGCGGTGTAGGCGCCGTCGACCAGGTGGTAGCTGCCGGCCACGAAGGACGCCCGGTCCGACAGCAGGAAGGCGATCAGCTCGGCGACCTCCTCGGAGCGCCCGAGGCGGCCGGCCGGGTGCAGGGCGACCAGCCCGTCGTGGGCGGCCTTGTCCATCTCCTTGAGCAGCGGGGTGTCGATGAAGCCGGGGCCGACCGCGTTGACGCGGATGCCCTGGGCGGCGTACTCGGCGGCGGCGGCCTTGGTCAGCCCGACCACGCCGTGCTTGGCGGCGACGTAGGCGGGGGAACCGGCGAAGCCGACCGAGCCGAGGATGGAGGCGACGTTGACGATGGCGCCGCCCCGGCCGGCCGCTTCGATGGCGGGCAGTTCGTAGCGCATCGAGTAGAAGACGCCGTCGAGGTTGGTGCGCACGACGCGGTGGTAGGCGTCCACGTCGTACGCGCCGGTCGGGGCGCTCGGGCCGCCGATGCCCGCGTTGTTCACGGCGAGGTCCAGGCGGCCGAAGGTGTCGACGGTGACACGCACGGCCGCCTCGACGGACTCCGGGCGGGTCACGTCCAGCTCGACGGCGGCGGCTTCGACGCCCCGCGCCCTCAGTTCGGCGGTGGCCTTCTCGGCGCCCTCGGTGTCGAAGTCGGCGACGACGACCTTCGCGCCGCCGGCGCCGAGGCGGCGGGCGGTGGCCAGGCCGATGCCGGAGGCGGCCCCGGTGACGAGGGCGGTGCGGCCCGCGAACTCGGCGGTGTGGACGACGGCGGGGGCGGTGTCGGTGGTGCTCATGGTGCTTCTCGCTCTTCGGTGGTGCTGTCGGGGGCCGCGGCCGCGGCCTCCGAGGTCAGGGCGTCGTAGGCCCGCTCCACGAGGGCGGCGAGGTCTGCGGCTCCCGAGTCCCGGTCGTCGCCGCGCGCCCACAGGCGCAGGGCGGCGATCAGGACCCCGGCGGCGGCGTCGACGACGGCCGCGGGACGGACGTCCCGGGTCTCGTCGGTGCCGAGCCGACGGGCGACGATGCGGATCGACTCCTCCTGGGCGTCGACCCGGATGCGCTGGTAGGCGGCGAACAGGTCGGGCTCGCTGTCGGCCAGGGCCACCAGCCGGCGCATGCGCGGACGCACGTGCCAGGCCGGGTCCTCCCGGTCGGCCAGCCAGTCGCGCACGGCCCGGCGGTAGGCGAGGAGGGGCGGCTCGTCGGCGGGCCGGGACCGCAGCAGCGCGTTGATGCGGTCGCCGTCCCGGCGGACGAAGTCGAGGGCGGCGTCCTCCTTGCCGGCGAAGTGCCGGCTGAACGTGCGCCGGGTGACGTCGGCGCGCTCGGCGATGGCCTCCACGGTGGTCGCCGCGCATCCGCGATCGAGGATCAGGTCGCAGGCGGCGGTGGCCAGCGCGTCGCGGGTCCGCCGCGCTTTGCGCTGCCGCCGGTCCTCGGGGGCGGGGGGAGGCTTCGTCGCCGTCATACCCCCGAGCGTACACCCGAAAATGTCCCAACGGGACATGAGGCTCAGTGGGACACGAGACTCAATGGGACATGAGATTGAAGGGGACGCGTGGTTCCTGGGGCGCCGCCTCGCTCGCGAGGCCGCTCCGGAGCCGGGAGCGCCGAACGGCGCCGTTCCGGCCACGGGTTGCGGTCCCGGCCCGGAAGTGCCGTGTGCCCCGTGGCGCCCCGGGTACCCGCCCGGTCCGTGCGGCCCCTGGACCCCTCTGGCGGGTGCCCAGGGCCCCGGTGTGTGGTAGGGAAACAGTACAAATCGGTAGGTGTCGGACCTTGCGTGGCGGGGTACCCGGAGTGATGACGTGCGCGGCCGACGGCCGCCTCGCAGCTCAGGGCCGCGTCCGAGGGCGGCCACGAGTCGAAGGAGCCCACGAACATGACGGACGTATCGAGCCAGGGGCCTGCCCCGGGCGACGACCGCAAGGTGCTCACCAACCGCCAGGGGCACCCCGTCTACGACAACCAGAACCAGCGCACGGTCGGCGCCCGCGGCCCCGCCACGCTGGAGAACTACCAGTTCCTGGAGAAGATCAGCCACTTCGACCGCGAGCGCATCCCCGAGCGCGTCGTGCACGCCCGCGGGGTCACCGCGTACGGCTACTTCGAGGCGTACGGCTCCTGGGGCGACGAACCGATCGACCGCTACACCCGGGCCAAGCTGTTCCAGGAGCGGGGCAAGCGCACCGACCTGGCCGTCCGGTTCTCCACCGTCATCGGCGGCCGCGACTCCGCCGAGACGGCACGCGACCCCCGCGGCTTCGCGGTGAAGTTCTACACGGAGGACGGCAACTGGGACCTCGTCGGCAACAACCTGGCTGTCTTCTTCATCCGTGACGCGATCAAGTTCCCGGACGTCATCCACGCCCTCAAGCCGGACCCGGTGACCTTCGAGCAGCAGCCCCGGCGCATCTTCGACTTCATGTCGCAGACGCCGGAGTGCATGCACATGCTGATCAATCTGTTCAGCCCGCGCGGCATCCCGGCGGACTACCGCCACCAGCAGGGCTTCGGCGTCAACACCTACAAGTGGGTCAACGCGGCGGGCGAGACCAAGCTGGTCAAGTACCACTGGATGCCCAAGCAGGGCGTCCGCAGCATGACCGAGGAGGACGCCGCCAACATCCAGGCGCAGAACCTCGGCCACGCCACCAAGGACCTCTACGACGCCGTGACGCGCGGCGACCATCCCGAGTGGGAGCTGCTCGTCCAGATGATGGACGACCACGACCACCCGGAACTGGACTTCGACCCGCTCGACGACACCAAGACCTGGCCGGAGAACGAGTTCCCGGCGAAGCCGGTCGGCCGCATGGTCCTCGACCGGATGCCGGAGAACTACTTCGCGGAGAACGAGCAGATCTCCTTCGGCACCGGCGTCCTCGTCGACGGGCTGGACTTCTCCGACGACAAGATGCTCGTCGGCCGCACCTTCTCCTACAGCGACACCCAGCGCTACCGGGTGGGCCCGAACTACCTCCAGCTGCCCGTCAACCAGGCCAAGAACGCCCACGTGCGCACCAACCAGCGCGACGGCCAGATGGCCTACCACCAGGACGGCGGCGGGGAGAACCCGATCGTCAACTACGAGCCGTCGATCACCGGCGGCCTGCGCGAGGGCGAGTACCCGACGCACGACGAGCAGGGACCCGAGATCCAGGGTCGGCTCACCCGCAAGCGGATCCCGCGCACCAACGACTACGTGCAGGCCGGGCAGCGCTATCTGCTGCTGGAGGAGTGGGAGCGCGACGACCTGGTGGCGAACTTCGTCGACCTGCTCTCCCAGTGCGACCGGCCGGTGCAGGAGCGCATGGTGTGGCACTTCCTGCTGGTGGAGAACGACCTCGGACTGCGGGTGGGCGAGGGCATCGGCATCAGCCCGCAGGATGTCCGGCACCTGGAGCCGCTGGCCAGCCAGGACCTCACCGACGAGGACCGCGAGCGGCTCGCCAACCTCGGCAAGAACCCGCCGCGGGACGTCGAGGGCCTGAAGATGACCCACTGCGTGCCCAACGAGCGGCACGTCGTGACGCGCTGACGCTCAGCGGCCCGGGGGGGCCCGCCGCCCGGGCCGCCGCGAGGGCCTGCTCGGCGTAGCCGCGCCCGAAGAGCACGGCGTGCACCAGCAGCGGGAAGAGCCGGTGCACGCCGACGCGGGCCGCCCAGCCGTCGGCGAGCGGCGCGACCTCCTGGTAGCCGGCCACGACCCGGTCCAGGTGGGGGCAGCCGAAGAGGCCGAGCATCGCCAGGTCGGTCTCCCGGTGGCCGCCGTGCGCGGCCGGGTCGATCAGGCGGACGTGGCCGTCGGCGCCCCACAGCACATTGCCGTTCCACAGGTCGCCGTGCAGCCGGGCGGGCGGCTCCGCCGGCCCCGCCAGCTCGGGCAGCCGCGCGCAGACCCGCTCGACCTCGGCCGCCTCGCCCGGCCGGACGGTGCCGGCGTCGACGGCGCGGCGCAGGTACGGCAGCACCCGGTGCTCCGCGTACCAGCGCGGCCAGTCGCTCCCGGCGACGTTGCGCATCGGTGCCCGACCGATGAACGCCTCCTCGGGTCCGCCCGGCGGCGCGGCACCGAACGCGGGCGCTCCGGCCGCGTGCAGCGCTGCCAGGTCCCGGCCGAACCGGACGGCCGCCCGGGCACTCGCCCGGCCCTCGGGCACGCGATCGGTGACCAGCCAGCGCCCGTCCGCGCCGACCACTGCCGGAATCCGCACGGCGCCGGCGTCGGCCAGCCAGCGCAGCCCGGCGGACTCGGCCCGTGCCGCCCCCGCGCCGTGGCCGCGCTTGACCATCACCGTGCGTCCGTCGTCGAGGAAGACCTCGGTGAGGGAGGCGGACCACCGGCGTTCACCGGTCACCGTCCGACCGGTGAACCCGGCCGCGGCCGCCGAGGGCGTCGTCTTGGCACACACGGTCACCAGGCTAGGGCCTGGACTGCCGCCGACCCGGTGAAAGACGCCCGGTGTGCCGTTGGACGCCCCGGACGCGGGGGAGCAGTGGGACTATGACCAGTTCAGCGTTCCATCGCACCATCATCCTGCCGGCCCCCGTGTGCGAACAGGCCGCACAGCACCTCGAGCACGCCGTCCAGAAGGCCATCGACGGAGCCGCGACCCCCTGGCGCGCGTTCCGCGGGGCCGACGGTGACGACTTCGCGTTCTCCGTACCGGTCGTGGAGCAGGCCGCGGGCTGCCTGCTGGTGCTGGCCGCCGAGAGCGCCCAGAGCCTGCGCCCCTCCGCCCTGCGCGCGCTGATCACCGTCGCCCTGCATCTGCGGGACGCCGTCGAAGCCGTCCGCCGGCCCGCGATCCCCACCGGGACCTGGTGAGCCCCCGCCCGCACACCGGGGCGGAAAACACCGCGCCCCGGCCCTGAGCCTGTGCTTGGCTCTGCACCATGGAGTTCACCCGCTACCTCGACTGCCTCGCCGTCGACCACGACCGGCTGCGGGCCGTCGTCGAGGACGACGCCGACGCCGCGGTGCCCACCTGCCCCGGCTGGACGGTGGCCGATCTGACCCGTCACGTGGGCGAGGTCTACCTGCACAAGACCGTCGCCATGCGCGAGGGGGTCGAGCCCGAGCCCTGGCCGCCGCCGGAGTTCGCCGAGGAGGAACCCACCGCGCTGCTCGACCGGGGGTACACCGCCCTGCGCGCCGAGTTCGCCACCCGCGCTCCCGGGGACCCGGCCGCCACCTGGTACGGCCCCGACCAGAGCGTCGGCTTCTGGATCCGGCGGATGGCCCAGGAGACCGTCGTCCACCGGATCGACGCCGAGCTGGCCACCGGGCAGCCCGTCGCGCCCGTCCCGGCCGACCTCGCCGTGGACGGCATCGACGAACTGCTCAGGATCTTCGCCGCCTTCTCCGTCGCCGCATGGGGCGAGTACTTCGCCGACGTCCTGGACGGCTCACCGGGGCGCACCATCCTGCTGCGTGCCGGGGACGCGGCGTGGCGGGTGCGGACGGGCCCCGGCGAGTTCTCCGTGACGGACGGGGCCGGTGACGGCGCGGCGGACGTGACGCTGAGCGGCTCCCCGGAGGCACTGCTGCGCCGGCTGTGGAACCGGGAAGGCGACGGGGACGGCGGTGTGACGGTCACCGGAGCCCCCGAGGCGGCCGAGGAACTGCGCCGGTGCCTCGTCGTGGCGACCCAGTGACCGGCCTGGCACCCGCCCGGTGGGCGATCCGGTGCCGGCCCGGTGGCCGGTGCGCCGCACGGCCCGGCGAGTGGTGCGCCCCGGGGCCGACGGGAGAGGCGGGCCGCGCCGACGGGCGTCCTGGTGTCAGGCGCCGACGACCTGGAGCGCCGCCCACAGGGCCACGGTGGAGGCGGCGACCGTGGCGGGCACGGTGAGCAGGCCGAGCCGGGTGAACCGGCCCAGGTCGGCCTCGACTCCGTACCCGTGCAGGATCCGCCGCCAGAGCAGGGTCGCGAGGGAGCCGACGTAGGTCAGGTTCGGCCCCAGGTTCACGCCGATCAGCACGGCGAGGACCTGGCCCGGCCCGGCGGGCGCGGCCAGCGGAAGCAGGGCCAGGACGGCCGGCAGGTTGTTGACGACGTTGGCCAGCACCGCGGCCACCGCCGCCACCCCCAGCAACGCCGTCAGCGAGTCGCCGTGCGGCAGCAGCCGTCCGAGCCCGGTGGCCGGGGTGCCCGCCATCACGGCCTGCACGACGACCCCCAGCGCCAGCACGAACAGGCAGAACAGCGGGGACGCGGCGCCCACCAGCTCCCGGGGCCCGACATGACGCCGGGCCAGCGCCCGCCCGCCGAGCGCCAGCACACCGCCGAGCGCCGCCCACGCGGGGTCCAGGCCCACCGGCGAGGACACGGCGAACCCGGCCAGGGTCAGCGCCACGACGACGACGGTGAACCGGGGCACGGCCGGCGCCGGCGGGGGATCGGACGGGGACTCCAGCCCGGGCGGGGGGCCCATGGGCCCGGGCTCGTTCAGGTCCGCGCGGAAGAACCGGCGGAACACCACGTACTCGACAGCGATCGCGGCGAGCCACGGCAAGGTCATGAGCGCGGCGAACCTGGTGAAGGACAGGCCGCTGGCCGTGAACGCCAGCAGGTTGGTCAGGTTGGAGACCGGCAGGAGGAGCGAGGCGGAGTTCGCCAGGTGCGCCGTGGCGTACACGTGCGGGCGGGCCCGGGCGCCGGCCCGGGACGCGGTGGCCAGGACCACCGGGGTGAGCAGGACGACGGTGGCGTCCAGACTGAGCACCGCCGTGACCGCGCAGGCCATCGCGAACACCCCGGCCAGCAGCCGCGACGGGCTCCCGCCGCAGCGGCGTGCCACGGCCGCCCCGACGGCCTCGAACAGTCCCTCCCTGGCGCACAGGTGCGCCAGCACCAGCACCAGGGCGAGGAAGGCGACGACCGGCAGGAGCGTACGTGTCTGCTCCCACGCCTGGTGCGGGGTGACGATGCCGAGGGCCACGGCCAGCGCGGCGGCGGGCACGGCGGCCACCGCCTCCGGCAGCCCCCGGGGACGCAGCACGGCGAAGGCCAGCACGCCCAGCAGCAGGACGACGGGGACGGCCTCGGCGAGGACGGCGGTACTCAGGACTTCTTCTCCCCATACGTGAACCGGGCGGACCCCCGGTGACCGGCAAAGGCTGCCCAGGGTCGCACGCCAGGGTAAGGACGGGACTCATGTGCACCGGCACCGCCGTCCGGGGCCGTACGGACGGGGTCGGGCCGGGATGTGTCCGGCGGGATGTGACCGGGGCGACGCCGTCGGCCGGAGCCGGGTCGCGGGCCGCGAGCCCACGGACCGTCGTACCGTGCCGTGGCCGCCGGCCGGCACGGCCGCGGGCCTCCCGCTCAGGCTGCCGTCCCGAGCGCCACCCGGGCGGGTGTGCCCGTGTCCCCGGCGGCCCGCAACGCCACCGGCTCCTTGGAGCGGCGGCCGTGCAGGAGGTGACCCGCGGTGATGGACGCAGCGATGATCAGCCCGCCCGCGACCAGGGCACCGCGGGCGCCGGCCAGCTCCATCAGCAGGCCGAGCGCCGGCGGGCCGCCGAGGCCCCACACCGTGCCGATGCTGCCCCACACGCCGAGCACCCGGCCCCGCAGGTGCGCGGGCGGGTCGGTCTGCAGCACCGAGGTGCCCGCGGTGTCGGAGACGGACTCCACCACGGCCATCGGCAACACCATCACCAGCAGCACGGCCAGCGACGGTGAGAGACCGGCCACCACCTGCAGCAGACCGCCCGCCGCCGCCAGCGCGCCCACGACCCGCACGGAGGGCCGGCGCAGCCGGGCGCCCAGGACGGCGCCGACGATGCCGCCGGCCGCCAGCACGGTCGACACCGTGCCGAACGACCCGGCGCCGCCCGCGAGCGGCCCGGTCACCAGCACCGCCAGCGTGAGCTGGTAGTTGCGCCCGAAGACGGCGCTGATCCCGGTGACGCCGGCCAGCGCCAGCAGCCGCGGACGGCGCGCGAAGAAGGCCAGCCCCTCCCGCACGGACAGGCTGTCCGCCCGCTCGCGGCGCGCGGCCTTGCCGGTGTGCCCCGCCGCCCCGCGCGCCGGACGCAGGAAGGGGACTACCGAGGCCACGAAGAGGAACGAGAGCCCGTTGGCCGCGTAGGCGGCGGCCGTCCCGAGGAAGCCGACCGCCACTCCGGCCAGCGCGGCACCGGTGAGCCGGCCCGCCTGGTGCACCAGCGCGCCCACACCGATCGCCGAGGGCACGTCCTCCGGCGGGACCAGGTCGTTGCCCAGCAGCGAACACGCCGGGCCGTCGACGGTGGCGATGACACCGGTGACGGCGGCCAGCGCCATCAGGGTCGTCACGTCGAGCCGGTCCAGCGCCACCAGGAGCGCCGTCGCGAAGGCGACCGCGCCGAGCAGGGCCTGGCTGACGGCGGCGGTCAGCTTCCGCGGCCAGCGGTCGACGGCGGCGCCGCCGAACACACTGATCAACAGCGCGGGCGCGGCCTGGACGGACATCGACAGACCCGTCGCCGCGGCGGACCCGGTGATCTGCAGGACCAGCAGGTTCTGCACCGTGAGCTGCATCCAGGTGCCGGCGTTCGAGACGAAGTTCGCGACCGACCACCAGCGCATGCTGCGGTACCGCAGGGACCGCCACGGCGAACGCGACGCCGGTGCGGAGGCAGGCGGGGCGGAGACGGCGGAGACAGGGGAAGAAGACACAGTGCGCCACTCGAAGACGGGTCGGGGGACCCGGAAGGGAAGGGGGAGGGGGAGCGAGAAGACCGGCTGCGCTGCGCGGCCACTCCACCGAGCCGGACGACGGCGCCGACCATCGTGGCAGAAGGGACCGGCCAGTCCTCGCCGCCGTCCGCTCGGGGGCTCACCCCGCACGGCCCAATTCCCCTGCCGCGCAGGCCCCTTGACCTGCCGAGTGTGCTTGATCACAGGCCTCCGCGCGTCCCGGGTCAAGACCTGGGGGCGTGACGGTCACCACAGGGCTCCGTCCGCTCGGCCGGCGCAGGGGACGCGGCGGACGCCGGAGCATGAACGCGACCCGCCAGGGCACCCGGGGCCCGCTCGTCAGCGCTTCGCGGCGGAAGGAAGGTCGTCCCCATGATGCCGACGGCGACGTTCGGTCCGTGGTCGCAGGCCCGGTCGTCCTGGGACCGTGCCCTGGTGGCCGGCGGCGCGGGCTTCCTCGGCTCCCACCTGTGCACCCGCCTGCTCGACGCGGGTGTCGAGGTGGACTGCCTGGACAACCTCTCCACCGGCCGGGCCGAGAAGCTCGCCCCTCTGGCGGGCCGCCCCGGCTTCCGGTTCCTGGAGTGGGACATCTCCGACCCCGGCTGCGCGGACGCGCTCACCGGCCCCTACGACCTGGTCCTGCACCTGGCGGGCCCGGCGTCACCGGCCGCCTGGCCCGACCGGCCCGTGGAGATCCTCGACGCGAGCAGCCTCGGCACCCGTGCCGCACTGGCCGTCGCCGAGCGGGACGGCGCCCGCTTCCTGCTCGCCTCCTCGCCGCCGGCGTCCCCCGGCCGTGCGCCGCGCGACGACGGGCACGGGAGCGGGGCCGACCCGGTCGGTCCGCACAGCGCCTGCGCCGAGGCCGTCCGCTTCGCCGAGGCGCTGGTCGCCGCGCACGCGGGCGCCCACGGCACGAACGCCGGGATCGTCCGGCTGTTCACCGGCTACGGGCCCGGCATGCGGACGGACGACGGGGGCACGCCCGCCGCCTTCCTGGAGCAGGCCCTCGCGGGGAGGCCGGTCACGGTCGACGGGGACGGCAGCCGGACGCACCCGCTGTGCTACGTGGACGACATGGTCGACGGCGTCCTCCTCGTCGCGGCCGGCCGATCGGTACGGCCCGTGGACATCGGCGGCGACGAGGCGCCCACGGCCGTGGAGATAGCCCGCCGGGTGATCGACCTGACCGGCACGGACGCGCCGCTCGTGTTCGTCGACGGGTCGGGCGACCGGCCCGCGCAACCCCGGCCCGTCACCGGATTCGCCCGTGAGATCTTCGGGTGGCTGCCCGGGGTGACCTGGCCGGACGGCCTGGAACGTACCATCGCCGCCCTCCGGGACCGCCCCGACCCGGTACCGACCGGGGTGGTGACCACCGAGCGCGTCGGGGAGCGACGGGCCTGAAGGCGCTCGCCGCCCGCTCGCCGCCCGCTCGCCGCCCGCCCCGGACATGGGGGCCTGTCCGGGGCGGCGGGGTACGGGTGTCGGCGCCTCCTTCTCCGCACGGCGCACCCTGCCGCCCGCTCCGGCGCGGAAGCCGCCCGGCCCTAGACGCCCAGCTTGGCCCGGACACCCCCCGCTGTCGCCGCGGGGCGGGCCGTGGCCCTGACCGAGCGGTGCACCAGGTGCGCGTCGTGCCGCAGGCCCCGGGCGGCATGCCGGCCGCGCCACAGCAGCGAGGGGGCGCTGCCCGTGTCGTCCGCGGCGATCAGCAGCCCGCCCAGCATGGACACGTTCTTCAGGAAGTGGATGCGCTGCTGGGCGCGCTCCGAGGGGTCCTCCGCCTCCCAGAAGCGGTGCCCCGCCAGCGTGGTGGGAACCAGCGTCGCCGCGACCGCCAGTGCGGCCAGCCGCGGGCAGCGGCCGAGGCCGAGCAGGACCCCGCCCACCACCTGCACGGCGCCGTTGAGCCGTACGAGCTGCTCGGTGCTGTCCGGCAACGCCGACACGCGGTCGGTCACCGGCCGGACGATCGGCTCGGCGGCGGGCGCCACCTGCGCGGGGTTGCGCAGGGAGTTCAGACCGCCGGCCACGAACATCGAGGCGAGCATCGGGCGGCCGACCACACGGAAAAGACTCATGGTGCTCTCTCGCTTTCTCCAGGGATACCCATGGACTGCCAGGAACGTGCTGCCTACTGGGATCATCAGGTGCCCGCAACGCCCGGCGCCATTCGGTGCCCGCAGCGGCGGCGACGCCCGCGGGTACCGCGCCGGGCGGGTTCCACGCAGGTCACGGGCCGGTCGGCGGCGGCAGGACCGATTCCCGTCATGGTGCGGGTGCGGCGCATCTGGCGCAGTGACCGCGGCCGGCCCGAAGGGGCACGCCCCGGCGGCACGCGGGGGCGCCCGCGGAGGAGCCCGGCGGGCCGACGAGCACGCGCGGGGCGTCGCGGCGCCCTTGTGGGAGCGCTCCCAGTCGGGCAGGATGCCGCAGTGACCCCGACCGCCGCCGTACGCCCGTACCGTCCCGCCGACGCATCGGCACTCGACGACATCTGCATCCGCACCGCGCACAACGGCCGGGACAGCCGGCCGGTGTACGCCGACCCGGCACTGCTGCCCGCCATCTTCGCCGCGCCCTACGTCCACCTCGACCCGGATCTGGCGTTCGTCCTGGACGACGGAGGGGGCCGAGCGGTCGGCTACATCCTCGGCACCGCCGACACCCCTCGTTTCGCCAAGGAGTTCCGCGCCGAGTGGCTGCCGCGAGTGGCGCACCGCCACCCGGCGCCCGACGGCCCGCCCCGCACCCCGGACGAGGTCATGGCCGGACTGCTGCACGACCCGGAGCGGATGATCGTCCCCGAGCTGGCCGCCTACCCGGCCCACCTGCATATCGACCTGCTCCCCGAGTGGCAGGGCCGTGGACACGGCCGTGCGCTGATACGGACGTTCTGGCGGGCGCTGCGCGCCCGCGGGGTGCCCGCCGTCCACCTGGTCATGGCGACCGCCAACACACCTGCCAGGGCCTTCTACGACCGGATGGGCTTCCACGAGATCGAGGCGGCGGGCCTGGATCCCGCCGACGTCACCTGTCTCGGACGGACGACGCGGGAGGACGCCGCGACCTGACGCACCGGGCGGGGCCGTCCGACCGCCGCCCGGCGGTGTCGCGCCCCGCCCGCGGTCAGGCGGCCCCGAGTCGGTAGACGTTGAAGGCGCGGCGGATGACCGGCTGCGCCACGTTGCGCACCCGCACCCCGCCCGCCGTCATCCCGTGCTCCGTGCCCAGGTGGGCGTGGCCGTGCACGGCCAGGTCGGCGCCGGCGGTGTCGATCGCCTCGGCCAGCAGATAGCTGCCGAGGAACGGGTGGATCTCCGGGGGCTCCCCGGCGAGCGTGTCGGCGACGGGGGAGAAGTGGGTGAGCGCCACCCGGGCGGCACAGCCCTCGGCGTCCAGCTCCTTCAGCGCGGCGTGCAGACTGTCCGCCGAGCGGCGGGTGGTGCGGACGAACTCCTTCATGACCGGTTCGCCGAACTCACCGGCGCTGCGCCCGACGAAACCGCCGCCGAACCCCTTGGCCCCGGCGATGCCCACGCGCGTCCCGGCGCACTCGACGACGGTCGCCTGCCCCTCCAGTACGGTCACCCCCGCGTCCTGGAGCAGGGCGGTGACCTTCTCGGGCTGCTCGTCGTGGTGGTCGTGGTTGCCGAGGACGGCCACCACCGGCACCGGCAGGTCGCGTACCTCCTGCGCCACCACCCGCGCCTCCTCCGGGGTCCCGTGCCGGGTCAGGTCACCGGCGAGCAGCAGCAGGTCGGCGCATTCGGGCAGGGTCTCGAAGGCGGGACGCAGCAGCCCCTGGCTGTCCGGGCCCATGTGGATGTCTCCGACGGCGGCGACGCGGATCATCACAGCTCCTCCGCATGGTCGGGGCTGGTCGTCTCCGCCACCACGAGGTCGGCGTGCACGGTGAGGCCGGCCAGTTCCTCGCGGGCGACGCGCAATACGGTCTCGCGGCACTGAGCGGAGGGCACCGTGCCCGTGAGCGCGATGGCCCCGGCGCGGATCTCGGCGCGGACACCCAGCTCGCCCAGTTCCTCGGCGGCGAGCCGGTCGTGCAGGTGGGCGACGCGGTACTCGACGTTGCCGGCCGCGCCGGCGGGGCCGCTCGCCGCGGGCCCCTGGTGTGCGACGGGGTCGCTCATCGCTGTTCCTCCTTCGCGGCGGTGGCCGCCGCGGTGGCCGGGGAGCCGCCCGAGGCGCCGGCCGGAGGGATGATGTCCAGCCGTTCGAGGATGAAGAAGAACGCGGCCGGCATGGGGTCGTCACCGCACTCGCGGCGCAGCTCCTCCCAGTCGATCTTCTCCCGCAGGGTGCGGGCGATCGGCAGCACCGCACCGAAGTCGCAGTGGTGCTCGGAGAAGGCCGCCAGCAGCCCGTGCAGCAGGTCGGTCGGCGACAGCACCGGCATGAGGACGGAGTCGACCGAGAGGTCCTGGGCCCGGGCCAGCAGCTCCGCCGTGACGGGCTCGTGCGCCAGCTCGAAGATCAGGTCGACCTGCTGCCCCAGGCAGTTCGCCTTCAGCAGCCAGTCCTCGGGCGGCGTGTACACCGCCAGACCCGCCTCCCTGAGCGTCGCCGCGACGGCCTCCGCGTCGTCCGGCCGGATGCAGAAGTCCACGTCGTGCTGGAGGTTCTGGGTGCCGCCGTGCGCGTAGACGGCGACGCTGCCGGCCAACGCGAACGGGTGCTCCTTCTTCTTCAGGATCGACCCGACCTGTTTGGCGGCTTGCAGAATCGCCTGGTTGCGGTCGAGCGGGAGATCCTCGTGGCGTGGGTCGTTCAGGGGGACGAAGTCGGGGTCCCCCGCGGCCAGACGGAGCTCCGAAACGCCGGCGCGCTGGTCGAGAGCGCTGTCGTCGGCGTGCTGCGTCATTGCTGTCCCCTTCCGGACGGTCACCTTCCGTGGACCGGTCAGCCGGTCCGCCCCTGGGAATCCGGGTACCCGGCGTGGTACCCCCGACACGGGACGCTGTTTCGGGGTGAGCCGTCCGGGGGATCGGGGGCACTCGGACGGCATGGACGACAAGCAGCAGCCGACCGGACCCGAGGACCGACGCACCGTGGAACGGCTGGTCACGGCGTGGCTCGCGGAGACCGAGCAGCACGATCGCGCCGCGGCCCGGGAGGCCCGCGCCGGATGGGAGAGCGGCGCCCTCCCGGAGCGGGCCGCCCAGGACCTGGCCACCTGGGTCACCGCCAGGATCACGGACACGGGCTTCACCGAGGACGAGGGACCCTACGTCGAAGGACCCGTGCGGATCACCCCTGCCGACAAGGAGACCGTGCGCGACTGGCTGCGTGCACGGGGCCACCAGGTCTGAGACACGCCCCCCGCGCCACCGGGGCGCCCGCTCCACCCGGGAACGCGCCGCCGACGGTCAGCGGACCGGCGGACGCCATTCGAACATCAGGATCGTCGCGTCGTCCCGCAGCCGACCGCCCGACTGGGAGTCGAGGATCGAGTGGATCAGACGGCGCAGCGCCTCGGGTGCGAGCTCGCCGCCCGCCGTGGCCCGGATGACGTAGTCGGCGAACCGTTCGAGTCCGAAGAGCGTCTCCTCCGGGGTCCGCGCCTCGGTGACCCCGTCGGTGTACACCAGCACCCGGTCACCGGGCTCGAGCCTCGTCTCGTGCGTCCGGCGAGGAGCGGCGGAGAGCTGGGCCGGCGACCCCATCGGGGGGTCGGCGTCCCGTTCCAGCGCGTCGGTGATCAACTGCTCGTCCCTGATCAGGAGGGGCGCGGGATGACCGCAGTTGCTCCAGCGCAGCAGACCCGTCTCGAAGTCCAGCTGCGCGAGGACGGCGGTGCAGTATTGATCCGGGAGCCAGCGGGCCAGGGCGTCGTCGACGGAGGTCACGAGCGTGGGCAGGTCGGCCCCGTTGCGCCGGGCGTTGCGGCAGGCGGCCAGCGCCACCGCGCTGGTCAGCCCGGAAGCCAGGTCGTGCCCCATGGCGTCGACCACCGAGACGTGCAGGGTCGTCTGGGTGAGCGAGTGGTCGAAGGCGTCCCCGCCCAGCTCGTAGGCGGGTTCGAGGACGGCTGTCGACACGACGTGCGAGTTGCCGATGGTGCGGGGCGGCAGGAACGCGCGGAGCATCTCGGAGGGGAGGTGCATCGGCTCGGTGCGGGTGTGCCGGACGAAGGAGTCCTCGAAGGCCCGCTTCGAGGTGATCATCATGGCCAGCAGCGAGGCGAGGGCCCGGCCGCGGACCAGGGTGGCGGACGTGAGCGCCGAGGCGTGCACCGCCAGTACCCCCAGGCGCTCCGCCCCGTCCAGCAGGGGCAGCCACGCCGTGACACCGCCGGTCTCGGACTCCTCCACCCGCAGGGCCTGGGTCCGGTAGGCCCACCCCGCGAGCGAGCCGTCGACGGGGATGCTCGACGCCACGTCGGTCTGCGGCACGAGGTGCCGTTGCTGCAGGTCCACGAGGTAGACCACCGCGTGCTGCAGGTCCAGGGCCTTGGCACAGCGGGCCACCGCGGCGGACAGGTCCAGGGTCAGATGCGCGGGATCGGCGAGGAAATCCTGCAGCAGCACGTCGCTCGCCTCGGACGTGGACACCTCGTCTCCCCTCGCCGGTCCGCCCGCCGTGACGCCACGACGGGGCACGTTGCGCAGCAGTCTGGCACCGCACACCCGGCGCCGCCCGCCGAGCCGATCATTCGCGGGGCGCTTCGGCCCGGGCGGACGGGGGCACGCGTCCCCTGGTACGACGACGAGTGCCGAGGAGTGGTGACCCATGTCCGAGTACGAGCGTTCCCGCACCATGCCCGCCGGGGCGGAGCAGGTCTTCGACCAGGCCGCGAACGTCGGGCAGCTGGACACCTGGCTGCCCCGGGACCTGCACGTGGAGCCGGAGGACCCGCCCGCAGTCACCGTGCACGAGGACCGCACCGAGCAGGACACCTCCGCCCTGCTCAGCGCCCGGCCCGAGCAACTGCGCCTGGAATGGGGCACCCGCGACCAGGGCGCCTACGCCGGCTGGCTGCAGGTCGCCGGACTCGACGGCGGGGTCAGCGAGGTGACGGTGCACCTGTCCTTCTTCGACGAGGGCCACGACCCCGGGCGGCCCGCGGTGGACGAGGCCCTCGACAGCAGCCTGCGCCGACTGGAGGAGCGGGTCAGGACCCGCACCGGCGACGCGACGGCCTGACCGGTACGGCCCCACGACGTTCCGCGCCCCGGGGACCCGCTCCGCCGCGCCCGCGCGGGTGGCCCGCGGTGAGGGAGCGGCATCCGGACGTCACTCGCCCCCGCGGATCGCGACCCGGCGACCGCCCGTCGCACCCTGACGGGTGGCGTACTGCCCGATGCGCACCTCAGGAGGCGCGGTCCCCCTTGTGCCCCTCGCCGGGCTCCAGCACATCGCGCTGCCCCGTCCGTTCCGCCTGGTCCAGCTGGACCAGCTCGGGGTGGTGGAGGTCGAAGGCCGGCGACTCGGACCGCACCCGCGGCAGGGCGTGGAAGTTGTGGCGGGGCGGGGGACAGGACGTGGCCCACTCCAGGGAGCGCCCGTAGCCCCAGGGGTCGTCGACCCCGACCGGCCGGCCGTATCTCGCCGTCCGCCAGACGTTGTACAGGAACGGCAGCGTCGACAGACCGAGCAGGAAGGCCCCGACGGAGGAGACGGTGTTCAGCACCGTGAAGCCGTCGGCGGCCAGGTAGTCCGCGTACCGGCGCGGCATGCCCTCGGCGCCGAGCCAGTGCTGCACCAGGAAGGTGGTGTGGAAGCCGGTGAAGAGCGTCCAGAAGTGCACCTTCTCCAGCCGGTGGTCCAGCATGCGGCCCGTCATCTTCGGCCACCAGAAGCTGAAACCGCCGAACATCGCGAACACGATCGTGCCGAACAGGACGTAGTGGAAGTGCGCCACCACGAAGTACGTGTCGGTGACGTGCCAGTCCAGCGGCGGTGAACCGAGGACCACCCCGGTCAGCCCGCCGAAGAGGAAGGTGACCA
The DNA here is from genome assembly GCF_055589025.1 of Streptomyces sp. NPDC041968. Taxonomy (NCBI): domain Bacteria; kingdom Bacillati; phylum Actinomycetota; class Actinomycetes; order Kitasatosporales; family Streptomycetaceae; genus Streptomyces; species Streptomyces sp. NPDC041968. The sequence continues at coordinate 617,077 of NZ_JBVJCB010000002.1, read as the reverse complement.
GGAACCCGGCCGCCCACAGCATCGGCGGTTCGAAGGAGAGCGAGCCCTTCCACATCGTGCCGATCCAGTTGAAGAACTTCACCCCCGTCGGCACCGCGATGAGGTACGTCAGGAACGAGAAGAACGGCAGCAGCACGGCACCGGTGGCGAACATGTGGTGCGCCCAGACGGTGGCCGAGAGCCCCGCGATGGCGATGGTGGCGCCGACCAGCCCCATGTAGCCGAAGATCGGTTTACGGGCGAAGACCGGGATGATCTCGGTGATCACCCCGAAGAACGGCAGGGCGAGGATGTACACCTCGGGATGGCCGAAGAACCAGAACAGGTGCTGCCACAGGATCGCCCCGCCGTTCTCGGCGTCGAACACATGGGCCCCGAAGTGCCGGTCCGCCTCCAGCACCAGCAGCGCCGCCGCCAGCACCGGAAAGGCCAGCAGGACCAGGACCGAGGTCAGCAGCACGTTCCAGACGAAGATCGGCATGCGGAAGATGGTCAGGCCGGGCGCGCGCATGCAGATGATCGTGGTGATGAAGTTGACCGACCCCAGGATGGTGCCGAACCCGGACAGCGCCAGCCCCATGATCCACAGATCGCCACCGAGGTAGGGGGCGCGCAGCGGACCGCTGAGCGGTGTGTAGGCGGTCCAGCCGAAGTCCGCGGCGCCCTGCGGGGTGAGGAAGCCGCCGAGCACGATCAGGCCGCCGAAGAGGAACAGCCAGTACGCCAGCATGTTCAGCCGGGGGAAGGCCACGTCGGGCGCGCCGATCTGCAACGGCATCACGGCGTTCGCGAAGCCGGCGAAGGTCGGGGTGGCGAACAGCAGCAGCATGATCGTGCCGTGCATCGTGAACGACTGGTTGTACTGCTCGTTGGAGAGCAGCTGCAGGCCCGGCCGGGCCAACTCGGCCCGGATCAGCATCGCCAGCACCCCGGCGATCAGGAAGAACGCGAACGACGTGATGAGGTAGAGATGGCCGATCCGCTTGTGGTCGGTCGTGGCCAGCCAGGAGACGATCACTCGTCCCCTGCGGGAGCGCTTCGCCGCGGGGACCGGAGCGGTCGGTTCGGTCTGTGTCGCCATCAGACCAGGGCAACCCACCCCCGGCCGCACGTGTCGACGCCACGTCACACCCTCACGCGGTTGGGGCCGATTGGCTGATCGTTTGTATCCGTCCGGGTGTGCAACCACCCCGGAGGGGCGAAGCGGCCGTCACCCGAATGGCCCCCGCGCGCTACTGGTGACGGCCGATCCGGTGTCTCCTGGTGAGTGTCAGCGGCGTCCAGGCTGGGAGGCCGATCATGTACGAAATGTGCGTGGGCCCGGAGAAGGCGGGCGGAGCGTTGGTGTGGCACGTGATGGCCAAACAGGCAGCGGCCACTCTGTGCGGAGAGATGCTCCGCGAACGTATCGAGGCATCCGACGGTGAACGGGCGCGCCACTGCCCGGATTGCATGGCTTCCTTCGAGAAGCTGATGGTAAGCACACCGTGCTGACGGACCGTCCGCAACCGTCCGCCCCGCCGCATCCCGCGGCGGGGCGGACGGCGTACGTCCGCACCACTTCCGGTGCGGCCCGATTGTCGGCTGGGGGCATGGTCATAGAGCTGGGCTGCTTCGGTGATCTTTCGTCGGGTGGTGCCCGGAGCGGGCTTCCCGCGGCACGCCGACCGATTGACTGGGGGCGCGGCCGACGCGGCCCGTGCGGGCGTCGCCGGGTCCCGCTGTCCGTCTTCGAGTCCTGACCCCGTGAGGAGCAGTACGTGTCGCAGATGACCGACTCGGCCCCGGCAGGTGCCTTCCCGCGTCTGGAGTGGGTCGACGACGTGCTGTCGCCCGCTCTGCGGACGGCCGTCGAGTCGCTGCCCGCCGCGGAGCGCCTGGTGGCCCGGTACCACCGGGGCTGGTGCGAGGCCGACGGCGCGCCCCGCGCGTCCGTGTCCGGCGGTGGCAAGGCGGTGCGTCCGGCCCTCGCCCTGCTGTCGGCGGCGGCCGTCGGTGCGGACCCGGCGACCGCGGTGCCCGGCGCGGTGGCGGTCGAGCTGGTGCACGACTTCACCCTGCTGCACGACGATGTCATCGACGGCGACGCGCTGCGCCGCCACCGGCCCGCCGCCTGGTCCCTGTTCGGCACCCCCGCGGCCGTGCTCACCGGCGACGCCCTGCTGGTCGCCGCCCTGCGCGCCCTGACCCAGGCCGCACCGCGGCGCGCGGGGGCGGCCGTGCAGGAACTCGTGGCCGCGCTGCTGGACCTGGTGGAGGGCCAGAGCCACGACGTCGCCTTCGAGGCGGCCTACGACGTGTCGGTGGCGGACTACCTGAGCATGGCCGCGGGCAAGACGGGTGCCCTGATCGGCTGCGCCTGCGCGCTGGGCGGCGTGCTGGCCGGCGCGGACGCCGTCCGGGTCGGCGGACTGCGGGAGTTCGGCCGGCACCTCGGCGTGGCCTTCCAGTGCGCGGACGACATCCTCGGCATCTGGGGCCGCACCGCGCGCAGCGGCAAGCCGGTCGGCGCGGACCTGGCCGCCCGCAAGAAGTCGCTGCCGGTCGTGGCGGCCCTCGCGGCACCGGGCCCGGCGGCCGAACGGCTGCGTGAGCTGTACCTGGGTCCGCACCCGCTGGAGGGGGGCGACATCGACCTGGCGCGTCGTCTGGTGGAGGAGGCCGGCGGACGGCGGGCGGCCGAGGAGGAGGCGCGCCGGCAGATGACGGTCGCGCTGCGCTCCCTGTCCCTGGCGCGGCCCACCGCCGACGCCTACCGCCAGCTGCACGACATCGCCTGGGCGATGATCCGCCGCGAATCCTGAACCGCGCCGCCACCGCCCTCCCTCCCGACCGGTGGACCGGCCGGAGCGATGCGACCGCCGGTGCGTGACGTCACGTGCGGCGGACCGTTGTCCTGGCGATGACCGCTCCGTCCAGGAGCCCAGCACAGGTCACGTCCAGGTGCTCGGTCACGCGGCGGGCGCCTGGCCGCTGCGCACCCGCGTCGGCTACGTCACCCAGGCACCCTCCGTCCACGCGGACTGACGGTGCTGGAGAACCTGCGGTACTTCGCCGCCGCCCTCGGCATGCGCGGCTGGCGGCGCGAGGACGCCGTGGTCCGGGTCGTGAAGGAGGTGGACCTCGTCGCGTACGCCGACCAGCCGGTCTCCCGGCTCTCGGGCGGCCAGTACTCGCGGGTCTCCCTGGCCGTCGCGCTGCTGATCCGGCCCGACCTGCCGGTGATGGACGAACCCACCGTCGGGCTCGACCCGATGGTGCAGCGAGTGCCGGTCGTCGTCCAGGGCGGCCACGAGGATGGCCGTCTCGGTCAGTGACGATCACTCGGCTGGGGCAGTGTCGCCGCGCCGGCCCGGGGAAGGCGCCGTCCACGCCCGGGTGCGCAGTCCTCCCGCACCGGGGCGGCGGGATGTGCCGCGGCCGGGATCCCCGAGTCGGCCGCGGCGCACCCCTCTCATCGGCCGGGCCGCGCCGCTCTTCCCGCTCGCCTGGCGGCGCCCCCGGCCCGCCGTGATGGGTGTCGGCCACCGGGCGTTATGGGTGCCGTCCCCGATGGCGGAGCAGCGGCATGGCGTGTGACCGTGGAGCGACGCCGTGCCCCGGGGGGTCTTCGGGCGCCGGGAGGGTCGCGGGGAGGTTCGTCCCGCCTGGCCGCGGGTGCTGCCGCGTGGTCCGGGCCGGCCGCGCCGTGCGCGCCCGTGCACCGCGGTGGCCGGTGGTCGTCGTGGCGTACCGCCGGGGGCGGACCCGGGGCGTCCGGAGCGCGCCGCCCGTGCACGCCGCGGGCGCGACGGTGCCCCGCGCGGGCCGGGAGCGGTGCGCTGCCCGGGCCGGGAACGGTGTCGCGCCCCCGCGGTCGGCCGACGGCGCCCGACCGCACGACAGACGACGCGTCACAGATGAAGGAGAACCCGCATCCATCCCCGTCAAGTGAAGCCCTCCCGACCCTCCGCACGGTCGAAGGCGGTGACCCGTGGGACACGCTGACACCCTGCTCGCCATGGGCGGCGCCTTCCTGGCCGCCGCGTTCCTCGCCCGCCTCGGCGGCAGGATCGGACTTCCGACGATTCCGCTGTTCATGCTCGCCGGCATCCTGCTCGGTCCCCACACACCGGGCTTCGTCCTGGTCGAGGACGCGCACGACTTCGAGATGCTCTCCGCGCTCGGACTGGTGCTGCTGCTCTTCTACCTCGGCCTCGAGTTCCACCTCGACGACCTCAAGAGCGGCGGCAAACGGCTGCTGACCGCCGGCGGCGTCTATCTGCTGCTCAACGTCGGCGCCGGTCTGGGCTTCGGATTCGTCCTGGGCTGGGGTGTGCGGGAGGCGCTGGTGCTCGCCGGCGTGCTCGGCATATCCTCCTCCGCGATCGTCACCAAGATCCTCATCGACCTGGGCCGGATCGGGCGGCCCGAGACCCGGTTGATCCTGGGCGTCATCGTGGTGGAGGACATCTTCCTCGCGCTGTACCTGGCCGCCCTCCAGCCGGTCATCGCGGGTGCGCACGGTTTCGCGGACACGGCCGTGCAGGCCGGGAAGGCCTTCGGCTTCCTGCTGGTGCTCGCCGCCGCGGCCCGCTACGGCACGCGGCTCGTGGGCCGGCTGATCGCGACCCGGGACAACGAACTGCTGGTCATCAGCTTCCTCGGGGCGGCGGTGCTCGTCGCGGGCGTCTCGGAGGTCCTCGGCGTCGCCGACGCCATCGGCGCCTTCATGGTCGGCCTCATCCTCGCGGGCACCCCCTCGGGACCGCGAATCCGGGAACTGGTGCACCCGCTCCGGGACGCCTTCGCGGCCATCTTCTTCTTCGCGTTCGGGCTCGCCATCGACCCCGGCGACCTCGCGTCGGTCGCCGGCCCGGTCGCGGCGGCCGCGGCTCTGACCATCGTCATGAACGTCGTCGCCGGACTGTGCGTGGCCCGGGTGTACCGCTACGGTTCCGAACCCGCCGCCGAGATCGCGACGACCCTGGTCGCGCGCGGGGAGTTCGCGCTGATCCTGGCCGCCATGGCCGCGGGGGCGGGGCTGGACGGACGGCTCGCCCCGTTCATCGCCGGGTACGTCCTCGTCCTCGCCGTCCTCGGGCCCGTCTTCGCGGGCCGGGCGCACCTGCTCGCCGGTGCCCTGCGGGCCGCCGGGCGGCTGCTGCCCGGTGCCAAGGGAACGGCCGCGGTGCCGGGAAGCCGCTCCGGCGACGGTGACGGCGAAGGCGACGGCGACGACGCGGTGAAGGGCGGCTCCACTACGCCCGCGTCGGCCTCCGCCGGCGCCTCCTCCGCGCAGCCTGCCGAGGCCGAACGGTAGAGGTCCGGGACGGGGAAGCACGTCGGTGCGGGGCCGGTGTCGCGCTCCTGGACGGAGCGCCCCCGTCCCGCGCCAGGCCGCGGAGCTGCCACCCGGGGCCGGGTCTCCGCGGGGCCGTGGACCGGCGTCCGGCCGGCGCGACCCGCGCGGTCGTGGCGCCGGCCCGCCGTGACCGGTTGTCACCCCGGCCGGTACGGCGCTCGGCACCCCGGTGGGACAATCCTTCCGCAGGACCGGTGTCCGACGCCGTGGTCGGAGCCGTCCGGGACCGGAGGGAGTCGTCAGGATGATCGAGTGGGTGCCGCTGAGCCACGGCGTGAGACCCGTCCCCCGCCCGGTCGGGGCTCCCCTGGTGTGGGCGGGCGCGTTCAGCGGCGCCCTCGTCCTCGTCACGCTCCTCAACGGCACCGTGGGAGTGGGCCGTCCCGGACTCGCGCTGGCCGTGCTCTCCCTGCTGGCGGCGCTGCTGGGCATCTGGGCGCGGTTCACCGCGGCCCCCGGAACGGCCCTGCTGTGCTGGCTCTCCCTGAACGGCTTCGCCGTCCCGCCCGCCGGCACGCTGACCTGGACGGGCCGGCGGGACGCGCTGTGGTTGGCCTGTCTGCTCGGCGCGGCCCTCGTGGGCACGGCGCTGGCCCGCCTGGTCCACGCCCGGGCCGCCTACCGCCGGCTGACCACGGCGTCCGGCCCCGAGACGACGGAGCCGGGCGCGGGGCCCCTCGACCTCTGACCCGTGCCCGGCCGCCTCCGACCCGTACCCGGCGGGCGGTCGGGGCCTGCCGAGGAAGGCCCCGCCGGAGGTTCGGCGGAGCCTTCCCCGACGTCCGGATCAGGCCGTGTGCAGGGTCAGCCCGTAGCGGTTCAGGATCTCGTTGACCGGCTGGAACCAGGTCTCCCCGCCGCTGGAGCAGTTCCCCCAGCCGCCCGAGGTGACGCCCTGCGCCTGGTCACCGCTGAGGAACGAGCCGCCCGAGTCCCCGCCCTCGGCGCAGACACTGGTCTTGGTCATCTGGCGCACCGCGCCCTGGCTGTAGTTGACGGTCTCGTTCTTGGCCAGCACCGTGCCGCAGTGCCAGCGGGTGGTCGAGCCGGAGCGGCAGATCGAGGCTCCGACGGGTGCCTCGTTCGAACCGCGCACGAGCTGGTCCGGCACCGTTCCCCAGCCGAGCACGACCGGCACCGTCCACCAGCCGCTGCCGACGCTCACCCAGGCGTAGTCGTTCTCCGGGAACGACGAGCCCTGGAAGGTGCCGATGTACGAGCGGTCCCAGCCGCTGACCCCGGCTCCCGTGCCGCCGCAGTGCCCGGCGGTGACGAACCCGCCGTGCACCGAGAAGCCGATGGAGCACCGGACGTTGCCGGTGTAGTACGGGTCGCCGCCGACGGTGCCCGCCGCGAAGGTCCGGGGAGCCGACGGCACCGACCGCACCGTGACGGGCCCGGCCTCGCGGGCCCGGTCCACGAACCGCCGGACATCGTTGTCGGAACGCTCGCCGGCGACCACGTCGACGACCACGGTGTTGGCGGACGGGTCGACGCGCCAGCTGCTGACGCCGGCGGGCGCGTCCAGGCGGTCGATGCGTGCCATGGCCGCGTCGAGCTGCCGTGCGCTGTGCTCGACGGTGCGGACCTGCGCACCGGTGGCACCGACCGCCCGGACCGTGGCGGCGGGCGCGTCCGAGGTGAGGGCGACGGTCAGCCGCCCTGTCGCCGCGTCGAACCAGGATCCGCCGAAGGCGCCCCCGGCGGTCCGGCGTGCGGTGGGTTCGAGGGCGGTGGCGCGGCGTTCGGCCGCCAGCCGGTCCTCGGCCTCGGCCCGGGTGAGTCCGAAGTCCCGCTCCATGGCGTCGAGGAGGCCGGTGGAGGCTGCCGGGGCCTTCGTGGCGCCGGTGGGGGAGTCGGCCGCCGAGGCCGGCAGGGTGCCGACCGCGGTGAGGCTGCCGAACAGAAGGAGGCCGGCCAGGCCGAGGTGCCTGAGTCTGCTGCGTCTCACAGGAGTTGCCCTTCGTCGTTCCAGCTAGGTGGGGGTGGAACAACCGCGTTCTGAGAGCGCTCTCATCGGGTTGCTCCGAGCGTAGCCGGACCACATCGACAGGTCCATGCCAATGCAGGGCCTTTCCGTACGGCGTCCGGACCGGCCGGCAGAAGGAGGCGCGGGAAACCGTCCCCGCTCACCTCCCCGGCGGTCCGAGCCGCGCCGGGGCTTCCGCGGCCGGGCGCATCCGGGAAGTCGGCCGGTTGGCCGGTGCCGTACGGGGCACTCAGTGCTGCGTCCTCGCAGTGACGGTTACTGGGCGTGGGAGGCACGCGTGGCGGTGCGGCATCGGTTGGTCCAGGCGAGCCCGCAGGCGGTGTGGGACGTTCTCGCGGACGGCAACGAGTACGCGGACTGGGTGGTGGGCACCTCGGACGTCACCCCCAAATCCGGACGGTGGCCGGAAGTCGGCGCGACGATCGAGTACGAGGTCCGGCTCGGGCCGGTGCGGCTGCAGAACGAGTCGGTCGTCCGGCACTGCGAGCCGGGCTCCGTGCTGGAGATCGAGGCCAAGGCGGGCGTGCTCGGCACGGCACGCATCGCCATCGAACTGCGCCCCTGGGGCGAGCAGTGTCTCGTCATCGTGGACGAGCACCCGCTGCGCGGCCCCGGCGGCCTGCTGCACAACGTGGGGGTGGAGGCGCTGATCCAGGTGCGGCACCGGGCGATGCTCGCGAGGCTCGCGAAGCTGTGCGAAGCCGAGGCGGGGGAGCAGCGCCGGCCGGACCCGGCGGACTCGCCCGGCTCCGTGAGGTTCGAACCGGGAGCCGGTCATGCCTGACGCGGTCGTGATCGGCTCCGGACCCAACGGCCTGGTGGCGGCGAACCTGCTCGTGGACGCCGGCTGGAGCGTCGAGGTCCTGGAGGAGCAGCCCGAACCCGGCGGGGCGGTGCGCCATGACAGCGAGGTCGCCCCCGGCTTCGTCAACGACCTGTTCAGCTCCTTCTACCCGCTCGCCGCCGCCTCCCCGGTCCTCGCCGGGCTGCGCCTCCAGGACCACGGACTGCGCTGGGGGCACGCCCCCCATGTGCTCGCCCACCCCCTGACCGACGGCACCTGCGCCGTCCTGGACCGCGACGTCGCCACCACCGCCGCCTCCCTGGACGCCTTCGCGCCCGGGGACGGCGCCGCCTGGGACCGTCTGCACGAGGTCTGGGACCGCTACCGGGCCGACATCCTGGACGCCCTCTTCACCCCCTTCCCGCCGGTCCGGGCCGGTGCCCGGCTGGCGCTGCGGCTGCGCGGCGGGGGCGGGCTTCGGCTGGCGCGCACCCTGGTGCTGCCGGTGCGGCGCATGGGCGAGGAGGAGTTCCGCGGCGAGGGCGGAAAACTGATCCTGGCGGGCAACGCCCTGCACGCCGACCTCGCGCCCGAGGCCGCCGGGAGCGGCGGTTTCGGCTGGTTGATGTCGATGCTCGGCCAGACCTACGGCTTCCCCGTGCCGGTCGGCGGCTCGGGCGCCCTCACCGCCGCGCTGGTGCACCGGCTGCGGGCCCGCGGCGGCACCCTCCGGTGCGGGCAGCGCGTCGAGCGGGTCCTGGTCCGGAACCGGCGCGTGGCGGGCGTGCGCACGGCCGGCGGGGAGACGGTCACCGCCCGGCGCGCCGTCCTCGCCGACGTGTCCGTGCCCGCGCTCTACGGCGGGCTCGTCGCCCCGGAGCACCTGCCCGACCAGGTCCTCGCCGACCTGCGGCGCTTCGAGTGGGACTTCGCCACCTTCAAGGTGGACTGGGCCCTGGACGGCCCGGTGCCCTGGCGGTGCGAGGACGCGGCACGGGCCGGGACCGTGCACCTGGCCGACGGTCTCGACGAGCTGACCCGCTTCGCCGCCCAGATCGCCATGCGACAGGTCCCCGACCGTCCGTTCTCGCTGTTCGGGCAGATGACCACCACGGACCCGTCCCGCTCCCCGAGCGGCACGGAGTCCGCGTGGGCCTACACCCACGTCCCCCACGACATCCGGGCCGACGCGGGCGACGAGGGCATCACCGGCAGCTGGGACGCCAAGGAGCAGGAACTCATGGCCGACCGCGTCGAGCGCCAGGTGGAACGCTTCGCGCCCGGCTTCCGCGGCCTGATCCGGGCCCGCCGGATCCTGGCCCCGCCGACGCTCCAGGCCATGAACGCCAACCTGGAGGGCGGCGCCATCAACGGCGGCACCACCGCCATGCACCAGCAGCTCGTCTTCCGGCCCGTGCCCGGCACCGGACGGCCGGAGACACCGGTGACCGGTCTCTTCCTGGCCTCGGCGGGCGCGCACCCGGGCGGCGGGGTGCACGGGGCGCCCGGCGCCAACGCCGCGCGCGCCGCCCTGCGCCAGCACCGCTTCGCGGGCCTCGCCCGCGCGCAGCGTGCCCTCACCCGTCGCAACCGCATCGGCGACAAGCGGTGAGACGCCCGCCCGCGACACCCGTGTTCCCGGAGGAAGGGTCGGCCCGGTGACAGACAGCCCGCTGCACCACCGCATCGTCGTGGTGACCGGCGCCGCGCGCGGACTGGGTGCCGCCCTGGCCCGCGCGTGCGCCGACCGGGGCGCCCGGATCGCGCTGCTCGGCCACGAGAAGCCGCGGCTGGACGACCTGGCGGCCCGACTGCCGACGCCGGCCGTCGCCGTCGAGGTCGACGTCACCGACCCCGTCGCGCTGGACGCCGCCGCCCACGAGGTCCGCGAACGCCTGGGCACGCCGTCGGTGGTGGTGGCGAACGCCGGCATCGCCGAGGGCGGACCCTTCGGCACGTCGGACCCCGCCGAGTGGAGCCGCGTCGTCGACGTGAACCTGACCGGCAGCGCCCACACGGCCCGCGCCTTCCTGCCGGACCTGCGCCGCACCGCGGGGTACCACCTCCAGATCGCGTCGCTCGCCTCCCTCGGCGCCGCCCCCATGATGAGCGCCTACTGCGCGTCGAAGGCGGGTGTGGAGGCCTTCACCCACTCACTGCGCGCCGAGGTGGCCCACCACGGGATCGCCGTGGGCATCGCCTACCTCAACTGGATCGACACCGACATGATCCGCGACGCCGACCGGTACACGGTCCTGCGCGAGCTGCGGGCGCACATGCCGGCTCCGGCCCGCCGCACCTTCCCGGCTGAGCACGTCGCCGCCCGGCTGGTGCGCGCCGTGGAGCGCCGCCGCACGGCCGTGTACGTGCCCGGTTGGCTGCGCCTGGCGCAGGTGGGGCGTACGACCCTGCCGCCGATGGTCCTGCGCCTGTCCCGGCACGAGCTGCCCCGGCTGGAGGCGGAGGGTGCCATGGACCGCACCGGCCCGCTCGGCGCGGGCGGGCTGGCCGACCACGCGGAAGGGGCGGGGGCGTAGAGCCGTGGACGCGCCGGGGCGCCGCCCTGCCCCCGTACCCGCCCCCCGGTACCCACCGGCGCGCCCGCGGGGCACGGCTGCCGCGCCTTCCGGGACGGGACGAGTGTCCGCCGGGCGGGTGACTGCCGGGCGGGAACGGGCCCGGGCGGCGTCGGTCCCGAGGCGGCGGGGGAAAGCATGGCGCCGAGTCACCCCAGTGGCCCGTGGCCGCCGCCGGACGGTGCATCCACCGAGCGCCGCCCGGCCGAAGTAGCCGCAGCAGCCACCGTGCCCGGCACGGCTCACGCCGCGGCCGACGACGAGAGGACCCGGGATGCGCCCCAGCACCGCAGACGACGGCGGTCGACAGCCGCGTGAGCGGCAGTCCGCCGGAAGGGGCCCGCGATGACCCGGACGGTTCCCGGACGCACCGACCACGTCGTGGTCGTCGGAGCCGGGCTCGCGGGGCTGTCGGCCGCGCTGCACCTGCTGGGCTCCGGGCGACGGGTGACGGTGGTGGAGCGCGACCCGCTGCCGGGCGGCCGTGCCGGGCGGCGCGAGCGGGGCGGATACCTGTTCGACACGGGCCCGACCGTCCTGACGATGCCCCATCTGGCCGACGAGGCGTTCGCCGCCGTCGGCGACCGGTTGGCCGACCGGGTGGAACTGATGCCCCTGCACCCCGCCTACCGGGCGTGCTTCGCCGACGGCGGGACGCTGGACGTGCACACCGAGGCGGCCGCCATGGAGGCCGAGGTCGAACGCTTCGCCGGCGCACGCGAGGCCGCCGGGTACCGGCGGCTGCGCACCTGGCTGCGGGAGCTCTACACGGTGCAGATGCGCCGGTTCATCGACGCCAACTTCGACTCGCCCTTCGGCCTGCTCACCCCCGACCTGGCCCGGCTCGCCGCGCTCGGCGGCTTCGGCCGGCTGGACGCGCGCATCGGACGCTTCCTGTCGGACGAGCGCCTGAAACGGGTCTTCTCCTTCCAGGCCCTGTACGCCGGGGTCGCACCGGCCCGGGCGCTCGCCGCCTACGCCGTCATCGCCTACATGGACACCGTGGCCGGCGTGTACTTCCCGCGCGGCGGCATGCACGCCCTGCCCCGTGCCATGGCCGCCGCGGCCGTCGACGCCGGGGCCGACCTGCGCCTGGGACAGGACGTCACCCGTCTGGAACGCTCCGGCGACCGTGTCACCGCGGTCGTCACCGCCGACGCGCGCATCCCGTGCGACGCCGTCGTCCTCACCCCCGACCTCCCCGTGGTCCACCGGCTGCTGGGGCGCCGCCCGCGCCGCCCGGTCGGGCTGCGGCACGCCCCCTCCGCTGTCGTCCTGCACGCCGGCACCACCCGCACCTGGCCGCACCTGGCCCACCACACGCTCTCCTTCGGCGCCGCGTGGCGACGGACCTTCGACGAACTCACCCGGACCGGCACCCTGATGACCGACCCCTCCCTGCTGATCACCCGCCCCACGGCGGGCGACGCCTCCCTGGCCCCCGAGGGCCGCCACCTCCACTACGTCCTCGCACCGTGCCCCAACACCGACATCGGCCCGGACGCCCGGGCCTGGGACGACCTCGCGCCCCGCTATCGCGACCACCTGCTCACCACCCTCGAACGCCGGGGTCTGACCGGCATCGCCGCCGCCATCGAGGAGGAATGCCTGGTGACACCGGCCGACTGGACCGCCCAGGGGCATGCCGCCGGCACGCCCTTCTCGGTGGCCCACACCTTCGCGCAGACGGGCCCCTTCCGCCCCCGCAACCTGGTGCGCGGCACCGAGAACGCGGTCCTCGCGGGCTGCGGGACCACCCCGGGCGTCGGAGTGCCGACCGTGCTGATCTCCGGGAAGCTGGCCGCCGCCCGCATCACCGGAACCCCGGCACGCCGTACGGCGTCGAAGGGCGGCCCCCGGTGACCCGGCGCGAACTGGACGCCGCGGGCATCACCGACCCCGCCCTGCGTGCCGCGTACACCCGCTGCCGGCTGCTCAACGCCCGGCACGGACGCACCTACTTCCTGGCGACCCGTCTGCTGCCCGCCGACCGCAGACCGGCCGTGCACGCGCTGTACGGGTTCGCGCGGTGGGCCGACGACATCGTCGACGACATGGGCGCCGAGGCGACGACCGCCGAGCGCGCGGCCACCCTCGGACGGCTCGAAGGGCAACTCCGGCAGGCGCTCACCGGCAACCGGCCGGCGGACGAGCCCGTGGTGGTCGCCCTGACCGACACCGCCGCCCGGTACGGCATCGACCCGGCCCACTTCACCGACTTCATGGCCTCCATGCGCAGCGACCTCACGGTGACCGACTACCCCACCTACGACGACCTGCGCGCCTACATGCACGGCTCCGCCGCCGTCATCGGCCTGCAGATGCTGCCCGTGCTCGGCACCGTCACCCCCCGCGCCCGGGCCGCCCCGCACGCCGCCGCACTGGGCCTCGCCTTCCAGCTGACCAACTTCCTGCGGGACGTGGGCGAGGATCTCGACCGGGGGCGCGTCTACCTCCCGGCGGACCTGCTGGCGGCACACGGCGTCGAGCGGGACCTGCTGCTGTGGAGCAGACGGACGGGGCGCCACGACCGGCGCATCACCGCCGCGCTGCGGGCCGCCGAGGACCTCACCCGCGCCGTCTACCGCGAGGCAGCCCCCGGCCTGGACATGCTGGACCCGGTGGCACGGCCCTGCATCCGCACCGCCTACGTGCTGTACCGCAACATCCTGGACTCGATCGCGCGGGACGGGTACGCGGTACTGCACCGGCGTGCGGTGGTGCCGCGTCGCAGGCGCGCGGTCGTCGCCGCCGACGGGCTCGCCCGGGTGCTGGCCGCCCGGCTAGGAGCGCGGGGCGCCGCCGGCCACCGGACACCGCCGGTGACGTGCAGGAACGACGCCTGCTCCGCGAAGGAGGCCGGATGAGGCAGGACCCCGCCCCCCGCCGGGGGCGCTACCCCCTGCGGCTGCGCCGCCGCCCCGTGCCCTGGCAGCACCAGCGGCCGACCTGGCGCGAGGCGCGCCCCGCCCTCATCGCGGGGGCGCTCAAGCGCGCCCTGGCCCGCCCCTCGGGCAACTGGTACGTCCTGGGCGCGAGCACCGACGTACGGCCCACCCGCCCGCTGTCCGGCACGGTCGCGGGCGTCGAGGTCGTCGTCTGGCGGGACGCCACGGGGCGTCTGGTGGGCGGACCCGGCGCCTGCCCCCACCTCGGGGCCCCGCTGGCCGACAGCCCGGTGCGGTGCGGCACGCTCGTCTGCCACTGGCACGGACTCGCCCTGGAGGGCACCGCGTTCGCCGGCTGGGAGCCCTTCCCGGTGCACGACGACGGCGTCCTGGTGTGGGTGCGGCTGGACGCGGTGGGCCAGGAGCCCGCGACACCGGCGCCCGTCCTGCCGGTGAGGCCCGCGCGGGCGACGTCCCTGACCTCCGTCTGGCAGGGGGTCGGTGTCTGCGAACCCGAGGACGTCGTCGCCAACCGGCTCGACCCCTGGCACGGCGCCTGGTTCCACCCGTATTCCTTCGTGGACCTCACCGTCGTCGGGGCGCCCGGTGACGGCGAGGACGACGACCGCTTCGCCGTGGACGTGTCCTTCCGGCTCGCCGGACGTCTGGTGGTGCCCGTCCGGGCCGAGTTCACCGCCCCCGAGCCCCGCACCGTCGTCATGCACATCACCGAGGGCGAGGGCACCGGGTCCGTCGTGGAGAGTCACGCCACGCCGCTCGGCCCGGACGAGCAGGGCCGGCCGCGCACCGCGGTCGTCGAGGCGGTCCTGGCCACCTCCGACCGGCCCGGCTTCCCGGTGGCCCGCCGCCTGGCACCGGCCCTGCGCCCGCTGATGCGCGCCGCCGCGGGCCGTCTGTGGCGCGACGACCTCGCCTACGCCGAACGCCGCAGGCAGCTGCGCGACCAGGGCCGGTTCCCCGGCTGACCGGACAGGAGCAGCATGCAGACCTTCCTCCCGCACCCGGACTTCGCGGAGTCCGCGCTGGCCCTGGACCGCCGCCGGCTGGGCAAGCAGCGGGTCGAGGCGCTCCAGGTGCTGCGCGGCCTGACCGTGCCCGGCTACGGCTGGCGCCGGCATCCGGCGGTGCGGATGTGGACGGGCTACGAGGAGGCACTGGTGCGCTACGGCCTGGAGGTCTGCCGGGTCTGGCGGGAGCAGGGCCACCAGGACAGCTGCGCGGCCTCACTCGTCGCCGGTCTCGCCGTGTGCCGTCCGGGTGAGCCGGTGCGGGACCAGCCGGAGCTCGCGCGCGCCGGGGAGTTGCCGCCCTGGCTCGGGGACGAGGCCTTCCACCGCAGCCATCGCTCGGCACTGGTGCGGAAGGAACCCGAGGTGTACGCCGAGCTGTTCCCCGGCGTCCCGGACGACCTGCCCTACGTGTGGCCGGCCTCGGACCGGACGGGCGGGACGGAGGAGGCGGGGGAGTAGCAGGATCAGGCCTGCTGCCCGCCGGCCAGTTCCTTCATGTCGACGGTCTGGTCGGCCGGCGGCTGCTCGGGGCTCACCGGCTTGCCGTAGTCGCTGAAGGTGACGCTGCCCGGGTTCTCGCCGCCCTCGGTCTCGGTCCTGAGGATGTAGGGCTCCCCCTCGGTGGCGACGTACAGCGCGAGCGTCTCGCCGGAGCTCTTCTCCTTCGTCAGCTTCAGCGCCTCCTCGCCGTTCACCTCCGTCGTGTCGCCGCGCTCCATGCCCTGGCGCTCGGACTTGTCCTCGTCCATGGCGGCGACGAAGCCCCGCTTGTCGCAGACACCGGCGGCAGCGGCGTCGTTCGCCGGCATCTTCACCCACTTGCCCTGGAGCCGGGGGGCCATCTTCCGCGCCGCATCGGGCTGCTGCTTCAGGGCGTTCCGCCAGTACTGCTCGTCCCCGCGCAGGAAGAGGGTCGCCTCGGTGTGCCGCACGTCCGCGCGGGTGTCGGCGGCGCCGATGGTGCCCTGGCAGTTCTTCTCCTGGTCGACCGAGACGTCGATGGTGACGGTGCTGCCGTCCCCCAGGCGGGTGTCGCCCTTCACGTGCATGGACTTCGCCTGCCGGGTGGCCTCGACGGCCTTCGCGGCGATGTCGTCGGCGCTCTGCCCGTCGAACGGCTTGCTCTCGCCACCGGAATCGCCGCCGCAGCCCGCCAGTAGGGCGACGGAGACGCTCGCGGTCGCCACAGCGGTCGCTACCTTGATGCCGCGCACTGACAGCCCCTTCCCATGTCTGTTCATAACCGTCAAATCCCTTGGTCTGCCGATGTGTTGGCACCGGGACGTTCCGAATACCCCGAATACCCGCGACATGCACGTGAGGGAGGATCGGTGATGACCGTGTGAGGGCCGGCGGCCTCGATTGGTCCCCGAAGCCGCCCCGGAAGTGGACCCCGTGCGGGGCCGTCGCGCTCCCTAGCGTCGTCGTCATGAACGCCACCACCACGCGCGGAGCCCTGCTCGCCGCGCTCGCCTGTGTCCTCGTCGGAGGCTCCTTCACCGCCAACAGCCTGCTCGGCGACTATCCGTACGCGGGGGGCCAGTTCCTGCGCTACGGCCTGGCCTTCCTGCTGCTGGTCCCGTTCGCCGGCCGGGGCGCGGCGGCCCGGCTGCGTGCCCTGGGCGCCGACCGGTGGCTGCGCCTCGCACTGCTCGCGGCCGTCGGCATGGTCGGCTTCAACCTCGCCGTGCTCGCTGCGGAACGCAGCGCGGAGCCGGCGGTCCCCGGCGTCTTCGTGGGCTGCGCCCCCGTGGTCGTCGCGGTCGTCGTCCCGCTGCTGGACGGGCGCCGGCCGCAACGCGTCGTGCTGTACGGGGCGTCGCTCGTGGCCCTCGGGGCCTTCACGGTCCAGGGCTGGGGGCGCACCGACGGCGCGGGCATCGCCTTCTCCGTGTGCGCCCTGGTCGGGGAGGTCGGTTTCGCCGTCCTCGCGGTGCCCGTACTGCGGCCGCTCGGCCCCCGGTTGCTGTCCACGGTGGTGTGTGGCGTCGCGGCGGCCGAGTCGGCGGTCGTCGGTGTGCTGGCCGACGGCGCCGGCTGGCTGCGACGGCCGGACACCGCCGAGACCGGGGCGCTGCTGTGGCAGGCGGTGGTGGTCACCGTCGTCGGGTTCGTGTGCTGGTACATGGGCATGCAGCGGATCGGCGCGGAGCGGGCCACGCTGTACTCCGGCCTGATCCCGGTCGCCGCCGCCTGCACCGCGCCGCTGGTCGGCACGGGCTCCTACGGCGCCCCGCAGGCCGTGGGCAGCGCCCTGGTCTGCGCCGGTGTCGCCCTGGGCTCGGGCGTGTCTCTCCGCCTCGCCCGCCGGGGCGGTGCCCCGGCGACGCGTCAGCGGACCTCGGAGCGCTCCTTGGAGAGGCTGTAGAGGTCCTTCGAGGTGGTGATGAGCTCCCGCCGCTCCTGCCGGGAGCCGACCATGGGCTGCGAGCCGTTGAGCGGCACCTGGGCGCTCTCGGGCAGGAAGCGCACGGTCACCAGGCCGATGACACCGGCCACCATCAGGTAGAAGGCGGGCACCAGGTCGTTGCCGGTGACGCTGACCAGCGCCTCGGTGAGCAGCGGAGTGGTGCCGCCGAAGGCCGCGACGGCGAAGTTGAAGCCGATGCCCATGGCCGCGTAGCGCACGGCCGTCGGGAACAGGGCGGGAAGGGTCGCGGCGCTCGGCGCGGCGAAGCAGGCCAGCAGGGTGGACAGCAGCAGGACACCGGCGACCGGCGTCCAGGTGCCGTCCGCCCTGAGCAGCAGGAAGGCCGGTACGGCGAGGACGATCATCGCGACGGCTCCCACGGCGTACAGCGGGCGGCGGCCGACGTGGTCGCTGAGCCGGCCGAGGAAGGTGATCAGCAGCACGATCCACACCATGCCGATCAGCACCAGCACGTCGGCGAAACCGCTGGAGCGGCCCAGTGTCTCCGTCTGGTACGTGGGCAGGTAGCCCGTGACCATGTAGTTGGTGACGTTGTAGAGCAACACCAGGCCCATGCAGATCAGCAGCGGGCGCCAGTGGTCCTTGATGATGGTCTTGAACTCGCTGCCCGCCGACTCCTGGGCGAGGCTCTTCTCGTGCTCGTCGAGCTGCTGCTGGAAGGCGGGGGACTCCTCCAGCCTGAGCCGCATGTACAGGCCGATGAGGCCCAGCGGACCGGCGATCAGGAACGGGACGCGCCAGCCCCAGTCGAGCATCTGGCCGTCGGTCAGCAGCAGGTTCAGCACGGTGACCAGCGCCGAGCCGAGCGCGTAACCGACGAAGGTGCCGAAGTCGAGCCAGCTGGAGAGGAAGCCGCGCCGCCGATCGGGTGAGTACTCGGCGACGAAGGTGGTGGCGCCGCCGTACTCGCCGCCGGTGGAGAAGCCCTGGAGCATACGGGCGAGCAGCAGCAGGATCGGGGCGGCGATGCCGATGCTCGCGTAGCTCGGGATGAGGCCGATGGAGAAGGTGCCGATCGCCATCAGGATCATGGTCGTGGCGAGGACCTTCTGCCGGCCGAGACGGTCGCCGAGCGGGCCGAAGACGAGGCCTCCGATGGGGCGCACGACGAAGGCGGCGGCGAAGGTCGCGAAGGACGAGACGACCTGGGCGGTCGGGGAGGCGTCCGGGAAGAACACCTTGCCGATGGTGGCGGCCAGGTAGCTGTAGACGCCGAAGTCGAACCACTCCATGCAGTTGCCGAGCGCCGAGGCGCCGACCGCGCGCTTGAGGAGGGGCCCCTCGACGACCTGGACGTCCTCCTCGCGGAAGGCCCGCCTGTTGCGACGGAGCCGACGGGTCAGCTCCTCGCGCACCTGCCGCGGCATGTTCGCGACCGTACTCGGAATCCTCGCCCGCCCCAGGGGACCGGACCCGTCGTCCGGCTTCGCGTCCTCCACGCCGTCGCCTCTCTCTTGCCTCACCATGATTCGCCTGAGCGAATTCTGTGC
Organism: Streptomyces sp. NPDC041968; assembly: GCF_055589025.1. NCBI lineage: Bacteria > Bacillati > Actinomycetota > Actinomycetes > Kitasatosporales > Streptomycetaceae > Streptomyces > Streptomyces sp. NPDC041968. The sequence goes on along the minus strand of NZ_JBVJCB010000002.1, from coordinate 598,543 downwards.
CGCAATGATCGTTCGGCGCATGCCGGAGCTGCTGCCGGGGTGCGCGCCCGTCACACGCGGGGGCCCCGGCGGACGTCCGCCGGGGCCCCGTACGTGCGCGGGTAGGGCTCAGGGCTGTACGGGCATGCTCCAGCAGTTGGAGCCCGCCGGCTCCCCGGAGAGCCGGTCGGTGAGCCAGGAGATGGCCTTGCCCTGGTCTGCGAGGAGCGGGGCGAAGTGGTTGAGCAGACCGCTGCCGACGCCCGGCAGCACGACCGGGTCGTAGGTGACCTTCGCGCCCGCGCCGCACCAGTCGACGGCCAGTTGGCGGGACTGCCCGTGGGGGACCAGGTCGTCGCTGACGCCGGTGGCCACGCGCACGGGCCCGGCCGGCTTGAGCGTGCCGATCCGTTGTTCGGCCAGGAAGGCCTGGAGGGTCGGCTCGGCCCGGATGATGTCACCCAGCGACTGCCCGGTCTTCGTCCATGCCGTGCTGCTGTCGCCCCCGTACGCGAAGAGCGCGTCGCCGACGCACATGGTCGACAGGTCCTTCAGCGCCGCCTCGCCCGCGGTGTTCACGTACCGCTCGGCGATGGGCCGCAGGGCGGGCTCGGTCTGCAGGAAGCCGTTGAGCGACCACCCGAGGGCGCCCGCCAGGTCGCTGCCGTCGATCGCCTCGGTGACCTTCGTCAGGTCGGCGGGCGGAGCGCCGGCGTAGGTGCCCGCCAGCGGGACGTCGGGTGCGTAGGACGGCTGGAGTTCGGCCGCCGCGGCCGTCGCCCCGCCGCCCTGGCTGTACCCGAACAGGCCGACGCGGGAGTCGGGGGTGACCGACGCCGAGTCCAGGGAGCGTGCGGCGCGCACCGCGTCGAGCACGGCGTGCGCTCCGTCCACGCGGTTGACGTAGGTGTGCAGCCGGTCGGTGGTGCCGAGGCCGACGTAGTCGGTGACGACGACGGCGACACCGCGCAGCAGCAGCCGGTAGACCGACAGGTCCTCGTAGCCCACCGAGACCGTCTCGCCGTTGAGCAGCAGCGGGTGTTCCAGGGCCATGGAGGCGGCGCACTGGTCGCCCTGGCCCATGGTGCCGGGCGCGACGGCGACCAGGGGCCGGGGCCCCTCGCCGCGCCACTTCGCGGTCGGCTCGATGTAGGCGCCGGTCACGGCGACCGGTTCGCCGTTGGCGTCGGTGGACTTGTACATCATCCGGGTGGCCCGCCCGGGGAGCGGGCCGCCCAGGCTGGGCAGGCTGAGCGCCAGGCGCAGCGGCTCGCTGCGGATCAGCGCGCCGTCGGCGCCCGGCAGCGTGGACGGCGGGGTGTAGAAGGCGGGGATCTCGACGCCGCGGGACACCTCCGCGGTACCGGTGGCCGCCCCGTCGGCCGCTGCGGCCGGGACGGCCTGGGCGCCGAGGGCGAGTGCGACGGTGACCGCCGCGGCGAGCGTGCGGGGGCGTGGGGGCATGGCGAACCTCCTGGGGAAGGGCCGGAACCGGTCGTCCGCGGTCCGGGGGAGAGAGGGCCGTGGTCGCGCTGCTCCTGTGGGGTGACGGGACCGTACCCGGCCAGGCGTTACCGTGGGTAGCACCATGCTCATTACGGTTGAGTAACTTGACGCTTCGTCTAACAGCGGTGACCGAGGACCCGCGGTCGGCGCGGCGGCTGCAGAGGAGGTTCGGGACGTGCGAGGCGTCGACCGGGCGAGCGTCCACGCCGACCGGAACGCTCACGTTGAGGGTCTGGTGGGCGACGTCGCCGGTGGCGGTGGCGGTGGTGGTGGAGCCGGGCGCCCGTGGCCGGACCCTCCGGGACGCGGACGGCGTCCACCACGGCGTCGCACCGGCCACGACCGTCGACCCGACGGCGGCCGTCCGGTACCCGCGGCACCTCCGCGAGGCCGCCTGGTGGTCGGCGAACAGACCGCGCGGTTCTCGGGGCGGGGCCTGCTCGGCCGGGGCTTCGCCGGGCGGCGGACCCGCACCCCAGAGGCCGGCCGCGCCCAGGACGCGATGGTGCGAACCAGGACGCCCGACTTCGGGAGCGGCCGGATCTGCGGCGGCCTCGGGTGACGGGCCGGGTCTGCGGCTACCGGCGGCTGCGCACCAGGAGGTACAGGAAGTACGGCGTGCCGATGACCGCGGTCATGAGGCCCGCTCCCAGCTGGGCCGGGGCGATCACGGTGCGGCCGATCAGGTCGGCCGCGCACACCAGCGAGGCGCCGAGCAGGATCGCGACCGGCACCACCCGCGCGTGCCGGCGGCCCACGAGGGCACGTGCCGCGTGCGGGGCCACGAGCCCGACGAACGCGATGGTGCCCGCGCAGGCCACGGCCGTCGAGGTGAGCACGACGCTGAGCACCAGGAAGCCGAGGCGCCCCGGGGCCAGCCGCAGGCCCAGCAGCCGCGGGGTGTCCTCGTCCAGCGAGACCAGGTCCAGCTCGGTGCGCCGCGCGACGGCCACCACGATGCCGATCGCCAGCGCGCCGGCCACCGGCGCGATGTCCGGCATCGTGCGCCCGTACGTCGAACCCGACAGCCAGGTCAGCGCCTTGGTGGCGTTGAACGGGTCGGTGAGCACGATCAGCAGACTGATGAGCGCCGTGGTCGCGGCGGCGACGCCGATGCCGACCAGGACCAGCCGGTTCTGCTGGAACCCGCCGCGGGCGGCGAGCCCGAAGACCAGGGCCGCGGTGAGGCCGGACCCCGCGAACGCGGCGCCGGCCACCCCCCAGGTCCCGGCGACCGGCGCGGTGGTCACCAGGATCACGGCGCCCAGCGCGCCGCCGCCGGTGACACCGAGGACGCTCGGTTCGGCCAGCGGATTGCGGGTGACCGCCTGGACCAGCGTGCCGGCCAGGGCGAGCGCCGCACCGGCGGAGAGCGCGGCCAGCACCCGGGGCACCCGGGTGTCCAGCACAAAGGACACGGTCCGTCCGGCGTTGCCCTGCGCCCAGTTGACGACGTCACCGAGGAGCAGCTTGCTGTCGCCGACCAGCACGGCGGCGATCACCAGGCCGACCAGGACGGCCGTCAGGGCGGCCACGGTGGCCAGGAAGACGGTCCGGCTCGGGATGCGCAGCCGGTCCGGGGCGCCGGACCCGGCGGTGTCCCGCAGCCGCAGCGCCATCGCGACCAGGAAGACGGCGCCGACCAGGCTGGTGACCACGCCGGTGGGCACCGCCACCGACAGGTCGTCCTCGATCAGCGACCGCAACAGCACGTCGGAGCCGAGGACCAGGGCCATGCCGGTCAGCGCCGCCGCCGGCATCGCGACGCGGGAGCGGGCGAAGCCGCGGAAGTGCCGGGAGAGCGGACGGATCAGGGCGGGCGCGCACAGGCCGACGAATCCGATGGGCCCGGCGAGCGTGACCGCGGCCGCCGACAGCAGCGCCGCCAGGACCACGACGGTGACCCGGGTGGCGCGGACCGGGACGCCCAGTCCCCGCGCCGCGTCGTCGCCGAGGGCCAGGGCGTCCACCCGACGGGCCGTCAGCATCAGGCCGACCAGTCCGACGAGGGCGATGGGCAGCATCTGGAGGACGCCGTCGAAGCCGTTCTGGGCGATGCTGCCCTGGTTCCACTGGTAGAGGCCCTCGGTCTGCTCGGGGAAGAGCAGGAGCAGGCCCTCCGTCATGGAGTTCAGGCCCAGCATCAGCGCGGTGCCGGCGAGGACCAGCCGGACGGTGCCCGTGCCGAGGCCGGAGAGCCCGAGCACGACGGCCGCCGCGAGCAGTCCGCCGAGGAAGGCGACGCCGGAGGAGGCGATCATCGGCAGCGAGACGCCGGTGGCGCCGGCGAGCCCGAGCGCCAGGTAGGAACCGGCGTTCACGGCCAGGGTGTCGGGGGAGGCCAGCACGTTGCGGCTGACCGCCTGGAGCACCGCCCCGGCCGTCCCGAGCGCGGCGCCGACCAGGAGGCCGGCGGTCATCCGGGGCAGCCGGGAGGCGACGACGACAGACGCGTCGTCGGGGTCGGCCTGTCCGGTCAGGGCCTTGAACACTTCGGACGGGCCGACGGCGGCGGTGCCCTGGGCGATGTCGACGACGGCCAGGGCGGCGACCAGCAGGACGAGCCCGGCCGTCACCGCTGCCGCGCCCGACCGGGGCGTGGGAGCCTTCGTCGAGGGACGGGCAGCGGGTTCGGTTGCGGTGACGGCCATGGCCTCGCTACTTCGTCAGCGCGCCGACGAGGGCGTCGATGTACGCCTCCATCGACCCGGGACCGCCGAACATCCAGATGCCGTCGTCGAGCCGGTGCACGTCGCCGGCCTTGACGAAGGGCAGGGACTTCCACACCGAGTTCTTGGTCAGGGCGCCGGTGAACGGGGTGGCGCTCGGGTCGTCGTCGTTGCCGATGTAGGCGAAGTGCACGTCCTTGGGCAGGGCGGTCAGGCCCTCCACGTCGGTGGTCCCCAGGCCGTAGGCCTCGTCGCCCTTCACCTTCCAGGCGTTGGTCAGGCCGACCGCCTCGTTGACCTCACCGAGGAGCGAGGTCGCGGTGTAGGGGCGGATCGAGACCTGGTTGGAGGCGACGTAGCCGTCCGCGAAGGCGATCTGCTCGCCGGCCAGTCCGGCGTCGGCCAGTGCCTTCTTGCCCTCGGCGACCTTCGCCTCGAAGCCCTCGCGCACCGTCTTGGCCTGGTCGGTGGTGCCGGTGGCCTTGGCGATCAGGTCGACGTTCGTGAGCATCTGCTCGATCTGGCCCGCGCCGTCGGCGGACGTCACCTCCAGCACCGGGGCCACCTCGCGCAGCTGCTTCACCGCGGCGGGGGGCAGGTCGGTGGTGGCGACGATGAGGTCGGGGGCCAGGGAGGCGACGGTGTCCATGCTCGGCTCGCCGCGCGTGCCGATGTCCTTCGGCTCGTTCTTCAGCGGTACGGCGCTGTCCCAGGTCTTGTAGCCCTTGACGTCCGCGACGCCGACCGGGTCGACACCCAGGGAGACGAGGCTCTCGACGACGTTCCACTCGGTGGCGACGACCTTGGTGGCCGGGCCGTCGAGCTTCACCTCGGTGCCCTTGCCGTCCTTGAGCGTGATGGCCTCGGAGGCCTTCTTCTCGGACTTGTCGGCGGCGGGTTCGGTGGTGCCGCAGGCGGCGAGGGTGAGCGCCGCGGCGGTGGTGGCGGCCGCGGTGAGCAGGAGGCGTCTCATGAGGTGGTGCCGAGCCTTTCGGTACGTATGTGGTGGCGGCCGATCGGGCGGGTGCGCAACCGGCCGGTGAGGGGGTCGGTGTCGACGTCGATCCGGATGCCGTAGACGGCCGTCAGCCGCTCGGGCGTCAGGACGTCCTCGGGCGTGCCGTCGGCGACGATCCGGCCCGCTTCGAGCAGGGTGATCCGGTCGGCGACGGCCGCGGCCTGGTCGAGGTCGTGCAGCACGACGCCGACGGCGATGCCGTGGACGTCGGCCAGGTCGCGGATGAGGTCGAGGAGTTCGACCTGGTAGCGCAGGTCGAGGTAGGTGGTGGGTTCGTCCAGGAGCAGTACGCCGGTCTCCTGGGCGAGGCAGCTCGCGAGCCAGACCCGCTGCAACTGCCCCCCGGAGAGGTGGTCGGCGCCGCGGTCGGCGAGGCCGTCGACGCCGGTGAGGGCCAGCGCCCGTTCCACGGCGGCCGGGCCGTCCGGGTCCGGCCGACCCCAGCGCCCCCGGTAGGGGTAGCGGCCGAACTCGACGACGTCGCGCACGGTCAGGCCGCCCGGCGTCGGGCGGCCCTGGGTCAGCAGGGCCACGTACCGCGAGAACTCACGGGACGTCAGCGCCATGCCGTCGGTGTCGGCGTCGATCCGCAGCGTCGCGCTGCGGGCCCGCTGGAGCCGGGCGACGGTCCGCAGCAGCGTCGACTTGCCGCTGCCGTTCGGCCCCACCAGGACGGTCACCTCGCCGGGCCGCAGCCCGATCGCCGCGTCGTGCACGACGTCGGCACCGTCGTACGCGACGGTCACGCCCGTGGCCGAAAGCTCATGTCCGCGCAGGCGGCCGCCGCCGGCTTCGTCTTCACCAGATCTCACGTGGCGAAGGTTAGCCTAACCTAAAAAGGGCTGGTAGAGGCGGGGCTCACACGGTGCCCCGGCGGCTGTGCGGCGGGCGGGCCGACCGGGCCCCCGGTTGGCTCAATTCGCCTGCCAGGTCTGGGGTTTCCACACGCCCGACCGGTTCAGGGACTGCGGGCAATGGAGGTAGATCTCGTCGATCCGCAGGACCAGCGCGAGGTCCGGTCGGCGCCCGTCCCGGGCCATCGCGTCGAAGAAGGGCGCGTCGGTCAGGATGCGGGCCCGACCGTTCACGCGCAGCACCTCCTTGCCGCCCGGGACGAGGTACAGCAGGCCCGCGTGCGGGTTGTCGAGGATGTTGTGGAAACTGTCCCCGCGCCGGTTGCCCGGCCGGTCCGGCAGGACGAGGGTGCCCGGGTCCAGGACGTGCGTGAAGCCCGGCGCGTCGCCGCGGGGCGACACGTCGCAGTTGCCCGCGGTGTCGGAGGTGGCCAGCAGGCAGAAGGGGGAGCGGGCCAGGATGTCCAGATCCGCGTCCGTGAGCCGGTCGTGCACCTTGTCGATGACGACGGGCCAGGGCTCGCCCAGCAGTTCGCGCAGCTCGGCCCGCGAGCCGAGTTCGGCCCAGCCCTCCTCGTTGACGGTGCCCGGTCGGTCTCCGGTCGCGTCGATCGTGTGCGGCAAGGAAGGCTCCAGAGGTTCGTGCCGCCGGGGGTGTCGAGACCCGGCCGTTGGTTGCACAGAAAACATTATCCGATGTTAGGTTACCCTTACCTAACCTCGGAATGGAATCTTCCGGTGCGTTGGGCCGCCCCCGTGCCTTCCCGATGACCCGTCCATGCGCCAAGCCCCACCCGCCCGGCCCGGGCACGCCCCCCTCGCCCTCGGCGGCGACGTCGCCCGCGCGCTGGGCCGGCGCGTCGTCGTCGCGCGGCGGCTCAGAACGCGTACCGGACGCGCAGCCAGGGCGTGTGAGCCTCGACCAGCGCACGGAGCCGGGCGACCGCGTCGGCTTTGACGCCACCCCGGTACCGCACGTTCAGCGCACCGTTCTCGGACCGCTTGGCCTGCTGGAGGTCCGGTCGCCACAGCACTTCCTCGGCGCGCGGGTGCCAGCCCAGGTTCACCTCGTGCAGCTCCCGGTTGTGCGTCAGCATGATCACCTCGGCGGCGGCCTGCCGCTTGACCCGGGCAGGCAGGACGTCGTCGAGGTGGCGCAGCAGTTCCGCCCAGGCCTCCTCCCAGCCCGGCCGCAGGACGACGGGGGAGAGGTTGAAGTGCACCTCGTAGCCGGCGTCCAGGAAGTCGGCCGCGGCGGCGATCCGCTCGGCGACCGGTGAGGTGCGCAAGTCCAGCAGCCGGGAGTCCTCGGGCGGCATCACGGAGAAGCGGACGCGGGTACGGCCCCGGGGGTCGAGGGCCAGCAGGTCGGGATTGACGAACTTGGTGGCGAAGGACGCCTTGGCCGTCGGCCACTGTCGGAAGGCATGGACCAGATCCGCGGTGTTGTCGCAGATCAGGGCGTCCACCGAGCAGTCGCCGTTCTCCCCGATGTCGTAGACCCAGGCCTCGGGGTCGCACTGGTTCGGCTCCGGCTTCGGGCCCTGCCGGGCGATGTGCCGGCCGATGTGGGCGATGATCCGGTCGATGTTGGTGAAGACCGTGACGGGGTTGGCGTACCCCTTGCGCCGGGGCACGTAGCAGTAGGCGCAGGCCATCGCGCAGCCGTTGGAGGCGCCGGGGGCGATCCAGTCGGCGGACCGGCCGTTGGGCCGGGTGGCCGGCGCCTTGCGCTCGCCCAGCACCAGTGTCTCGCCCTTGACGCGCACCCAGCGTTCCACGTTCCCCTCGTTGCCGTGCAGGCCGGGGATGCGCCAGTGCGAGTCGACCTCGATCACCCGGGCGTCGGGGAACCGGGCCAGGACCTGTCGGCCGCGTTCGGACGCCGCCGCCGCCGGTTCGGCGTGGATCTCCCGGACCGGCAGCAGACGGCGCGCGGTCGCCGAGTCCCGGAAGAGCGGTCCGGTGGGGGCGGGGGCCGGCGGACCGGGGACGAGCGCGTCCAGGCCGAACAGGGTGCCGGAGCCGTCGTCCGGCGCGGAGGACGGGTCGTGCATGGGGTCTCCGGTGCGCTGGTGCGGAGGGACCGGACGGTGGTGCCGCGGTCCCCGTCCCTCCACTGTACGAAGCGCGCGGCGACGGCGGCCGTGTCACGCGGCCCGTCGGGGGCATACGCGTTCCACGGCACCGCCCCGGTGCCCCCGACCCGAAGGGATGTACACCGTGCTGGCCATCATCGCGGCGGTCCTGTTCCTCATCGCCTGGCTGATCAACGCGGCGGAGGTGTCGACCAACGACGTCTTCACCTCCACCAACGTCATGCTCGTCGGCCTCGCCCTGCTGGCCCTGCACGTCGCCGGCATAGGCAGCGGCTGGGCGGCCCGGGGGCGCCGCCGCTGAGCCGCCGCCCGGACCCGGTCAGGGAATGCGGGCGACGCCCGCGTAGATACCGCTCTCCTCCGGCGCGGGCCGCTCCTGGTCCGCGCCGCACCATTCGGTGGCGGTGACCAGCCCGGGCGGCAGCAGCTCAAGTCCGTCGAAGAAGCGGGCCACCTCCGTGCGGGTGCGGAAGCCCAGGCGGATGCCGCCCTTCGCGTACTGGGCGATCACCTGCTCCGCCAGCTCGGGGAAGATGTCGATCGCGGCGTGCGACAGGACGAGGTGGCTGCCCGACGGGAGCGTCTCGACCAGCCCGCGGACGATGCCGTGGGCGTCCTGGTCGTCCGGCACGAAGTGCATCAGGGCGATCAGCGACAGCGCGACGGGGCGGTCGAAGTCCAGGATCTCGCGGGCGCGCCGCACGATCTCCGCCGGCTCGCGCACATCGCCCTGAATGTAGTCCGTGGCCCCCTCGGGGCTGCTCACCAGCAACGCCTCCGCGTGCCGCAGCACGATCGGGTCGTTGTCGGCGTAGACGACCCGGGCGGCCGGAACCGTCCGCTGGACGATCTGGTGGAGGTTGGGCTCGGTCGGGATGCCCGTGCCGATGTCCAGGAACTGGTCGATGCCCCGGGCGGCCAGGTGGGCCACGGCGCGGTTCATGAAGGCGCGGTTCTGCCGCGCCGCGGCCCGCGCCTCGGGCGGCAGCGTCTCGCCCACCGCCTCGTCGACGGGGTAGTTGTCCTTGCCCCCCAGCAGCCAGTCGTAGACCCGGGCCGGGTGCGCCCGGCTGGTGTCGATGTGGGGAGGCTCGGAATGGTCCGTCGTCATGGCAGGCTCCGTGGTCCGGGAGGTGACGCATCGCCGCGATTTTCGATCATCGTACTGCTCCGCGGAGGGTGCCACGGGCCGGGCGTGCGGCCGGAGTTGACGGCCAGACGGGATCACTCGGCGGCCCGGCGCGCGGGGCGGGGCGGACGGTAGGCCCACTTCCGGTCCGCGTCCGTGATCTCGCGTGTCACCCGCGCCGGGTTCCCGGCGACGACGACCATGGGCGGCACGTGGGCCGTCACCACACTGCCCGCGCCGACCACCGATCCCCGGCCCACGGTGACCCCGGGCATGAGCAGCGCGCCGGCCCCGATCCACACGTCGTCCTCGATGCGCACCGGCGCCGAGAACTGCGTCCCGTCCCGGCGCAGGTCCGGGTGGACGGGGTGCCCGGTGGTGCTGACGGTCACGTGCGGGGCGAACATCACCCGGTCCCCGACGAGGACCTCCACGTCGTCGACGAGGGTGAGGCCGAAGTTGGCGTAGACGTCGTCGCCCAGGTGCACACGGTTGCCGTAGGCCACGTGCAGCGGCGGCTCGATCCACACGCCGCTGCCCACGGAGGCGAGCAGCTCCTCCAGGAGGGCCCGGCGGCCCTCCTCGTCCCGGGCCCCGGTCCCGTTGTAGGCGTCGGCCAGTTCCTTGCCCCGCAGGCGTTCCTGCGCCAGCCCCTCCAGGCCGGGCGCGCCGTCCGAGTACAGCTCGTGCGCCGCCATCCTGCGGCGGACCTCCCTCTCGCGCGGGTCGGTCGTCATACGTCCTCCTCCGGACGGTGCGTGCGGGTCGGCCCCGACCGCACCGCCTCCCGGGAGGCGGTGCGGTCGGGGCCGCGGGTGCCGTGAGAGGTGTCAGCCGGTGTGCCCGGTGGTCACGTCGGTCACCGTCCATCGCTGGTTGGCGCCGGAGTTGGGCGGCCACGTCGTGACGGCGGCGCCCTCGTGCGTCGCCTGGCCGCCGACTTCGAGCAGACGCCCGGTGCCCGCGTTGACCAGGGTCCAGGTGCCGTCACCGGTGGACGACATGATCCACTCGGCGGCCCGGTCCCGCTTGCCGGTGTCGGGTTCGGCCACCGGGACGTCGTCGCGCACGGCCAGCCGCGTCCCGTCCTGCGGGTTGGTGAAGACATGGCGGTCGAGGACGCCGCTGTCCTGACGGACCGCGCTCAGTCGCCACCGCTGGGCGCCCGTGCCGGCCTCGGTGCCGAGGACCAGGTCCCGGCCGTTCTCCCCGACGGTGACGGCCTTGCCGCTCTGGACGCCGGTCAGGGTGTAGGTGTGCCCCTCGCGCAGCGGGGCGGCGTCCTTCGCGACGCCGGAGACACCCTTGATCGCGAAGGAGGTGACGGACCGGGCCGGCACGGTGACGGTGGCCGTGCGGTCGCTCACCCTGACCGGGGCCTGCCGTACGAGCTTGCCGTCGGCGCTGGTCACGACCGGGGTGACGGTGGCCCCGCGGCGTACGTCGCGGAACTTCGTCAGGTCGACGGTGACCGTGCGGGCCGCGTCGGTGCGGTTGACGTGGACGAGCGAGGCGCCCTTGCCGTCGCGGGTGACGGCGGCGGCGCTGGAGGTGTCGTCCGTCCTGATCAGCCGGTCGCCGGGCTTGATGAAGTGGGTGAAGTTGCGGGCGGTGTCGAACTTGGTGTTGGTGCGGATCGGGCAGGTCTCCAGGGTGTCCTCGGCGGTGCAGTCGAACGGGAGCTGGATGCTGCCCCAGTTGCCGCCCTTCGCCGACTCTCCACCGGGCTTCATGTTGTCGTAGTCCTCGACGGGCTGCCAGAACACCCAGGCGCGGGGCTCCAGTTCGCGCAGGTCGTCGACGATCTGCTGGGCGAGGCCGAGGCCGGGCCGCATGTCCTCGAAGTCCTGGCCGTCCCCCCAGTCGCCGCCGACCTCGCTCATCCACAGCGGCTTGTCGGCGGCCTTGGCGAGGTCCCGCACGGTGGTGCGCTGCCCGGTGCCGTAGGTGTGGACGTTCATCTGGTCGACGAGGCCGCGTTCGGTCTCGTCGTAGGCACTCCAGTTCCGCGCGAACGTGCCCGGGTTGGTCTCGTCCATCGCCGAGATGCCCGCCCCGACCTTCGCCTTCCGCAACGCGGGGGCCAGGGCCCGCAGGACCTGGCGCTGCAGCTCGGGCCCCATGTGGGCGCCCTCCTGCCGACCGCCGACGGGTTCGCCGTCGGCACCCAGCCGGGTGCCCCAGTACGGGGTGTTGGGCTCGTTGAACGGGTCGACGGTGTCGACCTCGATCCCCTCGGCACGCTCCAGCCGCCGGGTCGCCCCGGCCACGTAGGCGGCGAAGTCGTCGACCGACTCGGGCTTCAACTGGTCGGCCGAGGCGTCGAAGCCGCCCGAGACGTAACCGCTGACGGTCATGAACCAGGGCGGGGAGTTGCTGAACGTCTCCCAGTGGTCGATGTCGTCCTTGATGCGCTCGACCCACCAGCGCTGGGTCGCGTCGGCGTCCTCGTTCCAGTCGGCCGGGTCGTCGGCGCTCCACCAGCCGGTGTCCTCGCGGGTGGTGCCCGCGGGCGCCTTCCACCAGCCCTCCACGGCACCGCCGGCCCGCAGGTAGTCCCGCACGTCCGGCGCGTTGCCGCCGCCGATGTTGTAGCGGGCGATGTTCAGCCCCAGACCGTCGTCGTCGAAGAGGAGCCGGGCCAGCTTCTCGCGGATCTCCGGCGGGTAGTCACCGGTGGCGTTGGCGAACCAGACCAGGCTGGTGCCCCAGCCCTCGAACCTCTCCTGCCGGTACGACGGGTCCGGCCGTACGGTGACCGAGGAGGTGGCCGTCGCGGGTTCGGCCTGGGCGGGAACGCTGATCAGGGCGGCCCCCGTGGCCAGGGCGGTGAGGGCGGCGGCCCCGAGGAGGCGTCTGCTGCGGGTACGGCGTGCCATCGTGTGCTCCCAACGGGAAGGTGTGGACGCTGCGGTGGCCCCTGCCGCCGACGTCCGGGCAGCAGGGGGTGACCTCGGAGCCGTGGGTGCGCTCCGAGGAGTCGGTGAGGGGGCGAGTGCTCAGGTGGTGGATGTGCGCAGCACGGCCACGTCCCGGGGGCCGAGGACGACGGCACCGCCGTCTCCGGTGGCGCCCACCAGGACCTCGCCGGTGAGCCCCGGGACGGTCACGGACCCGTCGGTCCGGTTGACCAGGAAGAGGAACCGGCCACCGGGTCCGCGGCGCACCGTCGCCTCCACCGATCCCCGTACGGCGGCGGGCAGTCCGCTCGTCACGCCGGCCGGTTCCAGCAGCCGCGGCAGCAGCGAAGCGAGCCCTTCGGCGCCGAGCCGCGTCGAGACGTAGGCGGCCGAACCGCTGCCCGCCGCACGCCGGGTGACGGCCGGCCGGCCCGCGTGCGGTCCGGTCGCGTAGTGGGACAGCACCTCCGTCCCCGGTGCGGTGACGGTGATGTGGTCGGTCCACAGGGTGCCGGTGCTCGTGTCGTCCAGCTCCACGCTCTGCCCGGCGGGCAGCGGGCCGAACTCCTCGACGCGGATGCCGAGCAGGTCCCGCAGGGCGCCCGGGTAGCCGCCGAGCCAGATGTGGTCGTTCTCGTCGACGACACCGGAGAAGTACGTGGTGACCAGGTGCCCGCCCTGCTCGGCGTAGCGCGTGAGGTCCTTGGCCAGCTCGGCCGGGACCAGGTGCAGTACCGGCGCGATCAGCATCCGGTGGCGGCCGAGGTCGGCGCCGGTGGTGACGACGTCGGCCCGGATGCCCAGGGCGAGCAGCGCGGAGTACCAGTCGAGCGCCTCCCGGTGGTAGTCGAGCAGCGACGTGGGGTGCGAGTCCTGCTCGCTCGCCCACCACGACTCCCAGTCGAAGAGGATGCCGACCTCGGCGGGCTCCCGCTCGCTGCCCGCGACCGGCGCCAGGGCCTTCAGGGTGTCGCCGAGCGCGGTGACCGCGCGGAACAGGTCGCTGTCGGAGCCCGCGTGCGGCACCATCGCCGAGTGGTACTTCTCGGCGCCGGCCGCGGACTGCCGCCACTGGAAGAAGCAGACCGCGTCCGCTCCGTGCGCCACGTGCGTCAGTGAGTCCCGGGCCAGCTCACCCGGTCGCTTGGCCAGGTTGACCGGCTGCCAGTTCACCGCGCTCGTCGAGTGCTCCATCAGGAACCAGGGCCGGCCGCCGGCGATCCCGCTGGTCAGGTTCGCCGAGAAGGACAGCTCGTCGCGTTCCCGGCCGCTCGGCACGACGTAGTGGTCGTTGGCGACGAAGTCCACCTCGTCCGCCCAGTCCGCGTAGTTCATGCCCTTGGTGCCGGGCATCACCATGAAGTTGGTGGTGACGGGGACGTCCGGCGTCAGCTCCCGCAGCACCTCCCGCTCCGCGCGCAGGTAGTCCTTCAGCGCGTCCGACGAGAAGCGCTTGAAGTCCAGCTGCTGGGTCGGGTTCGGGTGGGAGGCGGCCAGCCGGGGCGGCAGGATCTGCTCCCAGTCGCTGTAGCGCTGCGACCAGAACGCCGTGCCCCAGGCGTGGTTGAGGGCGTCCAGCGTGGTGTACCGCGCGCGCAGCCAGTCGCGGAAGGCCCGGGCCGCGTCGTCCGAGAAGTCGTGCGCGTTGTGGCAGCCCAGCTCGTTGTTGACGTGCCAGGCGACCAGGGCGGGATGGCCGGCGTAGCGGGTCGCCATCTCCCTGACCAGGCGCAGGGCGTGCTCGCGGAAGACCGGTGAGGTGGGGCGCCAGTGCTGGCGCGCGCCCGGCCACAGCGTCTCGCCCCGGTCGGTCACCGGGAGGATCTCGGGATGCGCGGTGGTCAGCCACGGCGGCGGGGACGCGGTGGCGGTGGCCAGGTCGACGCCGACGCCGTGGCGGTGCAGCAGGTCCATGACGTCGTCCAGCCAGGCGAAGTCCCAGACGTCGGGACCCGGCTGGAGCCGGGCCCAGGAGAAGATGCCCACGGACACGATGTTCACGCCCGCCTCGCGCATCAGCCGTACGTCCTCCTCCCACACCTCCCTGGGCCACTGCTCGGGGTTGTAGTCGGCGCCGAACCCCAGACGGGGGACGGGCGCACCGTCCGCCCCGCCCTGGAGACGGGAGAGGAGGGTGGAGATCATGGCGGTCCTTCCGGTGGGGTGCGTGCGGTGCGGGGGCGGCGCGTGCCGCGCCGGGCCCCCGCTTCGCTGCCGTTGCTGCTACTGGTCGACGGTGAAGCCCTGCTCCTTGCCGTACTTGACGGACGCCTCCTGCCAGGACTTCAGCCCCTCGGTCAGCGTGGTGCCGGACACGTACGCCTTGCCGACGGTGTCGTTGAAGACCGAGTTCGCGTACACCTGGTACGGCAGGTACGACCAGTCGTCGGGGACGTTCGAGGCCGACTCGGCGAAGATCCTGTTGGCTTTCTGGCCGCCGAAGTAGGGGAACGCGGTGTCCTGGAACCTCGTGGACTGCAGGTCCGCGGTGGTCGCCGGGAAGGCGCCGGCGCCGAGCCGGGTCTGCACGCCCTTGCCGGCGTTGGCGTACTCGACGAAGGCGTACGCCAGCGCCTCGTTCCCGCCCAGTTCCGGCAGTGCGAGCGCGCTGCCGCCGTTCTCGGCGCTGGTCCTCCCGCCCGCCTTCCACTGGGGCAGCGGGGCGACGCGCCAGTCACCGGCGGCGTTCTTCACGCCCGAGGCGAGGTTGGCGGGCATCCAGGCTCCGGTGGCCAGGGTCGCGATGGTGCCGTCGCCGAGGCCCTTGTACCACTCGTCGGTCCAGCTGGTGACGGGAGCGAGCAGCTTCTCGTCGATGAGCTGCTGCCAGGTGTCGGTGAAGGTCTTGGCGCCCTGGTCCGAGAAGTCGATCCCCACCTCGGTGCCGTCGACCGTGTAGGGGCGCGAGCCGGCCTGCCAGAGCATGCTGGTGGCGAAGCCCGCGTCACCGGTGTCCGCGGTGATGTAGGCCTTCGGGTCGGCCTCGCGCAGCTCGCGGGCGGCGTTCAGGTACTCGGCCCAGGTGGTCGGCACCTCGATGTCGTGCTTGTCGAAGACCGTCTTGTTGTAGAACAGCGCCATCGGGCCGGAGTCCATCGGCAGGGCGTAGACGCCCTCGCCGCCGGCCCGCACGCCGTTCCACGGGCCGGGGGAGTACTGCGCGGAGAGCTTGTCCGCGCCGAACGCCTTGAGGTCGGTGAGCTGCTCGGTCAGGGCGTACTGGCCCATGGCGTAGTACTCGATCTGGGCGACGTCCGGGACGCCCTTCTTCGCCGAGATCGCGTTCTGCAGCGCGGTGTACTGGTCGTTGTTGGTGCCCGCGTTGACGAGCTCGACCTTGACGCCGGGGTGCTCCTTCTCGAAGTCGGTCGCCACCTGTTCGAGCGTGGGCTCCCACGCCCAGACGGTGATGGTGCCGCCCTTCTTCAGGGCGGCCTGGACGTCCGCCTGGGAGACCGCCTTCCGGTCCGACCCTCCGTCGTCGGATCCGCCGCAGGCGGCGGCCCCGAGGGCGAGGGCGCAGAGGAGGCCTGTTCCGCGCAGCAGGCGGCGCGAGTGCTTGGGCATGGGTGTGCTTCCACTTCTTCGTGGCCGTGACCGGCACCGTTGGGGTCGGAGGGAGGGGCGTGGGAGGGGAGCGGGCGTGGGCTACCCCTTGACGCTTCCGGCGGCGAGTCCGGACTGCCAGTACCTCTGGAGCAGCAGGAACGCGGCGATCAGCGGCAGGATGGTGAGGAGGGAGCCGGTGACGACCAGGTTGAAGACGGCCTCGCCGCCGGCGGTCGCGGCCTGGGCGTTCCAGCTGTTCAGGCCCAGGGTCAGTGGATACCAGTCGGGGTCCTTGAGCATGACCAGCGGCAGGAAGTAGTTGTTCCAGGTCGCGACCATGGTGAACAGCAGGACGGTGACGATGCCGGGGGCCAGCAGCGGTAGCGCGACCCGGAAGAACGTGCGCACCTCGCCCGCGCCGTCGATGCGGGCCGCCTCCATCAGTTCGGTCGGGACGGCCTCGCTCGCGAAGACCCACATCAGGTACAGGCCGAACGGTGAGATCAGGGACGGGATGATCACCGCCCAGGGCGTGTTGGTGAGCCCCATCTCGCTGAACATCAGGAAGGTGGGCACCGCGAGCGCCGTACCCGGCACGGCCACCGCGCCGATGACGACGGCGAAGACGGCACGCCGGCCGGGGAAGTCGAACTTGGCGAGCGCGTAGCCACCGAGCACGGCGAGCAGGGTGGCGCCGCCCGCGCCCAGCACCACGTACAGCAGGGTGTTCAGCAGCCAGCGGGTGAAGACGCCGTCGTCGTAGGTGAAGGTCTCGCCGATGTTCTCCCACAGCGCGAAGTCGCTGTCGAACCACAGGCCGAAGGAGCGGGACAGGCCCTCCTGCGTCTTGGTGGCGCTGATGGCGAGCCAGACCAGCGGCACCAGGCTGTACAGGAGCACCAGCCCGGTCAGGACGGTCAGCAGGACGCTGCGCCGGGGCCTGTCGGGGGAGTGCCGGCGCCGCGGGGCGCGCAGCCTGGGAGCGGAGCCCGAAGCGCCGGACGGCGCGGTCGCGGAACGGTCGGTGACGGTGGCGACGGAACCGGTCATCGCTGCTTCACACTCCCTTGCGCATGCCGCGCAGCTGGACGACGTAGGCGACGACCATGGTGATCAGCCCCATGACGATGGCGACCGTCGCGGAGTAGTTGTGCTGCTGTCCGTTGAAGGACAGCGAGTACGTGTAGAAGTTCGGGGTGTAGTCGGTGGTGAGGGCGTTGGGGGCCAGCGGTTGCAGGATGCTGGGCTCGTTGAAGAGCTGGAAGCTGCCGATGATCGAGAAGATCGTCGCGATCACCAGCGCCCCGCGGATGGCCGGGAGCTTGATGGCGGTGATCACACGGATCTGCCCGGCACCGTCGATCTGGGCCGCCTCGTACAGCGAGTGCGGGATCACGCGCAGCGCCGCGTAGAAGATCAGCATGTTGTAGCCGACGAACTCCCAGGTCACGATGTTGCCGATGGAGGCGAGCACCAGGTCGGGGGAGAGCGGGTCGGGCAGCGAGACGCCGAACGCGCTGTTGATGTCGCCGACCAGACCGAAGCGGGTGCCGTACATAAAGCCCCACATCAGGGTGGCCACCACGGCGGGCACGGCGTACGGCAGGAAGATGGAGATGCGGAAGAAGTCCCGTCCGTACAGGCGCCCGCTGTCCAGCGCCAGGGCCACCAGCAGCGCGATGCCGAGCATGACCGGCACCTGGACGGCCAGGAAGAGCGAGACCCGGCCGATCGCGGCCCAGAACCGGTCGTCCTGGAGCGCCCGGGTGTAGTTGTCCAGTCCGACGAACGTGTTCCCGCCGATGAGCTGGTCGCGGAAGAGGCTGAGGTACACGGAGTACGCGATCGGCGCGAGGAACACCAGGGCGAACACGGCCACGAAGGGGCCGAGGAAGCCCCACCCCGTCCAGGAGCGGCGGTCCCGCCCGGTCGGCGGCGGCGCAGGCCGCGGCCCGGCGGCGACCGGCTCTTGCAGCGTCGTCATGTCGTCCCTCGCTCGTCCACGTCCTGGAACACGGGCGTCGGCCGGACGGTGCTCCGCGCGGGCCGCGCCCTGTGATGTTTACGCAAACATCGACCGCCTGGGTAGAGGGTGGTGAGTGTTATGTTTACGTAAACATCCGGTGGCGGCATGTCTACACTGCCCGGATGACGACGGTCAAGGGTTCGCGGAGACCCCGGACCGTGCGGGGAACAGGAGAGGTGGCGGACGGCGAGTGGGCACGGCAGAGAGGGCCATGGCGGAGGCGCCGGCGGCGGCCGCGGGCGCGAAACGCAGCCGCGGCGCCGGCCGGACGGCCTCGATGGCGGACGTGGCCCGGCTGGCGGGGGTCTCCTCGCAGACCGTCTCCCGCGTCTCCAACGGCTACGCCGGGGTGAACGAGGAGACCCGGCAGCAGGTGCTGGCGGCCATGAAGGAGCTGGGCTACCGGCCCAACAGCGCGGCCAGGGCGCTCAAACGCGGCGAGTTCCGCACCATCGGGGTCATCACCTTCTCGCTGGCGACCACGGGCAACGTGCGGACCCTGGAGGCCATCGCGACCTCTGCGGCGGGCGAGGGGTACGCGGTGACGCTGCTGCCGGTCGCCGTCCCCACCCAGGACGAGGTGCGCGGTGCCTTCTCCCGGCTGGAGGAGCTCGCCGTCGACGCGGTGATCGTCATCATGGAGGTCCACCTGCTGGACGCGGTGACCCTTCAGCTGCCGCCGCACGTCCAGGTCGTGGTGGTCGACTCCGACGCGGGTGAGCACTACACGGTCGTCGACACCGACCAGGCCGGCGGTACCCGCGCCGCCGTGCGCCATCTGCTGGACCTCGGGCACGACACGGTGTGGCACCTGGGCGGCCCCGAGGGCTCCTTCGCGGCGCAGCGCCGTACGGACGCCTGGCGGCGCACGCTCACCGAGGCCGGCCGCACCCCGCCGCCGCTGTTCCGGGGCGACTGGTCGGCGGAGTCCGGCTACCGCGCCGGCCTGGAGCTGGCCGCCCGGGAGGAGTGCACGGCCGTCTTCGCGGCCAACGACCAGATGGCCCTCGGCCTCCTGCGCGCCCTGCACGAACGCGGCCGGCGCGTCCCCGAGGACGTCAGCGTCATCGGCTTCGACGACATCCCGGAGGCCGGCTCCTTCCTGCCGCCGCTGACCACGGTGCACCAGGACTTCGCCGAGGTGGGCAGGCTCTGCGTGGAGGCGGTGCTGCGCAAGATGCGTCAGGAGGGCCCGGAGCGGGGCACGACGCTCGTGCCGACGCGGCTCGTGCCCCGGGCGAGCGCGGCGCCGCCGCCCGGGCGGGGGTGACCGGAGGGGCGGCCGGCTCGGGGGCGGTCGGGGTGCTCGGGGTGGTCGGCACGGGGCGATCGCGTACGGGGCGGGAGGGCGTGAGCACGGTCGGTGCCGGTGCCGGTCCCGGTTCTGGGGCTCTGCCACCGGTGTCGCGGTGGAAGCCGCCGGACGACGCCGCGTACGGCCGACCGCTGCGGCGCGCACAGCCGCACGCTGTCAGTCCCGGTCGACGCGGTCGATGTTCCGGGTCCACCAGTGGTGCTCGCAGAACCAGTGGCCGACCATCGAGCCGCCGAAGACGACGAACCCGACCCCGATCAGCCAGGACTCCACCACCAGGACGATGCCCACCGTGCCGTAGCTGATCGCGTTGTCGAGGATGAGCGGCGTGAAGACGAGGTAGGAGAAGCCCCGCAGACCGATCAGGCCCACCACGGTCGCGATGGCCCCGGGCAGCAGGTCCCGCCAGCGCACCTGGCTGCCCAGCAGGAAGTGCTGGCCCCACCAGAAGAACAGGACTCCCGTCGCCGTGGACAGGGCGATCCGCAGCGACCCGTGCAGGGCGGTCCGCGTCTGCACCTCCTGGTAGAGGTAGGCGGTCAGCGCGATCACCCAGGTCAGTTGCCGCCAGACGCGGTGCCACGGGCCCGAGGGGAGTTCCCAGATGCGCTCGTAGCCGTTCTGCACGCTCGCCGCGAAGGACACACCGAACACGGCCAGCGCGATGCCACCCCACACGCTCGTCGTGCCGACCACTTTGGGCGGCGGACTGAAGATGTCGGTCAGCACGCGGGCGGACCGGCCGGACAGTCCCATGCCGTCGGACAGCCAGGACGCGAACCCCCCGCGTCCCAGGGGGTCGAAGGCGGCCACCACGATCAGCAGCGGGGCCAGCGTGACCAGCGCCAGGGTGGCGAACCCCATGGCCCGGTGCATCAGCTCCAGGTCCCGGCCGCGCCGGACGAGGGAGGACGCGGCCAACCGGTCCCACACTCGGTGGAACGGCTGCCAGAACCGGTTCACGGGAAGCTCCTCGGGCGGGCCCCTCGACGGCGCGCGGACGCGCAACTGAGTGACCCGGGCGGCGACCGGACAAACGTGCCGCCCCCCGGACGCCCGCCGCACGCCACCCTGACGGCCCTTGCCGTGGGGCCGTCCGGGAGGGGGCGCCGCCCGACGCGGCCTCCGGCGCCTCGGCCGCCCCGATGGGCCTCCACGGCGGGCGAGGCCCGCGGGGCGAGCGACGCCCGCGGTCCGGGGGCTCGGCCCGGCGGTCCGGGGCGTCGGCGCCGAGCCGTACGGAGGGACCCGGCGCGCCCGTGGTCCGCCTCCCGGCCCGGGTCAGGGATCCGTGCGCTGCTGCTCGCGCATCCGCTCGTTGTGCCAGGCGATCGCGGCGCGTATCTGCGGCTCCTGGAGGCCGGTCCGGCAGCCGAGCTGGTCCATGGAGAGCCCCGTGGGACCACTGGTCAGGGCGCGGGTGAGCTTCGCCGCCCACAGCTCCTCCGTCACGAAGGGCCGGTGCGCGTAGCCGTCCTTGATCACCTCGAAGTGGGCGTCGCAGCACGCGGTGACGCGCCGCAGCCCGTCGAAGCAGTCCTCGGTGGCGTGCGCCGCCGAGGAGTCCGGTACGTAACCGCCCACGGCCTCCCTCTCGGGGAAGACCCTGGCGCACAGGTCGCACAGCTCCATGGGGACCGGCTTGGCGGCCCGACGGCTCTTTCTGCCCTTGCGCTTCCACATGGCGACTCCCGGGGTGCCACACAGCAGTGTCGACGCCGTGTGCCGATTCGGGTTCGGCGTCCGGAATGCCGGAGTTACCCGCAGGGCGGCGGGCAAACGCCCCGCGGGTACGCCCCTGGTCCGGCCCGGTGCGCCGGACGCCGGTCAGCCCAGCCGGACCGGCAGCTCGAAGAGGTCGTTCTGCGTGACCACCGGCTTGTTGCGCAGTTCCGAGGCCGGCACCGCCAGGTCCAGCCGCGGGAAGCGGGTGTAGAGGGCCGGGAGGGCCACGCCGGCCTCCAGCCGGGACAGGGCGGCGCCGGGGCACACGTGGGGGCCGTGCCCGAAGGAGATGTGCCGGCTCTGCGAGACGCGGGTGATGTCGAACTCGCCGGCCGAGGGACCGTGCGCCCGCTCGTCCCGGCCCAGCGCGCCGTACGACACGATCAGCGCGTCGCCGGCGGGGATCACCCGGTCGCCGACCGGGACGTCCTCGGTCGCGAAGCGGATCAGGACGTGCGAGGTGGGGGTCGAGTAACGCAGCGTCTCCTCGACGACCGCGGACCAGTCGGCCTGCCCGGACAGCACCAGGTCCCGCTGCTCGGGGTGGGTGGACAGGTTGACCACGGAGTTCACGATGAGCGAGATCGTGGTCTCGTGGCCCGCGGCCACCATCAGCTGCAACGTGGAGACGATCTCCTCGTCGGTGAGGTGGTCGCCGTCCTCCGCGGCCAGGATCAGGGCACTGGTCAGGTCGTCACCGGGCGCGGCGCGCTTCGCGGCGACCGTGTCGGCCATGATCCCGGCCAGCTCGGTGAGGGTCGACACGACCTCCTCGGGCGGCGTCTGCGTCGAGAAGAACTTCTCGAACAGCACCTTCAGCCTGGGCAGCCTGACCTCCTCGATGCCCATGAGGTCGGCGACGACGTACATCGGCAGCGGGTAGGCGAAGGCGGCCTTGAGGTCGACGACACCGCCGTCCGCCGGCAGTTCGTCCAGCAGCCGGTCGGTCAGCTCGGTGATCCGCTTGCGCATGTGCTCCACCCGGCGCGCCGTGAGCGCCTGCGCCACGAGCGTCCGCAGCCGCCGGTGCTCGGCGCCGTCCACGGTGAGCATGGAACGGCCCGGGTTGGCCAGCCCGATCAGCGGCCAGTCCGCGGGGATCTCGCCGCGCTGCCACGCCCCCCACACGTTGATGTCCTTGACCAGGCGGGGGTCGGTGAGGAGGGCCTTCGCCTCGGCGTGGTGGGTGACCGCCCACACGGGCACCCCGCCCGGCAGCTCCACCGCGGCGAGCGGACCGGCCGCGCGCAGCCGGGCGCTCTCGTCGTCCAGGTCGGTGACGAACGGGTCCAGAGGTATCCGGGCTTCTTCGGTGCCGGTCGTCATGCTGACGTGCCTCCCAGGGCGGTGGTCGGGGTGAAGCGCACGGGCAGTTCGGTCAGCCCCCGCAGCCAGGGCGAGGGGCGACGGGTGAGGGACCCGGCGGGTACGGCCAGGTCGATGTCCGGCAGCCGGTCGAGGACGACCTCGATGCCCGTGCGCGCGATGACCTCGGCGACCTCCTGGGCGGGGAACGGGCAGCGGTGCTCACCGTGGCCGAAGGAGAAGTGCGCGTTGTTGCCGCCGGTGAGGGCCGAGCCGTCGGTGCGGACCTGCGGATCGGAGTTGGCGCCCTGGAGACCGAGCAGCAGCAGGTCGCCGGCGCGGATGCGGCGGCCGCCGAGCTGGGTGTCGCGGGACGCCCACCGGCCGGCCACGTTCTGTGTCGGCGTGTCCTCCCACAGCACCTCGTTCATCGCCTCGGCGACGCTGTTGCGGCCACCGAACAGGGAGGCGGCGAAGCGGTCGTCGGTCAGCATCAGGCGCAGCGAGTTGCCGATCCAGTCCGCGGTCGGCTGGTGCCCGGCGGCCATCATCACCATCAGGTCCTGGGCGATCTCCTCCTCGCTGAAGCCGCCGGTGTCGGCCAGCATCCGGGAGGCGACGTCGTCGGCGGGCGCCGCCTTCCGGTCGGCGAGGAGCCGCGCCATCGACGTGCCGAGGTGCGTCTGGCCGGCGATGGCCCGCTCCCTGCCGTCGATCATGTCGTTGAGGGCGGTGACGAGCGCCGGGCCCTCCTCGTCGGAGAAGCCGTACAGGCGGGTCAGCACCCGCACCGGCAGCAGCATGGCGTAGTCGCCGACGAGGTCGGCCTCGCCCTTGGCGCAGAGCCGGTCGACCAGTTCGTCGGCGAACCGTTCGGCATGGCCCCGCAGCACGTGCGGGTCGACGGCCTCCAGCGCGTCGCTGATCATGGCGGCGCGCTCGCGGTGCCGCTCGCCGACCGTGTAGAGGATCGACGGCTGCTTGCGGCCGATCATCGGCAGCAGCGGCCAGTCGGCGGGGATGTTCTCCCACTGGTTCCACAGGTCGGAGTCCCGGCTGAACAGCACCGGGTCGCCGGTCACCTGGTGCAGTTCCCGGTAGCCGAGCACCAGCCACGCGGGGACGTCCCCGTCGAGCAGCACCGGGGTGACGGCACCGTGCTCGCGCCGCATCTGCCGGTACAGCAGGGCGGGTTCGGTCTGGAAGCGGGGACCGCTGAGCGGTACGGCGTCGGTGGCGTCGGTGCTCACGCGAACTCCTGTCGGGGCTGGGCGGCGTAGGACGCCTGGAGGTGCTCGACCAGCGCGATCAGCACCTGCTTGCTGGACTCGCGGGACCGGGCGTCGCAGGAGACCAGGGGCACCCGGGGGTCCAGGTCGAGGGCCTCGCGGACGGCCTCGGGGGAGTGCCGGGGGCCGCCGAAGTCGTTGCAGGCGACGATGAACGGCGTGCCGTGGTGCTCCAGGCGGTCGATGGCGTACCAGGAGTCGTCGATGCGGCGGGTGTCCACCAGGACCACCGCGCCCAGCGTGCCGGAGAACAGCCGGTCCCACAGGAACCAGAAGCGCTCCTGACCGGGAGCGCCGAACAGGTACAGCACGTTGCGCGTGTCGAGGCTGATGCGGCCGAAGTCGAAGGCCACGGTCGTCGCGGTCTTCCCGCGCACCTCGCTGATGTCGTCGACCGCCTCGCCGGCCCGCGTCATGGTCTCCTCGGTGTTGAGGGGACGGATCTCGCTGACCGAGCGGACCATGGTCGTCTTGCCGACACCGAACCCGCCCACGACCACGATCTTCAGACCGTTGTCGGCGGACGCACCCAGCGGTGTGCGCGCTGGTGTGGAGGCGTCAGAGATTGCGGAGTCCAACGAGCACCTGCTCCAGGATGTCGGGATCGGGGACGGCTGCCTTGCGCGGGTGGCGCACGCTCACACGCCCTGCGGCGTGCAGGTCGGAGAGCAGGATCTTGGTGATGCTCACCGGCAGCCGCAGTTCGGCGGCGATCTCCACCACCGCCGTGGGGGCCTCGGTCATCCGCAGGATCGCCGTGTGCTCCGACTGCATGCCGGGCCCCGGCTCGCACTCGGCGACGATGAGCGTGACCAGGTCGAAGGGGCTGTCGGGCCCCGACCGGCTGCGCCCCTGGGTGAGGGTGTAGAGGCGGTCGGGTGCGTCGTCCCTGCCGGGGCGGCTCATGACGTGCGGGGCTGCGCGGTGAGGTGCTCGCCGAGCTGCTCGATGAGCTCGCTCATGTTGTGCCCGACGAGCCCCGCGTCCGCGTCCTCCGAGGTGACGACGGCCAGGTGCGCGCCGTCGCCCGCCTCGACGATGAAGAGGATGCCGCCGTAGAACTCGGTCATGGCCGAGCGCACACCGCCGCTGCCGTCCCCGAACTCCACGGACGCGCCGTGGGACAGCGACTGGATGCCGGCGGCGATCGCGGCGAGCTGGTCGGCCTGGTCGACGGAGAGCTCGGGGGTGCGGCACAGTTTGAGTCCGTCCCGGGAGAGGACGAGCGCGTGCCGCGCGCCCGGAGTGCGCTCCAGGAGGCCCTCGATGAGCCAGGTGAGCTTCTCGTCGGCGGTGGTCGAGCCGGTCATGAGGTGGTGTCGCCTTCCGGGTGCGCGTGCGAGTGGGACGGGTGGTCGGGGGCCGTCTCGGTGGGTGCGGGGGCGGCGGGCTCCGGCTGCGGGGCGGTACCCCGCGAACCGGTGGGGCCGGCGGGCCGTACCGCCTGGCGGAAGCTGCTGAAGCGGGCCGCGCGCACCTTCGCGTCGTCGGCGGGCGGGGCGGGGCGGGGCTCGTCGGCCCTGGTCGTGGAGCGGCCGCGTTCGGCCGCGGCGAGGGTGCGGCCGCGGCGCCGCTTGGGCAGCTCGGTGGCCGGCTCGGCCGACCCGCCCGGCCCGCGGTCGGCGGACTCGTGGACGGGAAGCGGTTCGGAGTCCGCGCCGGCGGGGGCGAGGTCGTCGGCGCCGCCGGGAGCGGGCGCGGCGGCGGGTGACACCGTGGGGCGCGGCGGATCCGCCGCGGTCGCGGGGGCCGTGGCGGCCGGGTTCGTGGTGGTGTCGTCCGAGGCCGCCGCGGGCGCGGTGGTCCGGCCGGACGCCGCCGGGCTCGAGGCCGGGCTCTGGGGAACGGCCGGACCGCTCAGGATGTCCTGGGGGATGAGCATCAGCACGCCGGTGCCGCCGCGCGCGGACGGCCGGAAGGACACCTTCAGCCCGTACTTCGCCGACAGCCGGCCCACCACGGCGAGGCCCAGCCGGGTGCCGGTCAGGCCGCCGATCCCGGCGGTGTCGCCGGAGACCGCCTTCTGGGCGCGGCGCAGTTGCACCTCGCCCATCACCAGTCCGCTGTCCTCCACGGACACGATGACGCCGGCGGGCACCTCCTCCACGTACACATGGACCTCGGCGGTCGGCGGGGAGAAGTTCGCCGCGTTGTCCAGGAGTTCGGCCAGGGCGTGCATGACGCCCTCGGCGGCGTGCCCGGCCACCGCGCGGTCACTGGCCGAGTGGACGCGCACCCGCTGGTACCCGGCGATACGTCCCATCGCCCCGCGCAGGATCGACTCCATGCCGATGGGCCGCGCCCAACGGCGTCCGGAGCGGGCGCCGGTGAGGACGGCGACGGAGTCGGCCAGCCGGCCCGCCTGAGCGGTGCGGTGGTCGAGGTGCAGCAGGTCGGTGAGGACGTCCTCGTCGCCGTGCCGCTCCTCCATGGCCCGCAGGTCGGCCAGCATCCCCGTGGCCAGCGCCTGCATCCGGCCGGCCGCGTTGGCGGTCGCCGAGACGGCGGCGGCGCGCTCACTCGTCGCCTGCTCCAACGCCGCCC
This sequence comes from Streptomyces sp. NPDC041968, assembly GCF_055589025.1. Classification (NCBI taxonomy): domain Bacteria; kingdom Bacillati; phylum Actinomycetota; class Actinomycetes; order Kitasatosporales; family Streptomycetaceae; genus Streptomyces; species Streptomyces sp. NPDC041968. The sequence goes on along the minus strand of NZ_JBVJCB010000002.1, from coordinate 572,636 downwards.
GCAGCCGGTCGGCCTCCTCGGTGAGCCGGGCGACCTCCTGGACCCGCTGCTCGGCCAGACGGCGGCGCTCGTGCTCGAAACCGTCCGCCAGTCGCTCCCGCTCCCGGTCGAACTCGGCCAGCAGCAGCGCCCGTTCGCGGTCGGCCTCCGCCCGCAGGCGCTGCTGCTCCCGTTCCGCCCGCTCGGCGAGGTGGGCGCGGTCCCGGGTGAGTCCGCTGACGTCCGCGCGTGCGGCGTCCAGCAGACGGCGGGCGGCCCGTCCCCCGCGCACGGCGTGCACGGCCACGGTCACCGCCACACACAGCAGGATCGCCGCGGCGCTCGCGCCCAGGCCGAGGGGAACCCGTACCGAGGGCGGTGCCGCGGCGACGGCGCCGCCCACGACGAGCGCCGAGACCACCGCGCAGGGCAGGGCCGTGGATACGAGGGCGCGGGGAGCGGTTCGGTCGCCGGGGCGGGCGGGCGCGGTCATCAATCGGGTCCTCGCCAGGCCGCCTAAGCGGCCCTCGTGTCGTCCTTCGGGGCGCGTGCGGGCAGGCAGCTTTCACGCGGCACGCAACTGGCGATCACTATACGAGAGTCGGCGATCCGAATGAGAAGGGTCTTGCTCAATTCCCGCGCGCTTTCCGTCGGTTTCTCGCGATGCGGTCACAGGCGCTCGCCGGCCACGTCGGCTTCGCTCGGCGTCCGCCCGGAGTGCCGGCGGCTGTGCGCCCTGAGCGTCCGCAGCCGGTCGAGGCGGGCGATCACGGGGGAGGCGGTCACCCCGTGCAGGACGACCGAGGCGAGGACGGTGAAGGCCACCACGGCCCACAGCTCCCCGGCCGGCACGTGGAAGCCCTCCGTTCCGAGGGCGTGCGCGAGATAGAACAGCGAGCCGATGCCGCGGATGCCGAAGAAGGCGGTGACGAGCCGCTCCCGCGGTCCCGCGGCCGTCCCGAGCTGCGCGACCCACCCGGCGGCCGGCCGTGCCACGAGCAGCACGAGCAGACCGACGGCCGCGCCCCGCCAGGTCAGGTCGGCCAACGCACCCTGCGCGACACAGGCCCCCAGCAGAAAGAGGAGCCCGGCGGTCAGCAGCCGCTCGACCTGCTCGACGAAGTCGTGCAGCACGGCGTGGTAGCCGTGGTCGCGTTCGGCGGCGCGGACGCTGCAGGCGGTGACGAAGACCGCCAGGAAGCCGTAGCCGTGGGCGAGTTCGGTGACGCCGTAGGACAGGAAGGTGGCACCCAGGGCGACGAAGCCCTCGCGGTGTTCGGACAACCGGAACGACTCCGGGCCGGCGCGGAAGAACAGCCAGCCGAGCAGTCTGCCGACGGCCAGGCCCGCCAGGACGCCGACCACGCACCCGTACAGCAGGTCGACCAGCAGCCAGTGCCCGACCCAGGCACCGGACACGCCGGTGCCCGCGGCCGCCGTCAGCGCGATCGCGGCCATGACGACCGGGAAGGCCAGGCCGTCGTTGAGACCCGCCTCCCCGGTGAGCGCGAACCGGACCTCGTCCTCGTCGTGCTCGGAGTCGGTGGGCGCGCCCACCCGCACCTCGGAGGCGAGGACCGGGTCGGTGGGTGCCAGCACCGCGGCGAGCAGCAGCGCGGCGGCCGGCGGCCAGTCCAGCAGCCACCACGCGAGCAGCCCCGTGGCCGCGATGGTCAGGGGCATGGTGATGCCGATCAGCCGCCAGGGAGCCTGCCAACGACGCAGACCGAAGGGACGGTTCAGCGCGAGACCGGCCCCCATCAGGGAGATGATCACGCAGATCTCGGTGAGGTGCTCCACCCACACGCGGTCGCGTACGAGGTCGATCTCGGGCAGCGGTGTGGGGAGCAGTTGCAGGGCGATGCCGCAGAGCAGGAAGACGAGCGGCATGGACAGGGCCCGTCCGGCCACCAGCCGGGGGATGACGGCCGCGCCGAGCGCACCCGCTCCCAGTACGGCGAAGGAGAAGTCGGCCATGGTCATCGCTGTCGTGTGCCCACTGCCGCCGGGCCGTACGCCATCCGGTGCGCGTCCCGGTCCGGGGCGCGCTCCCGCGGATCAGGGCGGGCCGCCCCGCTCGCAGACCTGGCGGGCGACGTCACGGAGCTTCACGTTGTGGTCCTGCGAGTACCGGCGCAGCACCGCGAAGGCCTGGTCCTCGGTCAGCCGCCGGCTGCCCATGAGGATGCCCATGGCCTCGCCGATGGTGTGCCGGCTGCCGATCGCCTCCTGCATCTGCGCGTGCGTGCGGGCGCTGGAGAAGGCGACGGCGGCGTGGGAGGCGAGCAGCCAGCCGGCCAGCTCGCTGGCCTCGGTGAACGCCCCCGGCCGGTAGGAGTAGAGGTTCAGGGCCCCGAGGTCCTCGTCCTCGGTGAAGAGCAGGAAGCCCATCATGCTGCCGAGCCCCAGCTTGCGGGCCTCCGGCACGTACTCGGGCCAGCGCCGTGCGTGGTCGGTGAAGTCGGCGATCCGGAACTGCCGCTGCCCCTCGGAGGTGCGCGCGGCGTCGAAGCACGGACCTTCCCCGACCCGCCCTTGCAGATCGTCGCTGTCTGCCACGACCTGGTCGGTGGGGGCGAGCGACTGCACCTGGTCGCCGCGCAGGATGAGGATGCCGGCGGCGTCGCAGCCCTCCACCAGTTCCGTGGCCGAACCGGTGATGCGCTCCAGTGTGTCGTTCACCGATTCCTGGGCCAGCAGATCGCGTGCCAGCGACGCCATCTGCTCGGCGAACCCGCGCCAGTCCTCCATATCGCCACCTCCTCGTTCCTAGGGGTGCCCAAAGACGACCGGACGCAACAGTAGGGGACCCGAACGCCGTGATCCCGTTCCCCGTTGCACGCAGGCCGGGCCGGCCGCCCCCGGCCTCAGGTGCCTTCGGGCCGGAGCCGGTCGGCGGCCTCCGGGGGCTGGATGCGCATGCCGGGGCGCCGCCGGTGAACGGTCAGGTACGTCACCCCGTCCGGGCCGGCGTGGACCGCGCGCGTCGAGCCGTGGGGCAGCCAGGCCAGGACGCCCGCGCGCAGGGGCCGCCGTCCCTCGGAGCCGACGAGGGCGCCCTCGCCGTCGAGGACGAGCAGCAGGACGTCGAGGTCCGGCTCCGTGTGGGTGTCGACCCGCCCCGCCGCCGGGATGCGGACGACGTTGGCGTCGAGCTGGCGTCCGGGCTCCGCGAGCCTCCACAGGGCACCGGCCGACAGGTCCTCGCCCGGCGGCAGGAGGTGCGCGAGGTCGCACAGTACTCGGGGTGGGGGAGCCGGTGCCGCCTGCACGGGGGATTCGCGGTCTTGCGCTGCCATCAGATGCCACCGTCCGAAGTGCCCGACTGGACTATCCCGCCGCCCCGTTGAGCGGTCGGCCCCGGCACGGCCGGTCGAGTGACGCACTCCACAGGCCGAGGGCGCGAGGTGAAGGCGAATCTAACATGCGTATTTGATAGCGTCCGGGCTGTGCGGCTGACGAAGTTCACCGACCTGGCGCTGCGCTCCGTGATGCGCCTGGCGGTCGTGAGAGACGGGGACGACCCCCTGACCACCCGCGAGGTGGCCGAGGCGGTCGGTGTGCCGTACACGCATGCGGCGAAGGCCATCACCCGCCTCCAGCACCTCGGCGTGGTCGAGGCGCGGCGCGGGCGTGGCGGCGGGCTCACGCTGACCGGCCCGGGGCGGCACGCCTCGGTGGGCCGACTGGTGCGCGAGCTGGAAGGCGACGGTGAGGTGGTCGCCTGCGAGGGTGCCTCGCCGTGCCCCCTGCGCGGGGCCTGTCGCCTGCGGGGCGCGCTGCGGGACGCGCAGGAGGCGTTCTACGCCGCGCTCGACCCGCTGACCGTGGCCGACCTGGTGGCCTCACCTACCGGCCCGGTCCTGATCGGCCTGACGGACCGCCCCTCGGGGTGACCCCCGCATGCCTCGGTGGGGCCGGCGGCTCGTCGGCGGGACCGTCGGTCGGGGCCGGTGAGGAGCCGATCCCGAAAACGCGAATGCCACTTACCAGTTTAGGAGTCACTGTGCTCTCCGAACAGTCGGTCCCCGTGGTCCGGGCCACCCTCCCGGCGGTGGGTGGAGCCATCGGCGACATCACCACCCTCTTCTACCGCAAGCTGTTCGACGCCCACCCCGAGCTGCTGCGGGACCTGTTCAACCGCGGCAACCAGGCCAGCGGGGAGCAGCAGCGGGCGCTGGCCGGTTCCATCGCCGGGTTCGCCGGCCTGCTGCTGGACCACCCCGACGCCCGCCCGGACGCGATGCTCTCCCGGATCGCCCACAAGCACGCCTCCCTCGGCATCACGTCCGAGCAGTACACGATCGTCCACCGCCATCTGTTCGCCGCGATCGCGGAAGTGCTCGGCGACGCCGTCACCCCGGAGGTCGCCGCGGCCTGGGACGAGGTCTACTGGCTGATGGCCCACGCGCTCGTGGCCCTCGAAACCCGCCTCTACCGGGAGGCGGGGGTCGCCGAGGGAGAGGTCTGGCGCCGCATGGAGATCGTCGGACGGCAGGAGCAGGGCCCCGACGCGGTCTCCCTCGTGCTCCGGCCCGCCGACGAGCACCCCGCGCCGCCGTTCCGCCCGGGCCAGTACGTCAGTGTCCGGTCCGAACTGCCCGACGGCTCCCGCCAGATCCGGCAGTACAGCCTGTCCGCCGGACCCGCCCGGTCCGACCGGCGCATCACCGTCAAGCGGGTCCGGGGCGGCGAGGGACCCGAGGGCGAGGTCTCGTCCTGGCTCCACGCCCACGCGCGCGAGGGCGACGTCCTCACCGTGTCCGCACCCTTCGGCGACCTGGCGCCGGCGGACGGCGACGGCCCCCTGCTGCTGGCCTCGGCCGGGATCGGGGTCACCCCCATGCTGGCCATGCTGGACCACCTGGCCGCGTCCGGCACCACCCGCCTGGTCACCGTGATCCACGCCGACCGCGATCCCGCCGCCCACGCCCACCGGCAGGAGCAGTTGGATCTGATACGCGCGCTGCCCGGCGCCCGGCTCCACCTCTGGTACGAGGAGCCCGGCGACCAGGCGCCGCACGCGTGGGCCGGCCGCGCCGACCTCGCCGGCGTCGAACTGCCGCCGGGCCTCACGGCCTACCTGTGCGGACCGGTGCCCTTCATGCGCGCCGTCCGCGGCGACCTGCTGCGCCGCGGTGTGCCGGCACAGGCCGTCCACTACGAGGTGTTCGGTCCCGACCTCTGGCTCGGACAGCCCTGACGGGCGGCGGGCACCCGCTTTCCACCGGTTCCTCCGGTCTAGGCCGCCGCGGTGAAGGCGGTGCTGATCGCCGTGTCCACCCGGGCGTGGACGACCAGCCGCGGGCCGGAGGTGTCGGCGTTGTTCTCCAGCAGCCGCCGGACGGGCGCGCTGTGGGTGACGACGCTCATCAGGACGTCCAGGCGGCCGCACCACTGGTGGGCCCGGAGCACGGCACTGACCGCGGCGGGGCCGGCGGCCCGGTCGGTGAGGACGATGACGACGGGGGTCGGCTTGTGGGCGTCGACCAAGTGGGTGATGCGCGTGGTCAGCGTGGCCCGCCCGTCGATTCCCGGGTCCTGGTCCACCGTGATGACCAGGACCCCGTGCTCCAGGGTGTGGGACAACATCGCGGCCTCCGATCCGACGCCTCATGGCGAAGCTGTGTCCAGTGAAAGTGCCGGGGACCGGGTCCGCAATACGCCCGTCCCGGCGCCGGAGCGGAGGGTTCGCGCTGAGTACGATCATCCGGTTCCGCCCCCGACCGCCCGAAGGAGCTCCCGCCGGTGCCCGCCCTCCTGCCACCGCCCCGTACCGGGCCCCCGCTGCTGACCCCTCGGCGCCTGACCCGTGAGGAGGACGGTGAACGGCTGCACGCCCTGCTGTGGTGCCCGGGCCCGGGCTGGCGGACGGCCAGCAGCGCCGTGCTGGGCGGCGGGGTCGGCGAACGCGCATGGGTGCTCAACGCCCAGGTCGCGCACGGCTATCGACGCACCGATCCCGCGCGGCACCTCGCGGACCTGGCCGGCGCGGCCGGCGCCCGGGGGCCGGGCGTGGGCCTGATGACGGCCGCCGACGTGTCCGCACCCGGCAGCGGGAGGGACGGCGGTGCGGAAGCCGTGGTGACCGCGGGTGTCTCGGTGCGCGGCTGGGCGGCCTCGCCCGCCGAGGGTGCCACCGGCGCCGCAGCACCGGGCACGATCAACATCGTCGCCGCCCTGCCCGTCGCGCTGAGCGACGCGGCCCTGGTCAACGCCGTGATGACGGCGACCGAGGCCAAGGTCCAGGCGCTGCTCGAAGCGGGCCTCGACTGCTCCGGCACACCGACGGACGCCGTGTGCGTCGCCGCCCGCGTCCCGGGGGTGGACAGCGAGGTCCACTCCTTCGCCGGACCGCGCTCGCAGTGGGGCGCCCGGCTGGCCCGAGCCGTCCACCGGGCCGTGCTCGCGGCGCTTCCCACCGCCCGGTGATCCGGGGTCCCTACAGTGACGTCCTGCGACGCGCCGCCCGTGCCCGCAGCGCCAGCGCGGTGGCGAGCAACACCCAGGCCACGGCGGAATAGGCCCAGGCGGTCCCGCCCCGGACGGCACCGACGGAGCTCCACACCGCCCACAGCGCGAGCACCACGCACAGCGCCGTCCAGGCGATGTCGGCGACGCGGCCGTGCAACTGCCCGCGCTGCCGGGTCCCCGGTTCCAGAGTGCCGAGCCCGTCGTCGACGGGTGCCTTCCCCTTGTTCACGTCAGGCTCCTTCGAAGGTCGCTGCGGAGTGAACTCCGCTTACCCCGGAGGAGGTTGCGCATGCGGTGCGGGTGGCACGGGTGCGCGGGAGCGGCCCGTCCGGACCGCTCCCGCGCCGTGGTCCCGGACGCTCAGCGTCGCGAGGTCTTCTGCAGTGCCTTGTCGAGGGCGGCCTTGAAGCCGTTCACCCACAGCTGGTTCACCCGGCTGCGTTCGGCTGCGTTCGGGTAGGCGTTGGTGCAGGACGGGCCGGGACCGCCGCCCGACATCAGCTCGCTGCACGGGCCGGAGTAGTGGTCGGGGAGGCCGAGCACGTGTCCGGTCTCGTGGGCGGTCACACGGGTCGAGTCGTACTGCTGGTTCTGCCGGTAGTCGAGGAAGATGTAGCCGCGCCCGTGCCCGTCCGTGGACGCGTACGAGCCGCGCGAGTCGTTGCCCTCGCGGTACGAGAAGTCCGCTCCCGAACTCCTCTCCGCGAGCCGCACGTTGGACACGGAGCTGTTCCAGATCTGGGTGGAGCGGGATATCTGCGTGCGGAAGCTGGGCGCGCCTGCGGCGCTGTAGTAGACGGTGACGGCGGCCGCCGAGGACGGGGCCGCGGCGCGCTTCTCGGCGACGGACCTGATGACCGCCTCGAAGAACGCCCGGTTGGCGGCGGCGTCCTCGCCCGAACCGGCCGCGGGCTGGTAGCCGACCTGCGCGGCCTGGGCCGGCGCCTGGGGAGCGGCGGTGGCGGCCGGACCGGTGCCGAGCACGGCCGCGGTGAGGCCGAGTCCGACCGCGGTGGACAGCAGGGGCAGACTGATGCGCATCGATGACTCCTTGTGTGGGGGAGTGGGGAGAAGTCGTCACCGGTGAGTGTGGGGCGCCCGTGAGCCGGTGTGATGATGGCAGGAGGGGATAGGCCGGGGCTATCACCGCCGGCGTACGCGGCTGTCACCGTCCTCGTGCGGGGCCGTCAAAGTCGCGGCCCGCCACCGGAGCGTCGCGACGCGGGCCTCGCCACCGGGCGGACGCGGTCGGGAACAGCTTCTCCCGCTGTGCAGAACTCGCCCTGATGCGCCGCCTTTTGTTCACCTGGCGCAAGCAACTGTTCCGCCCTACTCTCCCTGCATGGAGCTCGAGGTGAGGCACCTACGCGCGCTGTGCGCCATCGCCGACGCCGGCAGCCTGCACCGGGCGGCACGCCGACTCGGCGTCGCGCAGCCCACCTTGAGCACGCAGTTGAGCCGCATCGAACAGGCCCTGGGCGGGCCCCTGTTCGTCCGGGAACGCACCGGCTGCCGCCCCACCCCGCTCGGCCGGACCGTCCTCGGCAGAGCCCGTCCGCTCCTCGCCGACATGAGCACCCTCGTCCGCGAGGCCCGCGCCGAGGCGACCGCCGGCGACAGCCGGCTGCGCGTCGGCTCCACGGCCAGCCGCGCCCTGGCCGGCTGGCTGCGCCGGCTCAGACGGCCCGGGCCGGAGCCGACCCTCCAGATGGACGTCTCGGCCAACGCCCTGTTGCGCGGGGTCGCGGACGGCCGGCTCGACGTCGCCTTCGTGCACGAGGTGGAGGGCTGCCCGCTGCACGTCCCCGAGGGTCTGCGGCTGCGCGTGCTCGTCGAGCGCGAACCGCAGTTCGTCATGTTGCCCGCCGACCACCCCGCGGCAGCCCGGTCCGTCGTCCGTCTCGACGACCTGGCGCAGGACCGCTGGATGGTCGACCCCACCGTCGACGGCGAGTGGGACGGGGTGCACCGCATGCTGCGCGCCGTCGGCCTCGACCCGCGCGTCCTGCACGGGGACTACCACACCGCCGCGTCACTCGTCGCCACCGGCGAGGTCGTCACCGTCTGCCAGCCCAGCTCCCAGTCCCGCCCCGACACGGCGGTACGACGCCTCTGCGGCGACCCCCTGGGCGTACGCCTGCTGCTGGCCGCGCGCACCCGGGCCGAGCTGGACGCCGTCTACCCGGCGCTGGAGGAGGCGTACTGGGAGGTGGCCCGCCAGTCCACCGCGTACCGGGAGTGGCTGGAACAGACCGGCGCCCGCACCACCGTCCCGTGCCCGCCGGGCGCCCTCCCGGGGCAGGACCGGGAGGTGTGCGTACCGGCCCGCTGAGCGGATCGGCCATTGCGGTGGTTTCCCGACCGAATCGGTATGACAAGACGGTCATACGGTTACGGAGACGTGCATGAGCTCTGTGCGACGTCTCCCGCCTCTTCGTTCGATGGCCGCCATCTGCGCCCTGGGCAGTTCCGTGCTGCTGATGACCGGCTGTTCGAACGCCGACACGACACGCTCCAGTGTCGCCGAGGCGGCTCAGACCACCCCTGCCACCAATACCGCATCCGCCACCAACACCGCCTCCCCCTCTCCTTCCGCGTCCCTGACCGAGGACCAGGCCGAGCGCAAGGCCCTGGTGCCGCTGGCGAAGGTCACCTGGGACAAGGCGGCCGACACCGCCGTCAAGGAGGTCTCCGAGGGCAAGCTCGTCGACCTCGAACTGAAGCGCACCACCGCCGAGGCCACCGCGTCGACCGGTTCGCCCAGCCCGAGCATGCCCAACCCGGCGCCCAGCCAGGGTGCCCCGGAGTGGGAGGCCAAGGTCGCCGCCTCCGACGGCACCGTGACCCGGATCGACATCGACGCCGTCTCCGGCAAGATCTTCCGCACCCAGGCCGAGGACCAGGACGCGGACGACAAGCAGCAGGTCGCCGACATGCTCGAGAAGGCGACGCAGACGCCGCAGCAGGCCGTGAAGGTCGCCACCGACAACGCCAAGGGCACCGTGACCCACGTCGAGCTCGACGAGAGCGACGACCAGAAGGTCATGTGGTCCGTCGACGTCGTGTCGACCGACAACTGGGACAAGGCGACCGTGGACGTCGACGCGACGAACGGCAAGGTCCTGCGCGAGAACGTGGACAGCGACTGAGACCACGCGTCACCGCGGCGGGCGCCGCCGCAGGCACCGCGACAAGCGCGACGGGAGCAGCGGGTGGAGTGACCCCGCTGCTCCCGTCGCGCGTGCCCGAGGGGGTCAGGCCGCCGGCTCGGGGGCCTCGGCCCGGGCACCCGTCGACGTGCGCGGCAGAGTCGCGACGGCCAGGAAGCCGAGGACGGCCACCGCCGCGAAGAAGTAGAAACCCCACGGGTGACCGATCCCCGAGGAGACCAGGGCGCCCGTGATGGACGGGCCGACGATCGAGCCGATCCGGCCGATCCCGGACGCCGAACCGAGGGCGGTGCCGCGCACCGAGGCCGGGTAGAAGTTGGTCACGTAGGCGTAGACGAGCACCTGGGCCGAGAAGACGAACACGCCCGTGAGGAACACGACGGCGTTCAGCATGAGGTCGCTCTCCATCCTGACGCTCAGGCACGCCAGCATGACCACGGAGATCGCGAACCAGCCCATCGTGGTGCCCTTGATGCCCCTGCGGTCGGCGACGAACCCGCCGAGGACCAGCCCCACGACACCGCCGACGTTGAGCACGAGGAGCTGTGTGACGGCCGTGGGCACCGGGTAGCCGGCGTCGTTCATCAGCTTCGGCAGCCAGGTGTTCAGTCCGTAGACCAGCAGCAGGCCCATGAACGAGGCGACCCAGATGCCGATGCCCGCGCGCAGGTACGCCGGCTTGAGCAGTTCCGTGAACGGCACCCGCCGGGCCCCGTCCCGCTGGGCCCGGACGAAGGCCTCCGACTCCGGCAGCTTGAACCACTGGACGACGGCGACGACGAGACCGACCACGCCGAGCAGGTAGAAGAGGATCTCCCAGGCGTCGGTCACCTGCAGGGCCAGCAGCGAGGTGATGACCGCACCGGTGTGGTAGCCGGTCATGGTCAGCGTGCTGGCCCGCGCCCGGCGGTCGGCGGGCATGTTCTCGGCCATCATCGTGAGCGAGACGGGCATGCACGCGCCCAGGCCGAGACCGGCGACGAGGCGGAGCGCGGCGAACATCGTCACGGAGTTCGCCAGCGGCACCACGAGGGTGAAGAGCGAGAACAGCACCACCGAGCCGATGAGCAGACGGCGGCGTCCCAGCCGGTCGGCGAGCGGGCCGACGCAGACGGCGCCGATGGCCACGCCCACGAGCGAGAGCGTCGCGATGGTGGTCGCGTCGCCCGCGGTCATGCCGAGGTGCTGGGTCTTGAGCAGGGTGGGGATGATGGCGCCGAGGACGACGAGGTCGTAGCCCTCCAGCAGGACGGTGATCCAGCAGAGGATCACCGTCCAGGTGCTGCTGCCGGTCCGCGCGGGTGCGCCGGACGTGGTGGCGGAAGTCATGGTGACTCTCCCCCCGGGGGACGGGTGTGAGTGAGCGGAGCCGGAACGGCGGGGCGGCCGGGACGGCCGTACGGGGCGGCCGCGGGGGCCGGGGGGTCAGAACGGGTAGTCGGCGATGTCCGGGCGGACCGTGACCCACTGGGTCTCGGTGAACGCCTCGACGTTGGCCGCGGCGCCGCCGAAACGGGACCCGGTGCCGGAGGCCTTGACCCCGCCGAAGGGAGCGTTGGGCTCGTCGCTCACGGTCTGCTCGTTGATGTGGATCTTGCCGGAGTCGATCCGGTCGGCGAGCTTCATCGCCGTCCCCACGTCCCCGAGGATGCCGACCGACAGCCCGTACTCGCAGTCGTTGACGATCCGCGCGGCCTCCTCCAGCGTGGAGAAGGCGATGACCGGGGCAACCGGACCGAAGATCTCCTCCCGCCACGCCGGCATGCCGGTGGTCAGACCGGTCAGCACGGTGGCGCGGTAGCAGGCGCCGTCGATCTCGCCGCCCGCGGCGACCTTCGCGCCCGCCGCGACGCTGTCCTGGACGATGCCGTGCACCCGCTCCAGCTGCCGGCGGTCGATGATCGGTCCGAGCGCCACGTCCTCGCGGGCCGGGTCGCCGACCGGCAGGGAGTCGGCCTTCGCGGCGAGCGCGGCGGTGTACTCCTCCACCAGTGACTCGTGCACGATGTGCCGGCCGGTCGTCATGCAGATCTGCCCCTGGTGCAGGTACGAGCCGAACGCCCCCGCCGAGGCCGCCTTGGCCACGTCCGCGTCGGGCAGCACGACCAGCGCGTTGTTCCCGCCCAGCTCCAGATGGGCCCGCTTGAGCAGCCGCCCGGCCTGCTCGCCGATGATCCGGCCGACCGGCGTGGACCCGGTGAAGGAGATCACCCGCACTTCCGGAGCCTCGACCAGCGCCTCCCCGACCGCGCCGTCGCCCGGCAGCAGGTGCAGGACACCCGCAGGGAGCCCGGCCTCCTCGAAGACCCGGGCGATGACCACACCGCCGCTCACCGCGGTGCGCGGATCCGGCTTGAGCAGCACGGCGTTGCCGAGGGCCAGGGCGGGAGCCACCGAACGCAGGCCGAGGATGAGCGGGAAGTTGAAGGGGGCGATCACGCTCACGACCCCGGCCGGTCGCCGGCGGGAGAGCGACCAGCGGGCCTCCTCGGAGGTGAGGACCTCACCCTGCGGGTGCGTCGGCAGCCCGGCGCACTCGAAGCACTCGCCGATGGCGAGCTGCGCCTCGAAGCCCGCCTTGGACCGCACCGAGCCGGCCTCGCGCACCAGCCATTCCTGGATCTCCTCGGCGTGCTCGGTGAAGAGCTCCCCCGCGCGCCGCAGTACGGCGGCCCGCCGCTGCGGCGAGGTCGCGGCCCACTCGCGCTGGGCCTCGGCGGCCCGTGCGGCGGCGCGGCCCACGTCCTCCGGCGTGACCAGTCCCACCGCGCCGAGCCGTTCGCCCGTCGCCGGCTCGGTCACCGGGTGCTCGGTGGGGGAGTCCTGCCAGCCGTCGCTGAAGAACTTCCGGCCCCAGACGTCGCTGTCCAGGAGTGTCATCGTCGTTCCCTTCCTCGGGATCCTCGGGTGCCGGGCGCGTCAGCGGCTCCGCGCGCCCGGCCGGTCGGCGGGTCGTGTGTCAGGAGGGCGTGGTCAGGGCCGTGTCCACCTGGATCAGGCGGGGGTGGCCGGGCTGCTCGGCGAGTACGGCGCGCAGTTCCTCGGCGCCGCCGACGTGCCGGGCGCGCACCCCGTAGCCCTCCGCGACGCGGGTGAAGTCCAGTCCCGGGATGTCCAGCCCCGGGGCGTCCGGCACGCCGAGCAGGCCGCCGAACCAGCGCAGCGCCCCGTACGTGCCGTTGCGCAGCAGTACGATCGTCAACGGGACCCCGTGCTGCGCGGCCGTCCACAGGGCCGTGATGCCGTAGTTGGCCGAGCCGTCCCCGATCACGCCAACGACCGGGCGGTCGGGCTGCGCCATCGCCACCCCGACGGCGCCGGGCAGCCCGAAGCCGAGCCCGCCGGCGGCCGGGAAGTAGTAGGAGCCCGGTCGGCGCAGGTCCATCTGGCGCCACCACGCGGAGGTGGTCGACGTGGACTCGACGACGTACGCGGTGTCCGCGGGCAGTCCGTCGCGCAGGGCGGCGAAGACCTGCTCGGGGTGGAGGCCCGGTCCCCGGGCGGTGAGCGGCTCGGGCGCCGGCCGGTACGGGCCCGCGGGCTCACCGGGCGCGCCGAGCGCGTTCAGCAGCAGGCCGACGACGGCGCCGGGATCGGCGACCAGCGCCTCGCCCATCGGGGCCCGCGCGGCCGCCGAGGCGTCCTCGGTCACCTGGACCAGCCGGGTGCCCTCGGGCAGATACCGGCCGGGCAGGTACTCGTGGTACCGGAAGACGGGCGCGCCCAGCACGAGCACCAGGTCGTGGCCCTCGAAGGCCTCGCAGACCGGCGCGATCCCGGCGGGCAGCACACCCCGGAACAGAGGATGCCGGTTGGGGAAGGGCAGCCGGAAGAGGGAGGGGGCGGCCCACACCGGGCAGCCCAGCCGCTCGGCCAGCCGCACGGCGTCGTCGAAGAGACCGGGCGCGTCGATGTCGCCGCCGAGCACGAGCGCGGGACGCCGGGCGGCGGCGACCCGCTCGGCGAGCCGGCGGCCCTGCGCGGCGTCGGGCACCGAGGCCCGCTCCACCCGCCGGTCGAGCACGGCCAGGGCGTTGTCGTCGACCTCGGCCGACCAGTCGTCGTACGGCACGGACAGATAGGTGGGCCGCCGCTGGAGCCGCGCCTCGAAGACGGCCTGGGCCAGCGCGCGCGGTACGTCCTCGGCGCACGCCGGCTCCGCCGCCCAGCCGACCAGCGGCTTCATGAGGGTCTGCGCGTCGACGCTGGCCAGGTTGGCCTCCGGGCCGATGGCGGGCCGGACCTGCTGCCCCGCCACCACCACGAGCGGGGTGCGCGAGGCCACGGCGTTCGTCAGCGCGCCCATCGCGTTGCCCGAACCGGAGGCCGCGTGCAGGTTGACCAGGACCGGGCGGCCCGTCGCCTGGGCGTAGCCGTCGGCCATGCCGACGACCGCGCCCTCGTGCAGCCCGAGGACGTAGCGGAAGCCGTCGGGCAGCTCGGCGAGGAAGGGCAGCTCGTTGGAGCCCGGGTTGCCGAAGACGGTGGTGAGCCCCTGGCGCTCCAGGAGAGCGTGGGAGACACGGCGCACGGATGGCACGGTCGTTCCTTTCGAAGTGACGTCCGACACGCTAGGCACCCCGCGACATGGGCACCAATAGATGTTTCGGCACCCCGATATAGAGTCCGTCGATATGGGCACCTTCGACCTCAACCTGGCCCGCGTCTTCGTCCTCCTCTACGAGACCGGGAGCGTCACGGCCACCGCCGAGACGCTCCACGTCACGCAGCCGACCGTCAGCTACAGCCTGGGCAAGCTCCGACGGCACTTCGACGACGAGCTGTTCCGCCGCAACGGGCGCGGACTGACGCCCACGGCCGGTGCCCGGCGGCTGTACGAGCCGTTGCAGCGCGCGCTCGCGGAGATCGACGGAACGGTCCGGCAGGGCGACGCCTTCGACGCCGGGACCATGTCGGGCCGGTTCACCATCGCCCTCTCCGACCTCGGCGAGGCCACCCTCCTGCCGAGGCTGCTGGCCGCGGCCCGGGAGCGGGCGCCGGGGGTCTCGTTCACCGTGCGCCCGTTCGACGTGGAGGATGCCGAGAGCCAGCTGCGCCGCGGCGACCTCGACGTGTTCGTGGCGACCCCGGTGATCACCTCGCATCTGACCGTGCGGGTCCCGCTCTTCCGGGAACGCTACGTCCTCATGGTCGCCGCGGATCACCCCCGGGTCCGCGGGGACGAGGTGTCGCTGGCGGGTCTGGCCGCCGAGCACCATGCGACGGTCTTCGGGCCGAGCGGCCATGTCGCGCCCCGGGCGGTGCTGGCCGCGCACGGGCTCCTGGAGCGGGTCGCCGTGGACGCCACCCGCTTCTCGATGCTGCCCTACCTGCTGGAGCAGACCGATCTGGTCGCCATCGTCCCCGAGTACGTCGGCGAGGTGTTCACCGCGTCCCACCGGGTCCGCCTGGTGCGGCTGCCCTTCGAGACCCAGCCGATCGAGATCGCCCTGTACGCACGCCACGAGTCCTCGCGGAGCCCGGCGCAGCGGTGGTTGGTGCAGTTCATGGCGGAGGTGCTGGGCGAGCAGGTGAGCGCGGCCCAGCTGCCGCCGACCGCGGCACCGGCGTAGGCGCTCCCGGGTGGTGCGGTGCGGGTGTCTAGGATCGCGCCCATGACGGCAACCGAACCCACCATCCTCGCCACCTCGGGAGGGCACCGCGCGGGTGGCCGGACCATGGTGGCCTTCGACTCCCTGGTGCACCACGCGGTGGACCTCTCGGGCGCCCACGGGCGGCGCCCCCGGATCCTGTACGTGGGCACGGCCATCGGGGACGCCGAACACTTCACCGCCCGGATGACGGAGGCGGCCCGCGTGGCCGGCTTCGACCTGACGCCGCTGCACCTGTTCCCCATGCCGAACGTGGAGGACGTGGAGGAGACCGTGCTCGCCCAGGACGTCGTCTGGGTGATGGGCGGCTCGGTCGCCAACCTGCTGGCGGTGTGGCGCGTGCACGGCCTGGACCGCGTCATGCGCCGGGCCTGGGAGGCCGGGGTCGTGCTCAGCGGGGTGAGCGCGGGGTCCCTGTGCTGGTTCCGGGGCGGCGCGACCGACTCCTTCGGGCCCGAACTGCGCCCGATCACCGACGCCTTGGGCTTCCTGCCCTACGGCAACGGCGTGCACTACGACGTCGACGAGGGCCGCCGCCCGCTGATCCACCGGCTCGTCGCCGACGGCACCCTGCCCTCGGCCCACTGCACGGACGACGGAGTGGGCCTCGTCTACCGCGGGACGGAGCTGGTCGAGGCGGTGACGGAGGTGCCGGGCAAGGGCGCCTACGTGGTCGTGCGCGAGGGCGGCGCCGCGGTGGAGGAACGCATCGAGCCGCGCGTGCTGCCCGCGGCGTCAAGGCCCTGACGGTGGAAGCCCGGTGAGCATTCGGGAAACATCGTGTTTGCGGCCGGAGTGAGTGGCAAAGCGGTGTCCATGAGCGATCCGAACAAGGACACGAACCAGAAGACCACCACCACACGGACCGCCGGTTCCAAGGCCCGCGACGCCGCGGACAAGGCGACGGCCCCCGCCTCGCGTGCCGGGAAGGCGGCCACGGACAAGGCCGGTGACGGCGCGTCAGCGGCCAAGGCCGGTGCCCAGCGTTCCGCGGAGGCGGCGAACGGCGCCATGCAGACGGCGGCCAAGGGCGTGGAAGCAGGCCGCAAGGCGGTCATCACCACCTCCGGGCACGTCGCGGCCGGGGCGAAGACGGCGTGGACGGTCATCGCCCACCGCAAGCTCGTCGCCGCGGGTGTGGGCGCCGGCATCACCGCTCTGAGCGCCGCGTCCTACGCGGTGGGCCGCCGGGCGGGACGTCACACGCACGGGCCCCTGACCCGACTCACCGGCGGCCGCATCTGACGCGTTCCGCACGGCCGCACCACGGCGCCCGGTCCGGCGGCCCCCGAGCCCAGGGGGAACCGCAGGCCCGGGCTCGTGGTGTGCCGCCGTCGCGACGGCGGGCCCGGCGGTGACCGTCGGGCCGTGAGCGCGCGGCGCCTCCCCCTCGGCGCCGGGTCCGGCCCGCCTCGGCCGGGGTGTCCGGTACCGCTCGCCCGGACAGGAGAAGATGGTCCCGCGAGCCAATGCCCGACAAACGCGGAGGAGTGGACGCATGCAGCACGACCGAGCCGGGAAGCCGGCCGGCCCCGAGGACCTGATCGACGTGGCCCGGCTGGTGACGGCCTACTACGCCCTGCACCCGGACCCGGCCGACCCCGGCCAGCGGGTGGCGTTCGGCACGTCCGGTCACCGGGGATCGTCCCTCGCGGCGGCGTTCAACGAGGACCACATCGCCGCCACCAGCCAGGCCATCTGCGAGTACCGCTCGGCCCAGGGCACCGACGGCCCGCTCTTCCTGGGCGCCGACACCCACGCCCTGTCCGAGCCGGCGAGGATCACCGCCCTGGAGGTGTTCGCGGCGAACGACGTGACCGTCCTCGTCGACACCGCCGCCGGCTACACCCCCACCCCCGCGGTCTCGCACGCCATCCTCACCCACAACCGCGGGCGCACCTCGGCCCTCGCGGACGGCGTGGTCGTCACGCCGTCGCACAACCCGCCCGCCGACGGCGGCTTCAAGTACAACCCGCCGAGCGGCGGCCCCGCGGGCTCGGACGCCACCTCCTGGATCCAGGACCGCGCCAACGAGATCATCGCGGCCGGCCTCAAGGACGTACGGCGCGTCCCCTACGCCCGGGCGCTCGCCGCCCCCGGCACCGGGCGCCACGACTTCCTCGGCACCTACGTCTCCGACCTGCCGAGCGTCCTCGACCTCGACGCGATCCGGTCGGCCGGCGTGCGGATCGGCGCCGACCCGCTCGGCGGCGCCTCCGTCGCCTACTGGGGCCGGATCGCCGAGCAGCACCGCCTGGACCTGACGGTGGTCAATCCGCTGACCGACCCCACCTGGCGCTTCATGACGCTGGACTGGGACGGCAAGATCCGCATGGACTGCTCGTCACCGCACGCCATGGCCTCGCTCATCGAGCAGCGCGACCGCTTCACCATCGCGACCGGCAACGACGCCGACGCCGACCGGCACGGCATCGTCACCCCGGACGCCGGGCTGATGAACCCCAACCACTACCTCGCCACCGCCATCGCCTACCTCTACGCCCACCGCTCCGAGTGGCCCGCCGACGCGGGCGTGGGCAAGACGCTGGTGTCCTCCGGCATGATCGACCGGGTGGCGGCGGACCTGGACCGGCGCCTGGTGGAAGTGCCCGTCGGCTTCAAGTGGTTCGTGGACGGACTGGCCGGCGGCACGCTCGGCTTCGGCGGCGAGGAGTCGGCCGGTGCGTCCTTCCTGCGCCGGGACGGCTCGGTGTGGACCACCGACAAGGACGGCATCATCCTGGCGCTGCTCGCCTCCGAGATCACCGCCGTCACCGGGAAGACGCCCTCCGAGCACTACGCCGCCCTCACCGCCCGCTTCGGCGCACCCGCCTACGCCCGCATCGACGCCCCGGCGACCCGGGAGGAGAAGGCCCGCCTGGCCAAGCTGTCCCCGGCCCAGGTCACCGCCGACACCCTCGCCGGTGAGCCGGTCACCGCCGTGCTCACCGAGGCACCGGGCAACGGAGCGTCGATCGGCGGGATCAAGGTGAGCACCGAGAACGCCTGGTTCGCGGCCCGGCCGTCCGGCACCGAGGACGTCTACAAGATCTACGGGGAGTCGTTCCTCGGTGCGGACCACCTCCGCCAGGTGCAGGACGAGGCCAAGCTCGTCGTCCTCGGCGCCCTGGGCGGCTGACGCCGTACCCGTGCCCCCGGGCCGGTAGACGGCCGGGCCGGGGGAGCGCCACGGTCAGTCCGCGGATCTCGTAGCCGCCGATCGCCTCCTGGAAGGCGACGCGCGGCCTGCCGGTCATGCGGACGCCGTCCAGCGCGAACAGCCTGCTGAGGAAGACGTCGGTCTCCAGCCGGTCTGCCTGCGGTGTTCCCGGTGTTCGGCTCCGTCCCGGTAGAGCACGGGCCGACGGATCCGCCGGGGGAGCTTCTCCACCTTCTCGACCCCGAGCCCGGCCTGCACGGTGCCGGGGCCGCGCAGCAGCGCCCGTGCGACGGCGACGTCGTGCACCTGCCAGGTCCCGTCCGCCGCGCGGCTGACCGGGCACCGCGGCCGGGTCCGCCCCCCCCCGGTCGGTCCTCCGCGCGGAGTGCTGCTCGTCGCTCTGTACCACGGGGCCACCCCCAAGTCCCTCGCCCAGCGGCCCCGTCGGCCCCCGGCACGATGACCTGGTCACCGGACCGGGCACGGGCACGGCACCGGCCAGCCCTCGTCCGGCCGAACCGGCGGGGACGTCACGGCCGGGCGCTGTCGTCCCGCGGATGGCAGCGCAGCGCCCACGGCGGCGTCCAGACCTCCCCGTCGAGGCGCCCGGCCGGCCGGGCGGCGAGGTGTGCGCGCAGCGCGGCCAGCGCGGGATGCGGGTTGTCGGCGTGCCAGAGCAGGGAGTGCGGATAGACGGGGGTCGGGTCGCGCAGCGGAACGCGCCGCAGATCGTGGACGGCGGGCCAGACGAGGGGGGTGTGCTCGCTGAGGAAGGTCGCGATCGACGACGACCCGGCGATCGTGTCGAGGAGGCCCTCGACACCGAAGTTGGGGCCGAGCGCGTCGATGGTCAGCCCGAACTCCGCGGCGAGCGCGTCGTAGTAGGCCGCCCATTCGGTCCCCGGCAGGTTCCCCGGCATCCAGATGCGGTGACCGGCGAGCTGGGCCGGGGCCACCGACCGTGCCGACGCGAACGGGTGGCCGGGCCCGGTGAACAGCTGGAGCGGCTCGTCGAAGACGGGCGTGGCCTCGATCCCGGCGGGGATCTCCCGGCCCGGCACGGTGACACAGCGGAAGGACGCGTCGATCGCCCCGGAGCGGATGGCGGCCGCCGCCGCGTCCGCGTCCGAGTCGAAGAGGATGACGACGTCCAGATCGACGTCGGGATGGGCCCGGTGGAAGTCGCGCAGCAGGCCGGCCGTGGCGAGCCGGCGTCCGATCACGTCGACCCTGAGCGGGCGCCGTCCGGGCCGTACCGAGGCGGCCGCCCGCTCCTCGGCGTCGAGCAGCGCACGCGCGTGCGGGAGGAAGGCCTGGCCGTCGATGGTCAGCCGCGCGCCGCGCGCCGTGCGGGTGAACAGCGGCACCCCGAGGTGCCTCTCCAGGGCCGCGATCCGCTTGGAGACGGCCTGCTGGGTGATGGTCAGCTGCGCGGCGGCGAGCTGGAACTGACCCGCCTCCGCGACGGTGACGAAGGTGCGTACGGCGACGAGGTCCACGGCGGCCATCCTAGGGGGGTGCAGCGGCCGGGAATCCGCGTGCGCCGCTCGACCGGACGTGCCACCATCCGCCGATGGACCGTCAGACGATCTCCGCACTCGCCCACGCCGATCACCCGATCGCGGCCCCGCTCGACGACGACTCGGTGAACCGGCTGCTGGAACGCGGCATCCCGCACGGCGACGCACGCGTCCTGGACCTGGGCTGCGGCGGTGCGGAGTGGCTGCTGCGCGCCCTCGCCGCACATCCGCGGCTGACGGCCGAGGGCGTCGACGTCTCGGAGCGAGCCCTGGCGCGGGCCCGTGCGGCGGCGGGCCGGAGGGGCGTGGAGGACCGACTGGTCCTGCACCGTCGAAGCGCCGCGGACTTCACCGCCCCGCACCGTTTCGACCTCGTCCTGTGCGTCGGCTCCACGCACGCGTTCGGCGGCCTGTCCGCCACCCTCGCCGCGGCGCGCGAACACCTGGCACCCGGCGGACGCGTCCTGGTCGGTGACGGCTTCTGGACGGGGACCCCGTCCGCCGAGGCCGTCGAGATGCTCGGCGACCTCACCGACCTGCCGACCACGCTGGACCGGGTCGCCGCGGACGGCTGGACCCCGGTCGGCGGGCACATCAGCACCCGAGGGGAACTCGACGGCTACGAGTGGTCATGGACCGGGTCGCTCGCCTCCTGGGCCCTGGACCACCCCACCGATCCGGACCGTGCGCAAGCGCTCGAGGCGGCCGCCGCCCACCGCGACGGGTGGCTGCGGGCCTACCGGGACGTGATGGGCTTCCTGTGCCTCGTCCTGCGCCCCACGCACCCCTGGGAGCCGCCGGCCGCCGACGTCGCGTCCACCTCCGGTGCTTCCCGGAATTCGGGGTAGACGACCGGGGTAACGGTCAAGGCTCGGGAAGAGGGCGGATCGCATGGACGAGGCTGCCCGGAACAGGGACCAGTCGGCAGAAGAGCTGGTCAGGGTGTCCGCGGAGTACGAGGGGAGCCCCGGCGACATCGCCCGGGGCCGGGAGCTGGCCCGGCGGTTCCTGGCGCGGGTACGGGCGACCCGGAACCGTCCGGTGCCGGACCGCGCGGTGGACCTGGTGCAGCTGGTGGTCAGCGAGCTCCTCACGAACGCCTGCAAGTACGCGCCCGGCCCCTCGCTGGTCGACCTGGAGCTGGCGGAGGACCGGGTGGAGGTCACCGTGTGGGACACCGACCCGGTGCTGCCGGTGGCAGAGACGGCGGACCCCGGACGGATCGGCCGGCACGGACTGGAGATCGTCATGGCCGTCTGCCAGAGCTTCGAGGTGTGCCGGGAGCCGGTGGGCAAGCGGATGCGCGCCGCGGTGCGGCTCGCCGACGACCTGGGCGGTACGGCCCTCGGTCACGCGTCCTGACCCGCGGCGCGGCGACGGAACCACCGTGGCACCCGGCCGCCGGGACCACCGGCCGAGGCCGTCACCGGCCCGCCGCCACCGCACTCATCGTCCGGCCGGCCGCCCGGCCCCGGACCGGAGCCGGTACAGGACACTGCGGCGCAGCGGCCCTTCCGGCACACCCGGGTCGTCGAAGTCGTCGGCCGGGTCGCGGGTCATGCCGAGACGGCGCATCACCGCCTGCGAGCGGAGGTTGCCGGCCGCCGTCACCGCCAGGACCTCGGCGAGTTCCAGCTCCTCGAAAGCGAAGCCCACCACCGCCCGCGCGGCTTCGGTGGCGTAGCCGTTCCCCCAGGCGGGCCGCGCCAGCCGCCAGCCCGCCTCCACTCCGGTGAAGGGCATCCCGTCCTCGACGGGATCGAGCCCCGTGAACCCGACGAACTCGCCGGTGGCGGCGACCTCCACCGCCCACCATCCCCAGCCCCGCCGGTCCAGGTCGGCCTGGAAACGGGCCGCGGAAGCCTCGCTCTGCTCCCGGGTGAGCACCCCGGGGAAGTACGCGCGGACCACCGGGTCGGCGTTCAGGGCGGCCCAGGGGGCCATGTCGGAGGCGCGCCACCCGCGGAGCACGAGACGCTCCGTTCGCAGTTCGGTCATCGGGTCAACTTAAGGCGGGCAGCCTCCACGGGTCGACCGAAAAAGCGCCGCGACCGGCACCGCGCTCGGGCCCGGGGCGTCACCGCGGGGCGCCCTGCCCGTCGATCACCTCGGAAGGCTTCGGCGCCCGCACGTCCAGCGGCTCGTCGAAGCCGGCGAAGGACGTGGACGTGTCGTAGTCGGCGCCCTCGTACACCACCTTGAGGAGGTGCGGCTCGCCCTCCGTGGCGACGGAGAAGGTGTACCTCCCGCCCTGGGCCCCTTCGTCCCTGACGGTCAGCTCGACCGCCTCCCGGCCGCCGACACGGGTGGACCTCCCCTTCTCGGCGGTGCCGAAGGAGGCGAAAGGACGCGTGCAGGACGAGAGCCCGTCACCGGGCCGCGCCGCGTCGGCGGACGTCCTGACCCACAGCTTCTGCTCGCCGGTGACGCCACCGGGCCGCCGGCTCTCCAGGTAGGCGCGGTCGGGCCGGACGTAGTCGGTCCCGCCCACCCGGATCTGCTCGAGGCTGCCGCCCTGCGAGAACGTGGCCTTCGCGGTGCACCGGCTCTTCAGGTCGGTCACCAGCCGGACCGTCACCGTACCGCCCTTCGCCGCGGAGCTGGTGGAGTCGATCCGCACGGACTTCAGCGCCCGCATCGCGGCGTTGGCGTCCTCCAGCATCTCGTCGGCGGACGGGCTCCCGCCGCCGCTGCCGCACCCCGCGACGAGGACTCCCGCCAGCACACAGGTCAGTACGGCGGTCGTGGTCGTGGTGCGCACGCGTCCCCCCTGGGCAAGATCGGCACCGAGAGCCTACCCGACCTCCCCCTTCGGCCCTGGAGCGGTTCGCCCCCGCACTACGGGGGAACCTGGCGGGGTGGACGGCATCGGAAGGCTGTGAGGGTCGTGGCAGCACGCTGGGCGGGCCACCAGGAGAGCGGCGAGGAGCCGGGGCACGGGAGCGCGGACGGCGTCCCGGACCCCGGCTTCGCCCGGGCCGTCCTGCGCGCCCTCGGCGCCGGCGTCCTCACCCTCGACCCGTCCGCCCGGATCACCTCGGTGAACCCCTGGGCCGAACGGCTGCTGGGGCGGTCGGCGCGGGACATGATCGGCCGCGACGCGCACGACCTCCTGCACCGGCACGCCGACGGCAGCCCCGTCCCGCGCGAGCGGTGCGCGCTGCGCAACCCCCTGCACGGTGCGCCCGCCGAGGAGGGCAGCGAGGAGTACTTCCTGCGGGCCGACGGGTCCACGGTCCCGATCATCTGGGCGGCCACCCCGCTGGCCGGGGACGACCGCCAGGAGGGGCTGGTGCTGGTCTTCCACGACTTCAGCCTGCACCGCAGCGCCGCCGAGGAGACCGAGGCCCGCACCACCGCCCTGGAGACGCTCTCCGCCCAGCTGCACCTGGTGGCCGAGGTCTCCACCGTCCTGATCCCCACCGAGCACACCTCCGCCACGATCCGCCGGCTCCTGCGGCTGCTGGTGCCGGAACTGGGTCAGTGGGCCGCAGTCGACGTCTACCCGGGGCAGTCCGACCTCCTGGAGCGGGTCGCCGTCCGCAGCGGCGCGCACCCGCACCGGGCCGATCGGCTGAGGGGGCTGCTGACCTCCCTGCCGGACCCGGCGCGCGCCGCGCTGGCCCGGCTGGCGGGCAGCGACCGGCCCGTCCCCATCGCCGCCGACGACGTGCTCCACGACCCGCACAGCCCCCTCGCCGCGACGCACCGGGTGCTCTTCGAACGGCTCGGCGGGCACGCGGCCGTCGTCGTGCCGCTCCGCACCCGGCAGCGGTCGTACGGAACGCTCACCGTGGCCCGCGCGGGGGAGCACCCCGCGCACTCCGAGGCCGAGGCCGCCCTGCTCGCCGACATCGGCCGCCGCGTCGGACTGGTCCTGGACAACGCCCGCCTCTACCACGAGCAGCAGAACGTCGCCGAGACCATGCAGCGCCAGCTGCTGACCCCCCTCCCGCAGGTCGACCACGTCCGCATGGCCGCCCGGTACTGGGCCGCCGAGAGCGCCATGGAGATCGGCGGCGACTGGTACGACGCCTTCCTGCTCGCCGACGGTGTGCTGGCCCTCGTCATCGGGGACGTGGTCGGACACGACCTGCAGGCCGCCGCCCACATGGCCGAGGTGCGCAACATGCTGCGCGCTTTGGCCTGGGACCACCAGGAACCGCCCAGCGTGATCATGCGGCGGCTCGACGAGGCCGTGACCAACACCAGTGACGCCCCCATGGCCACGCTCGTCTTCGCCCGGATCGAGGGCCCGGAAGGCGGCCCGTGGACCTTCCACTGGGTCAACGCCGGTCACCCGCCGCCCCTGCTGATCGCGCGGGACGGCGAGGCCCGCTTCCTGGAGGCCGGGCACGGCCCGCTCATCGGCATGAGCGCCACGCTGCGCCTGGGACTCGACTGGCCCGACGCGCACGAGGACATGCCCCCCGAGAGCATCCTCCTGCTCTACACCGACGGTCTCGTGGAGAGCCGCGACCGTCCGATCGACCTGGGCATGGCCGAGCTCCGCCACCACGCCGGGGTCCTGGCCCGCCGACTGGAGGGACGGACCATCGACGAGTTCTGCGACGAACTGCTGGCCCGGATCACCCCCCGGGGCGACGACGTCGCCCTGCTCGCCCTGCGGCTGCCCGCCGCGGGGGTCGGCGCGCCCGGCGACACCTCGCCTCCTCCGCCGCCCCAGTCCGCGCACAGCGAGGCCACCCCCGACCGGGCCGCTCCGGGCGCACGCCGTCAGGATCCGGAGGTGCGGGACCCGACGGAGACCGACCCGGGCGATTGAGGCGCGCCCCTCCGGCGGGTCCGCGCGAGCGCCCCGGCCGCCCCTCCCGGATCGCCACCCCCTGCCGCCCTCGGACCCTCAACTCCACTGCCTCGAAGCGCCCTTGGACGTGCGCCGCCGCGTCCGCACGAACAGCCGCCGAGCACCGCTCGCCGGCTCGCGGGCGGCTCCCGTCCGCCGACCGGGGGAAGCCGTTCACCCCTCGCTGGGCCCGGTTCGCGGGTCCGTCCCCCGCACGTCCCCGGCCCGTCGGCGGGGCGCGGACGGGCGAACGTTTCACCCGGCTGAGCGCCTTGAGTGGTGCGAGACGGAGGGCTGGCTGACGGTGATTCACGTCGGGGCCGGGTCCCCTCGGCTGACGAAGCACCAGCTGCCCGGCCGTGACGGAAGGAACCACAGATGCGTTCTGCTCACATGCTCCTGACCACAGCGGCGGCCTCGGCCGTCCTGGTCCTCGGTGCTCCCGGTGCCTACGCGGCCGCCGGTGGCGACTGGGACCACGACGACTCTTCCTACAGCAAGGAGCACGACAAGGCCGGCAAGCACGACGAACCCCGCGGTGGAATGCACACGGGTGGCGGTGCGCTGACCGCGGTGAACGAGGGCGACTGGGAGGGCGGCTCCAAGCAGGACTCGGAGACGACCCGGAAGGACGAGGGTGAGAAGTCGCGGGGCGGCGAGCACGAGAAGTCCCGGGGCGACGAGCACGAGAAGCCGCACGGTGGAATGCACACGGGTGGCGGTGCGCTGACCGCGGTGAACGAGGGCGACTGGGAGGGCGGCTCCAAGCAGGGCTCGGAGACCTACAAGCAGGACGAGGGCGAGAAGTCCTGGGGCGGCGAGCACGAGAAGCCGCGCGGCGGGATGCACACCGGCGGCGGCGGGCTGGACACCCCGACCACGACCGCGGGCGGGCTGGCCGTCCTGGCCGTCGCCGGCACCGGTCTGTACGCCGTCCGGCGCAGGAAGTCGGCGCACGGAGCGGCGTGAGCCGTGCCGGGCGCGATAGCAGTCGGGCCGCCGCCCAGGCATCCTGCGGCGGCCCGGCTCGCTCCCGTCCACCCCACCCCGTCCGCCCTGCCGCCGTGCCCAAGTGAGGTGGTCCACCGATGGCAGTACCCCCGACGTCCCCCACCGACGACGACCCGGCGCCGACCGGACAGGGGTCCCGGTCGAGCCTGACGGTGATGTGCGCCGTGGCCCTGCTGGTGCTGGCGGTGAGCCTGGTCGGCGGCAACGACACGTCGGCCGACACCTCCCGCCCGCCGATCGCCGCACAGCCCGGAGCGACGGCTCCGTCCTCCGCCGGCCCCACGACCCCGTCCTCCGGCACTCCGGGGGGCGCGGGCCTGCCGCGGTCGAAGCCGGTGCGCCTGCTCATCCCGGAGATCTCCGTCGACGCTCCCTTCACCGACCTCGCCATCGGCGCGAACGGGCAGCTCCAGGCCCCGCCGCCGAACGACACCAACCTCGTCGGCTGGTACGCCAAGGGCGCCTCCCCCGGGGAGCGGGGCACCTCGATCATCGCGGGGCACGTGGACACCAAGACGTCCGCCGCCGTCTTCGCGGGGCTGGGCCGACTGGACGAGGGCGACGTGTTCCACGTCGAGCGGGCCGACGGACGCAGGGCGTCCTTCGTGGTCGACGACCTGGAGACCTTCGCCAAGGACGACTTCCCCAGCAAGCGCGTGTACGGCGACACGGACCGGGCCGAGGTGCGGCTCATCACCTGCGCGGGCGACTACGACCGCAAGGCCAAGGACTACACGGAGAACCTGGTGGTCTTCGCGCACCTCACCTGAGTCCGCACGCCGTCCCGGTACGGCGCAGGTCACCCGCCCAGTGCACACCGGTCGCGCGGCACCGGGGCCGGGCACAGGATCGAGGCACGCTGGCGGCGCGCCACCGCGGCCGACGTTCAGTTCCGCCCCCGCGAAGGAGATGTGCGCAGGATGACCACCACGTCCACCCCTGCTTCGGAACCGCTGACGCGACAGGTGTCGCACCATGTCTCCCAGTCCGTGTTCGACGGCTCCAGACTCCGGGTCGTCCTGCTGGTGGAGGTCTACGACGGAGCGCAGCAGCAGTTCCTCGAGACCTACGAGCAGCTGCGCAGCCACGTCGAGTCCGTCCCCGGGCACCTCGGCGAGCAGCTGTGCCAGTCCATCGAGAACCCCTCCCAGTGGCTCATCACCAGCGAGTGGGAGAGCGCCCCGCCGTTCCTGAACTGGGTGAGCAGCGAGGAGCACGTGCGGATGGTCAAGCCGCTGCACAGCTGCGTCCGCGACACCCGGTCGCTGCGCTTCCACGTCGTCCGCGAGACGAACAACGCGTCGGCGGGCGCCGACACCGCCCGCGAAGGCCTGCAGGCCTCCCCCCGGATCGGCGACGGCGTGATCCGGCACGCGCTCACCTTCACGGTGAAGCCGGGCAGCGAGGCGGCGGTCGCCAGGCTTCTCGCCGACTACGCGTCGCCCGAACCGAGGGTCGACGACACCACACGGCTGTGCCGCACGTCCCTGTTCCTGCACGGCAACCGGGTGGTTCGGGCCATCGAGGTGCGCGGCGACCTGCTCGCGGCCCTGCGCCACGTGGCGGAGCAGCCCGAGGTGCGGGCCGTCGAGGAGGCCGTCAACCCCTACCTGGAGCAGGACCGGGACCTCGCCGACCCGGAGTCCGCCCGGGTCTTCTACACACGGGCGGCACTGCCCGCCGTCCACCACGTGACCGCGGGGGAGGAGGACCCGGCGGCCCAGCGGCACGCGTTGTCGTACCCGGCGCGGCCGGGCCGCGGCATGCGGCTGGCCCAGCTGCTCGCCGAGCGGGACGAGGCGGCCGCGGACGATCCGCGCAGTCCGGTCCTGTGCAGCACCATCTTCCAGCGCGACGACGTCGTGGTGCGGCTGGTCGACGTACGGGGCGGTATCGACCCCGCGGGTGACCCGGCGGTGGCCCTCGGCCTCCCGGACCCCGGCCAGGTGGCCGAACTGACGACCCTCCTCGACGGCGCCGCCGACGGCCCGCCCGGCTCCCCGGCGGCCGGCGACGCACTTTCCCGCGCGCTCCGGGGCGCCCGCATGGACCTGGTCACCGACCGCCGCGCGCCCGACGCCTGACCCGAGCCCCGCACGGCGCGCACGCGTCGGCCGCCGTACCCCGCGGGGTACGGCGGCCGACGCGCGTCCACCGGTCAGCTCACCGGGGCACGGTGCAGTCGAACGCGTGCAGGTAGGGGTTGACCGGGCGGATGTCGTCGATGACGAGGCCCGCTTCGGTCAGCCGGCCGACCATGCTGTCGGTGGTGTGCTTGGCACCGCCGACGTTGAGGAGCAGCAACAGGTCCATGGCGGTGCTGAACCGCATGGAGGGTGTGTCGTCGACGAGGTTCTCGATGACCACGACGCGCGTGCCGGGCCCGCCCGCCTCGATGACGTTGCGCAGGGCCCGGGCGGTGCTGTCGTCGTCCCACTCCAGGATGTTCTTGATGACGTACACGTCGGCCCGGAAGGGGATCGCCTCACGGCAGTCGCCCGGCACGATGCGCACCCGGTCCGCGAGCGATCCGCCTTCGCGCAGCCGAGGGTCGGCGTTCTCCACGACCCGCGGGAGGTCGAGCAGGGTGCCCTGCATCGTGGGGTACTTCTCCAGCAGGCTCGCCACCACGTGTCCCTGGCCGCCGCCGATGTCCGCGACCGACGAGCAGCCCGACAGGTCCAGGAGCGCCGCGACGTCCTGGGCGGACTGCCGGCTGGACGTCGTCATGGCGCGGTTGAAGACCTCGGCCGACCGGGGCGCGTCCTCGTTGAGGTAGGTGAAGAACTCCTTGCCGTACAGGCCCTCCACGACGTTGCCGCCGGTGCGCACCGCCTCGTCGAGCAGGGGCCACGCGTCCCAGGTCCACGGCTCGGTGCACCACAGCGTGATGTAGCGCAGGCTGTGCGGGTCGTCCTCGCGCAGCAGCAGGGACATGTCGGTGTGCGCGAAGCTCCCGTCCTTGCCTTCGGCGAAGACGCCGTAGCAGGTCAGGGCGCGCAGCAGCCGGCGCAGCGGCTTGGGTTCGGTCTTGACGGCGGCCGCGAGGTCCGCCACGGTCATCGGGGTGTCACCGAGAGCGTCGGCGACACCGAGCCGGGCGGCGGCGCGGAGGGCGGCGGCACATGCCGCCCCGAACACGAGCTCCCTCAACCGCATGGGCGGGGGTGGGGCGGTCTGTGCGGTCGTCATGTGCCGCTTTCCTTCCTACGTCGGTCCACTGAGGGCTGGGGTGGTGGGTCAGCACATGCCGGCGGGCCGGGAGGCGCCGCAGGTGTTGCCTTCGAAGGTGTTGCTCTTGGCGGCGTCCCCGGTCTCGGTGCTGACCAGGTCGGCGGGGGAGTTGTCCCGCAGCGTGTTGCCGCTGACCTCGTTGTTCTCGCCGGTGACGCCCACCATGCTCTTGAAGAGGACGATGCCGCCCGACAGCGGGGACGTGCCGGAGTGGCCCTCGACGGTGTTGTCCGCGACCAGCACCTTCTCGGTCCCGGTGAGCACGACGCCGGAGCCCTGGAGGGCGGGCAGCCGCTCGGTCTTCGGGCAGGACTTGTTGTTGCGCACGATGTGGTTCTCGCGCACGACCAGGTCGCCGGCCTTGGGCTTGTTCTCGTCGCCGACGACGAAGACGCCCGCGCAGTTGCCGCTGATGTGGTTGTCGGCGACGGCGAGGTTGCGCAGGCGTCGGACGGTCACGCCGATCCGGTTGTCCTCGAGGCGGTTGTCCTCGACCACGGTGCCCTCGGTGTCCGCGGCGCCTTCCTCGGCCTTGATGGTGTTGGCGAGGAAGATACCGGCGTCGCCGTTCCCGCGGACGGTGTTGTCCCGGAAGGTGCCGTGGATCGACTGCTCCTGGGCGATGCCCCAGACGCCGTTCTTCTCAGCCGTGACGTTCCGTACGGTCAGTCCGTCGGTGGCCGTGGCGGACACCCCGGCGCGGGTGAAGCCGGTGACCGTGAGGCCGGCGACGGTGACGCCCTTGACCTTGGCGTCCTTCGTCCCGGTCACGCAGATCCCGTTGCCCTCCTTGGCGCAGGTGTCGTCCTCGGCGGCCTTCTCCGTGCTCGGCCTGATCACCGTGGCGCGGCCCACGCCGCGCAGGGTGAGCCCGGGCGTGCTCACCGTCACGCTCTCGCGGTAGGTGCCGGGCGTGACGAGCACGGTGTCGCCCGACCCGGCGGCGTCCACCGCCTTCTGGATCGACTCCCCACTGTGGACCACGTGGGTCATGTGGCCGGCGGATGCCGGAGCCGCACCGAGCCCCGTGCCGATCATCGCTGCGGTGCACACCAGGTACACGACATGGCATTTCTTCATATTCCGCACGTTATGCCCGAAAGATTCGCACGCTGGTGGGATGAGCCATCCGACGGCGTGTCATGAACCGCCGGTGAACCGGTGGTTCGCGGGCAGACGGCGTGAGTGATCTTGATGTCAGCCGCAAGGGAGGAACGACACCGTGACCGTGCCCGCACGCCGCACTCGTCCGATACGTCCCGGGCGCCGCTTCGACCTCCGGGCGACGGCCATGTTCTTCGGGCTGGCCGCCCTCGTCCTGTGCGTCGTGGGCTGGGCCCTGCGCATGGCGGTCGACGTCGCGGAGCGGCGTCCCGCCTGGGCCCTCGTCCTGGTGTCCGGGCTGGCGCTGGCCGTCGTCCTCCACCGGCGCGGGCGCTCCGGGTTCACCGCGCGGAGGCTGGCACGTCGCACCACGGGTGCCTTGCGGGAGGCCACCGCGACGGCCATGGAGGTGCTGGAGGAGGACCGGGCCCCGGTCGTGCCGACGGCACCGGCGCCCGGCGCCGAGGAGGCGGCGGTCACGGTGGTGGTCGTCGATCACGGGGAACTCAGTCCCGACGAGTTCGAGCAGGCGATAGCCGACCTGTGCGTGCGGGACGGTTGCGCCGACGTGGAGGTGGTGGGCGGGGCGGGCGACCTCGGCGCCGACGTGACGGCGACCGCTCCGGACGGCCGGCGCGTCGTGATCCAGTGCAAGCGCTACGGCGACGACAACAAGGTCGGTTCCCAGGATCTCCAGCGCTTCGGCGGCACCTGTTACACCGTCCACGGGGCCGACGTCGCCGTCCTCGTCACCACCAGCGACTTCACCGAACCGGCCACGGACTACGCCGCCCAGTGCGGCATAGTCTGCGTGAACGAGGGGCGGCTGCGCGAGTGGAGCGAGGGCCGGGCGCCGGCGCCCTGGGCGGGAGTCCCCTTCGCGGGGGAGGACGTGGCGCCGCCCCCGGACCGGGTCGTCCGGTGACCTCCGCGCCCGCTGCGCCCCGCCGCCGTCGCGAAAAAGGATTCTCCCTCGTCACAGTGGCAACCTGGGTTGCATGAGCAAGACCGCGCTGATCGTCATCGACATGATCAACACCTACGACCACGAGGACGCGGAGTCGCTGATTCCGGCCGTTGAGTCCGTGCTGCCGCAGGTGACCGGCCTGCTGGAGCGGGCGCGGCGGCAGGGCGTGCCCGTGATCTACGTCAACGACAACTTCGGCGAGTGGCGTTCGCACCACGGAGAGATCCTCGACAAGGCCCTCTCGGGACCGCACGCACGGCTCGTCGAGCCCTTGCAGCCCGACGAGTCGTCCCTCTTCGTGGTCAAGGCACGCCACTCGATCTTCTTCGAGACGCCGCTGACGTACCTGCTGCACCAGCAGGGGATCGACCGACTGGTGCTGTGCGGCCAGGTGACCGAGCAGTGCGTCCTGTACTCGGCTCTCGACGCCCACATCCGCCACCTGGAGGTCATCGTGCCGCGGGACGCGGTCGCCCACATCCACGCCGACCTCGCGGACGCCGCGCTGCGCATGATGGAGCGGAACATGGGAGCCCGGGTGTGCGACAGCGGTGAACTGTGGACGTGAGGTGCCCCGCCGTGAAACGGCATTCCGATGGCCGGGGTGCGCGCGCCGCCGCCCGCCCCGTCAGCTGCGCAGGCTGCGCACGGGGAGGATGACCTGCGCCGCGCCGGAGAGCGTGGCCTCGTCGTTGGCGAAGGCGGCGACCGCCTCGCCGTCGCCGGGCTCGCCCCCGGACCAGGGGCGGGTGGCGAAGATCAGGCAGGCGTACCCGCGCTCGTCGACCGCCTTGCGCCACTCGGGCGTGGGAACGAACTGGGCGTTGACGCCCCGCATGGTGAGCGCCGCGGCGCCCGGCACGACCAGCAGGGTGACGGGCAGGCCGGTCAGGCGGGTGGCGTCGAGGACGCCGTCGCCCACGGAGATCCCGGAGTGGCGCAGCAGCCGTTCGACGGCGTCCGGGACCGCCTCCGGGCCGCCCTCGCCGTCGCCCAGGGAGCAGGCGAGGAGGAAGGGGACGTCGCCGTCGGGGGTCTCGCGGCTCCAGGACATGATGACGAGCGTGCCGAGGTCGGCGGTCCGCAGGGGGCGTGTGTCAGGTGAGATCGAGGTCACCGCGAAACCGTAAGGGCGCGCCGGGAGGTGTCCGCGCGCCGCTCACCCGACTGGGGGACGTCCTCGCCCTTCTTCACACGAACGAGGGGGCTGGCTCAGCACCGGGACGGGCGGCCGCGCCGAGGAGGAATCGTCTGCTCCGACCGGCGTAGGGACGCGACGGGCGGGGCGGCGGCCCTCCGTCACGTGGTGTAACAGTCTCAGTATGATCTGTAGACGAAATGCTCATGTGAGCGCAACGCGCAGTTCGTACGGCCGTGGTGCCCGGACCGCGCTGGTGGTCCTGTTCACCGTGACCGCACTGGCCACCACCGGCCAGGCGGCCGCCTCGCCCGCGGCCGGCCTGCGCACCGACTGGGACGCCATCGCGGCCTGCGAATCCGGCGGCAACTGGCAGGCGAACACCGGCAACGGCTACTACGGCGGACTGCAGTTCGCGCCGTCGAGCTGGGCCGCGGCGGGCGGCCACAAGTACGCAGCCCGCGCGGACCTCGCCACCCGCAGGGAGCAGATCGCCGTCGCCAAGCGCCTCGCCCGGCTGCAGGGGATGTCGGCCTGGGGCTGCGCCTGATGTTCCCGCGCCCCGGACCCGGGCAGACGTAGTCATGTGAGCCGCCCGGCCGCAGTGGGCGAAGGAGGGCTCGGCAGCCATGAGACTTTTTCCCGGCGATCACCGCCCCGCCCTCCGCGCCCGGCTCGGCGAAATGATCTTCTCCCGGGTGGCGGGGCCCGAGGGACCGGGCAACCGGGCCCGCATCCACGACACACCGGGCCCACGCTGGTTCGGGCCGGAGCGCCCGATCAGGCGGGTGCACGGGGATGCCTCCATGTTCATCGGAGGCCTGTCCGCCCTGCTGCTCCAGTCGCTCCACCCCCTGGCCATGGCCGCGGTGGCCGCGCACTCCGGCTTCCGCGGCGACCCGTGGGGGCGGCTCCAGCGGACCAGTACCTTCCTGGCCGTCACCACCTACGGCCCCGCCGACCGCGCACAGGAGGCGTGCGAGCGGGTACGCGCCGTGCACGACACCGTGCGCGGTACCACCGCCGAGGGCCAGGCGTACGCCGCCGCCGATCCGCACCTGCTGTGCTGGGTGCACGTCGCCGAGGTCGACAGCTTCCTGCGCGCCCACCAGCGCTACGGCGCCCGTCCCCTGGACGAGGAGGAATGCGACGCCTACGTGGCCGACATGGCGCGCATCGCCACCGCACTCGGCGTCCCGGACCCTCCGGTGGACCGCGCCGGTCTCGCGGAGCGCCTCGCCGCCTACCGCGGCGAACTGCGCGCGACCGCCGAGGCGCGAAGCACCGCGCGGTTCCTGCTGCTCGATCCGCCCCTGCCGCTGCTCGCCCGCCTCCCCTACGGAGCCATCGCCGCCAACGCGGTCTCCCTGCTGCCCCTCTGGGCCTCGCGGGCCTTGCGGCTACCGCGTCTGCCTCCGGCGGAGGGCGTGTGCGTACGCCCGCTCGGGGTGGCGGTGACCGCCGGGATCCGCTGGGCCCTGACCCCGCCCCGCGACGCGGCCTAGGTCAGGCGCCCGGCCCGGGGTCCGGCTCCACCGGCGTACGGATGCCCGCCCGGGCCGCCTCCAGCTGGGCCGCGAACGCGATGCCGAGGAAGAGCGCCACGGCGGTCAGGTTGGC
Organism: Streptomyces sp. NPDC041968; assembly: GCF_055589025.1. Lineage (NCBI taxonomy): Bacteria > Bacillati > Actinomycetota > Actinomycetes > Kitasatosporales > Streptomycetaceae > Streptomyces > Streptomyces sp. NPDC041968. The sequence goes on along the minus strand of NZ_JBVJCB010000002.1, from coordinate 538,840 downwards.
CCACAGCAGCAGGGCGATGAAGGCCGTGAGCGGACCGTACACGGCGCCGAAGGCCCCGCTCCGTCCGACGTACAGCGCGAGCAGCCAGGTCGCCGAGATCCACAGCACCAGGTGGACCGCCGAGCCGAAGGCCAGCCAGGTGTAGCCGGGCTGGTCGCGGCGGGGCGACCAGCGCAGGATCACCGCCGACGCGACCCAGGCCAGCAGCAGCCCGGCCGGTACGTCCAGCACGGCCCACCACGCGGCCCCGCCCGTTCCGTGGCCGAGCGTGCGGGCCACGGCGTCGCCGACCGTCTCACCCGCGACGAGCACGAGGAACCCCAGGACCATCGGCAGGCCGGCCGTGAAGGCGAGCGCCAGGGCCCGGCCGTACTTGCGGACGAAGGGGCGGTCGCGCTCGATGCCGTAGATGCGGTTGGCGCCCCGCTCGATCTGCGCCATGGCCGAGGCGAGGTTCAGCACCGCGAACCCGAGGCCCAGCCAGAGCGCGACCGTGCTCCACACGTCACTGCCGGCACTGCGCCGGGTGCCCTCGAAGGCCTTCTCCACGACGTCCGCGCTGGCGCCCGGCACGATCCGGCCGAGGGTCAGCTCGATGACCCGGCCCACGCTCTCCGTGTGCACCGACGTGGCGAGACCCACGAGCACGACGGTGAAGGGGACCAGGCCGAGCACGACCTGGAAGGCGAGGGCCCGGGCGTTGGTGAAGCCGTCCGCGTAGCGGAACCGGGTGAAGGAGTCGGCCAGCAGCCTGAGGCCCCCGTACCGCCGCAGGGCGGTGAGGGCTTCGTCGCCGGAGAGTTCGTCTCCGAGCATGTCCCGGGTCTGCGGGACGTGGACGGCGGTTCCCACGATGCGGCTGCTCCTCGTGTCGGGGGCGGGCGAGGACGGGGTCCTCCACCCGTGCGCATGCCCCGTCAACGAGACCGCAGCGCGCAGGGGACGGCTTTCGGTGTGGAGACCGGTGCGGTCCGCGTGCGGGTCCCTGCCGACGTCCGGGTCCGAACCCGCGTGCGCCGCCGCCGTGTTGACCGGGGTAACCCGTGGGTGTGGACCTGCGCCCGGCCGTCGTTCCGCTCGTTTTCCGCGTGGGGCGGGTGGGCAGTCCCCTGGGCGGGGGAGCCGGGGGGCGGCCCCGGACGGTCCGTTCGCCGACCCGTCCGGGGCCGCCCCCCGCACCGCGTCCTCCGGGCCTACGTCGCCGCCTGTCCCCGGTCCCGGGCGGAGAGTTCGTGCAGACGGGCCAGTTCGGCGGCGTGCTCGCTGACCCGCACGCCCAGCAGTCCGTAGGTGAGCAGCGCCGCGCCCGCCACGGACACCGGGACCGAGACACCGAGCAGGGCCAGAGCCTCGGGCCAGTCCCGTGCGTCACCGCACGGGTCCTTCGACGAACCCTCGTTCGCGGTCCCGTCGTCGGTGGACAACCGGGGCTCGCACTCCACCGCACGGGCGAAGTGCACCCGGTCGACCTCGTAGGGGGCGGTCAGCAGGACCGCGCACCACCCCCACAGGAGGGCCGCGACGGCCAGCAGGCCGAAGCCCCAGCTCATCGTCCGGCGGCCACGCTCACGGAACCGGGTGTCGAACACGTGTGGATGCACGGGAGCCGAACCTAGCAGCAGGAGCGGGACCGGTCCCCCGGGCCGGCCGGACCGCGGCCGGCCGGGGCAGACCGTAGTGCTGGCGCAACGTGTCGCCCTCGTACGCGGTGCGGAACAGGCCCCTCGCCCGCAGGAGGGGCACCACCTGGTCGGCGAACAGGTCGAATCCGCCGGTCAGCCAGGGCGGCATGATGTTGAACCCGTCGGCCGCGCCGTGCTCGAACCACTCCTGGATCCGGTCGGCGACCTGCTCGGGCGTGCCGGCCACGACACGGTGACCGCGGGCGCCCGCGAGACGGTGCAACAGCTCCCGGACCGTGGGCTGTTCGCGGTCGATGATGTCCAGGACGAGTCGGAAGCGGCTCCCGTTGCCGCGCTCGCCCCTGGTCTCGATGAGCCGGCGGGGCACGGGACCGTCCAGCTCGTCGGCGCTCAGCTCCAGTCCCAGCAGGCGCTGGAGCAGGTGGAGCGAGTACTCGGGCTGGGTGAGTTCGTCGAACTCGCGGTGCAGGGCGCGCGCCTTTGCCTCGGTCGAGCCGATGAAGGGGCTGATGCCCGGCAGGACGAGGAGCTGGTCCGGGTCACGGCCCAGCGCCGCGGCCCGCGTCTTGAGGTCGGCGTAGAACTCCTGGGCGCTGCCCAGGGTCTGGTGCGCGGTGAAGACGGCCTCGGCGTACGCGGCGGCGAAGGCGCGGCCGTCCTCGGACGATCCGGCCTGGACGTGGACGGGGCGGCCCTGCGGGGAGCGCGGGAGGTTCAACGGGCCGCGCACCTTCAGGTGGCGGCCCGCGTGGTTGATCTCGTGGATGCGGTCGGTGTCCGCGAACACGCCGGCCCGCTGGTCGACGACGAGTGCCTCGTCCTCCCAGCTGTCCCACAGCTGGTTCACGACGTCGACGAACTCGTGGGCGCGGTCGTACCGCTCGGCGTGCACCGGGTGCTCGTCGAGACCGAAGTTCCCGGCCGCCTGGGGGGCGCCGGTGGTGACGATGTTCCAGCCGGCCCGGCCGCCGCTGAGGTGGTCCAGCGAGGCGAGGAGGCGGGCGAGGTTGTACGGCTCGGTGTAGGTGGTCGAGGCGGTGGCGATCAGGCCGATGCGTTCGGTGGCCGCGGCGATGGCGGACAGCCAGGTGAAGGGCTCGAGCCGGAAGCGGCTGGCGTAGCGGACGTTGTCCGCGAGGGAGGGGCCGTCGGCGAAGAACACGGCGTCGAAGGCGGCCGCCTCCGCCCGGCGGGCGAGATCCTGGTAGAAGCGGATGTCCAGGAGCCGACCGGGGTCGGTGTGGGGGTGGCGCCATGCCGCTTCGTGGTGGCCGCCCGGGTACACGAACAGGTTCAGGTGCAGCTTCCGAGTGCTCATGCCGCCTTCTCCTCGCCGGTGATCCGGGGACCCCGCTCGGTGGTGGTCCCGGCGGTGCCGGGGGTAGCGGGGGTCTCCGGGGTCGCGTCGGAGTCCACCCCCAGCCGGGCGAGCAGGCGGCCGCGCAGCGCCGAGTACGCGGTGCTGCCCTGGCGGCGCGGTGCCGGCACGTCCACCGGCAGGTCGGCCGCGATCCGGCCCCGGTCCAGCACGACGATCCGGTCCGCCAGCGCGATGGCCTCGTCGACGTCGTGCGTGACCAGCAGCACGGCGGGACGGTGCCGCTCGCAGAGCCGCCGCAGCAGGGCGTGCATCCTAAGCCGGGTCAGCGCGTCCAGCGCGCCGAACGGCTCGTCCGCCAGCAGCAGTTGCGGCTCGCGTACGAGGGACCGGGCGAGCGACACGCGCTGCTGCTCGCCGCCCGAGAGCTCCACCGGCCACCCCCGTTCGCGCCCGGCGAGGCCGACCTCGGCGAGCGCGGCCCGGCCCCGCTCCTCGGCGAAGGGGCCGGACAGCCCGAGGACGACATTGTCGAGGAGCCGCTTCCAGGGGAGCAGCCGTGCGTCCTGGAAGACGACGGACACGTGGTCGGGGGCGGTCAGGTCGCCGCTGCCCGCCACCTCGTGGTCGAGTCCGGCCAGCGCCCGCAGCAGCGTGCTCTTTCCCGAGCCGCTGCGCCCCAGCAGCGCCACGAACTCGCCCGGCGCGATCGACAGGTCCAGCCCGTCCAGCACCGTGCGCCCGTCGAAGGAGCGCACCAGGTTCTCAATGCGGACCGCCGTGCGGTCCTCGGTCGTGTTCAGCCCGCCAGAGTGCGTCGCCATGACAGGGCCCTCCTCTCCACGAGTCGTACCAGGGCGTCGGAGACGAGTCCGAGCAGGCCGTACACGACCAGGCCGACGATGATGACGTCGGTCTGCCCGTAGGTCCGCGCGAGTTCCATCATGTAGCCGATGCCGCTGGTGGCGTTGACCTGTTCCACGACGACCAGGGCGAGCCAGGCGCCGGTGACCGCGAAGCGCATGCCCAGCAGGAAGCCGGGAAGCGCCCCGGGGAGGACGACGTGCCGGACGAAGGCGAGCCGGCCCAGGCGCACCGTCTCGGCGAGTTCCGCGTAACGGCTGTCGATGGAGCGCAGTCCGTTGTGCGTGTGGATGTAGACCGGCACGAAGACCCCGAGCGCGATCGTGATGACCTTCATGGTCTCACCGATGCCGAACCAGAGGATCAGCAGCGGGATCAACGCCAGCGAGGGAATGGCCCGTTTGATCTGCACTGGACCGTCGATCACCGCCTCGCCGACGCGGCTCAGCCCGGCGACGAGCGCGAGGAGCAGTCCCCCCGCGACGCCGAACAGCAGGCCGAGCACCGCGCGTTGGGCGGAAGTGGCCAGATGGGAGGGGAGTCTGCCGTTGTCGATCAGTCGGCCCGCGGTGTCGGCGATGGTCCACGGTGCGGGCAGACTGCGGACGTCGATCAGGCCGAGCCCGGTGCCCGCCGTCCAGAGCACGAGGAGCAGCACCGGGCCGATCGCCCAGCCGTAGGGGACGGGCCGGCCGGGACCCAGACGCCTGCGGCGCGGCCGGGCGCGGCGGGCCGTGACGGGCCGGGGCTTCGCCGCCGTCGCCGCGGCCGCCTGTTCGTCGAAGACGGTGGTGCTCATGAGGACGTCCCTTCGCCGGCCACGGCCTCGGCGGCCACGGTCTCGTAGCGGCGGTCGAAGAGCAGATCCGCCTCGAACGGCTCCCGGTCCTGCTCCCGGGCCAGCAGGTCGATGGTGGCCTGCTGGCGTCGGATGGCGTCGGTCCAGTCCGCCGGCAGGTCCGGGTGGCCCGTGCGCCGGACGAGGTACTCGCCGTCCGCCCGGCTGAGTCCCTGGTCCTTGACGTAATAGCCCGCGACCCATTCCTTCGGGTGCTTGTCGATCCATATCTGGGCCCGCGCCCAGAACTTCACGAGTTCCCGGATGGCGGACGACTTTCCCGCGTCGGCGACGCTTTCCGTCAGGGCCCACAGATGCGCGGGATCGTCCCGGAGACCGTGTTTGACGGTGGCGCCGCCCTCTTTTCCGTAACGCGCGAGATAACGCTTGATGTTGACGTCCGCGATGGGGGCGGCGTCGACCTGCCGATTCCCGAGCGCCGTGGGATAGACGTCTCCGGTGCTCGCGAGTTCCACCAGTTCGACGTCCTGCTGGCTGAGGCCGGCCTTCTCGAGGATGCGCAGGACCAGCGCGCCCTGGGCCTGGCCCGGGCTGTAGGCGATCTTCTTGCCCCGCAGGTCGGCCAAGGTACGGATGCCGGAGCCGGGGGCGGTGCCCAGCTCGTAGATGGGGTTGCCGAGGGGGTTCGAGCGGAACTTCACCGCCACGAGCTTCGTGTCCAGGCCCGTCCAGTGCGCGTTGATCGACGGGATGTCGGCGGCCGAGCAGACGTCGAGGGCGTCGGCACGGAAGGCCTCGGAGCACTGCGGGCCGCCGCTGATGTTGGCCCACTTCACCTTGAAGGGCAGGTCGTCGATCTGCCCCGACAGCTCCAGGGCGACCTCGAGGTCCGGTGCGCCGACGGTGAGCGTCGTGTCGGCGGAGACGGCGGCCGGGATCTTCTCGCCGGAGACGTCCTTGCTGCTCGCGGTGGACTGCGGTGGGGCCACGCAGGCGGTGAGGAGGAGGGGGAGGGCCATTACGGCCGACACGGCCGACAGGGAAATGCTGCGGAGTCCGGGCATGCGTGTGCGAGGGGTCATTGCGACCTTCACGGGAAGGGGAGGAAAGGGCAGTGGGGCGGTGGAGGCTTAGCTACACACCGCGGTGGCGACGCGCATCAGATCGATGGCCCGCCTCTTGGTGAACTGCCGGAATTTCCGCATGCCGTGGACGCTATCGGGGGGCAAATGGGGGGTCAAGGCCCGTCGGTGGGCTGCGCCGGTGCTGCAACGGCGCATTCGTCGGGTGTCACGTTGCGGAAACACGTCATGTTTCCGCAACGGACGGCACCGGCGCGTCCCGGCCGGGCTAGCCGCGGCCGCGGAGTCCCGAGTAGGCCGACCAGCGGCCGTCGCGCCGTACCACCGTGATGTCCCGGCCGAAGCAGGCCGTCAGGAGCGGGTCGGTGAGGACGCCGTCCACGGCACCGCGGGACAGGACCCGGCCCTCGCGCAGCAGCAGGGCGTGGCTGACGGCGGGGAACAGCTCCTCCAGGTGATGGGTGACCGTCACCGTGGCCAACCGCGGCCGGTTGTCCGCCAGGTGGTTCATGGCCTCGACGAGGTCCTCGCGGGACGGCAGGTCCAGGGCGTTGAACGGCTCGTCCAGGAGCAGCAGGGCCGGATCGGCCATCAGCGCCCTGGCGATGAGCACGCGGGCCCGCTGCCCGCCCGAGCAGACGCCGTAGGGCCGGTCGGCCAGTTCCTTGACGCCGAGTTCGGTCAGGAGGTCGCGGGCACGGAGCCGGACCTCGGCGCCGTACGTCCGCCACAGGGGCTGAACGGTGCCGCTGTGGCCGGTGAGCACGACCGCGTGGGCCGTCAGTTCCCGCGGCACGCGCTGGGCGGAGGTGACGTGGCCGATGCGCGCCCTCAGCTCGCGCACGTCCACCCGGCCGAGCCGGCTGCCGAGGATCTCCACCGTGCCGCTCGTGGGGTGCATGAGGGCGCCGAGCAGCCGCAGCACAGTGGTCTTCCCCGCGCCGTTGGCCCCCAGCAGGGCCCAGTGCTCGCCCGGTCGGACCGTCCAGTCGATCCCGTCGAGGATCAGCTGGTCCGTCGTGTGGCGGCGGACGGTCGCGTCCCGGAGCCGGAGAACGGCCGTCTCGCGTCCGTTCTCCGGTTGCTCGGCTGTCTGCCCGGTCATACCGGACCTCCTTCGCGCGGCTGCCGTTCGTTCCCGGTGAACGGTAGATGCAACCACCACGCGCTTGCCGGACGGTCCGGGTCGTGGACGGCGGCCCGCTCTGTCCACCGAGGCCCGCGTACGTCCGGTCCCGCGCACGTCCGTCTCCGCAGGGAAGTGACGGACGCGCGCGGGACCGGAGCGTGGGGCGGTCGCGGGGGAGAGGGATCAGACGCCCGCGACCGACTGGATCCAGGAGCGGTAGGCGGTCACGTTCGTGTAAGCCGTGGTGGTCTGGCGGTCGCTGGTGGAGGCGACGCCCACCTGGACGCCGTCGGCCATCATCGGGCCGCCGGAGTCGCCGCCCGCCGTGATGCCGTCCACGGCGCGGGCACAGATCGCCGAGCCGTTGTAGGCGTCGCGGCACCCCTGGGTCACGCTGACGTTCGCGACCTTCAGATAGCGGGACTGGCAGTTGATCTCCGAACCGCACCGGGAGGTGGCGCCCCAGCCGTAGACCTGCACGGTCTGGCCGACCCGTACCGTGCCCGGTTGTCCGAGGGGCGCGTAGGTGGCGGAGACGGAGCGGTCGAGCCGGACCAGCGCGAGGTCCGAGGAGGAGTGGGCGACGGTCTGGACGCCGCCCGCCACGGTGCCGCCGGACTGCTGGTCGAGACTGCCGACGCGGAAGGACAGCCCTCCTCCGGTCACGCAGTGCTTCGCGGTCAGGATCCAGGTGGGGGAGATGATGGTCGAGCTGCAGGTCTGGGTGCCGTTGGAGAACAGTCGCGCGGCCCAGGGGGCGTTCTGCGCGTAACCGCCGCCGATGATCGGCTGGGGGCCGCCGCCACCGGGCCGGGGTTCTGCCGCGGAGGTGCTCGGTGCCAGTGCGAGGGCGGACAGCAGGGCGGCCATGAGGGCGGCCGCCAGGGTGGGGACGGGTCTGGATATGCGCAAGGCTCCTCGATTCCGACGACGCGCGTCGCGGCGCGTGCGGGTGTGGGGGCGCTCAGCATGTCCGGAGGCGGGACGCTGCCACCAGTCCCGCTCGGGCATAACACGCCGTTATGCCCGACGGCCCGGGCCGGCCGTACGGTCCACCGCCGGCCCGGCACGTCGGCTCAACCGGTGGACGGGCTCCGCGGCTCGGTCCTGTCGCGCACGGTCATCCGCAGGGTCCGGGGGCGGACCGTGGCCGCGGCGACGGGTCGCACCGTCCGGCCGGGGGCGAGGTCCAGGCGCACCCGCCGGGTGATCGTGGCGATGGCGGTGAGGAGTTCGGTGAGGGCGTACCGGTCACCGATGCACTTGTGCTTGCCCGCCCCGAAGGGCAGGAAGGCGTGTGTGGGCCGGGGCCGGTCGCCGTCCAGCCAGCGATCGGGGTCGAAGGCCAGGGGGTCGGGGAACAGCGCGGGGTCGCGGTGCAGAGCGTGCTGGCAGTAGGCGAGTTCGGTGCCGGCGGGCACGGTCCAGGGGCCCAGCCGGGTCTCGGTGACGGTACGGCGGGTGACGAGCCACCCGGTGTGGTGCAGCCGCAGCGTCTCGTCGATCACCCGCCTCAGGTACGGGAGCCGGCCGAGGTCGTCGAACGTCACCGGACGGTCGCCGAGGGCCTCGTCGAGCTCGGCCAGCATCCGGGCCCGGACCTCCGGGTGCCGGGCCAGTTCGTACAGCACCCAGGACAGTACCGAGGCGGTGGTCTCGGTGCCGGCCACGGCCAGGGTGAGGATCTCGGAGGAGATCTGGTGCCCCGTCAGCGGACGGCCGGTCTCCTCGTCGGTGGTGCGCAGGAGCAGGGACAGCATGTCGCCGGTGTCGTGGCCGGAGACCCGCAGGTCGGTCACGGCCCGGTCGATGGTCGCCCGTACGGCGTCGCGTGCCGCGGTGAAGCGGCGGTTGACCGGCAGCGGCAGCCGCTCGGCCCAGTCGGGCAGCATGACACGGGCGCCGACGCCGTTCATCACCACCGACAGGTCCGCGCGCAGCCGGCGGAAGGTGGCCGCGTCGAGGCTGCCGGAGAACACGGTCTTGGCCAGCATGTTCAGACTGAGCCCCACCATGGCTTCGCGGACGTCGATCTCCCGTCCCCGGGTCCAGCCGTCGACGGCCGTCTCGGTCTCGCCGCGCATGGTGTCGACGTAGCGGGCGATCTCCTCGCGGCCGAAGGCCGGTTGGAGCTGGCGGCGCTTGCGGACGTGGGTCTGGCCGGCGGCGGTGACGACGGAGTCGCCCAGCAACTGGCCCATCTTCTCGAAGAACCGGCCCTTGTCGAGGCTCGGCCCCAGTTCGGTCAGCATGGTGCGGATGAGGTCCGGGTCCTGCACGACGAGGGTGCGGGTGCCGGGCTGGAGGGTGATCTCGACGAGCGGTCCGTAGTGGGCGCGGAGCGAGGCGATGAAGCCGAGGTTGTCGCGCAGGAGCTGTACCGCGTGACCCAGCAGCGGCAGCGAGCCCGCTGCCCTGGGTATGGGGGGAGGCGCTACGAGCGTCACGAGGGCGGTTCCCTTCGATTCGATCTTGGGCGCCTCCATGGCTTCCCTGATCACGCCCGCCGGCAATCCGGGCGGGAGCGTGGCGTATCCCACGTGCGCCCTCGGCCCGGACCGGTGTGGAAGAGGGAGCGGCGGGGAAGATTCCGCTTCCGTCGCGGCCTTGAACCCGGGCTCAGCGCAGCAGCAGTTGCACCAGGGCGACCGTCCCCACGGCCACCACCAGTGTCCGCAGCACCGCGGGGCTGAAGCGGCGGCCCACCTTGGCCCCCGCGTAACCGCCGAGCGCCGAACCGGCGGCGATGAGGGCGACGGCCGTCCAGTCGAAGTCCGCGGCGAAGAGGAAGAAGAGCGCGGCGACCGTGTTGACGAGGGCGGAGAGGACGTTCTTCACGGCGTTCAGGCGCTGCAGCGGTTCGTCGAGCAGCGTGCCCATGAGGGAGAGGTAGATGATGCCCTGCGCGGCGGCGAAGTAGCCGCCGTAGACGCTGGCGAGGGCGAGGCCGGTGAAGAGCAGGGGGCCGCCGTCGCGACGCGGGGAGGTGCCGGTGCGTTCGCGGCGCCGCTGCACCAGCCGGTTGATGCGGGGCTGGAAGGCGACCAGGACCAGGGCGAGGCCCACCAGGACGGGCACGATCGTCTCGAAGGCGTCGGCCGGCAGGGACAGCAGCAGGGTGGCGCCCGCGAGGCCGCCCAGCAGCGCGCCGACGCTCAATCTGAGGACCCGCCGGCGCTGGCCGCGCAGTTCCTTCCGGTAGCCGACGGCCCCGCTGACGGACCCGGGGATGAGCCCGAGCGCGTTGGAGACGGTGGCGGTGACGGGGGACAGCCCGGTCGCCAGCAGCACCGGAAAGGTGATCAGCGTCCCGGAGCCGACGACGCTGTTGATGGCACCGGCCCCGAACCCCGCGGTGAACACCGCCGCCATGGCCTCGGGCGTCACACCGAGCCGTCCCGGGCCGGCCGCGCACCCGGCGGGAAGGTGTCTTGTGCATCGTTCACGGGGCCGACTGTACCCACCGCCGTAGCGTGTCCCGACTCCGGTCTCAACCGGTCTTGTATGAACGGTTCTTGACGTCAATTCACCTGATCATGCGGTGATACGATCACCGCGTTTGCGGAGCGGGCGGATGGGTGAAAGACGGCATCCCCGACTTCAGGGACAGCCCGGGCAGCAACCCCGGTGCGGGCGGTCCACCGGACCGCCCGCGTAGACGGACATGCGGCACGCCGGCCGTCAGTCGCCTGAAGAGAGTCTTATGACGGAATACTTGGGGAACCCACTGCTCTGGGTCCTTGTCGTCGCCCTGGTCGCCGCCGCCGCGCTCATCGGGCGCCAGCGCCGGGCGGCACGATCCCTGCGGCAGGAGATCAAGGGGCTCAAGGACCACTACACGGAGCTGGAGAACGACTACGGGAAGTCCGTGCTGGCCGCTCAGGAACGGGCCGAGGACGAGACGAAGACCGTTCTGAAGTCAGCCATGCGAACCCTGCAGGGCCTCGCCGCCGAACAGCAGCTGGTGCTGACCCGGCTGCAGACCAAGTACGGCGACTCCGCCCTCCTGCAGGACCTGCTGGAGATCGACCACACCAACTCGCAGTTCGGGCGTCGGGCCCAGTCCATCGCGGTGCTGTGCGACGGCTGGCTGGGCGGCCGGCGCGACACCGCCTCGGTGTACGACGTGGTCCGCAGCGCCCAGGGCCGCATCCGGCACTTCCGCCGGGTGGAGATCCTCTCCCAGGTCGACTTCGGCATCACCAGCCGCGCCGTCGAACCCGTCGCCCTGGCCCTCGCCGAACTCCTCGACAACGCCACCAGCTACTCCAGCCCGGACACCGTCGTCGAGATCAACATCCGGACCGTGCCGAAGGGCATCTGCGTCGTCGTCGACGACGCCGGCGTCGGCATGAGCGACGAGGAGCGCGCCCGCGCCGACCGGCTGCTCGCCACCGAGCGCGCCTCGGGCGTGGCGGGCCTCGGCAACCCACCGCAGTTCGGCTTCGCGGTCATCGGGCTGCTGTGCGAGCGCTTCGGCTTCGAGGTGTCGGTGGACTCCTCCTCCCCCTACGGAGGTGTGCGCGCGGTGGTCCTCCTTCCGCACGAACTGCTCACCGCCATGCCGGAGCGGAAGGCACCCTCCCCGGCCGGCCACACCGCGGCCCGCCCGGCCCCGGACGGAGGGCCGGAGGCGTCGCCCGCCCCGTCCCGGACCGGCGACGGCCTGCCCCGGCGGCGCCGCAAGCGGCCGATGGCCATCGTGCCCGGCAGTGCCTCCACCCCGCGCTCCGCCGGCCGCTCCGACTCCGAGCAGGCCCAGATCATGGCCGCCTTCCAACGGGGCACGCAGACCGGCCGCGTCACCCGGCCCGAGGACCCGGACCGGACGAGCAGAACACCCGGTGCAAGCAGAGAAGGACATGAGGACTCGTGAACGACGATCTGTCATGGATGCTCGACAGCGCCCTGGAGATTCCCGGGGCCCTGCACGCGGTCCTGATTTCGGCCGACGGACTGCTGATGGCCCGGACGCAGGACTTCGACAAGGACGACGCGGACCGCGTCGCGGCCGCGATGAGCGGCGTGCAGTCGCTCAGCCGCACCCTCGCCTTCTTCTGTGAGGACCCGCACCAGGCGTGGCGGCAGACCCTGGTCGAGTTCGACGGCGGCTGGGTCTTCCTGATCTCCGCCGGCGAGGGCGCCTACCTCGGTGTCTCCGCCTCCCCGGAGGTCGACATGGCGGACATCACCTTCCGGATGCAGCAGCTCGTCGCCCAGCTCGGCAAGCGGCTGACGACGCCGCCGCGCGAGAACCTCGGCACCCGCTCATGACCGGCCACGACGGCTGGGAGCCGGAGGCCGCCGAGTTAGTACGGCCGTACGTCATCACCAAGGGCCGCGGCCTGCCCGACGAGGAGCACCTGTCCCTCATCACCCTGGTGACCGCGGCCGCCGGGAACCCGCAGCGGCCGCCCCGGCTGTCCCCCGAGGAACAGAGCCTGCTGGACCTCTGCTCCGCCGGCTACCTCTCGGTCGCCGAGATCGCCGGACACACCCACTTCCCGCTGGGCGTGGTGCGGATCCTGCTGGCCTCCCTCATGGAAGGCGGGCACCTCATGACCCGCCCGCCGGTGGCCCGCGCCCGCCTCGCGGACAAGGAGATCCTGGAGGAGGTGCTCAATGGTCTCCGCGCCAAGTTTGGATGAGCAGGACTACGTACGCGGTGGAGCGACCCAGACCGCGGTGAAGATCCTCGTCGTCGGGCACTTCGCGGTGGGCAAGACCACCCTCATCGGCTCCATCTCGGAGATCGAGCCGCTGTCCACCGAGGAGACGATGACGCAGGCCGCCGAGTCGGTCGACGACCTCAAGGGGGTCCAGGGCAAGACCACCACCACGGTCGCCATGGACTTCGGGCGCCTGACCATCAGCGACCGCGTCGTGCTCTACCTGTTCGGGACACCCGGTCAGCAGCGCTTCGTCCAGATGTGGGAGGACATGGCCCGCGGCGCGCTCGGCGCCCTGGTGCTGGTCGACCCCGAGCGGCTGGCCGACTCCTTCCCCGTCATCGACCTCATCGAGCAGTACGGCCTCGACTACGCCATCGCGGTCAACCACTTCGACGGGGCACCGCTGCGCGACGAGCGGGCGCTGCGCGAGGCACTGGACCTGCTCGACGACACGCCCGTCGTCACCTGCGACGCCCGCGACGAGAAGTCGTCGGCAGCCGCACTGACCACCCTCGTCCGCTACTTGCTGGACCGCACCCGCTAGGAGCTGGGAGCAGACATGAACCCCCACGACACCTTCCCGGTGCCGCCACCCGGGTGCCCCGCCCACGGCTCCGGTGCCCGAGTGCCCCTGCACGGACCGGAGTTCGCCGCCGATCCGCAGGCCTACTACGAGTACCTGCGCCACTACGGGGCCGCCGCCCCGGTCGAGCTGGCCCCGGGCGTCGAGGCGACGCTGGTGACGGACTACTCGGCGGCCCTCCAACTGCTCCAGGACTCCGGTACGTTCCGTAAGGACGCGCGGCGGTGGCGGGCCTTCAACGAGGGCAAGGTGGGGCCGGACAGCCCGGTCGCACCGCTGCTGGCCTACCGGCCCAACTGCATGTTCGCCGACGGCGCCGACCACCTCAGGCTGCGGCAGGCGGTCACCGACAGCATGGCGCGGGTGGACACCCGGCGGCTGACCCGGAGCACCGAGCAGATCTCCGGCTACCTCATCTCGCAGTTCGGCGGACGGGGTTCGGCCGACCTGCTGAGCGACTACGCACGGCAGTTGCCGCTGTTCGTGTTCAACGAGCTCTTCGGCTGCCCCGCCGACATCGGCGACCGGGTGCTCTTCGGGATCTCCGGGATGTTCGACGGGATCAACGCCGACAAGGCCACCGCCGTGCTGTTCCAGGCGGTGGGGGAGCTGGTCGCGCTCAAGCGGAGCAAGCCCGGCGACGACGTCACCTCCTGGCTGATGCGGCACGAGGCGGACCTCAGCGACGAGGAGATGGTCCACCAGCTGGCCCTGCTGCTGGGCGCGGGCGCCGAACCGCTGCGCAACCTCATCGGCAACACCCTGCACCGGCTCCTCACCCACGAGCGGTACGCCCGGGAGGGCGGCCTGATCGACGAGGCGCTCGACGACACGCTGTGGGAGAACCCGCCCATGGCCAACTACGCGCCGCACTACCCGGCCGCCGACACCGAACTCGCCGGGCAGCAGCTGCACTCCGGCGACCTGGTCCTGGTCAGCTTCGCCGCCGCCAACACCGGGCCGGCCCTCAAGGCCTCCCGCCAGGCCGGCAGCAACCGCGCGCACCTCGCCTGGAGCGCGGGGCCGCACGCCTGCCCCTCCAAGGAACCGGCCCGGCACATCACCGTCACCGCCATCGAGCACCTGTTCAACGAACTGCCCGACGTCGCACTGGCCGTCCCCGAGGACAGCCTGACCTGGCGGCCCGGCCCCTTCAACCGGGCCCTGGCCACGCTGCCCGCCCGCTTCACGCCCGCGCGGACCGGGCGCCGCTCCACGGCGCAGCCGGACGCCGCGGCACCCGAGCGGGAACAGGCGCCGAACCCGGCCCGCCCGGCCGAACGAGGAGGCATGTGGAGCCAGTTCCTCAACTGGCTCACACGGTGACCTGCGCAACATCCGCCCAACCTGCCCCTTTCGCATGAAGGATGAACGGCACGGGTAGTGAGCAACGCGGCATCCAAGTTGCTCACGAGGAGAAGGAGGTGTCGTGGACCACATATCCACGAACGCCGCTCTGCCGCCGCCGATCCCGCCGATACCCGCCTCCCCAGGCGGGTATCTCTCTGTGCGGCCCGGGCGAGGGACCGGCCGGTGACCGCAGTACGGATCGGCGCGGAACCGGGGGGCGCACCGACCCTCGGCGCCCATACCGGCGGCCAGTTGCGAAGACTCGGCGCGGTCGCCGGTCTCCGTGAAGCCGACATCGAGACCTATGCCCGTGTCCTGACCGACACACTGGGCCCGGTGGCCGCGCGCCCGCTGCACCTGCCGCCCCCCACCCGGTCCTTCCTGTCCGACGACCACACCCCCGTCGAGTTCTCGTTCTCCTTGCAGGCCGACGCGGCCCCCGTCCTGCGGGTGCTCCTGGAGCCGGGCTGCGGCGCAGACAGCCTGGCTCTCGGCGGGCGGGCGGGACTCGAGACGGTCCGGGGGATGGCGCGTCGCTGGGACTTCACCACCGGTGCGCTCGACGCAGTCGAGGACCTCTTCCTCCCGCCCGCTCCGCAGGGCCCCCTGGCCCTGTGGAGCGCCCTGGAGCTGAGGCCCGGCGGAGTGCCCAAGGTCAAGGTCTACCTGAACCCGGCCGCGAACGGGGCGGAACGTTCCGCCGCGACGGTGCGCGAGGCCCTGCGCCGACTGGGCCACCGGCGGGCCTACGACAGCCTGCCGCGTGGCAGCGGTCATCCGTTCCTCGCCCTGGACCTGGGGGACTGGGAGACCCCCCGGGTGAAGGTCTACGTGCGCCACGACAACCTCACGGCCCGCCAGGCGGGTCTGCTGCCGCGCACGGGGGCGGGGCCCGGACCCGCGGCGGTCGAGGACTTCTTCCGGGCGGCGGTGGGCGTCGGTCCGGACCGGGCGGTGCTCGGCAGACGGCCCGGCCTGAGCTGCCACTCCTTCACCGACACCGGGTCCGGACGGCCCAGCGGCTTCACCCTGCACATCCCCGTCAGGGACTACGCCCGGCACGACGGTGAGGCGCTGGAGCGCGCCGCGAGCGTGTTGCGCCACCACGGGATGGACGCGGACGTGCTGCCCCGGGCCTTCGCCGCCCTGACCCGGCGGCGGCCCGAGGACGGCGTCGGGCTGGTCGCCTACCTCGCGCTGGCCCATCAGCGGGGCCGCCCGCCGCGGGTGACGGCGTACCTCTCCTCGGAGGCGTACGCGGTCAGGCCGCCGGCCGTCGCGGCCGTCCGCCACCCGGTGGCGGCGCGCTGAGCGGACCGTCCCGCCACCGCGGGGCTCCCGGCGCGTGCCACCGGGAGCCCCGGGCGGGGAAGCGGCCCGGCGCCCGGCCGGGGCCGCCGGGCGGAGCGCCCTACACGGCCAGCGACTCCCGGAACTCCGCCAGGTACGGGCCCACGTCGACCTGGATGGAGGCGCCCTGGGTGCGCCCGTAACGCTCGACCACGCCGGCGAGGTACGTGCCGATCTCCTCGCGCATCTCCTCGGCCGGGGGCAGCGCGGCCGCGCCGTCGATGATGCGCGCCACCCACTGGGCCTGGGCCTCCACCAGCCGGGTGATCGCGCCCACGGGCCGGACCAGCCCGACGAAGTACAGGCCCGGCCGGTCCGCGGGGACCACTCGCCGGTACAGCTCGACCGAACCGTCCGCCGCCACCGGGCACCCGGCGGGCAGGAACGGGAAGGTCATGCGGAAGCCGGTGCAGTAGACGACCGCGTCCGCGGCAGTGGAGGTGCCGTCGGTGAAGACGACGCGGTCGCCGTCGAACGCGGTGATCGCCGGCTTGGGGGTGACCGCGCCGTGGCGTATCCGGCTGAGGATCTCGTCCGAGAGGGTCACCGCCGAGGAGAAGACCGGATGGTCCGGCTCGGGCAGGCCGTAGTCGGCCAGTCTGCCGCGCGCGACGAGCAGCGCCTGCTCCACCCACGCGCGCCGCTCGGCGAAGGACATCTCGTTCCACCAGGGGGCTTCGGCGATCTCGTCGACCGACATGCCGAACAGCTGCTTGGGCACGATGTGCAGCCCCCGGCGCACCGACAGCACGGTCTGCGCGGCGTGCCGGGAGAGGTCCGCGGCGATGTCCACCGCCGAGGCGCCCAGGCCGACCACGACGACGCGCCGGCCCGCGAAGTCGCCCCCGTCGTGGTAGTCGAGGGAGTGCAGGATCCGCCCGGTGAAGGAGTCGGCGCCCGCCGGGAGCGGGTCGGGCAGCGCGGGGTCGGTGTGGTGCCCCGAGGCGACGATCACCTGCTCGAACCGCCGGGCCGACACGGCGCCGTGCGCGTCCCGGCTGACGACCGACCACATCCCGTCCGCCTCGCGCCGCACCGCCACCACCTCGGTCCGCAGCTCGACGTGGTCCAGCACACCGGACCGCTCGGCGAAGGACCGCAGGTAGGCGGCGACCTGGTCGTGCCGGGGGTAGAGCGGGTAGGAGTCCGACATCGGCCAGCCGGTGTATCCCGTCAGCTGCTTGGCGGTGTTGAGGTGCAGGGACAGGTATCCCGGGCCCCGCTCGCCGGCCCCCGGCCCGCGCCAGATCCCGCCGACGTCGGGCGCCTTCTCCAGGCAGACGAAGCCGATGCCGCGCTCCCTGAGGGCGTGGGCCACCGCCAGTCCGGACAGCCCTGCACCGATCACGCACACACGCACGGATTTCCC
The DNA here is from genome assembly GCF_055589025.1 of Streptomyces sp. NPDC041968. Classification (NCBI taxonomy): domain Bacteria; kingdom Bacillati; phylum Actinomycetota; class Actinomycetes; order Kitasatosporales; family Streptomycetaceae; genus Streptomyces; species Streptomyces sp. NPDC041968. The sequence goes on along the minus strand of NZ_JBVJCB010000002.1, from coordinate 521,681 downwards.
CCCCAGGACGTACTCGACCTCCCCCGATCACGCATTCCCTGCCCACCCGTGTCACCGCGCACACCAGCACGAGGGGCGAACGGACGTGTCCGTGCTCACGTTTCGCCCCGTGCGGCGCTCAGGTACCGCGCAGGTCCCTGACCCGGCGGAGCTTGCCGAGGGAGCGCTCCAGCGTCTCCGGCTCGACGATCTCCACCTCGACCGTGACTCCCACACCGTCCTTGACGCCCTGGCCGATCGCCCTGGCGGCGGCCTCCCGGCGCTCCGGCCCCGCGTCGGGGCGGGCCTCGACCCGCACCACCATGTGGTCCATGCGGCCCTGCGCGGTGAGCAGGATCTGGAAATGCGGGGAGACGCCGGGCGTGCGCAGCACGATCTCCTCGATCTGGGTGGGGAAGACGTTGACCCCGCGCAGGATGATCATGTCGTCGCAGCGGCCGGTCACCTTCTGCATCCGGCGGAAGGCGGGCCGGGCGGTGCCCGGCAGCAGCCGGGACAGGTCGCGCGTGCGGTAGCGGACGACCGGCAGCGCCTCCTTGGTGAGGGAGGTGAAGACGACCTCGCCCTCCTCGCCCTCGCCCAGCACGGCGTCCGTGAGCGGGTCGACCACCTCCGGGTAGAAGTGGTCCTCCCACACGTGCAGCCCGTCCTTGGTCTCCACGCACTCCTGCGCCACGCCCGGGCCGATCACCTCCGAGAGGCCGTATATGTCCACGGCGTGGATGCCCGTGCGCTGCTCGATCTCCCGGCGCATCTCCTCGGTCCACGGCTCGGCGCCGAAGACGCCGACCTCCAGGGAGGTGGAGCGCGGGTCGACGCCCTGCCGCTCGAACTCGTCGAGCAGGGTGAGCATGTAGGACGGGGTGACCATGATGATCTCGGGCCGGAAGTCCTGGATGATCTGCACCTGCCGCGCCGTCATGCCGCCGGAGGCCGGGATCACGGTGCACCCGGCGCGTTCGGCGCCGTAGTGGGCGCCGAGGCCTCCGGTGAACAGGCCGTAGCCGTAGGAGACGTGCACCTTGTGGCCGGGCCGGGCGCCCGCCGCGCGCAGGGAGCGGGCGACGACGTCCGCCCACATGGACAGGTCGCGGTCGGTGTACCCGACGACGGTGGGGCGGCCGGTGGTGCCGCTGGAGGCGTGGACGCGCCGCACGTCGGCCATCGGGACGGCGAACATGCCGAAGGGGTAGGTGTCCCGCAGGTCGGCCTTGGTGGTGAAGGGGAACCGGGACAGGTCCGCCAGGCTGCGGCAGTCGTCGGGCTTCACCCCGGCGGCGTCGAACTTCTTCCGGTACAGCTCCACGTTCTCGTACGCGTGCCGCAGCGTCGTGCGCAGCCGGTCGAGCTGGAGCTCCTGGAGCTGCTCCCGGGACAGGCGCTCGGCGTCGTCCAGCAGGTGGCGGGGGAGGGGCTCGCCCCGGCGGGGTGCCGGAGCCGCTCCGGTCGTCGGCTCGCTGCTCATCGCGACTCCTTCGTCGTCGTGTCCGGCGTCTCGCGCGCCGTGCCGTCCCGGACGCTGCGGCTGCGTCCGCGGAACTCCGCGATCACTTCGCCGTCGCGCCGTCCGCTCACGTCGTACACGCCGCTGCGGCCGAACCGGGCCCGTTCCTCGGCGCGCGCCACGAGCACGTCGCCCTCGCGGGCCGGCGCGACGAACACGATGTCGGCGCCCGCCGCCACGGTCACCGGGCCGTGGCTGTTGCACGCGCACGCGAAGGCCGTGTCGGCCAGCAGGAACAGGTAGCCGCCGTGGGCGATCCCGTGTCCGTTCACCATCGCCGGGGTCACGGTCATGCGGAGCACGGCGGTGCCCGCGCCGTGCTCGACCAGTTCGATGCCCAGCCCCCGGGACGCCTCGTCCGCGGCGAGCATGGTCTCCGTGGGCGCCGGCTCAGTGGTCCGAGACACCTTCCCACCACCTCGTTTCCCGACCGACCATTCGGTCAGCTCCTCGCACGGCCCAGTAATCCAGGCACGGGGCGGCGCTGTCAAGGGTGCGCGCGCCAGGTGCGCGGGGGTCTTGCCCGGCGCCCGGAAAGGCGTCACACTGATACCGAACGAATGGTCGGTTGGGAAGCTGGTGACGATGACCACGACACACGCCGCCGAGGCGCCGCCCCCGCCGGGGCTGCAGGAGCACTTCGACGCGACGATCGCGCACGACCAGCGCGTCGAGCCGCGCGACTGGATGCCGGACGGCTACCGGAAGACGCTGATCCGGCAGATCGCCCAGCACGCGCACTCGGAGATCATCGGCATGCAGCCGGAGGGCGAGTGGATCACGCGGGCGCCGTCCCTGCGCCGCAAGGCGATCCTGTTCGCCAAGGTCCAGGACGAGGCCGGCCACGGGCTCTACCTCTACTCGGCGGCCGAGACCCTCGGCGCGGACCGCGACGACCTCACCGAGCGGCTGATCGAGGGGCGCCAGAAGTACTCGTCCATCTTCAACTACCCGACGCTGAGCTTCGCGGACGTCGGCGTGATCGGCTGGTTCGTGGACGGCGCGGCGATCTGCAACCAGGTGCCGCTGTGCCGCAGCTCCTACGGGCCCTACGCGCGCGCGATGGTGCGCATCTGCAAGGAGGAGTCCTTCCACCAGCGACAGGGCTACGAGCTGCTGATGACGATGATGCGCGGCACCGACGCCCAGCGCGACATGGTCCAGGACGCCGTGAACCGCTGGTGGTGGCCCTCCCTGATGATGTTCGGCCCGCCCGACGACGCCTCGCCCAACTCGGCGCGGTCCATGGCCTGGAAGATCAAGCGGCACAGCAACGACGAGCTGCGCCGCCGCTTCGTCGACATGACCGTCCCGCAGGCCGAGAAGCTCGGCGTCACCCTGCCCGACCCGGAGCTGCGCTGGAACGAGGAGACCGGGCACCACGACTTCGGCACCCCGGACTGGGACGAGCTGATGCGCGTCATCAAGGGCGACGGCCCGTGCAACGAGCAGCGGATGGAGCGGCGGCGGACCGCCCACGAGGAGGGCGCCTGGGTGCGCGAGGCGGCCACCGCCCACGCCGCCAAGCAGGCCGCCCGCGCGCGGAAGGGAACGGCGGCATGACCTCCGACAAGCAGGGCTGGCCGCTCTACGAGGTGTTCGTGCGCGGCAAGCGGGGCCTCAACCACGTCCACGTCGGCTCGCTGCACGCCGCCGACGACGCGATGGCTCTCACCCACGCCCGCGACCTGTACACCCGGCGCAACGAGGGCGTGAGCATCTGGGTCGTGCGCTCCGAGCACATCGCCGCCTCCACCCGCGACGAGAAGGACCCCTTCTTCGCCCCCAGCGCGGACAAGGTCTACCGCCATCCGACCTTCTACGACATCCCCGAAGACGTCCCCCACATCTAGGAGCAGGGCATGAGTGACGACCACGTCTACCTGAGCCTGGCCGAGGGGCACGAGGACGACACCCGCTGGGCCTACGGCACCGGCTTCGAGGACCCGCTGCACGGCGTCGACACCACCGTGCCCGAGGGCGTCGACGCGGGCGAACTGGCCGCTCAGTGCGTGGCGCTCGCCGACGACGCCCTGGTCTCGGCGCAGCGGCTCGCCGAGTGGGTCACCCGGGCACCGGAGCTGGAGGAGGAGGTGGCGCTGGCCAACATCGGCCTCGACCTCCTCGGCCAGGCCCGCCTGCTCTACTCGCGGGCGGGCCAGGTCGACGGCACCGGCCGGGGCGAGGACGCCTACGCCTACTTCCGGGACGCCACCGACTTCCGCAACGTCACCCTGGCCGAACTGCCCGGCGGGGACTTCGCCTTCGCCGTCGTGCGGCTGCTGGTCCTCTCCAGCTGGCGCCTCGCCCACTTCCAGCGGCTGGCGTCCCACCCCGACCCGGTTCTCGCGGCGGTCGCGGCCAAGGGCGTCAAGGAACTGACGTACCACCGGCAGTACGCGGCCGAGTGGGCCGTGCGCCTCGGCGACGGCACGGACGAGTCGCACCGCAGGATGCGCGAGGCGTTGGAGCGGGTCGCCCCGTACCTCGGCGAGCTGCACACGGCGTACGACGCCCGGGACGAGGTCGCCGACGTGCTGCGCCAGGTCACCGAGGCGGCCGGACTGCCCATGCCGGTGTACCGGCCGCTGCCCGGATCGGGCCGCGCCGGTGAGCACACCGAACACCTCGCGCCGCTCCTCGCCGAGTTGCAGGGCGTCGCCCGCGCCCACCCGGAGGCGACATGGTGACCGCTCCCCTGGACGCCCGCCGGGCCCGGCGCGTCGCCGAGCGGGTCCCCGACCCGGAGCTGCCCATGCTGACCCTGGCCGACCTCGGCGTGCTGCGCGCCGTCGAGGTGACCGGCGACGGCACCGTGGTGGCGAGCCTGACCCCGACCTACTCCGGATGCCCGGCCATGGCCGAGATGCGGGCGGACGTCGCCGCGCGGCTGCGGGAGGCGGGGTACGCGCGCGTGGAGATCCGTACGGTCCTCGACCCGCCCTGGACCAGTGACTGGATCACCGAGTCCGGCCGCCGCAAACTGACCGCACACGGCATCGCCCCACCCGGCGCCGCACCTCGCGGCCCGGTCCCCCTGGTGCTCTCGCCCACCCGGCCCGTGGTGCCCTGCCCCCGGTGCGGCTCGGCGGACACCGAGGAGACGTCCCGGTTCGCCGCCACGTCCTGCAAGGCGCTGTGGCGCTGCCGTGCCTGCCGTGAGCCGTTCGAGTACGTCAAGGAGATCTGATGGCCCCGACCGCCCCCGCCTCGGCGCCGCCGGCGCGCATCCGCCGCCGCCCGGCCTTCCACCGTCTGCGGGTCGCCGCCGTCGAGCGGCTGTGCGCCGACGCGGCGGCCGTGAGCTTCGAGATCCCGGACGAGCTGGCCGGGGAGTTCGCCTTCTCGCCCGGTCAGTCGCTCACCCTGCGGCGCGAGATCGACGGCCGGGACGAGCGCCGCTCGTATTCCATCTGCGCACCGGCCGGTTCGCTCCCGCGGATCGGTGTCCGCGTCGTGCCGGGTGGCCTGTTCTCGTCGTGGCTGGTGAACGGGGTGCGTCCGGGCGACACGGTCGAGGTGATGGCCCCCACCGGCTTCTTCACGCCCGACCTGACCACGCCGGGTCACCATGTGCTGATCGCGGCCGGCTCGGGCATCACGCCCATGGTGTCCATCGCCGAGTCGGTGCTGGCCGCCGACGACCGCTCGGCCGTCACGCTGTTCTACGGCAACCGCCGCACCGACACGGTGATGTTCGCCGACGAACTGGCCGACCTGAAGGACCTCCACCCGGCCCGCTTCCAGCTCGCCCACGTGCTCTCCCGTGAACCCCGCGAGGCCGAGGTGCTCTCCGGCCGCCTGGACGCCGATCGGCTCGCGGCGCTCGTGGACTCGCTGGTGGACGTGGAGCGTGCGGACCACTGGTGGCTGTGCGGTCCGCAGGGCATGGTCGCCGACGCCCAGCAGGTCCTGGCCGGCCTCGGCGTCCCGGCGGAACGCGTCCACCGCGAGCTGTTCTTCGCCGAGGACGAGCCCGTGCGGGAGGTGCGCCACGAGGAGGCCGGCCCGCAGGGGCCCGTCAGCGAGGTCGTCATCACCCTGGACGGCCGCTCCACGACCTCCTCCCTGTCCCGGGAGCGGACCATCCTGGACGGGGCCCAGCAGACCAGGCCCGACCTTCCCTTCGCCTGCAAGGGCGGCGTCTGCGGCACCTGCCGGGCCCTGGTCACGGACGGCCGTGCGGACATGCGCCGCAACTTCGCCCTCGAAGCGGCCGAGGTCGACGCCGGCTACGTCCTGACCTGCCAGTCGTACCCCGTCTCCGAGAAGCTGGCCGTGGACTACGACTGCTGAGGGGCGTCACCCCGGTGGCGGGCTCAGGCCGGGTTGTCGCCGTGGGTCAGGGTCTCCCAGGCGACGAAGAGGTTGTTCGTGCCGGACGGGCGGGTGCGCTCGGTCAGCGCCTGGGTGTTGGTCATGGCGAAGCCGAGGCGGTGGTGCAGGGCGTTGTAGCCGACCTCGGTGACCGGCCCGAGGCCGAGGTGGACCGAGCCCCCGCACAGCCAGTCGGGCACGGCCGCCCCCTGTTCGTACGTCGCCTGGAAGCCGAGGGCGTGCCGCAGCCGCTCGCCCACGTCGGTGCCGTACAGGTCCTGCCCCTGGATGCGGCTGGTCTCGGCGATGTGCGAGATGGAGGAGATGCCGTATCCGGTGTGGGTGAAGTCCCGGCAGGTCTCCTGGGTGAGGCCGGTGACGAAGGTGGTCTGGCCCTGCCAGTACTTGACGATCTTGTCCCGGGTGTCGAGGTTCTGGCTCGGCACCGTCTTCGGCAAAGCCCCGTCGGAGGCCAGGTACACGTAGGCGGCCGTACGGGTGCGGAACCTGGCCATCGCCTTGTCGTAGGAGGCCTTGTCCTCCAGGAAGACGGAGATCCCGACGGCCGCCTCCATCATCGTGAGTTCCCAGTTGCCGTTGGAGTTCGAGCCGTTGACGACCTCGGGCAGGTAGACGTCCCGGAGCATGGTGGCGAAGCGGCCGGAGCCGGCCCATGAGCCCGGGTACGCGTGCTTGATGATCTCCGCCGCCTTGGGCCAGGAGGAGCCGGCCCACCCGGTCTGCAGGGGCGCGTTGCTGTTGGTGTGGTCCCTGATCACGGCGGACCAGGCGTCCATCAGCTCGATGGCCTTGCGCGCGTACCGCTCCTCACGGGTCATGTACCAGGCCAGGGCGTTGGTGTAGGCCGCGATCGCGTCCTCGCGCTCGTCGGTGCAGCCGTTGTTCGGGTTCGAGTAGGAGCCGCACTCCACCACCGCCCGCGGCTTGGGGACGCGGTGCGGGTCGGCGTACCTGCTCGCCGTCATCCGGTCGAAGGCACCCTTCCAGGGCTGGGCGCCGACGGCGACCTTGGCGCGGGCGAAGTCGAGTTGGTTCCGGGAGACGGTGACACCCGGGTGGGTGAACGCGGCGGGCGCGGCCTCGGCCCGGGGAGCGGTCGCTCCGGGGCCCGCGAGGAGGGTGCCGACCATCGCGGTGGTGAGGCTGGCGAGGAGGACGGCGCGGGATCTGCGGTGGCGAGGTCGGGAAGCAGAGGACATGTGGGGGGTCCATCCGTTCGTCTATGTGAACGTTGAGTTGTGTTCTGAACGCTCGACTGCTCGGTGACGATAGGTAGAGACCAATGGGGCGTCAAGGGTCCGCGCACCGGGCCCATCACGGCGTCGCGTTCGGTGCCCGCCCGGCCGACGAGGAACGGCGGGGAACACTATGAACGCAATGATCGAAGGGGTGGCCCCGGCTCCGGCCGGTTCCTAGCATCCCCGCTCGCGGCGCACTCCGCGCAGCGCACGCAGCACCCCCAGGAGCCGCACCTTGTCCCCCTTCGACGCTCCCTCGCCCGCCGTCCGGCCCCGGTCGCGCCGACGCCGCCCGGCCGTGGTCGTGGCCGCGCTCGCGGCCGTGCTCCTCGGCGCGCCCGGTACCGTGTCCGCCACTTCCGCACGGCCCGCCGGGCCGCCGGGGGCCGCCGCCTGCCCGCCCGTCCTGGCCGGGAAGGCGCGGTGCTTCACCGGCCAGGACGCCCACGGTGCCCCCTACACGATGGCCGTGCCGACCCGGTGGAACGGTTCCCTCGTCGTGCACGCCCACGGCGGGCCCGACCTCGGTGACACCCCCGACCCGTCCCGTTCCACCGAGGACCTGGAGCGCTGGGCCGTGATGGTGGACCAGGGGTACGCGTGGGCGGGCTCCGCCTACCGGCGCGGCGGCTACGGCGCCCGGATGGCCGCCGCCGACACGGAGAACGTGCGCCGGCTGTTCGCCGAGCGCTTCGGCCGGCCGCAACGGACCTACCTCCACGGGCAGTCGTGGGGCGGCAACGTCGCCGCCAAGGCCGCGGAGACCTACGGAGGACGGCACGGTGCCTACGACGGAGTCCTGCTGACCAACGGGGTCCTGGGCGGCGGTTCGCGCGGCTACGACCACCGGGTCGACCTGCGGGTCGTCTACCAGTACTACTGCCGCAACCACCCGCGCCCGACCGAACCCCAGTACGCGCTGTGGCAGGGACTGCGGCCGGACTCCACCATGACGACGGCCGGACTCCGCGCCCGCCTCCAGGAGTGCACGGGCTTCGCCTCCGCCCCCGCGGACCGGACCGCGTCGCAGCAGCGCAACCTGGACGACATCCTCGCCGTCACCCGCGTTCCGGAGCACACGCTGGAGTCGCATCTGCGGTTCGCGACCTTCACGTTCCGCGACATCGTCGCGAAACGGCTGGACGGCCGCAACCCCTTCGGCAACCGGGGCGTCCGCTACGCGGGTTCCCACGACGACAAGGCGCTCAACGCGGGTGTGGAGCGCTTCTCGGCCGACCCCACCGCGCGGCGTGACCTCTCCTACGACAGCGACCTCACCGGTCGGGTCTCCCTCCCCGTCCTGACCCTGCACGCCATCGACGACCCGACGGCCTTCGTGGAGCACGAGGCGGCGTACCGGGCCACGCTCCGCGGCGCCGGCCGCGGCGGGAACCTCGTCCAGACGTTCACGAGGGAGAGCGAGCACAGCGCTCTGAGCGACGCCGAGTACGCCACCTCCCTCTCCGCTCTGGACGCCTGGGTCCGCTCCGGCCGCAAGCCGACCCCGCGTTCGATCGCGGGGGCCTGCGGCGCCTTCGACGCGGCCTACGGCGGCGGTTGCTTCTACGACCCCCACTACCGCCCCGCGCCGTACGCCTCGCGCGTACGCCCACGGCCGGGGGGCCTGCGCTGGCCCGCCATGACCGCGGCGCGGGAACGGGCCTGGAGCAGGATCGACGGGGTGGGGATCGCGCCCTAGGAAGTGCCCCCGCTCAGGATGTCTCCGCGAGCACCTCCCGCACGACGTGGCGGGCGTTGCCGGCCATCGCGGGGTTGGTGTCCCGGTAGTACGGGAGGGCGGTGACGGCCTGGGAGAGGGTCCGGGCCCGGCCGCGCCGCCAGGTCGCCTCGTCCACGCCGAGGGACTCGCGGAAGACCTCGCGGGCCCCGGCCGGCAGCAGGTTCCAGGCCGGGAAGAGGTCGCAGGCCGGGTCGCCCACGCCCATGCAGCCGAAGTCGATCACCGAGGACAGCCTGCCGCCGGTCACCAGCAGATTGCCCGGCATCAGGTCGGCGTGCAGCCAGACCGGCGGTCCGGCCCACTCCGGGGCCCGCAGCGCGTCCTCCCACACGGCGATCAGGGCGTCGCGGTCGACGCCCTCCTCCGGGAGGCCCCGCAGTTCCTCGATCGCGGCCCGGGTCGCCTCGTCGAGCGTGGCGAGCGGGCCGCCGCGATGGGCGCCGGGCGCGCCCGGCAGGGTGACGGCCCGCATCGCCCGTACGAAGGCGGCCAGATCCCCGGCCAGCAGGGCGGGGTCGGTGAGCGCTCCGGCCTCGGGGAGCTCACCGGGCAGCCAGCGGTACACGGACCACGGCCACGGGTACCCCTCGCCGGGCTCACCCACTCCGAGCACCTCGGGAACCGTGGCGGGCAGCAGGGGCGACAGCCGGGGCAGCCACTCCCGCTCCGCCGCCACGTCCCCGGCACCGCCCTCGATCAGCGGCATCCGCACGACCATGTCGTGGCCCAGCCGGTACATCGCGTTGACCGTGCCGCCCGACGGGAAGCGCTCGATCGGCAGGTCCGACCATCGCGGGAACTGCCGTGCGAGCAGGCGCCGTACGAGACGGCCGTCCACGAGGAGCGAACCAGGACGGGGCTGCCCAGAGGTCATGGGCGCCATCCGATCCCCCGACGCCGACGGCCGTCAAACGCTTTCCCGTCCGACGGACGGCGAGGCCGTCCGGGCTCAGACGCCGAACTCCGAGGGGGACACGCCCAGGGCCGTGCAGGCCTCGCGGATCGCGTACTGCTCGGACGGCTCGAAGACCCCGTCGGCGCCGGCGATGACCATGCCGGTCTGGATGACCGCGCGGGCCTCCGCGGGCTTCTTGGCGGCCTTGGCGATGACCTGCAGCGCCTCGCTCTTGCCCAGCTCGAAGTTGGCGACGAGCCGGTCCACGTGCTGGTTGAACCGCTGGCGGAGCTGGTCCGCGGGGAAGTTCTGCAACACCTCGTTGGAGACGATCAGCTCTTCCACGCGCTGCCGCTCGGCCGGCTCCACCTGACCGTCGGCCGCGGCGACCAGCGCGCACATGGCCATGCTGGCGTCCCGGTAGGCGCCGCTCTTGAGCTCGGTCTTGACCGAGGCCAGCTGGGTCTTGAACAGCCCGATCAACTGGGCCTTGGAGCCGCCGGAGGACGAGCCCGACCGGCCGGGCACCTGCTGCCCCTGGTGCCCCTGCGGTCCGTGCCCGGGCCCGCTCGCTCCCCGAGTGCCCTGGGACTGCTGGAAGGTCTTGGCCTGGTCCTTGATCTTGTCCCACATCGCCACTCGTGCCACCTCGGCTTCTGTTGCTGCTGCGTATCCGACTTGATCCCGGCCGCCGTGCTCTCGCGGCCACCAGTTTGAACGCCTCCGGAAGCCACAGGGTTCCCGGAAGGCAAAGGCGGGGCAAAGTGTCTCACGGTGGCGGCGTAGTAGGCTGCGGGACCAGGATGGACGGTCGGTGAGCTGGGCGGGGGCGGGACGTGTGGCTCGGCTGAAGGAGTCGTCGCCCGCCGAGTCGAACGGTGCTCCGGGCGTCCGGCGCGCCGGGGTGTGGTCCCGGGAGGTCGGTTGGTTCGTCGCGATCGGTGTCGCGTCGACGGCCGGGCAGGCGCTTCTGTACTGGGTGCTGCGTCTGTGGTGGCCCCCGGTCGCCGCCAACCTGGTCTCCCTGCTGGTCCTCACGGTGCTCAACACCGAGGCCAACCGGCGCCTGACGTTCCGGCACGCCGCCGCCGGCCCGGTCCGCGCCCACCTGGGAGCCGGCGGGCTGTTCCTGCTCGGCTGCATCGCCACGTCCGGCGCCGTCCTGTGGTTCACGCACGCCGAACCCGGTGCCTCACCCGCCGCCGAGACCGCGGTCCTCACGGCCGCCTCGGTCGCCGTCACGGTGGTGCGCTTCGTCGTCCTGCGGCTCGCCGTCTTCCGGACCCCGGCCCGAACGGAGCGCTGAGTCCCGGGGCGTGCCGGTGCACCGCCCGGCGACCTCGCCGCCGGGCGGACCCGCGCCGGCCCGACCACGCCCGGCCGTCCCTCAGCCGCGGGTCGCCCGGTCGATCAGGCCCTGCAGGTACAGGCCGCGCCGTGCGTCGACCGCCGTGGGCGTGCCGGTGCGGACGGCCATCGCGAAGTCGTGGCGCAGGACGGGCCAGCACTCCTCGTGGTCGATGCCGGCCGTGTCGTAGACCAGCGGGTGCTCCGGGCCGAAGAGTTCGACCCGGGTGAGCGCGCGCGGGACGGCCACGGAGCCCGACAGGGAGGCCTGGCTGACGGCTCCGTTCTCGTGCTCGCAGGTCAGCTCCACCCAACGGCGCGGGTCGCCGGTGGCGCGGATGCCGGTGATGGGGCCCACCGAGGCGTCCAGCAGGTCGAGCAGGTGTGGTCCGAGGTCCAGCAGGGCTCCGTGTTCGAGGCGCCAGCCGGTGGCGAAGTCCCCGCCCAGGAAGGCGCCGTGGAGGTAGCAGGAGCGGGCGCCGGCCGCATCGAAGGTGCGCGCCGCCGCCAGGAAGGCCCGGGTGGAGGGGTGGAAGCGCTTGGTCAGCACGAGTTGGGAGACCACACCGGCCTCGGTGACCGCGTCGGCCACCCGGCGGGCCGCGGACAGGTCGGGGCCGAGCGGCTTCTCCAGCAGCAGCGCCTTGCCCCGCTTCGCCGCCAGCGGCGCCAGCTCGGCCTGGACGGCGGGCGGCACGGCGAAGGCCACGGCCTCGCAGTGGTCCAGCAGTTCCTCGAACCCGGCGGCGACATGGGCGGCGTAGGGGGCGGCCGTCTCGCGGGCGGCCTCCGTGCGGCGGGCCCAGACCGCGGTGAGCCGGGTCTCGGGTCCGGCGGCCAGCACCCGGGCGTGCATGGCCCGGGCCCAGGGGCCGGCCCCCACGAGCCCGACCTCGACGGGCCGGTCGGTCCAAGGGGCGGGGGCAGCGGTCACGGTGTTCCTGTCCTGGTGCGTCATCGGGTGGGACTCGGTGCGTACTCGCGGGGACGTCGGCGTCGTCACGGCGCGAGGCGTTCGAGCCGGGCGTCGGCGCCCGCGGGGGAGTAGAGGTGTTCCACGACCATGGCGGCGGCCCCGATGAGCCCGGCGTGGTCGCCGAGTCGCGAGGTGACCACCTGGAGGTTGGCCGTGGCCCGGGGCATCGCGCGCTGGTAGACCAACTCGCGGACCCCGGTGAGGAAGGGCACGCCGGACAGCTCACCGGCGATCATGAGCACACCGGGGTTCAGCAGGGTCACGACGGTGACCAGGACCTCGCCCACCCGCCGTCCGGCCTCCCGGGCCAGTCGGACGGCGTCGGGGTGGCCCTCGTTGAGCAGGCGCCGGACGTCCCGTCCCGAGGCGGTGTCCAGGCCCAGCGCGGACAGCTCCTTGGCGATCGCCCGTCCACTGGCCACGGCCGCGAGGCAGCCGTGGGAACCGCACATGCACAGCGCGTCGGACCGGTCGTGCAGCCGGATGTGCCCGATGTCGCCGGCGCCGCCGTCGATGCCCCGGTAGAGGCTGTCGCCGATGACGACGCCCGCCCCGATGCCGGTGGAGACCTTCAGCAGGACGAAGGACGAGCAGTCGCGGTGGTTGGCCTGGTGCTCCGCCAGCGCCATGAGGTTCGCGTCGTTGTCCACGAGCACCGGGACGGCGTCGGTCTGCGGCCCCAGCCCCATCCGTGCCGCGTACGCCTTCTGGAGCCGCTCCCGGATGGGGTAGCGGTCCCAGCCCGGCATGATGGGCGGCTCGATCACCCGCCCCGACTCCCAGTCGACGGGGCCGGGCACGGACAGTCCGATGCCCGCCACGTGGGACGCCGGGACCCCGGCCGCCGCGATCAGGTCCGGGAACCACTCGGCCAGCCCGTCCAGTACGTGCTCGGGTCCCGCGCTGACGTCCATCGGGCCGGTGTGCTCGGCCAGGATGGCGCCCGACAGGTCGACGACGGCGGCGCGGGCGTGCCGGGTCTCCAGGTCGAAGGCGACGACCGAGGCGTGGGTCGGGTCGAAGGCGATCCGGTGGGACGGGCGCCCACCGGTGGACTCACCCGTGCTGTGCCGCAGCCACCCGGCGCGGTTGAGCAGGTCGAGACGCTGCCCGACCGTCGACCTGGAGAGTCCGGTGGCGTGCTGGAGGTCGGCGCGGGTGTTGGCGCGCCCGCTGCGGATCAGTTGCAGCAGCGCGCCCGCGCTGGCCTGACCTGACGTCATCATGGAGTCCCCCACGGCTCAACTCTTGTCGGCACCGCTGGTCAGACCCTCGGTGAGGAGCCGTTCGGCGGCGAAGAACAGAAGTACCACGGGGATCGTCAGCACCACGGAACCGGCCATCAGGACGGTCTTCGGCACCTCGATGCCATTGGAGAGCTGCGCGAGGCCCAGGGAGACCGTCCACTTGTCGGGGTCGGCGGCCAGGAAGAGCAGAGCGAAGAGGAACTCGTTCCAGGCGATCATGAACACGTACAGGCCGGTCGCCATCAGGGAGGGCAGCGCCAGCGGCAGGATCACCTTGCGCACGGTCTGCAGCCGGGAGGCTCCGTCGAGCGCCGCCGCCTCCTCGATGGAGGCCGGGATGGTGACCAGGTAGTTCTTCAGCATGTAGATCGACACCGGCACCGTCTGGGCCACGTAGACGATGGCCAGACCGACCAGGCTGGAGGAGAGACCGATCTTCGCGAAGATGACGAAGAGGGGCACGGCCAGCAGCGTCGCCGGGAACATGTACACGGCCAGGAAGAGCGCGCTGACCTGCCGGTGGCCGAAGAACTTCAGCCGGCTGACGGCGTACGCGCCGGGTACGGCGGCCACCAGGGTCAGCACCACCGTGCCGAGGGAGACCAGCGCGGAGTTGAGCAGGAACTTCAGGAAGCCCTGGCCGCCCGCGTCGGTCGAGCGGAGCACGTCCTGGTAGGTGGAGAAGGTGAAGTCCTTGGCCGAGATCCACAGGGAGCCCGGGTCGAGCAGGAGCGCGTCGATGGGCTTCAGCGACAGCAGCACCATGTAGTAGAAGGGGATCACGGTGATCACTGCGAGGAACGCGATGACGAACCAGCGCAGCACGCCGAAGAACCGCTCCTCGAACTGGGCCCGGCTCAGGGCCGCCTTGCGCGTCACGCTTCCTCCTGGACCTTGTTGCCGAAGAACTTGAAGTAGAGGCCGAGTAGGATCATCAGCACGACGGCCAGGGTGAGTGCCTGGGCGGCCGCGGCTCCCACGTCGTAGCGCGCGGTCAGGAAGTCGTAGACGCGCACGGCGGCGACGTCGGTGCCCGCGCCGCCCCCGGTGAGCAGGTACACGTCGTCGAACTTGTTGAAGGTCATGATGAACCGCAGCACGCACAGCAGCGCGATCACCGGCATCAACTGGGGCAGCAGGACGTGCCGGAACCGCTGGGTCAGGGTCGCGCCGTCGACCAGCGCGGCCTCCTCCAGGGTGTCCGGGACCGCCTGGAGCCGCGCCAGGATGAAGAGGAAGGCGAAGGGGAAGTACCGCCAGCACTCGAAGACGATGACCGTCAGCAGGGCCAGCGGGATGTCGAAGTGCAGGCCCAGCAGGTGGACCTCGTACTCACGCGTCGACAGGAAGGCGACGGGGTCGTCCCAGCCGAACAGGCGCCGGCCCCAGTCGTTGACCACGCCGTACTGCGGACTGAGCGCGACCTCCCACACGAAGGCCACGGCCACGACGGGCGCGACGTACGGCAGCAGCATCGCCGCGCGCAGCAGGCCGCGCCCCTTGAAGGGCCTGCGCAGCGCCAGCGCCGCGACCAGGCCGAGGGCGACGGAGCCGAGCGTGGAGCCCGCCGTGTACAGCAGCGTGGTCCACAGGCTGGACCAGAAGCCGGCCGAGTCGAAGACCTGCGCGAAGTTGTCCAGGGACCAGTTGCCGAACAGGCCCATGTCCTGGATGTCGACGAGCTTGGCCTTCTGGAAGGCGAGCAGCACGGTCCACGCGATGGGCAGGACGACCACCACGAGGACCACGACGAAGGTGGGGGAGACGAACGCGAGGCCCGCGCGGTTGGCGCGCCGGCTGGCGGTCAGCGGACGGCGGCCCGGGGAGGCGGACCGGTCCGTGGACCGGGGGTCGGTGTCCCGGCGCTGCGGCGCGCCGGCTGGGGCTGTTGTCATGAGGGACCTTAGTGACGTGCAGGCGGGCGGCTACTGCAGGGACTTCTTCAGGGCGGCGACCTCTTCGTCGGCCTCGCGTGCCGCCTCGGACGGCGAGCTCTGGCCGCTGGTCATGGCGCCGACGGCCTTCGGCACGGGCAGCTCGCCGTTGGTGGCGCCGACCAGGGCGCCCTCGCCCTGGGTGATGCCCCAGCGGCGCATGTTGCTGACGCCGTCGGCGAGCTGGTCGAGGAGGCTCTCGGGGAAGACCTCGTCGAGGGGCTTGCGGGTGTCGACCCCGATGTCGCTGGAGCGCCAGGCGTCGAGGTAGCGGTCGGGATCGGCGGCGGTGCCCTTGCGGACCGGGATCTTGCCCTCGGGTGCCATGCCGAACCAGGACTCGTAGCCGGTGCCCATCATGTACTCGATGAACTCGCGGGAGGCGGCGGTCTCGGCCGTCTTGGTGGTGACCCAGGACGTGATCTCGCCGAACTGCGCCGCGTCCTTCGCGTCGGGGCCCCGCATCGCGGTGACGATGCCGCTGTGGTCCGACAGGTACTGCGGGTCCTTCGCGCACTGGGGGCAGCTGGGCAGGGCGTCCTTGCGCAGGCCGGCGAGTTCGTCCAGCAGGAAGGAGGACCAGATGACCATGGAGGACTGCCCGGCGAAGTAGGTGGCGCGGGTGGAGTCCACGGTCTGGGTGCCCGGCGCGCCGTACTCCCGGGCCAGGCGGTCGTACGTGCGGAAGGCGGTCTCGCACCGCGGTGAGTCGAGGGCCACCTCGTGCCCCTCGTCCACGAGTTGGCAGTCGTTGGCGAGGGCGACGCTCTCGAAGCTCTGCGAGGTGAAGACGTCGCTCGGGTCGGTGGCCGCCGAGATGCCGTCGTGGCCCTTGGTGGTCAGCGCCTCGGCGGCGGCCAGCGTCTTCGCGTACGTGTCGGGAGCGGCCAGCGCCTTCTTCCCGAACTCGTCCTTGCGGTAGACCAGCAGCTGGAGCCACGCGTCGGAGGGCACCCCCAGGCTGGTGGAGCCGTCGGAGGTCAGCTCCAGCGCGTTGGCGTTGAAGGTGTCCCGGCCCAGCTCGCCGACGATCTGCCGGGGAATGTCGGTGTTCAGCAGCCCGTTGCTGTACATCTGCCACACCTGGCCCATGGGGGCCGCGCCGATGACGTCGGGCAGCGTGCCCGAGGCCGCGGCCGACATGATCAGCTGGGGCATCTGCCCCTCGTCGACCCCGACGAGATGGACCTCGATCCCGGTCTTCTTCTCGAACGCGTCCACGACCTTCTGCGTCGCGGCGACGCGGTCGGGGAGGTTCTCCTGGGTCCAGACCGTGATCTCACGGTCCGGCTTGCCGGGCCCGGTGCTGCCCGCGCAGCCCGAGAGCAGCCCGACCCCCAGGGCTGCCGTGACGCCGACCGCGGTCGTCCTCGACCGCAGGGTCCTGATGCGCATTGAGTGTCCTCGTTCCGGCTTACGTCTGCTCGTCACGCATCACAGCATCACTTTTGCTTGTTGACAAGACATAAGTTGCGGATATTGTCGACGCAACCGCACTCAGCAACCCTTCCGGAGCCACCCGTGTCATCCGTGTCGCCCGCGTCCTCCCCGGAGCGCGTCGTCCAGTTCACCGGCCCCCGACAGGTGGAGGTGGCCGAGCACGTCCGGGCCGACCTGCCGCCCGGCCACCTGCGGGTGCGCACCCGCTACTCGGGCATCTCGGCCGGAACCGAACTCACCGCCTACCGCGGCACCAACCCGTACCTGACCCGTACCTGGGACCCCGAGGCACGGCTCTTCCGCGACGGCGCGCCCGGCATCGAGTACCCGGTGGCCGGCTGGGGCTACTCCGAGGTCGGCGAGGTCGTCGAGGTCTCCCCGGAGCTGGTCGGCACCGCGGGGATGCCGGTCGCCGGCGACCTGGTCTGGGGCATCTGGGGGCACCGCAGCGAGGGCATCGTCCCCGCCGAGCGGATGATCGGCCACACCCTGCCGTCCGGGCTGGAGCCGCTGGCCGGGGCCTTCGCCCGGGTCGGCGCCATCGCGTACAACGCCGTGCTGGCCGGGGACATCCACCTCGGCGAGGACGTCGCCGTCTTCGGCCAGGGCGTCATCGGCCTGCTCACGACCCGGCTGGCACAGCTCAGCGGCGCCCGCGTCACCGCGGTGGACGCCCTCGACGGCCGGCTGGAGACCGCACGGCACTTCGGCGCCCACGACACGCTCAACGCCCGCACCGACGCGGTCGCCGAACGCGTCCGCGAGGCCACCGGCGGGCTCGGCGCCGACCTCGCCATCGAGATCAGCGGCGCCTACCCGGCCCTGCACGAGGCGCTGCGCTCGGTCGCCGCCGGCGGGCGGGTGGTGGCCTCCGGCTTCTACCAGGGCGACGGCATCGGCCTGCGCCTCGGCGACGAGTTCCACCACAACCGGGTCCAGCTGATCTGCTCCCAGATCGGCGGCGTACCCCCGCAGCTGTCGAACCGCTGGACGGTCGAGCGGCTCCAGCGGACCTTCCTGCGCCTGGTCGCCGAGGGCCAGGTGGACGTCGACGCGCTGGTGAGCCACGTGGTCCCCGTCGCCGACGCCGCCGACGCCTACGTACTGCTGGACGAGCGGCCCGCCGAGGCGCTTCAGGTCGTCCTGGAGTTCTGAGCCCGACCCCGGGGACCGGGTCCCCGGGACCGGCCGTCACCGACACTTCCGAAAGGCCCCTCATGCTCAAGACCGCCGTCCAGGAACAGCTCCTGCCCGGAGACACCCTGCAGGCCAAATGGGACTTCGCCCAGCAGGCCGGTTACGACGCGATCGAACTGCGCGGCAAGGGCGACCTCCAGTTCGCCGCCCGCCGCGACGAACTCCGGCAGGCCCGCAAGGACGGCGTGGTCATGCCCACCGTCTGCGTCGACATGCTGCACTTCCTCGGCGCCTTCGACGAGGACCTGCGCCGCGACGCCGTCACCCAGATGAAGTCCCAGCTCACCGTCATCGCCGAGATCGGCGGCGTCGGCGCCCAGACCCCCGCCTCGTACGGCATGTTCTCCCGCCGGCTGCCCCCCTTCGAGCCGCCGCGCACCGAGATGGAGGACCGCGAGGTGCTCCTGGACGGGCTGGCCGAACTCGGCGAGCACGCCCGCAAGGAGGGCGTCACGCTCTTCCTGGAGCCGCTCAACCGCTACGAGGACCACATGGTCAACCGGCTCGACCAAGCCGCCGACCTGATCCGCGCCGTCGGCCTGGACTCGGTCCGGATCGGCATCGACAGCTACCACATGAACATCGAGGAGACCGACCCCGCGGCCGCGATCCTCGCCCACGCCGACGTCATCGGCCACGCCCAGGTCTCCGACTCCAACCGCTTCCAGCCCGGCGCCGGACACCTCGACTGGCCCGCCTGGCTCGGCGCCCTGCACACCATCGGCTACGACGGACACCTCGCCCTGGAATGCCGGCTGACCGGCGACCCCGCCGAGGCCGTGCGCTCCGTCCCCGCCTTCCTCAAGAGGTCCGGCGCGTGAGGACCGCCCCGAACCTCCTGGACCGGCCCGCGCCCGCCGCGCCCGCAGACCTGACCCTGCGGCGCGGTGCGGCGCGGGTCCTCATCGACAACTGGACCGGCGCCTCCACCGTCCCCTCCCGCACGCTCTACCCGCACCAGTGGAGCTGGGACAGCGCCTTCATCGCGATCGGACTGCGCCACCTCTCGGTGCGCCGCGCCCAGCGCGAGCTGGAGTCCCTGCTGGCCGCGCAGTGGGCCGACGGACGCGTCCCGCACATCGTCTTCAACCCCGCGGTGGCCGCCGACGCCTACTTCCCGAGCCCCGACTTCTGGCAGTCCGGCCGGACCGCCGGCGCCCCTACGGCGGTCGAGACCTCCGGCATCGTCCAGCCGCCCGTGCACGCCCTGGCGGCCTGGCTCGTGCACCGGGCCGACCCGGCGGAGTCACGGCGCCGCGGCTTCCTCGCCCGCGTCCGGCCCCGGCTCGCCGCCTGGCACGACTACCTCCTCACCCGCCGCGACCTCGGCGGCGGGGGGCTGGCGGCCGTAGTGCACCCCTGGGAACCCGGCATGGACAACAGCCCCTGCTGGGACCGGGCCCTCCAGCGGATCGAACCCAGCCCGCCCGACAGCTTCCGGCGTGCCGACCTCGACCACGGCCACCCCGCCGACCGGCCCACCGACCTCGACTACGGCCGGTACGTCAGGCTGGCCACCGAGTACCGCGAGGCCGGCTACGACGACCGCGTCGTACGGCACCGGTTCGCGGTGGAGGACCCGTGCTTCAACGCGCTGCTGGTCGTGAGCGAACTGGCCCTGGCCGCCATGGCCCGCGAACTGGACCTGCCCGCCCGGCGCCACACCGAGCGGGCCGCGCAGCTGACCGGGGCGCTCGTGGACCGCCTCTGGGACGAGGAGGCCGGGCTGTTCCGGGTGCGCGACCTGCACACCGGCACCCCGGTCGACGAAGGGAGCGTCAGCGGCCTGATCCCGCTCCTCATCCCGCACCTGCCCGCGGACGTCGTCCGGCGCCTGCACGCCACGCTCACCGGCCCGCGCTTCAGCGCCCCGGCCACCCGGCTGGTCCCCAGCTACGACCTGACCGGCCACGCCTTCGACCCCACCCGGTACTGGCGCGGCCCGGCCTGGTTCAACACCGCCTGGCTGATCGAGCGGGGACTGCGTACCCACGGCCTCCAGCAGGACGCCGAACGGCTGCGCGCCGACTTCCTGGCCCGGGCCGGAGAGTCCGGCTTCGCCGAGTACGTCGACCCCTCCACCGGAGCGGCCCGCGGCACCCGGCGCTTCTCCTGGACCGCCGCCCTCACCCTCGACCTGCTGAGCGCCGACCCGAAGGAATGCACGCCATGACCGCGGCCGACCCCCGTGTCCAACTGGTGCGCGACGCCACGTTCGTCCGGCTCGGCGCCGGCGGTGAGATCAGCGGCACCCGCGGGTCGACTCCTGACGGGCTGTTCTTCCAGGACGCCCGTCACCTCAGCAGTTGGCGGCTGACCGTCGACGGCACCACCCCCGTCGCCCTGGTACCGGCCACGGCGGAGGCCGACGACACCGCCGCCTGCGTGCTGACCCCCGAAGGCACCCGGGACCACCCGCCCGCGTACACCGTCTTCCGGCGGCAGAGCGTCACCGCCGGCACGCTCACCGAGCACCTGAGCCTGGTCAGCAACCGGCCCGACCCGGTGACCGCCCACCTGGCCCTCACGGTCGACACCGACTTCGCCGACCTCTTCGAACTCCGCGTCGACGACCGCCACTACGCCAAGCCGGGCGCGGCGTACGAGACCCGCGACACCGCCGACGGGCTGCTCTTCGGCTACCGGCGCGACGACTGGCACGCCCGGACGGAACTGACCTGCCGTCCCACACCGGACACCACCGGACCCCCGCGTCCGCAGACGTCCGCCACCGCCCGGACGCTGACCTGGCACCTGCCGCTCGACGGACACGGCCGGGCGGATCTGCACCTGACCGTCCGCGCACGTCCGCACGGACGTCCCCGGCCCGCCTCCGCCGCCTCCACCACCTCCGCCTCAGCCGCCGGGCGTCCGTCCCGGCACGCACGCCCGGCGGCGGCCGCCCCGGACGACCTGGCACGCACCGTCGAGCGCGGCCTCGCCGACATCGACCTGCTGACCGTGCCGGTCACCGGCGTCGACGGCGACGAGGTCCACGTCCCCGCCGCCGGCATTCCGTGGTTCCTCACCCTCTTCGGCCGGGACTCCCTCCTGACCTCGTACTTCCTGCTGCCGTACCGGCCCGCGACGGCGGCGGCCGTCCTGAGCGCGCTGGCCGCCACCCAGGGGCAGCGCCACGACACGTTCAGCGGCGAGCAGCCCGGCCGGATCGTCCACGAGACCCGGCACGGCGAACTCGCCCACTTCCGGCAGGTGCCCTACGGCCGGTACTACGGCGCCGTGGACGCCACCCCGCTCTTCCTCGTCCTGCTCCGCGCCCACCACGAGGCGACCGGCGACCCCGCACTGGCCGTACGCCTGGAACGACACGCCCGGCGGGCCGTCGACTGGATGTTCACCGACGGCGGCCTGGAGAAGCACGGCTACCTCGTGTACACCCCCGACCCGGGCGGACTGGTCAACCAGAACTGGAAGGACTCCGAGGGCGCCGTCTGCTTCCGCGACGGCACCCAGGCCGAAGGCCCCATCGCCGTCTGCGAGGCGCAGGGCTACGCCTACGACGCACTCCTGCGCACGGCCGAACTCGCCCTGCACGTCTGGGGGGACGAGCCGTACGCGCACCGGCTCCGCGAGGAGGCGGCCCGGCTGCGGGACCGCTTCGCGAGGGACTTCTGGATGCCCGGGGCGGACTTCCCGGCCCTCGCCCTGGACGGCGACGGCCGTCAGGTGGACGCGCTGGCCTCGGACGCCGGGCACCTGCTGTGGTCCGGCATCCTCGACGCGGACCGCTCCCGCCGGGTGGGGCGGCGGCTGCTGGAGCCGGACTTCTTCTCCGGCTGGGCGATCCGCACCCTCGCCGCCGGGCAGCGGCCCTACCACCCGCTGTCCTACCACCGGGGCAGCGCGTGGCCGCACGACAACGCGGTCATCGCCCTGGGACTGGCCCGCCAGGGCATGACGGCCGAGGTGCGCACCGTCGCCGAGGGCCTCGTCGCGGCGGCGGCCCACCACGGGCACCGGCTGCCCGAGGTCCTCGCCGGCTACGACCGCTCCGCGACCGCCGCACCGGTCCCGTACCCGCACTCCTGCTCGCCCCAGGCGTGGGCGGCCGCCACCCCGCTGGCCCTGTGGACGGCGCTGGGCCGCGAGCCTGCCGACCCGGAGGATTGGCATCGATAACATTCTCTGCCATAGTCGGTCGGGTCAGCACCGGCTCCCCATGGGAGATCGATAACAGCGGTAGCCGGGTCGGGCACGACCACCGGAGCCCTTGAGTGACCCTCCCCAGCACCCCGCACCCCGGCCGTGCCGCACGCCCGGCGGCCACCCTGACGTACGCCCGCGGCCGGCTGCTGCGCCGGGGCCGGCCGCACCGCGTCCTGTCCGGCTCGCTGCACTACTTCCGGGTCCACCCCGAGCAGTGGGCGGACCGCCTGGAACGGCTGGCGGCCCTCGGGCTGAACACCGTGGACACCTACGTCCCGTGGAACTTCCACGAGCGCCGCCCCGGGGAAGCGCGCTTCGACGGCTGGCGCGACCTGGCGCGCTTCGCCCGGCTGGCGCAGGAGGCCGGTCTCGACGTGATGGTGCGGCCGGGCCCGTACATCTGCGCCGAGTGGGACAACGGCGGACTGCCGGCCTGGCTCACCGGGACCCCGGGCATGCGGCTGCGCACAGGCCACCCGCCGTACCTCGACGCGGTCGGCCGCTGGTTCGACGAACTCGTCCCGCGGGTCGCCGCACTGCAGGCCGTGCACGGTGGCCCGGTGGTGGCCGTACAGATCGAGAACGAGTACGGCAGCTACGGCGACGACCACGCCTACGTCCGCTGGGTGCGCGACGCCCTCGTCGACCGGGGCGTCACCGAACTGCTGTACACGGCCGACGGGCCCACCGAGCTGATGCTCGACGGCGGCACCGTGCCCGGCGAGCTGGCCGCCGCGACCTTCGGCTCCAAAGCCGCCGAGGCGGCGGCACTGCTGCGCTCGCGCCGGCCCGAGGAGCCCTTCCTCTGCGCGGAGTTCTGGAACGGCTGGTTCGACCACTGGGGCGAGAAGCACCACGTCCGCTCGCCGGAGGGCGCCGCCCGGGAGGTGGGGGAGATCCTCGACGCCGGCGGCTCGGTCAGCCTCTACATGGCCCACGGCGGCACGAACTTCGGGCTGTGGGCCGGTGCCAACCACGACGGGGGCGTCCTGCGCCCGACCGTCACCAGTTACGACTCGGACGCCCCGGTCGCCGAACACGGCGCGCTCACCCCGAAGTTCCACGCCCTGCGCGAGAGGTTCGCCGCGCTCACCGGCCGGACGGCGCCCCGCGCGCCCGCCGATCCGCCCCTGCTCCCGCCGCGGACGCTTCCGGTGACCCGGCGGGCGGCCCTGCTGGACGCGCTGCGGGCCGTCACCGAGCCGGTGCGCGCTCCCGCACCGCTCAGCTTCGAGGAACTCGGGCAGTCCGCCGGTCTGGTGCTCTACACCGCCCTGCCGCTCCTGCCCCGGGGCCGGCAGGAGGTGACCGTGACCGGACTGCACGACCGCGCGCAGGTGTTCGTGGACGGTGTTCCGCTGGCCGTGCTCGACCGCGAGACCTCCTCGTTCACCGTGACCGGCACCGGGGCCCCGATCCGGCTGGAGCTGCTGGTGGAGAACCAGGGGCGGATCAACTACGGGCCGCTGCTGGGCCAGGGCAAGGGCATCCTCGGCGGGGTACGGGTGGAGCGCCGCCTGGTGCACGGCTGGACCATGCACCGGCTCCCGCTGGACGAGTGGACCCCGCACGACACCGCCCGCGCCGCCTCGGCGGCGGAGCCCGGCGGCACGGCCGGCTTCGCGCACGCGCGCCTGGACGTCACCGAACCGGCCGACACCTTCCTCGCCCTGCCGGGCTTCGCCAAGGGCTTCGTCTGGGTCAACGACGTGCTCCTCGGACGCTACTGGGAGGTCGGCCCCCAGACCACGCTGTACCTGCCCCGGCCCCTCCTGCGCGCCGGAGCCAACACCCTCACCGTCCTGGAGCTGGAGCGCTTCGGAGACCGTTTCGCCCTCCTGGACCGGCCCGAGCTGGGGCCGGTCGAGGAGTACGTGGAGACGTTCGACTGAGGACGCCGAGCCCGTACGGCGCTACTGCGGCGTCGAGCGGGTCCGGTCGGGTCCGCCCGTGCGGGCGTGCCGGCGGCACCCGGCGTCGTGCTCCGCGCCCAACGAGGTCCACCACCGCTCGCAGCAGCCGGCGCCCGCGGGGACGAGGGCGGCGGCGGGGCGGGTGCACTCCGGACCGTGCACCATGCCGTCGGAGTGCCGCCAGAACGCGCAGCACGGCTGGAGCACGGCACCGAGCGGCTGCGGCGAGCGGGGGCGTGCCAGCCGCTCGGCCCGCTGCGCCCGTACGAGGCGGCGCCGGTGCTCCGTCCGGGCGCGGGCGGCGCACCAGGCGAACACGGCGGCGGCGTACAGGCCGGGCAGGGCGAGCCAGGGGTGGTGGGTGGCCGCGTACCCGGCGGCGACGAGGAGCAGGACGGTGGCGGCACGGCAGGCACGGGCGGTGCGCAGGCTCGGGGTCACGGGTGCTCCCGCTGGTCGGCGACGGACAGGGCCTCGGGACATCCGTATGCCCGCTGTTCGCCGTCCTACGTGCGCGGCTGCCGGGACGGGTCCGGTTCCGGGTCCTGCGCCAGGGCCTGCCCGTCGTGGTCCCGGTGCTGTTCCCGCGCCTGGTGCCCCAGGGCCGCGCTGCGGCTCGTCGACAGATGGTGGAGCACGAGTTCCTGGACGCGCTCGACGTCGCGTTCCGCGATCGCCCGGTACAGGGCCTCGTGTTCCTGCGCCACACCCAGCAGGTCGTCGTGCTGGCCCATGAGCCACCTCAGCCGGCTGCGCAGGACGCGCTCGAGTTCGTTGAGCAGTTCGTTGGCGGCCAGGGAGATCACCGTCTGGTGGAAGTCGGCGGCCGCCCGGCGGGCCCGCACCGCGTCACCCGCGCGGGCCGCCTCCAGTTCGGCGTCCACCGTGGCGCGCAGCCGCTCCAGCCCGGCCCGGGTGTGCCGTTGGGCGGCGAGCCGGAAGCCGAGGGTCTCCAGGCCCGAGCGCACCTCGTCGAGATCGGCGATGTCGCTCGCGGTGAACTCCCGTACCACCGCCCAGCTCCGTGGTCGCGGCGTCACCAGCCCTTCGGACACCAGGGTCTTGAGTGCCTCCCGCACGGGCAGCCGGCTCACGCCGAGGGACTCGGCCAGTTCCCGCTCCACCAGGCGGCTGCCCGGCCGGCGCGCACCGTCGACGATCTCGTCGCGCAACCGCCGGGTGACCCGCTCGGACTCGGGCACGAAGCCCTCTGACGCAGCCATCGCCGTCCTTCGTCCGTCGTCCTGTTCCGAGGCCCCCGACGGCGCTGGTGCGAGCCAAGTCGGCGGCCCGTCAGGATACCCGGCGACCGGCGACGACCGGGGACGGCCGGCGGCGACCGGCGGCGACCGGCGACGACCGGGGACGGCTGCCTGCCGGGAGCGGGGCGACACGGGCGACGGCGCGCGCGGGTCAGCCGGCCCGCGGGGGCCAGTTGACGATCTGCTTGGCGCGCGGGCGTGCGTAGGTGCGCACCTTGGACGTCGACAGGCCGAGGCGGACCAGCGACTCGGCGATCGTCACGGCGGCGGCGACACCGTCGACCACGGGGACGCCGGTGCGCTCCACCACCCGCTCGGCGAGACCGGCCATGCCTCCGCAGCCCAGGCAGACGACCTCGGCCCGGTCCTCCTCGACCGCACGGGCGGCCTGTTCCGTGATGGCCTCGACGGCGGCCCGCTCGTCCCGTTCCAGTTCCAGTACGGCGAGCCCGCTGGCGCGCACGGAGGCGCACCGGGCGCTCAGGCCCGCGGCCGTCAGACGTTCCTCGATCAGCGGGACCGTGCGGTCCAGGGTGGTGACGACGGAGTACCGGCGGCCCAGGAACTGGGCGGTGCTGGCGGCGGCCTCGGTGATGTCGACGACGGGGACGTCCAGCAGTTCCTGCAGCCCCTCCCTGCCGTGCTCGCCGTATCCCGCCTGGATCACCGCGTCGTACGGCCCCGGGTGGGCGCGGACGGCCTCCATCACGGCGACCGCGGCGAGGTAGCTCTCGTAGTTGCCCTCGACGGACTCCGCGCCGAAGGCGGGCGTGAGGGGGACGATCTCGGTGCCCGGGGAGGCCGCGCCGGCCGCCTGCTTGCCGATCGCGTCGGTGATGGACTGCGTGGTGTTGACGTTGACCACGAGGATGCGCATGGGGTGGGCCTTCTGCTCGGACGGAGGGGGCGCGGGGGCGGGGCTATTCCGCCGCGACGGCGATGGCCTCGCCGTCCACGTCGCGGATCGGGGAGGCGCGGTCGGCGATGGCCGCGTACAGGACGGCGGCGATGATCGCGCCGACGAACCAGGAGAACCCGGCCGCGGCGTGGAAGAAGGGCACCAGGGCGACGACGACGGCGATCACCGCGGCGGGGACGAAGGCGGCGACGGCCCGCGGGTTGTAGCCGCGGCGGTAGTGGTACTCGGCGCCCGCGTCCTCCGTGTAGAGGGCGGGCACGTTCACCCGGGACTTCCGCAGCAGCCAGTAGTCGGCCATGATCACACCGAACAGGGGCCCGAGCAGGGCACCGAGTCCGCCGAGGAAGTAGTTCACGACGACCGGGCTGTTGTAGAGGTTCCAGGGCGTGATGACCAGGCCGAGGACCGCGCTGACCAGTCCCGCCCGGCGGAAGTCGAGCCGGTGCGGGAAGAGGTCGACCAGGGCGTAGATCGGCGCGACGAAGTTGGCCAGCAGGTTCACCGCCACCGTCAGGGCGATGAGGGCGAGCGAGGCGACGGCCAGCAGGAACATGTTGGGGACGGTCCGGACGATGTCCGTCGGACTGGTGATGACGTGCCCGTCGAGGGAGAACTGGGCGCCGCTGAGCACCGCCACGATGCCGGCGAAGAAGAGCATGTTGACCGGGATGCCGATCACGTTCCCCCGCACGATGGAGCTCCGGCTCCTCGCGGACCGGGTGAAGTCGCAGAAGTTCAGCACGAACGTCCCGTAGATCACGACCCAGAGGGCGGCGGCCTGGAGCACCTGGAGCCACATGGCGCCGCCGGTGAGCGGGTCACCGTCGGACAGGGAGATCGAGCCGTCCGCCCGGACGAACATCCACACCGCGAGGGCGCACATGGTGAGCAGTGTGGTGGGCGCCGCGACGGCCATGTAGCGGCGGATCATCTGCATCCCGTAGCTGACGATGAGTACCTGGAGCGCCCACAGGACCAGGAAGGTGATCCAGCCCAGCGTCGACTGCCCGAGCAGGGAGTTCGTGTCGAGGCGGGCCAGACCCGGGAACAGGGCGATCAGCAGGGTGCTCAGCACCGCCGAGGCGAGGTAGGTCTGGATACCAAACCAGGCAATGGCCACGGCACCCCGCACGGCGGCCGGGAGTTTCGCCCCTTTGATGCCGAAGGCGATGCGGCTCATCACCGGGAACGGCACGCCGGTCTTGTGGCCCATGAAGCCGGACAGCGTCAGCAGCAGGAAGAGCAGGACCGACGCGAGCGCGAAGGCGGCGAGGATGCCCCACACGTTCAGCCCGAGGGCGAACAGGCCGATGGCGAAGGCGTAATTGCCCAGGCTGTGGACGTCGTTGGCCCAGAGGGTGAAGACGTTGTAGGCGCCCCACCGGCGTCCTTCCCTCTTCGTGGGGGCCAGGTCGTACGTGTAGAGGCCGGAGCTGGTGACGGTGTCGCTGGTCCCCGTGGACGAGCGGCGGTCTTCCAGGGCAGTCATACGGGACTCCTGGGATCAGGTGCGGGGGAGGTGGAGATTTCCACAAAACGGAAGTGGCGTTCCGATGAACTGAACGTAGTTTTCGCCGAACGGCATCGTCAAGAGGTGCGCCCCAAAATGGAATACCATTTTCCCGTCCATTGACAGAGGGGCGACCCGTCCCTAGCCTGACGCCCCGTCATTACATCGATGTAATGCGTCATCGGTGTGAAGCGCCGCGGAAAGGACTTCCCGTGCTTCCCAGCCCCCCGCACCTTCCCCGGACCCGTGTCGGCCCGCTCCTCGCCGCCCTCCTCGGGCTCGTCCTGGGCCTGCTGCCCGCGCTCCCCTCACCGGCCGGCGCGGCGGCGCCCCCACCCGCGTCGCGTACCGCCGACGCGGCGGCACCTCCACCCGCACCACGGGCCGCCGACGCGGCCGCCGGCACCTTCCGCAACCCGCTCAACACCGGGCCCGACCCCTTCCTGACGCACTGGAAGGGGAACTACCACCTCACGACGACGCAGGGCGACAGCATCCGGATGTGGCGCTCCCCGTCGCTCGGCACCCTGGCGACCGCCGACCCGATCACGGTCTGGACGGACTCCGACCCGTCCCGCAACCGGAACATCTGGGCCCCGGAGTTCTACCGCTTCGGTGACCGCTGGTACCTGTATTACACGGCCGACGACGGCGTCGACGAGCACCACCGGCTGTACGTCCTGGAGTCGGAGCGCGACGACCCGGCCGGCCCCTACCACTTCAAGGCCAGGCTCGCCCCGCCCAACCACGCGAACGACTTCGCCATCGACGCGGGCATCCTCCAGCTCGGCGGCCGGCTCTACCTGGCGTACAGCGGCATCAACCAGTACCAGCACAACGGGCTCAACATCGCCCCGATGTCCAACCCGTACACCGTCGCCGGGAACGCGGTCGCCCTCGACGCGGCCGGCGGCTGCCCCGAGGTGCGGGAGGGCCCGGAGTTCCTGTACCGGGGCGGCAGGGTCTGGATGACGTACTCGGCCTGCGACACCGGGAAGCCGGACTACCAGGTCTGGATGATGTCGATGCCGCTGGGCGCCGACCCGCTCGTGCCGGGCAACTGGCGGCAGCATCAGGGCGCGGTGTTCTCGCGGGCCGACGACCGGGGCGTGTTCGGGCCGGGGCACCACGCCTTCTTCACCTCTCCGGACGGTACCGAGGACTGGATCGTCCACCACGCCAAGACCACGTCGGTGAACACCTACAGCAACCGCACGACCCGGGCGCAGAAGTTCACCTGGCGGGCCGACGGCAGCCCCGACCTCGGCCGCCCGCTCGCCCTCGGAGCCACCCAGGACCTGCCCTCCGGCGACCCCGGCTCCGGCACCTACTGGATCAACGACGACGGCCGGTCGAGCGGCCCCGGCGGCGTCGCCCACACCGGCGCCTGGAACTCCGGCACGGGCTGCGCCACCCAGTGCTTCTGGGGCGACGACCACTGGAGCGACCGGGCCGGTGCCACGGCGGTCTTCTCCTTCACGGGCACCCGCATCGCCCTGCTCTCCGTCAAGGACACCGGCAACGGCTACGCGGCCGTCAGCGTCGACGGCGGTCCCGAGCAACGGGTGGACTTCCACGGCCCGATCCGTGTCGGGGAGGCGGTGCAGTACGTCAGCCCGCGGCTCCCGTACGGCAACCACACCCTGCGGGTGCGCGTGACCGGGGAGCGCAACCCGCAGTCCGGGGCCTCGTTCGTGAGCGTCGACCGCGCCGAGGTCTACGTGAACTGACCACCGCCCCGCACGTCAGCGCCGCCGGCCCTCCGTGCTCTCCCTCAGGACGAGCCGGTGGGCCACGACGCGGTCCTGGGGCGAGAGCACCCCGGACCCGGAGCCGTCCGGCACGCCGTCCGGGTCCGACGCCTCCTCGATGCGGTGCTGGAGCAACTGCACGGCGACCTTGGCCACCGCCGCCTTGTCGGGTGCCACCGTGCTCAGCGTCGGCACGGAGTACCGCCCGCCCTCCACGTCGTCGAAGCCGATGACGGCGACGTCCTCGGGCACCCTGACCCCGTGCTCGTGCAGGGCGCGCAGGGCACCGAGCGCCAGCTGGTCGTTGAGGCAGAGCAGCGCGTCGGGCCGGGCACCGCTCGCCAGCGCCCGCGCCACGGCCTCGGCGCCGTCGGGCATCCTGAACGAGCCGACCGGCAGCAGGGCGGCCGGATCGTAGGCCAGGCCCGCTTCTCCGAGGGCGGCGCGATAGCCGCGCGTACGGGCCTGGGCCGTCCCGAGGCCCGGGTCGTCCCGCCCGCCGACGGCGAGGACGGTGCGGCGGCCGAGGCCGATCAGGTGCGCGGTCGCCTCGCGAGCGGCCCGCTCGTTGTCGATGGCCACGTGGTCGGCGCCCTCCTCCAGCAGCTCACCGAGGAGCACGGTGGGCGGGGCGCCCGCGCGGTCACGCAGGTCGTCGGCCGTCAGCGCGAGCGGGCTCAGGATGATCCCGTCCACGAAGGTGGAGCCGAACCCGGCGAGCGCCGCCAGTTCATGGGCGCGGTCCGCCCCCGACTGGTGGATGAGCACGGTCAGGGAGCGCTGCTCCGCCTCGCGGATCACGTGCCGGGCCAGCTCGGCGAAGTACGGGACGTCCAGTTCGGGAACGACGAGGGCGATGATGCCGGTGCGGCCCTTGCGCAGATGACGGCCGGCCAGGTTCACCCGGTAACCGAGCTGTTCGATGGACTCCCGCACGACCCGTCTGGTCCGGTCGGAGACATGGGCGTAGTCGTTGATGACGTTGGACACCGTCTTCTCCGACACCCCCGCGTGACGTGCGACGTCCTTGATCCTGGGCCGTGCCACCGAGACCTCCCTGCCTCATCCGCGCCGCCCGAGTCTATGTCCCGTCCTTTTGCGGGCCCGAGCGGAGGTCGACGGGGCGCCGGTCCCACCGGCCGCCGCGGCACTTCCCCGGCCCAGCTCTTTACAGCCAATGTACATCGATGTAAAAACTAGCCACCGCATCAGCGTCCGGCCGTCGAAAGGTCCGCGATGAGTTCCCGTCTGCCTGCCCGCGAGGTGGGGGCGGCGTCCGATCCCGTACGCCGTCTCAGCCGCCGTCGGCTTCTGCGACACACCATGGCCACAGCGGGAGCCCTGCTCGCCGCGGCGCCCCTGTCCGCCTGCTCCTCGCCGGCCTCCGCCTCCGGGGCGTCCTCACTGAGCGTCTGGGACCTGTTCCAGGGCGGCGACGGCATGCTCATGGACGACATGATCGAGGCCGTGTCCCGGGGGGCCGAGGGGTTCGACGTGGACCGCACGATCCTGGACTGGGGCCCGTCCTACTACACGAAACTCGCCATGTCCGCCGCGGGCGGCCGCGCCTCCGACGTCGCCGCCATGCACCTGTCCCGGCTGGCGGGTTACGCGCCCGGCGGCCTGGTGGACCCCTTCGACCTGGACCTGCTCGCCGAGTTCGGCGTCACGCCGAAGGACTTCGCGCCGGCGGTCTGGGGACGGACGCAGCACGAGGGCACGGTCTACGCCGTCCCGCTCGACGTCCACCCGTTCATCGTGTTCTACGACAAGGAGGCCGCGGACACCGCCGGCCTGCTGGACCCGTCGGGCGAACTGGCCCCGATGGGATCGCCCGAAGCCTTCCTGGATGCCGGCAGGGCCCTCGCCGAGGCGACCGGGCAGGCGGGCGTCCTGTTCGGTCACGTCACCGACACGGCACAGAACTGGCGCCTGTTCGCCGCCCTCTACGCGCAGACCGGAGCGGCGTTCACCCTGCCCGAGGGCGGCCCCCCGGAGATCGACGTGGACGCCGCCGTACGCGTCGTGACGTTCATGAAGCAGCTCTTCGACGGCCGTACCAACCCCAACAACCTTGACTACAACGGTGCGCTGGCCGCCTTCACCAGCCGCCGCGGCGGCATGGCCATGCTGGGGGAGTGGGAGCTGCCGACACTGAAGAAGGCCGGTATCCCGCTGGGCGCCGCCGCCTTCCCCCAGGTCTTCGACGAACCGGCGGTCTACACCGACAGCCACAGCTTCGTCCTGCCGCACCAGAAGGACCCCGACCCGGCACGGCGCCGCGAGGCCCACCGGTACGTGGCGGAGATGCTCAAGCAGAGCCTCACCTGGGCGAGCGCCGGCCACATCCCCGCCTACCAGCCCGTACTCGCCGAGCCCGAGTACGCCGCCCTCGACCCGCAGGCCTCCTACGCGGACGCCGCGAAGGTGGCGGTCCTCGACCCGCCCAACTGGTTCGTCGGCGCCGGGTCGAACTTCCAGAACCGCATGTGCCAGCCGCTCCAGTCGGCGCTGCTCGGAAACACGTCCGCCGAGAAGGCGGTGCGCCAGATGGTCCGCGAGGCGGACGCGCTGCTGCGGCAGCCCAACCCGGTTGCCTGACACGGCCGAAGGAGTGACCGACGTGACCACCACCGCACCCCCCGGCGCCGAGGCACCGTCCGACCCGCCCGCCGCCTCCGCCGGCGGCCGCGACCGAGCCGTCCCGCGCCGGATGCGCACCACCCCGAACACCGGGTTCCTCTTCGTCCTGCCCTTCCTGCTCGTCTTCGGCCTCTTCATGGTGTGGCCCGTCGTGCAGGGGCTCTGGATGAGCTTCACCGACACCTCGCTCGCCCTGCGCGACACCGCCTTCGTCGGCTTCGACAACTACACCGAGGCCCTCGGCGACCCGGACGTGTGGAGCAGCCTCGGCAACACGGTCTTCTTCACCGCCGTCTCCAGCGTGCCGCTGGTGCTGGTCGCGCTGGCGATGGCCCTGCTCGTGCACAGCGGGCTCGCCGGACAGTGGGCGTGGCGACTGGCCTTCTTCGCCCCCTACCTGCTGCCGGTGACCGTGGTGACCCTCATCTGGACCTGGCTGTACCAGCCCGACCTCGGCCTCGGCAACCAACTCCTCACCACGCTCGGCCTCGAGTCCGTCGGCTGGCTCTCCGACGAGTCCGTCGCCATGTGGTCGATCGCCGCCCTCACCGTGTGGTGGACGGTCGGCTTCAACTTCCTGCTCTACCTCGCGGCGCTCCAGTCCCTCCCGTCGACCTTCGACGAGGCGGCGGCGCTCGACGGGGCCGGCGCGTGGCGGCGCCTGTGGTCCATCACGCTGCCGCAGCTGCGCAGGACGACAGGACTGGTGGCCATGTTGCAGATCCTCGCGTCGCTCAAGGTGTTCGACCAGATCTACATCCTCACCAAGGGCGGGCCCAACGGCTCCACCCGTCCGGTCCTGGAGTACGTCTACGACGTCGGCTTCACCGGATACCGGCTCGGGTACGCCTCCGCGATCTCCTACCTCTTCTTCGCGCTCGTGATCGTCGTCTCGCTCGTGCAGCTCCGCCTCTTCCGCCAGGAGGACTGACCGTGTCCGCAACCGCACCCACCGTCCGCGCACGGCGCCGTCCACCGCGGGAAGCGGCCGGCTCCCCCCTGCTCCTCGGCCACGGCCGACTGCCCCGCGTCCTGGCCGGCACGGCACTGGCCGTCCTGGCGACCCTGTGGCTGGTGCCCTTCGTCTGGGCGATCGCCACCTCGGTGCAGAGCGAGCAGGACGTCTCCGCGCCCGGCCTGTCCCCGCTCAAGGGCGCCTTCACCCTGGACGCGTACCAGCAGATCCTGGAACGCGGGAACGTGGCCGTCTGGGCCTTCAACAGCTTCCTGGTCGCCGGCCTGGTCACCCTGCTCACCGTGGTGGTCTCCACCCTCGCGGCGTACGGCTTCTCGCGCGGCACCTTCCGCGGTCGCCGCGCCCTGCTCGCCGTCACGGTCGCCGCCATCATGATCCCGCCACAGCTCCTGGTGGTGCCGCTCTTCGAGCAGATGCTCCTCTTCGACCTGGTCGACACCTACGCGGCGGTCATCCTGCCCCAGGTCGTCGCGCCGATGATGGTGTTCATCCTGAAGCGGTTCTTCGACGGCGTCCCCCGGGAGCTGGAGGAGGCGGCCCGCATCGACGGCGCCTCCGAGTTCCGGGTCTTCCGGTCGGTCGTGCTGCCGCTCTCCCGGCCCATCGTGGCCGCGGTCGCGATCTTCGTCTTCATCGGGGCGTGGAACAACTTCATGTGGCCCTTCATCGTCACCAACGACCCCGGCCTGATGACCCTCCCGGTGGGCCTGGCCACCGTCAAGGACGCCTACGGCGTCCAGTACGCGCAGTCCATGGCCTCCGCGCTGCTGGCCGCGCTGCCGCTGATCGCGGTCTTCCTCCTCTTCCAGCGCCGCATCGTCAACTCCGTGGCCACCACCGGCCTCGGCGGTTCCTGACCCTCGCCCGACCCGCAGTACACCCGGGACCGGCCATCCCGCGCCGGCCCACCGATCGACTGGAGCATGTGTGCCCACTCACTCCGTACCGCGCCCGGAGTACCCGCGCCCGCAGTTCGTGCGCCGCGACTGGCTCAACCTGAACGGCGCCTGGCAGTTCGAGACCGACCGAGGCGACAGCGGACTCGAACGCGGCCTCCTCGACCGTGAACTGCGGGACGAGATCCTCGTCCCCTTCCCGCCCGAGTCCGAGCTGTCCGGTATCGGGGACACCGACTTCCTGGAGGCCGTCTGGTACCGGCGGACCCTCCTGCTGCCGACGGCCTGGGCCGGACGCCGGGTCCTGCTGCACTTCGGCGCCGTCGACCACGACGCCACCGTGTGGGCCGACGGCAAGGAGGTCGCCCGGCATCGCGGCGGCTTCACGCCCTTCACCGCCGACCTCGGAGACATCGCGGGGGCGGGGGAGGAGGTCGTGATCACCGTCCGGGCCCGCGACCCCAAGTCCGGCCCGCAGGCCCGCGGCAAGCAGGCCGTCCAGTACGCCAACCACGACTGCAACTACACCCGGGTGACCGGCATCTGGCAGACCGTCTGGCTGGAGCCCGTCCCCGACCTGCACCTGCGCCGCCCCCGGATCACCCCCGACCTGGCCGGTTCCGCCTTCCACGTGGAACTGCCCCTGTCCGGCAACCGGCCCGGCCACCGGGTACGCGCCGTCCTGAGCGACGCCGACGGCGAGGTGAGCCGCGCCGAGGCACGCGCCGACCTGGACCTCGCCCCGCGCCTCCACCTGCCCGTACCGGACGACCGACGGCGCGAGTGGGGACCGGACGACCCGCACCTGTACGACCTGCGCCTGGAACTCCTCGACGCCACCGGGCAGGTCGTCGACAGCGCCGAGAGCTACGCCGGCCTGCGCGCCGTGGGCCTGCGGGGCAAGGCCGTCACGATCAACGGCCGCCCGCTGTTCCAGCGTCTCGTGCTCGACCAGGGCTGGTACCCGGACGGGCTCATGACGGCCCCCACCGACGCGGCCCTGATCCGGGACATCGAGCTGGGCATGGCAGCCGGTTTCAACGGAGCCCGACTGCACCAGAAGGTGTTCGAGGAGCGCTTCCTGTACCACGCCGACCGCCTCGGCTACCTGGTCTGGGGCGAGTTCGGCGACTGGGGCTGCGAGACGGGCGGCTCCTCCGGCGACAACCAGCAACCCGACGCCTCCTACGTCGCCCAGTGGCTGGAGGCCCTCGAACGCGACTACTCGCACCCCTCGATCATCGGCTGGTGCCCGCTCAACGAGACCTACCAGAAGCTGCACGACCGCATCACCGGGCTCGACGACGTCACCCGGGCCATGTTCCTGGCCACCAAGGCCATGGACACCACCCGCCCGGTCGTCGACGCGTCCGGCTACGCCCACCGGGTCGCCGAGACCGACATCTACGACTCCCACAGCTACGAGCAGGACCCGGCCGCCTTCCGGCAGCTGATGTCCGGCCTCGCCAAGGACGCCCCCTTCGTCAACGCCTACGAGAACGGCGCCCCGTACTCCCTGCCCTACCGGGGCCAGCCGTACTTCGTCAGCGAGTTCGGCGGCATCTGGTGGGACCCCGAGGCGGCCGCCGACCGGTCCGGTGAGGACCGCACCGAGTCCTGGGGCTACGGGGAACGGGTCCGCGACGAGGACGAGTTCCACGAGCGGTTCGCGGGCCTGACCGGAGTGCTGCTGGGCGACCGCCGCATGTTCGGCTACTGCTACACCCAGTTGACCGACGTCTTCCAGGAGCAGAACGGCATCTACCGCTTCGACCGCGGGGACAAACTCGACGTCGCACGCGTCCGCGCCGCACAGCTGCGGCCGGCGGCGATCGAGGAGCAGGACCCGGCCTAGCGAGCGTGGGCGGGGGCCGGAGGCGGAGCACCGCCACCGGCCCCTCGCGCACGGGCCGGAGGTCAGAAGGGACGGTCGCCCTCGATGGCGACGCGTTCGGCGACGCGGCGGTCGGAGCCGTAGTCGCCCACGGCGTAGTGCTGCGTGGCGCGGTTGTCCCAGAAGGCGACATCGCCGGGCCGCCAGCTGAACCGCACCTGGTACTCGGGGACGTGCGCCTGCTGGAACAGGAAGCGCAGCAGGCGGTCGCTCTCGTCGCGGTCCAGGCCGGTGATGCGGGTGGTGAAGGAGGCGTTGACGAACAGCATCCGCCGCCCCGTCTCGGGATGGGTGCGCACGACGGGGTGCTCCACGGGCGGGAACGCGTCCTGATGGGGGATCAGGCGCTCGGGCCCGTAGAACCTGGCGAAGCCGGGGACGAAGTCGTGCACGGCGCGGGCGCCGTCGACGCGGTCCTTCACCTCCTGGGGGAGGTTGTCGTAGGCGGCCGCCATGTCCGCCCACAGGGTGTCCCCGCCGAACGGCGGCACCTCGCGCAACTGGAGGACGGCGCCGAGCGCGGGCCGCTCGCGGAAGGTGACGTCGGTGTGCCAGACGTTCTCGTAGGTCGGGGTGGCGGCGTCGGCCTTGTCGAAGCGGACCACGTCCTCGCGGGAACCGGCCGCGAGCAGGGGGTTGGTCTCCAACTCGCCCCAGTGGCCGGCGAAGGCGCGCTGCTGGTCGGAGCTGAGGTGCTGGGCGCGGAAGAAGAGCACCTTCCACTCCAGCAGAGCGCGGTTCAACTCCTCGCGCAGGCCGGCACCGAGCGGACGGGAGAGGTCGACCCCCCTGATCTCGGCCCCGATCGTGCGGGCCAGCGGGACGACGCCGAAGTGCTCGTAGGGCCGTTCCACCCACCCTTCGGGCAACCGGCGCAGGACGCGCCGTCCCTCGTACATCCCGTCTCCCGGGATGCGTGCTGCACGCAGGCCGGCGGTCGGGCCGGCAGCCGTGACGGTCATGGGAGTCCTCCCCTAGGTACGGCGGTACGGGTGGCGCCCGGCCACGGCGCGACGACGTCAGCGCAGGATGGCCGGGGAGAGAGAAAGTGCTCCGGGCTGTACACCGGAAGGGACACCGAGGGACCCCCGACGCACGGGGCGTCGAGCCCTCGGTCCGTGTGCGGCCGCTATCGGCCGGAACGCTCACAACCGGTTCGCTCGGGCACGCGGGGACACTCCGCCGTGGTGCCGAACCGGTATGTGGTCATGGCACCGATTGTGTGATCTTCCGCCGCCGATGTCAACGGGGTCAGACGGGCTGCGGAACGAAGGGGAGCATGGCGTCGCCCTCCGGCTGGACGACGCCGTAACTGCTCTCGGGCACCTTGTTCCAGACTCCCGGCAGGTCACCGAGGGGTTCCGACACGATCAGCCGGGTGTCGTCGGACGCCTCCCGGAGGAAGGGCAGGTCGGGATGGAGCGCGCGCAGGCTCTCCACGGCCGAGCTGTAGTAGAGCGACCGCGAGTCCTGCTGGCTGGAGTAGCGGAAGGCCCACAGCCGTCGCCCCTCGGTCACGGCGACCGTCATCTGCAGCGGGTACTCCACGTGGTGCTCGTGCCCGATCTCCTCCACCAGCCCGGCCATCCGCGCCACGGCCCCCGGCGGATCGTCCTCCAGACCGAAGGTGAGGGCCAGGTAGAACATCATCTCCGAGTCCGTCGACCCCTCGATGTCCAGGAAGAGCCGCGGATCGACGGCCAGGGCGAGATCCCGGCGCAGCCGGTGGAACTCCGCGATCGCGCCGTTGTGCATCCACATCCAGCGGCCGTGCCGGAAGGGATGGCAGTTGGTCTGCTGCACCGGGCTCCCGGTGGAGGCCCGGATGTGCGCGAAGAACAGCGACGACCGGACATGGCCCGCGATCTCCCGCAGGTTGCGGTTGCTCCACGCCGGACCGATCTCCCGCACGATCGCGGGCGTCTCCATCTCCGGACCGAACCACCCGACGCCGAACCCGTCCCCGTTGGTCGTCTCGACGCCCATCCGGGCGTGCAGGCTCTGGTCGATCAGCGAGTGCTCGGGCTTGTAGAGGATCGTCTCGAGCAGCACCGGCGTTCCCGAGTAGGCGAGCCATCGGCACATCGTCTGCAGCCTCCCTGGTCCCCGGCGTCCAGCGCGGGGCGTCGCACCTCAGTCGACCGGCCAGGTGTGCACCGGGGCGTTGAGATGCATGTAGTCCATGTACTGCTGGGTCATCCGCCGCAGTGCCTCGTGCCGCCCCGGGCGGGCGGTCGCGTCGATGTGATGGAACATCTCCTTCTGCCACACCGCGCCGTTGCGGCCGGTGACGCACCGCTGTTCGATGATCCCGAGCAGCGGCTCCCGCCAGGCCGAGTCCATCCCGGACAGCTCCAGCCCCCGGTGCGCCAGCGGCAGCAGCCGCCGCAGAACGAGTTCGGGCACGGTCACCTCGCCCGTGCCGGGCCAGTACAGCCGCGCCTCGATGCCGTGCCGGGCCGCGGTGTGCAGGTTCTCCTCGGCGACGGAGAAGGACATCCGCGACCACACCGGCCGCTCCTCCTCCACCAGCGCACGGGTGAGCCCGTAGTAGAAGGCGCCGTTGGCGAGGGTGTCGGCGACGGTCGGGCCGGC
The DNA here is from genome assembly GCF_055589025.1 of Streptomyces sp. NPDC041968. Classification (NCBI taxonomy): domain Bacteria; kingdom Bacillati; phylum Actinomycetota; class Actinomycetes; order Kitasatosporales; family Streptomycetaceae; genus Streptomyces; species Streptomyces sp. NPDC041968. Next base: position 483,298 of record NZ_JBVJCB010000002.1, on the reverse strand, counting down.
GGGCAGCACACGGTTCTCCACCCGCACGTGCGGCACGTCGTCCGCCACCGCGTACACGGGCCGGTTCCACCGGTAGATGGTGCCGTTGTGCAGCGTCAGCTCACCCAGCTCGGGGATGTCGCCGCGGTCCAGGGTCTCCACGGGATCCTGGTCGTCGCAGAGCGGCAGGAGCGCCGGGAAGTAGCGCAGGTTCTCCTCGAAGAGGTCGAAGACGCTGTTGATCCACCGCTCCCCGAACCACACCCGGGGCCGTACGCCCTGCGCCTTGATCTCCTGCGGCCGCGTGTCGGTCGCCTGCTCGAACAGCGGGATACGGCTCTCGTGCCAGAGTTCCTTGCCGAGCAGGAAGGGGGAGTTGGCGGCGAGCGCGACCTGGACACCGGCGATGGCCTGGGCCGCGTTCCAGTAGTCGGCGAACTCCTCGGGGGACACCTGGAGGTGGAACTGCGTGCTGGTGCAGGCGGCCTCGGGCGTGATCGTGTCCGCGTACGTCCGCAGCCGGTCGACGCCGTCCACCTCGATGTGCAGGTCCTCGCCCCGCGCCGCGAAGACCTGGTCGTTGAGCAGCCGGTAGCGCGGGTTCTCCGAGAGGGCGGCCTCGCCCACGTCCGACTGGCGCAGCGTCGGAAGGGTTCCCACCATGATCAGGTGCGCTCCGACCGAGTTGGCGCCCTTCTCCGCGTGGTTCAGGGCGGTACGGATCTCGGTCTCCCACGCGTCGGGGCCTCCGGCCGTCAGCTGCCTGGGCGGAATGTTGATCTCCAGGTTGAACCGGCCCAGCTCGGTGGACCATGCGGGGTCCGCGATCGCTTCGAGGGCGTCGCTGTTGCGCATGGCGGGCTCGGCCCGGTCGTCGACCAGGTTCAGCTCGATCTCCAGGCCGACCTGGGGCCGCTCGGTCTCGAACCGCGACTCGCGCAGCATCTGCGCGAAGGCGTCGAGGCACTCCTGCATCTTGATCCGGTACCGGCGGCGGTCCTCGCGGGTGAAGACCAGCGCCGGGACGTCCCGTCCCATCGGTCCTCCCGGGGTCGCCTGCCGCGGACACGTCTCCACCCCAGCGTCGCACCACCTGGCGCCCCTCACCAGACGGGACGGCGAGGGGCCCGCCGCACGGTGTGCGGCGGGCCCCCGGGTCAGGTCCTCCTACGGCCGATCGGCGTCAGAGCTTGCCGGACTCCCGCACGGTGATCTTCGCGGAGGTCTTGCCGGACGGGGAGGAGCCGTAGCCCTCGATCCGGTCGACCAGCTCCGTGCCCTCGACGACCTTGCCGAAGACGACGTGCTTGCCGTCCAGCCAGGGGGTGGGCACGGTGGTGATGAAGAACTGCGAGCCGTTGCTGTTCGGTCCCGCGTTCGCCATGGAGAGCAGGTACGGGCCGGTGTGCTTCAGCTGGAAGTTCTCGTCCGCGAACTTCTCGCCGTAGATGCTCTTGCCGCCCGTGCCGTCACCGCGGGTGAAGTCACCGCCCTGGAGCATGAACTGCGGGATCACGCGGTGGAACGGGGAACCCGCGTAACCGAAGCCGTGCTCGCCGGTGGCCAGCTCGATGAAGTTCTTGGCGGTCTTGGGGGTGACGTCCTCGAAGAGTTCGAAGACGATGCGGCCCGCATCCTGGCCGTTGATGTCGATGTCGAAGTAAACCTTGGAATTGCTCATCCCACCATTGTGACGTGCGTGCTCCCGTGATGCGTCACCGGCCGCCGTTTCAGGGCGTGGCGAGCAGTTCCAGCGTGTCGATCACGCGGTTCGAGAAGCCCCACTCGTTGTCGTACCAGGCGACCACCTTGACGTGCCGTCCGTCGACGCGGGTCAGGGCCGAGTCGAAGATCGACGAGGCCGGGTTGCCCGTGATGTCCGAGGAGACCAGCGCGTCCTCCGAGTACTCCAGCACGCCGGCGAGCGGTCCCTCGGCCGCGGCGCGGTAGGCCTCCAGCACGTCCTCGCGCGTCACGTCGCGGGCGACGGTCGTGTTCAGTTCGACGATCGAACCGACCGGTACCGGGACACGGATCGAGTCGCCCGACAGCTTGCCGTCGAGGTTCGGCAGCACGAGGCCGATCGCCTTCGCGGCGCCCGTCGTGGTCGGCACGATGTTGACCCCGGCGGCGCGGGCGCGGCGGGGGTCGCGGTGCGGCCCGTCCTGGAGGTTCTGCTCCTGCGTGTAGGCGTGCACCGTCGTCATGAAGCCGTGCTCGATGCCGGCCAGCTCGTCCAGCACCGCGGCCAGCGGCGCGAGCGCGTTGGTGGTGCAGGACGCGTTGGAGACGATGGTGTGCGCGGCCGGGTCGTACGCGCCGGTGTTGACGCCGTAGGCCAGGGTGACGTCGGCGCCGTCGGAGGGCGCGCTGACCAGGACCTTCCTGGCGCCCGCGGTGAGGTGGGCCCCGGCGGCGGTGGCCGAGGTGAAGCGCCCGGTCGCCTCCAGCACGAGGTCGACGCCCAGCTCGGCCCACGGCAGCCGCGCCGGCTCCCGCTCGGCCAGCACCTTGATGCGGCGCCCGTCCACGACGAGGGTGTCCCCGTCGACGGTCACCGGGCGGCCCAGCCGGCCGGCCGTCGAGTCGAAGGCGAGCAGCCGCGCGAGGGCGGCGGGCTCGGTGAGGTCGTTGACGGCGACGACCTCGAGCTTGCTGTCGCGCTCCAGCAGCGCGCGCAGCACGTTGCGTCCGATGCGTCCGAAGCCGTTGATGCCGATGCGGGTCATGAGCGGTGCCTTTCCGGTTCGCCGTGCGGTGCCTCCAGGTTCGCTCGCGGGGGCGGCCCGCGGCAGCGGCGTGACAGCCACGGTTCGCAAGGATCACGCCAGGCGGCCCACGCTCACGGCTACTCCCCCCGGGTGAAGGTGCGCCGGTACTCGCTCGGGGTGGTGCCGAGGATGCGCTGGAAGTGCAGCCGCAGATTCGCGCCGGTGCCCAGACCCACGTCGGCGGCGATCTGCTCGACGCTGCGCTCGGAGCGTTCGAGCAGCTCACGGGCCATGTCGACGCGGGCGCGCATGACCCATTGCATCGGTGTGTACCCCGTGTCCTCGGCGAACCGGCGCGAGAAGGTGCGCGCCGACACCGCCGCGTGCCGGGCGAGGGCCTCCAGGGTGAGCGGTTCGCCGAGCCGGCGCAGGGCCCATTCGCGGGTGGCGGCGAAGCGCTCGCCCAGTGGTTCGGGCACGCTGCGGGGTACGTACTGCGCCTGTCCGCCGCTGCGGTAGGGAGCCGCGACGAGGCGCCGGGCCGCGTGGTTGGACGCGGCGACCCCGAGGTCGCCGCGCAGGATGTGCAGGCACAGGTCGATGCCGGAGGCGGCACCCGCCGAGGTCAGCACGCTGCCCTCGTCCACGAAGAGCACGTTCTCGTCGACCCGCACACGGGGGTGCTTCGCCGCCAGCGCCCGCGTGTAGTGCCAGTGCGTCGTGGCGCGCCGCCCGTCGAGCAGGCCCGTGGCGGCGAGCGCGAACGCGCCGGTGGAGATGGCGGCGAGCCGCGCACCCCGGTCGTGGGCCGCCGTCAGCGCGTCCAGGACGGGCCGCGGCGGGTCGTCCAGGTCGGGGGAGCGGTACCCGGGCAGGAAGACCACGTCGGCCCACGCCAGCGCGTCGAGGCCGTGGGCCACGTGGTACGACAGGCCGTCACCGCCGGTCACCAGGCCGGGTGCCGCACCGCACACCCGCACCTCGTACGGCATGCTGGCGCGTGTGGTGAACACCTGCGCCGGGATGCCGACGTCGAGCGGCTTGGCGCCCTCCAGCACGAGGACGGCGACACGGCGCAGGCGGGACGACGGCACGGTGGACAGCGTACGCGGGGGCGCGGCTCAGCTCAGGCCGAGGACGTCCATGGTCCGCTCGGCCATGCGCCGCTCCCCGAGGGCGTTGGGGTGGACGGGTACGAGGCTGTGGCCGAAGAGCAGCGGTTCGATCCACCGGGTGCCGGAGGCCTTGCAGGCGTCGTGGCCCTCCGACACCGACGCGAAGTCCACGTAGGTGGCGCCGGTCTCCTCCGCCGCACGCCGCACGGCGTCGTTGAGGTGCGCCTGGATCCCCCTGAGGTAGGGCACGTCGCCGGCGGCGAGGGGCAGCTTGGCGAAGCAGGACGGGTCGGCGGTGGCGGGCGTGATCCAGGGGTAGCCGAGGGCCGCCACCCGGGCGCCCGGCGCCTTGGCGCGGACGCTCAGCAGCGCGGCCTTGAGCGCGGGATAGGTGTTGGCCTCGATCTGGTCGTCGAAGGAGGTGCCGTGCCGGTCCTTGCAGGGGCTGCCCTTGCCCCCGCTGAGGAGGCCCGCGGAGCCGCAGGCCGTGATGGCGTTGATGAACGTGCTGTTGTCGTTGCCGCCGATGGTGAGCGTGACGAGGTCCGTGTCGGCGGAGAGCGCGTTGACCTGGGGGGCGACACCCGGGTACTGGGACTGCGTGAAGTGGGCGGTCCGGGCGGCGCCGCAGGTGACGTCCTTGAGCCGGGCGCCGGTGGCGGCGGCGATGACGTGGGGGTAGTTCGCCGTGGAACGCAGGCAGAGCAGGTTGGTGGGGTCCACGGGCAGGACACCCGAGCCGGCGCTGTAACTGTCCCCGAGAGCCACGTAGTCGAGGGGAGGGGCGGGAGCGGCGTGCGCGGTGGCGTCGGTGAGACCGAGGGCCAGCGTGCCGACTGCGGCTGCTGTCGCGGTCATGACACGGCGAAGGGCATGCTTCGGCATGTGCTCTCTCTTCTCGGGAGGAGTGCGGCCGCAGGTTACTGATCGGTTTTACTTTTAAGTAATGTGCAGGGCCGCTGACTTGAAGTCAACGATGTCGACCGAACTTCTCGCGGTGGTGCGCTCGGCTCCCGAGGCCGGTCGGTCCTCGACACCGCCATCGGCTGCTCGGCCGGGGCCGTGCTGCCGCCGATCGGGGCCGCCGGCCGCCCGTGCTGTTTTAGAGTGATCCCGTCAGTGCAGACGACTGCGGACCTGTGAGGTACTCACCAGCCATGCCGACCGAAACGTTTGAGTTCCAGGTAGAGGCGCGTCAGCTTCTTCAGCTGATGATTCACTCCGTCTACTCGAACAAGGATGTCTTCCTGCGCGAGCTCGTCTCCAACGCCTCCGACGCGTTGGACAAGCTGCGCCTCGCGGCCCTGCGGGACGACGTCGCCGACGTCGACGTGACCGACCTGCACATCGAGCTCGACGTGGACAAGGAGGCCCGCACCCTCACCGTGCGGGACAACGGCATCGGGATGTCGTACGAGGAGGTCACCCACCTCATCGGCACCATCGCCAACTCGGGCACGGCCAAGTTCCTCCAGGAACTGCGCGAGGCCGAGGACGCCGCCGGGGCCGACGGGCTCATCGGGCAGTTCGGCGTCGGTTTCTACTCGGGCTTCATGGTGGCCGACGAGGTCACCCTGGTGACCCGGCGCGCCGGCGAGACCCAGGGCACCCGCTGGACGTCGCGCGGCGAGGGCACGTACACCCTGGAGACGGTCGACGAGGCGCCGCAGGGTACCTCGGTCACCCTCCACCTCAAGCCCGCGGACTCCGAGAACCAGCTCCACGACTACACCTCCACCTGGAAGATCAAGGAGATCGTCAAGCGCTACTCGGACTTCATCACCTGGCCGATCCGCCTGCTGCCGGAGCCGGCCGAGGACGGCGCCGAGGCCCGCGAGGCCGAGACGCTCAACTCGATGAAGGCGCTGTGGGCGCGTCCGCGTGACGAGGTGTCCGAGGACGAGTACCACGAGCTGTACAAGCACATCTCCCACGACTGGCGCGAGCCGCTGGAGACGATCCGGCTCCAGGCGGAGGGCACCTTCGAGTACCAGGCCCTGCTGTTCGTGCCCTCGCACGCCCCGCACGACCTGTTCACCCAGGGGTACCAGCGCGGCGTACAGCTCTATGTGAAGCGCGTCTTCATCATGGACGACTGTGAGGAGCTGCTGCCGCCGTATCTCCGCTTCGTCAAGGGCGTCGTCGACGCCCAGGACCTCTCGCTCAACGTCTCCCGCGAGATCCTCCAGCAGGACCGCCACATCCGCATGATCCAGCGCCGCCTGACGAAGAAGGTGCTGGCCACGGTCAAGGACCTGAGGTCGTCCGCGCCGGACCGGTACGCCACGTTCTGGCGGGAGTTCGGCGCCGTCCTCAAGGAAGGGCTGGTGACCGACTCCGAGAACCGGGACGCGATCCTCGCCGCCTCCTCGTTCGCGACCACCCACGACGCCGACGAGCCGACCACGCTCCAGGGGTACGTGGAGCGGATGAAGGACGGTCAGAGCGACATCTACTTCATGACGGGCGAGTCCCGGCAGGCCATCGAGGACTCCCCGCACATGGAGGCGTTCCGGGCCAAGGGCGTCGAGGTGCTCCTGCTCACCGACGCGGTGGACGAGGTCTGGGTCGACGCGGTGGCGGAGTTCGAGGGCAAGCGGCTGCGCTCGGTGGCCAAGGGCGAGGTCGACCTCGGTGGTGCCGAGGACGAGAAGAGCGACGCCGAGAAGAACCAGCAGAGCGAGGAGTACGCCGGGCTGCTCGGCTGGATGTCGGAACACCTGGGCGAGGACGTCAAGGAGGTCCGCCTCTCCTCCCGCCTCACCGTCTCGCCGGCCTGTGTGGTCTCCGACGCGAACGAGCTGACGCCGGCGCTGGAGAACATGTACCGCGCGATGGGCCAGGAGGTTCCGCACGCCAAGCGGATCCTCGAACTCAACCCGGAGCACCAGCTGGTGAAGTCCCTGAACCGGGCCTACACCGAGCAGGAGGACCGGACGGAGCTGACCGAGACCGCGGATCTCCTCCACGCCCTGGCGGTCCTCGCCGAGGGCGGCCGGCCCAAGGAGCCGGCCCGGTTCGTGAAGCTGGTGGCGGACCGTCTGGAGCGCACGCTGTAACCCACGGGGTCCGTATGCGAGGGACGTCCGGCGCCGCCGGGCGTCCCTCGGCGTTTCTCCGTGCGTCCGGGGCGTGTGCGTCCGGGAAACGGAACCCGAGAACCCGAGGGGCCAGTGCCTCTGTCCACGGTGCCATCCGCATGGCGAGACGGTCTGGCATCCGGAGCGCCGCACTCCGTATATTCGCACGCATGTATGCATCGGCTCCGCTGCTGTGCCTCGCGCTCTTCGCGAACTCGGCGTGGTGCGTCGACGACGGCCTCTGTCGCCGCTGACTCCCGCACCGGCCGCGTGATCCGCGCCGCCGGTCGCCCAGCGCCCCCGCCCGCCGCCCCCGTGCACCCCACCGGAGATCTTCCGTGACCACCGCACCCCCCGCCGGGTCGGCCCCGGCCGCGCCGCCGCGCGCGCCCGCCGTCCTCTTCGCCCCGTCCCCCACCTCCTCCGCCCGGCCCGAGGCGCCGCCCCTGCCCCCGGTGCGGCGGACGCCCCTGGTGGTGTCCGGGCTGCTCGCCGCCGCGCTGACCGCGTACGTCTGGTCCGCGCACGGTGCCAAGCCGGGCGTACTGCTCCTGCTCGGCCTCGGGCTGGGTGTCGCCCTCTTCCACTCCCGGTTCGGCTTCACCTCCGCCTGGCGGCAACTGGTCGCGGTCGGCAACGGCGCCGGGCTGCGGGCCCACGCCCTGCTGCTCGGCACCACCGCCACCCTGTTCGCGCTGCTCATCGGCACCGGCACCGGGCTGTTCGGCTCGCAGCCGGCGCCGTCCGCCGGGCCCGTCGGCGTCGGCCTGCTCGCCGGGTCGGTGCTCTTCGCGATCGGCATGCAGCTCGGCGGCGCGTGCGCCTCGGGCACCCTGTTCGCCGTCGGCTCGGGACAGACGTCGATCGTCCTCACCCTGGGCGGCTTCATCGCGGGGGCCACGCTCGCTGCCTGGCAGTTCGACCTGTGGAAGGACCTCCCGGCCTGGGAGCCCGTCGTCCTGTCCGACCATGTCGGCTGGTTCGGCTCGTGGGCGGTGACGATCGCCGCGCTGCTGCTGGTGGTGTTCGTCACGCGGCGCGTGCAGGCCCGCCGCAACCCGCCGCCGCTCGGTGTCGTGCCCTCGGCGCGCGGCGCGGCCGTCCGGGCCCTGCGCGGCTCGTGGCCGCTGGCCGCCGGGGCGCTCGTGCTGGCCGTACTGGGCGCCGGCGTCCTGTGGGTCTCGGGCGGCGCCTGGGGCGTCACCAGCGCCTTCAGCCTCTGGGGCTCCGAACTGGTGGGTGTCCTCGGCGGCCACCCGGAGAACTGGACGTGGTGGCAGCGGCCCGGCAACGCCGAGATGCTGGCGGGCCCGGTGCTCGCCGACAAGACCAGCCTCACCGACATCGGCATCATGATCGGTGCCGCCGTCGCCGCGGCGGTCGGCGGCACCTGGGCCCTGCACCGGGGCATCGCCTGGCGCACGGCGCTCGCGGCCTTGCTCGGCGGTGTGCTGATGGGCATCGGCGCCCGCCTGGCCGGCGGGTGCAACATCGGCGCCTATCTGGCGGGAATCGCCTCGGGCAGCCTCAGCGGCTGGCTGTGGGGGGCCTTCGCCCTGGCCGGTACCTGGGTGGGCCTCAAGCTGCGCCCCCTCTTCGGTCTCGGCAACCCCAAGCCGGGCGACGGGGTCTGCTGAGCCGGGGCACCCGCGCGGCACGGGGGTCAGGCCCGTGCCGCGCGGGCGGCTAGGGGGTGCGCCGGTCCGTGGTGGTGACGCGGGCGACGGCCTCCAGGGTGAGGGCCCGCCCGTGGGGCTCCCGGGCCAGGGCGCGGTGCAGCGTCAGCCCTTCGATGAGGGCGTCGAGCTGGCGGGCCGTGTCCGGGTCGAAGTGCTTCTCCAGGTGGACCCGGCTGCGGCGCATCCACTCGTGGGTGAGTTCCCGGTAGGCCGGCTGCCGCGCTGCCAGCGTGTACAGCTCCTGGGTGAGCACCAGGTCCCGCTGGCTCCCCTCGGACAGGAGGTGTACGAGGTCGGCCACCGCCTCGCGGGCCTCCTCGCGGTCGGCCGCGGCACCGAGGTGGTCGTCGAAGACCGCGACGATGTGGCCGGTGAAGTGGCCGAAAGCCTCCCGCAGCAGCTGGTCGATCCCGCTGAAGTGGTAGGTCATCGAGCCCAGGGGGACGCCGGCCCGGGTGGCGATCTTTCGGTGGGAGACGCGTGCGATGCCCTCCTCGGCGATCAGGTCGAGGGTGGCGTCGATGATCCGCTCGCGCCGCTGCGGGTCGGTGTGTCCGGTTGCCATGGGAGCAGGCTTACACGTTCCGCACCGGCCGGGCCGGGTTGCCCACGGCGACGACACCCGCGGGCACGTCCTTGGTGACGACCGCCCCGGCGCCGATGACGGAGTTGTCGCCGATGGTCACGCCGGGCAGGACGATGGCGCCGCCGCCCAGCCAGACGTTGTCGCCGATGGTGATGGGCCGGGCTGCCTCCAGCTTGTCGCGCCGGGGCTCGGCCTCGAGCGGGTGCGTGGGGGTGAGCAACTGGACGTTCGGTCCGATCTGGCAGTCCTCGCCGATGGTGATCGCCGCGACGTCCAGCGCGGTGAGGTTGTAGTTCACGAAGGTGCGCGCGCCGATGGTGATGTTGCTGCCGTAGTCGACGTACAGCGGTGGCCGTACGTGTGCCTCGGTGCCGAGGGAGCCGAGCAGTTCGGCGAGGATCGGCTGCGCCGCTGCCGCGTCCTCCGTGTAGGCGGCCTGGTAGCGGGCGGCCAGCTGTACGGCCCGCTGCTGTCTGCGGGCGATCTCCGGATCGTCGGCGATGTAGAGGTCGCCCGCCAGCATGCGTTCGAGGTTCGTTCTGGGATCCTGCGCGAAGTGGTCCGTCGGCATGCGCCCGATCGTAGCGCCTAGGGCGTACGAACGTACACTCCCCGGCGGTGGCGCGCCCGTACGCCGGTACTCCGCCGGTGCGCCACCGCCTCGGGGAGGAGCGCCCCCGGGCCCGGATCAGTCGAGGAGGCCGGCGACCAGGGAGCCGAACTCGTCCGGGGTCGCCAGGCGGATGCCGAGCTGCTCGGCCTTGGCCCGCTTGGAGCCGGCGCCCTCACCTGCGACGACGAGTGTCGTCTTCCGGGAGACGCTGGAGGAGGAGTGACCGCCGGCCCGCTCGATGAGTTCGTTCATCTCGTTGCGCGAGAGCTTCTCCAGGCGTCCCGTCATCGCACCGGTGACCACCACCCTCATCCCGGCCAGCGGACCGGCCTCCCCCGGCGCCGCGACGGGGCCCCCGCCTTCCTCCTCGGCGGCGGCACCGGTGGCCGGGGGAGGGGTGGCCCCGGGCTCGGTCATACCGACCCCCGCGGCGGCGAGCCTGTCGATGAGCGGGCCGAGTTCGGCGATCTCCGCGACGATGGACGGGGCCTTCTCCGGCCCGATGCCCTCGACCCGCTGCATGGCCTCGGCGTCCGCGGCACGGATGTGGTCCATGGTCGCGAAGTACCGGGCGATGCGCCGCGACATGGAACGGCCGGTGCCCCGGACGCCCAGGGCGCACAGCACCCGGGACAACGGCTGCTCCTTCGCCCTGGCGAGCGCGGCGAGCAGGTTGTCGGTGCTGGTCTCCCCCATCCGCTCCAGGGCGAGCAACCGCTCGCGCCGAAGGGTGAACAGGTCGGCGAGGTCGGCGACGAGCCCGGCGTCCACGAGCTGGACGACACGGGTGGCGCCCAGGCCCTCGATGTCCAGCTGGTCGCGGCCGGCGGCGTAGGCGAGCGAGGCGACCAGGTGACAGGTGCGGCCCTGGGCGCAGCGCCAGCGTTCCTGGCTCGTGTCGATGTCCGACCCGCAGCGCGGGCACACCGAGGGGAACGCTATGGGCCGCTCGTCACCCGTGCGCAGGTGGGCCACCGGGGCCTCGATGCGGGGGATGACGTCACCGGCGCGGTGGACCATGACGTGGTCGCCCAGGCGCAGGTCGCGGCGGGTGATGTCGGCCGGATTGTGCAGGGTGGCGTAGGTGATCGTGGACCCGTCGATCACCACCGGCTCCAGGACGCCGCGCGGGGCGATGACGCCGGTGCGGCCCACGTTCCACTCCACGTCCAGCAGCCGCGTGATCCGCTCCACGGCCGGCAGCTTGTACGCGACCGCCCACCGGGGCGCCCGGGAGCCGGCTCCGGCGGCCCGCCGGTCGGCGGCCAGGTCGGCCGCGACGACGATCCCGTCGATGCCGAAGGGGAGTTCGGCGCGCAGGGCCGCGATCTCCCGGACCCGGGCCACGACCTGCTCCGGCGTTTCGACGACGACGTCCGGGACTGCGGTGCCGGCGCTGGTGTGCACGCCGAGACCGGCGGCCATGGACATGAGGTCGCTGTGGGCGAGCCCGTCCAGCCGCCCGGCGAGAGCGGCATCGGTCTCCGGCAGCGGCAGCATGCCGTAGCCGAAGAACGTCATCGGGACCGTGTACGCACGCTCCCTCGCCCTCAGTGTGCCCGCGGCCGCGTTGCGCGGGTTGGCGAACGGCTGACCGCCGTGCGCTGTGCGGACCTCGTTCGCATGCTCGAACTGGGCCGTCGTCATGAGTATCTCCCCGCGCACCTCCACGGTGACCGGCTCCGCCAGCGTCTCGGGCAGACCTTCCACGGTGCCGATGGCGTGCGAGACGTCCTCCCCGGCCGTCCCGTCACCGCGGGTGATCAGCCGGGTGAGACGGCCCGCGCGGTAGCGTGCGGCGACGGCGAGGCCGTCCAGCTTGGGACCCACACCGAAGCGGTCGACCTCACGGCCCGTCCGCCGGGCCAGCGACGCCGTCCAGGCGAGGAACTCCTCCGGCGAGAAGACGTTGTCGAGGCTGAGCATCGGCACCGTGTGGGGCACGTCGCCCTCGGCCGCACCGCCGGCGACCTTGCCGGTCGGGGAGTCGGGCAGCACCTCGTCCGGATGCCCAACCTCCCAGGCGGCGATCCCTCTCGCCAACCGGTCGTAGGTGTCGTCGTCCAGTGGCGAGGAACCGCCCGCGTAGTAGGCGGCGGCCGCGCGTGCGGCGTCCTCGACCGCCTGGGCGTAGGCGGCGGAGTCCACGATCACTGCTGCTGGTGTGGTCATGGTGCGGATTCTGCCGCCCACCACTGACAACGGGCCCGGTCACCGGGGAGCCGCCGCATCGCGGGACGGGCCCGGTCACCGGCCGGACGCCGCGTCATGAGACGGACCCGTCACCGGGGGTGCCGCCGCATCGTGAGACGGACCCGCCCGCGGGAATGGCGGGGAGGAACGTGTCGTTGACAGCTGTCATGCCCGCACCTTCCGCACGGCCCACGGCTGCCCCCATGCCGCTCGCCGTCTACATCCTCGGCTTGTCCGTCTTCGCGCTCGGTACCAGTGAGTTCATGCTCTCCGGCCTGCTGCCGCCCATCGCCGAGGACATGGACGTGTCCATCCCGCAAGCCGGGCTGCTGATATCCGCCTTCGCGATCGGCATGGTGGTCGGTGCTCCGCTGCTCGCTGCCGCGACCCTGCGGCTCCCGCGGAAGACCACGCTGGTCACGCTGATCACGGTGTTCGGCCTCGGCCAGATCGCGGGCGCGCTGGCGACGACGTACGAGATCCTGTTCGTCTCCCGGGTCGTCAGTGCCCTGGCGTGCGCCGGGTTCTGGGCGGTGGGTGCCGCCGTCGCCATCGCGATGGTGCCGAAGACCGCCCGGGCCCGCGCGATGGCGGTGATGATCGGCGGACTCTCCATCGCCAACGTGCTCGGTGTGCCGGCCGGCGCCTTCCTCGGGGAGCACCTGGGATGGCGGTCGGCGTTCTGGGCCGTGGGCGCGGCGTCCGCCGTCGCGCTCGTCGGTGTGGTGACCCTGATCCCGCGCATCCCGCTGCCCGAGCGGCGGCCCCGGCTCAGGGGCGAGCTGTCGATCTACCGCGACCGGCAGGTCTGGCTGTCCATCGTCGTGACGGCGCTCGCGGCCGGCGGCGTGTTCTGCGCCTTCTCCTACCTCGCGCCGCTGCTCACGGATGTGGCCGGGCTGGCGGACGGCTGGGTGCCCGCCGTGCTGGCGTTGTTCGGTGTCGGCGCGCTGGTCGGGACGACCATCGGCGGCCGGATCGCCGACGCGCACCTCTTCGGCGTGCTGCTCTCCGGCATCACCGCCTCCACCGTGCTGCTGGCCGCGCTGGCGCTGTTCGCGTCGAGTCCCGTCGTCGTGATCGCCCTCTCCCTGCTCCTCGGCGTCTCGGCCTTCTATACGGCACCCGCGCTCAACGCCCGCATGTTCAACGTCGCCGGCGCCGCGCCCACGCTCGCCGGGGCGACGACGACCGCCGCGTTCAACCTGGGCAACACCGGCGGTCCCTGGCTCGGCGGGACGGTGATCGACGCGGGCCTCGGCTACGCGGCCACCGCCTGGGCGGGCGCGGCCATGACCCTCGTCGCGCTCGCGTTCGTCGGCGTGTCCCTGCGGCTGCACAGCCGCTCGCGCGTCGTCATGGGCGCCCTGGCGGCCGAGCCCGCGAGCGCGGACCTCGCCCGGCGGGTGTGACACCTGACGGAGCGTGCGAACGGCACCCGCGGTCACCGGCGGGACGACGCACCGTGGGGCAGGGCGGGGGCGGGAGGCGGTCCACGGTGCCGGCCGAGGAGCGCCCGACGGTGGGGCGCCCGGTGTCCGGGTGACGACATCGCGCCTCCTCGCGCCCCGGAAGGCTCACCCCTCGGCCGCCGGGCCCGCCGCCGGCGTCGCGGGTGCCGTGGGTGCGGACCGCGCCGCGGCGGCGCAGCGGCGGGCGAGCAGGGCGAAGGCCTCCCCGAGTTCGGGCGGGCCGACCACTTCGACGTCCGTGTCGAAGGCTCCGACGGCGGCGGCGAGGGCGGGCCAGGACCAGGAGCCGAGGGTGAGCCGGCAGCGGTCCGGGCCGAGGGCCTCGACGGTCCCCGCGGGGGTGTGGGGCGACACCGCGGCCGCGGGCAGGTGGAGGACGACCGCTCCGCGGCAGGGCCAGTCGGGCGATCGGTCGGAGCCGCGGAACCGTCCGGTCACGAAGGCGGCCACATCCCCGCCGGGCAGCTCCCGCCGCGTGAAGCGGGGCCCGGTGGGGGAGCGCGGAGTGATCCGGTCCGCGCGGAAGACACGCCAGTCCGCGCGTTCCAGGTCCCAGGCGACCAGGTACCAGCGCCCGTCCCTGGCGACGAGATGGTGGGGTTCGACCCGGCGGGGCGGTGCGTCCCCCTCGCGGTCGGAGTCCGGCGGGCACGGCCCGGCGTGGTCGAAGCGCAGGACCTCGCGCGCCTGCACGGCGGCGCTGAGCGCCATGAGGACACCGCTGTCGGCCTGCGGCTGCGGCCGGGGCGCGGCCCGCTCGACCGTGGTGACGTGGAGGGCGTCGACGCGGTGGCGCAGTCGGGCGGGCATGACCTGCCGGAGGGTGGTCAGCGCGCGCGCCGCTCCGTCCTCGATACCGGCGCCCGTCACGGTGGCGGTCCGCAGGGCGACGGCCAGGGCGACGGCCTGTTCGTCGTCGAAGAGCAGCGGGGGAAGACGGGTTCCGGCGTCGAGCCGGTACCCCCCGTCCGGTCCCTTGACGGCCACGACGGGATAGCCGAGCCCCCGGAGCCGGTCGATGTCGCGGCGCAGGGTGCGCGGACTGACCTCCAGCCGCTCGGCGAGCACCGCCCCGGGCCAGTCCCGGCGCGCCTGGAGCAGGGAGAGCAACGACAGCAGCCGCGCTGAGGTCTTCTGCATGCCTCCCATGCTGCCGGAAGAAGAGGACACGACCTGACCGCTACCTTCGGCAACGTGGGAAGCGCGGGGCCGGTCCGGCCCCGCGGACGGTCCCGCCGGCGCGGGCTGTCCGACCGTGCACCGAGGCGAGGAGCCCGTCGTGTCCGTCAAAGCCGTGACCCACCTGAACTTCCGCGGTGACGCCCGGGAGGCGCTCACCTTCTACCAGTCCGTGTTCGGCGGCGACGTCGCCCTGGTGACCTACCGGGACGCCGGGAACGTCCAGGACCCCTCCGCGGCCGAACAGGTCATGTGGGGCCAGGTGTCCGCCGACAGCGGCCTGTGCGTGATGGCCTACGACGTGCCCGCCCACCTGCCGTGGAACCAGGGGGAGAACGCCTTCTTCGTCTCGGTCCGCGGCGAGACGGCCGAGGAGATCACCGCCTACTGGAAGAAGCTGTCCGACGACGCGACCGTCCTGCAGCCACTGGAGGCCGCCCGATGGGCACCGCTCTACGGCATGCTGCGCGACAGGTTCGGCGTCACCTGGGTCCTGGACGTGGTGAGCGGGTACGACGCGCCCTGACCGGCCGGGGCCGGGTGGCGGGCCTCCGCCACCCGGCCGGGCCACGACGCCCGCCCGCCCCCCGAGACGACAGGACGCCACCTTGAGCAGTCATCCCCGCCCCACCGGGGCCACCACCCCGCCCCGCGCACCGGCCGGGAGGCCCTGATCCCATGACCGTGCTCGACACCCGGGCGCTCAACCGCGCCACCCTCGCCCGCCAGTCACTGCTCGCACGGGCCGACCTCCCGGTCCTCGACGCCGTCGCCCACCTCGGCGGCATGCAGGCGCAGGAGCCGCAGGAACCGTTCGTCGGGCTCTGGTCACGGCTGCGGGCCTTCGCCCCGTCGGCGCTGTCGGACCTGCTCACGGAGCGACGTGTGGTGCGCACCCACCTCATGCGCCGTACCGTCCACCTCGTCACCGCCGACGACGTCCTCGCCTGGCGCACCCGCCACGACGCCATGCTGCGCGGACGGGTCCTCGGTACCTACCGCCGCGAACTCGAAGGCGTCGACCTCGACGAACTGGCCGCGGCGGGCCGCGCGGTCATGTCGGACGGTGAGCCCCGCTCGATGAGCGAGCTCGCCCGGACGGTCGCCGGGCGCTGGCCGGAGACGGCCCCCCGGGCCCTGGGGGAGATGCTGGTCGCCGCGCTGATCCCGATGGTCCAACTGCCACCGCGGGGGCTCTGGCGCACGAGAGCGGGCGTGCGCAACCTGCCGCTGTCCGCCTGGCTCGGCCGCGACGTCGACCCGCCGCCCCCGCCCGGCTCCGACCCGGTCGGCCAGGCGATGGTACGGCGCTACCTGGCCGCCTACGGCCCCGCCGCCTCGGCGGACCTGCGCGCCTGGTGCGGCCTCGCCGGACTGCCCGCGGCGGTCGCCGCGGTCCGCGACGAACTGATCACCTTCCGGGACGAACGGGGCCGGGAACTGCTGGACCTCCCCGACGCGCCACGCCCCGACCCCGAGACCCCCGCTCCCGTCCGGTTCCTGCCGGCCTTCGACAACGCCGTCCTCGGCTACCAGGACCGCGGCAGGATCATCGACGACGTCCACCGAGGACTGTCGGTCGCCGGCGCCCGCGTGACGCTGGTCGACGGCCGGGTCGCCGCGACCTGGACCGTCGAGGCGGGGACGGTGACCGTCACCCCGCTGCGCCGCTGCTCGGCGGCCGAACGCGCGGCCCTCGCCGAGGAGGGGCGGGCCCTGGCGTCCTTCCTCTCCGACGGCGACAGCGACCGCGTCCGGATCACCGAGTCCGCGGCGGGGTGACGGGCCCCGCCCCGGCGGGCCGCGCGTCACCCGGCAGGCCGGACAACGGGTGCGGCGTACATCCATTGCCGTGGCCTACACCCGGGGGAGAGGAGCACGGTCACCCACTACACCCGACGCAGTACACCAGTCCAGCCCCAGGGACGGATCAAATGACAAAAAGCCCGGGTGAGCATAAAGGGGTACCCCGGTCAGCACCTCTGCGTCCCCACATGCCGGGTTTCGTCCTGCCCGCATCCCGACGGATTGGTCTCAGGTGGCTACGTTCCTCTATCGACTCGGCCGACGCGCGTTCCGGCGCCGCGGCCTCGTCGCCCTGTTGTGGGTGGCCATACTCGTGGGCGCCGGCGTCGCCGCGTCCACGGCGCCCGCCCCGCCCGAAGACTCCTTCTCCATGCCCGGAACCGAGTCCCAGAAGGCGTTCGACCTGCTCGACGAGCGCTTCCCGGCCGCGAGCGCCGAGGGCGCCACCGCCCGTGTCGTGATCCGCGCCCCCGAGGGCGCGAAGATATCGGACCCGGTGGGCAGGGAACGGGTCGAGGATCTCGTCACGGCACTCGGCGACGGGCCGCAGGTCGCCTCGGTGGCCGACCCGTTCGAGGCCGACGCCGTCAGCAAGGACGGCACCACCGCCTACGCCTCGGTGACCTACAAGGTCAACTCCATGGAGCTGACCGACCAGGCCCGTGACTCGCTCACCGCCGCCACCGACGGCGCGCGCGGCGACGGATTCACCGTCGAGACCGGCGGCGACGCGGTCATGGCCGAGCAGGAGATGGGGGGCACGGCCGAGCTGATCGGTATCGGTGTCGCCGCGATCGTGCTGCTGCTGACCTTCGGCTCGCTCGTCGCGGCCGGCATGCCGCTGCTGTCGGCCATCATCGGCGTAGGCATCGGCATCTCCGCCATCGGAGCGCTCGGCAGCACGCTGGAACTCTCGGCCACCACCTCCACGCTCGCCATGATGATCGGCCTCGCGGTCGCCATCGACTACGCCCTGTTCATCGTCTCGCGCTACCGGGCCGAGATCGCCGAGGGCCGCAGCGCCGAGGACGCCGCGGGACGCGCGGTCGGCACCGCCGGCTCCGCCGTCGTGTTCGCAGGACTCACCGTCATCGTGGCGCTCGCCGGGCTCGCGGTGGTCAACATCCCGATCCTCACCAAGATGGGCCTCGCCGCCGCGGGCACCGTCGGCATCGCCGTGCTGATCGCGCTCACCCTCACCCCGGCACTGCTCGGCTTCGCCGGCAGGAAGGCGCTCAGCCGCAAGGACCGCAAGGCCCCCGCCGGACCGTCGCAGGCCCCGGCGAAGCCCAAGCTCGGCACCCGCTGGGCCCGGTTCGTGCTGCGGCGTCCGGTGACGGTCCTGCTCACCGCGGTGCTCGGTCTCGGCGCCGTCGCCGTGCCGGCCGCGAGCATGGAACTGGGCCTGCCCGACGAGGGCAGCTCCGCGCCCGACACCACGCAGCGCAAGGCCTACGACATGCTGTCCGAGTCCTTCGGCGCCGGGTTCAACGGCCCGCTGATGGTCACCGTCGACACCCGGGACGCGGACGACGCGAAGGCCGCCGCCGACACCGTCGGCAAGGAGATCACCGGCCTGGGCGAGGCCGCGGCGGTCACCCCGGCCAACTTCAACGAGGCGGGCGACACCGCCGTCCTCACGGTCGTGCCCAAGACCGGGCCGAGCGAGGCGGCCACCGAGTCGCTGGTCAAGGACATCCGCGCGCTGTCCGGTGGCATCGAGACCGAGACCGGCGCGACGATGCTGGTCACCGGCGCGACCGCGATGACCATCGACTTCTCCCAGACCCTGGACGACGCGCTCGTCCCGTACCTGGCCCTGGTCGTCGGTCTCGCCTTCCTCCTCCTGATGCTCGTCTTCCGCTCGATCCTCGTCCCGCTCAAGGCGGCGCTCGGCTTCCTGCTCTCGGTGGCCGCGGCGCTCGGCGCGGTGGTCGCGGTGTTCCAGTGGGGCTGGCTCGCGGACGTCTTCGGCGTGGACCAGCCGGGTCCGATCATGTCGATGATGCCCATCTTCATGATCGGTGTGGTCTTCGGTCTGGCCATGGACTACGAGGTCTTCCTCGTGACCCGCATGCGTGAGGCCTACGTCCACGGCTCCTCCGCCTCCGAGTCCGTCACCACGGGATTCACCCACGGCGGCCGGGTCGTCGCGGCGGCCGCGATCATCATGATCAGCGTCTTCTCCGGCTTCATCATGGAGAACGACGACATGATCAAGATGATGGGCTTCGGCCTCGCCATCGCGGTCCTCTTCGACGCCTTCGTGGTCCGCATGGCCATCGTGCCCGCCGTGCTCGCCCTGCTCGGCACCAAGGCGTGGTGGCTGCCCAAGTGGCTGGACCGCCTGCTGCCGAACGTCGACGTCGAGGGCGAGAAGCTCCACAAGGAACTCGGTGACAGCGGCTCGCCCGCGCAGCCCGCGCGCGAGCCCGAGACAGCCGGAGTCTGACCACCGCGCGTACGGCCCCGCCGCCCCGGACGACCGGGCCGGCGGGGCCGCACCCGTACCGGCGCGGGCACGCGGACGGTGGCTGACCGCAATGTTTCGTACGGTCCCGGTATGACGCAGACACAGTCCCAGACGATCCTCGTCACCGGCGCCACCGGTACCGTCGGCCGTCAGGTCGTCGCCGAACTGCTCGCGCGCGGCCACGCGGTCCGCGCCCTCACCCGCGACCCGGCCCGGGCCGCCCTGCCGGAGGGTGCCGAGGTGGTCCGGGGCGACCTGACCGAACCCGACAGCCTCGTCCCCGCCCTGGCCGGAGTCACCGGCCTGCACCTGATCACCTTCGACGGGTCCGGTTTCGCCCCGCTGGAGACCGGCCCGAGGATCCTGGAGCTGGCCCGGGAGGCCGGCGTGCGCCGGATCACCGTGCTGCACGGCGGAGGACCGACGCCGCTGGAGGACGCCGTACGTGCCGGCGGGGGGACCGCCTGGACCGTCCTCATGCCGGTCGAGTTCATGGCCAACGCCCTGGAGTGGGCCGACGGGATCGCGGACCGCGACGAGGTGCGTGAGCCGTTCGTCTCCCGGCTCAGCGCCATGGTCCACGAGGGCGACATCGGCGCGGTCGCGGCGATGGCGCTGACCGAGGACGGCCACGGGGGCCAGGAGTACCTGATCACCGGCCCGGAGGTGCTGACCGTCGGCGACAAGGTGGCGGCGATCGCGGCGGCCCGTGGCAGGGAGATCGCCCTCGTCGAGCTCACCGCGGAACAGGCGGTCGCGCAGTGGCGGGCGGCCGGCCAACCGGAGGAGGTCGTCGGCTTCCTGCTGGACGTGTACGGCAACACCCCCGAGGCGGGGCGCACGGTGGTGGACACCGTCGAGCAGGTGACCGGCCGCCCGGCCCGGACCTTCGCCCGGTGGGCCGCCGACCACGCGGACGCCTTCGCGGCGCCGGCACCCGCGGCAGCGTCGTAGCGCCCACGGCCGCTCGAGCCCGGGACCGATGCAGCGTCGGGAGCCCCCGCCTCCCGCACCGGAAGGCGGGCCACGGTCACGCGCCCTCACGCCCCCCAAGGGCCGACGATCAGCGCCCGGCGGTCGCCGCGTCCTCCGCCTCGGCCTCGCCCGCCGGCCTGAACTCCACGGCGACGACCCCGTCGACGCGCCGGCACAGCTCCTCCAGCTCGGAGACCGCCACCTCGCCCGGGAGCCGTCCGCTCACCACGACATGGCCGTGCTCCACGTCCACCTGCAAGGACGAGGGGGCCAGGCCGAGGGACCGCACCAGCGCCTCCTCGATGATCTCGGTGCGGATCGCCCGGTCCTTGCGCAGGAAGACCCGCAGCAGGTCGCTCCTGCTCACGACCCCGATCAGCCGTCCCGACCCGTCGACCACCAGGAGCCGTTTGATCCCGTGCCGGGCCATCACGCGGGCGGCGTCGACGACGCTCCAGTCCTCGCGCGCGCAGAGGGCGGGCGACGTCATCAGACCGGCCGCGTCCGTCGCCAACGCCTTGGCACCGGCCGACGGGGGCCCGTCGCCGTCCCCGGGGGGACCCTCCAGGTCCTGGCCCCACATCTTCTGCAGGAGGTCCGCCTCCGACACCACGCCCACGGGCCGTGTCTCCTCGTCGACGACCGGTACCGCGGTGATGTCGTACTCCAGCAGCAGGTGGGCGATCTCCTTGAACGGTGTTCCGCGCTGGACGCGGACCACGGCGTCGCTCATCAGATCGCACACCTTCTGGTGCTTCATCGAGGGTCTCTCCTCCGCTGCCGGCCGGTGTCGGCCGGCGTCCGTCCTTCTTGTCAGGTGAAACGATCTGTCGGCCGTTCGAGTGCCCGGGGGTTCACGGGCCGGGACTGATGAGGAGCAGGGCGATGTCGTCACCGGGGGTGGGCGAGTGCCGGATGAGTGTGTCGGCCATCGCGTCGAGGTCGGTGGGATCCGCGTGTTCGAGGAGCCCGGCAAGGGCCGCTGTGGCGTCGTCCAGGTCGACCCCGGGGGCCTCCACGAGCCCGTCGGTGTAGAGGGCGAGCACGCTGCCGAGGGGCAGGTCGAACTCCAGCGCCGGGTACAGGGTGTCCGGTTCGATGCCGAGCAGGAGTCCGGGCGGCACGGGGAGGAGCTGGATGCTTCCGTCGGCGTGGCGCAGGAGCGGCGGGGGGTGTCCGGCGGTGGCCAGGCAGGCGCGGCGCGTGGCGAGGTCCAGGTGGACGTAGACGCAGCTGGTGAACAGGCCCGGGTCCAGGTCGGTGAGCAGGCGGTTGGTGCGGGCCAGGACGTCGTCGGGGGAGGCGCCGACGGTGGCGTGGGCGTGGACGGCGGTGCGGACCTGCCCCATGAGGGCCGCGGCGTCCACGTTGTGACCCTGTACGTCGCCGATGGTGGCGCCGGCCGTGTGCTCGTCCAGACGGATGAGGTCGTAGAAGTCACCGCCCACGCCCAGGCCCCGGGCGGCCGGGAGGTAGCGGGCGGCGACCCTGAGGCCGGGTACGCGGGGCAGGGTGTGCGGCAGCAGGGCGGACTGCAGGCGATGGGCGAGGTGGTGCTTGGCGTCGTACAGCCGGGCGCGGTCCAGAGCCTGCCCGATCAGCCCCGCCAACGAGGTGAGGGCGGCGCGCTCGCCGGGCGGGAAGACGTGGGGGCGTTCGAAGGCCAGCAGGAGCGAACCGATGGGGCGGCCGGACGCGATCAACGGCAGGAAGGCCCACGCGGCCATGCCGTCCTCGTGCACCGTGGCCGGATAGGCGTGCCGCAGTTCGTCGAAGGTGGCGAAGAAGCCCGGGACGCCGGTGGTCAGGACGTCGGCGCCCGGGACGTCCGAACTCAGGGGGAGGGCGTCGAAGCGGGCCACGATCTCGGGGCGGTAGCCCGGGTGACCGAGGATCCTGAGCCTGCCGTCCTCACCGGTCATCAGCACCATGGCCTGCGCGCCCAGCGCGGGCAGCAGCTGGTCCGCGGTCTGTTCGATCACGTCCTGCACACCGACCGCCTCGGTCAGGGTGGAGGCCAGGTGCATCAGGTGGTACAACACGGTGGCCCGGCCGGGGCCCGCGCTCGGAAGGGACGGAGGCGGGGCCCCGCCTTCGGACGGGCCACCCCGCGTGATGCGCACGCTGATGCCGGTGGGATCGGGGTACAGCTCGAAGGCCAGCCATGTCTCGGGCGGGCGCAGGACGGTGAAGGCCTGGGGCAGGCGGCTCACCAGCGCGGCCCGGTAGCGGTCCTCGACCTGGGGGACGTCCATCCAGGGCAGCGCCTCCCAGGGCAGGGCACCCACCAGGTCGCCCGGAGCGGCGCCGAGCAGGTCGGCCGCGACCGGGGTGACGAAGGTGATGCGGCCGTTCACGTCCAGGGCGCAGGAGCCGCCCGGCAGCCGGTCGACGAAGCCCGAGAGCGCGGCCGCCTCGCCGGGGGAGGGCGGACGTCCCGCCGGAGGCCGCAGGGCGCGGGGCCGATCCCCGGGCAGCACGGGGGCGTCCCGGTCCGCGGCCTGCCGGAGCAGCTCGCCCAGGCGGTGGCAGCCGGCCTCGACGGCGTCCCGTTCCTCGGCACTCAGGCGCGTCGAACGCAGGCCGGACCACAGCAGCACCAGCCCGCCCCGCACGCTGCCGCCCGCGGTGATCGGGGCGGCCGCCAGCGCGAAGTCGTACGGCAGGACGAGTGCCTGCCGCGGATACTGGAGCGCCATCTCCTCCCTGCCGCCGACCCACACCAGGCGGTGCTCGCGCACGGCGTCCGCCACGGGCGTCGGATCGTTCGGCGCGACACGCCGCCACGGGACGGCAATCTCCTGGGGCACCCCGGCGATCGTGACCAGCCACAACGCGTCGTCGTCGGGAGGCAGCACGTAGAGCATCCCTCCGAACGCGCCGCTGTCGCGCGCCACGGCATCCATCGCGGCATCCAGCGCGGTGTCCCTCGCGGTCTCCCTCGCGGTGCCCATCAGACGTCCGCCGGCCGTCGGGCGCGTCTCACCGGATCCGGCAGGGCGGCACACCGCCGACCGCACCGAACAGCAACCATATGAGGACACTACGCCCGTCTCGGTACGACGGCATGCGAGGGCGGGCCCGCCGCTGCTCCGTCAGTGGTCCCACGCGTCCGGGCCGCCCCCGCGCCACTCGATGAACCGCGACCGGACCACGTCCATCTCGTCCCAGTCCTGCAGGCCGGCTTCCTGCAGGAAGCGCGCGACGTCCTGCACACCGTAGGCCCGGCCGAGGATCTCCCCGTCCACGCGGACCCGCCGCCCGCCCTCCTCGTCGGGCGGGTACACGATCACCGGCGCACTCGTCATGGCACCAGCGTGCGGCCCGCGCCCCCGGTGCGCATGCCGGGACGGCGTGCCGTGGGGGTCAGCGCTGGGTGAGGGTCTGGGGGTAGTCGGTGATGATGCCGTCGACGCCGAGTGCGGTCATGGTGCGGATGGCGCCGGGTTCGTTGACGGTCCAGACGTTGATGTCCATGCCGAGTTGGTGGATGCGGTCGACGAGGGTCTGGTCGGTGACGGTGTGCTGGGGGTTGATCTGGTCGGCCCATTGGCTGAGCTGGAGGAGTTCGGTGTCGGTGGGGCGTTGGGCGTTGAGGATGCCGATGGGGATGTCGGGGAGGTGGGTGTGGAATTCCCTGGCGTCGTCGGTCTGGAAGGACTGGACGGCGAGTTGGTTGCGGGTGAGGGCGTGGCGGATGTAGCGGGGTTTGGTTTTGAGGTGGTGGGCGAGGTCGGTGGCGATGGTGGTGTGGTGGGTGCAGGGGCTGATTTCGGCGAGGAGTCCGG
Source organism: Streptomyces sp. NPDC041968 (assembly GCF_055589025.1). Lineage (NCBI taxonomy): Bacteria > Bacillati > Actinomycetota > Actinomycetes > Kitasatosporales > Streptomycetaceae > Streptomyces > Streptomyces sp. NPDC041968. Next base: position 459,649 of record NZ_JBVJCB010000002.1, on the reverse strand, counting down.
TGCGGGTGTGGTGGATGCGGTTGATGACGTCGTCGAGGGTGATGAGGGGTTCGCCGGTGTATTTGGGGTGGAACCAGGAGCCGGCGTCGAGGGTGCGTAGTTCGTTCCAGGTGAAGTCGGAGACGCGGTAGCGGGGGCGGTTGGGGTAGATGTCTTCGATGTTGGTGGTGCGTTCCATGGTGCAGTCGTGGAAGTTGATGAGTTTGCCGTCTTTGGTGCGTTGGACGTCGATTTCGACGTGGTCGGCGCGTTGTCGCAGGGCGAGGTTGATGGCGGCGGCGGTGTTCTCGGGGGCCATGCCGGAGGATCCGCGGTGGGCGATGGCGTCGGGTGGGGTGCCTGGGGTTTTGGTTGTGGTGCCGGTGGCGTGTTCGTCGGCGTGCGCGGTCGTCGAGGTCAGTGCCAGGGCCAGACCGCCCAGCACCGCCACCACGACACCGGAACGCCTCTTGCTCGCAAGCTTCACTGCAACCTCCCGCGGGTGAATGACTTCCTGGAGGCTGACGGACGGTGGTTACGGGAAGCCTGCCGCGGGTCGGCGGTGGCGGGATCAGCCAGTGGACCCCGACGCTGAACCGGCCGATCCGAGGCCGAAGGGGTGGATAACGCACATCGGCGCCCTTCACCCCGTCCGCAGCGGACGGGGTGAAGGGCGCCGTCGGAGGCAGCGGCGAGCGGACGCCACCGCGTGTGTCACCTGCCGAGGAGGCCCTCGGGGAGCAGCGACTGCGGGGACGTGGCCGGGTTGCCCACCTCGAGGGTCCCGAGCAGTCCGTCCAGGAGCGGTCCACCGGGGATGTCGGAGGACGGGCCGGACGTGGGGGCTGCCACGGCGGCGGGCGCGGACGCGAGGAGAGCGGTGGCCATGACGGAGACACAGGCGAGCTTCTTGATCATGCCCGCCCTAACGAACGGCGGCCCGGGGAGGAAACGCTGCGCGGGTCCCGACTGGCCCACTCGGGTGACCGCCACCGCGGCGGGCGCGGAACGCGAGGCGCCGTGGTGGCAGCCGCTCCCGGCGAGCGGGTGCCGCACGTGCGCGCCGAGGGGACGGCGTCCGCGGGGCGACCCGGCCCCTCCCGGCGATCAGTGGCCACCGTTCGGCGGCCGTTCGGGCGGCCCCGGCCCCTGACCCGGCCCCGAGGCTTAGCGGCGTGTGTACCTGGAAACGACTACTCCCGAACGGTTGTCGCACCGATGCTCGGCCGACACGGGGAGGGGTCTTTCGTGGATGTGCCCTTATATCTGAGGCCGCGGGTGGATCCACCGCTCGCCTCACTGCTGGGCGCCGCACCGTTCCTGCACTCGCTCGTCGACGCGCTCGGTTCTCCTCTCAACGTACTGCTCCCGGAGACCGTCGCGGAGAACGCCGAACGCTTCCGAGCCGTCTACCGGCGCCACCACCTCACCGGGCGGGTGTACTTTGCGCACAAGGCCAACCGCTCCAGTGCCCTGCTGCGGAGACTGGCCGCCGAGGACCCGGCCGGGGTCGGGGTCGACGTCGCCTCGCTGGCGGAACTGCGGCACGCCCTGGGCTGCGGCTTCACCGGGGACCGCGTCATGGCCACCGGACCCAAGGACCCGGAGTTCCTGTGGCTCGCCGCCCGCGTGGGAGCGACCGTGAACCTGGACTCGCCGCGCGAACTCGACCAACTGGCCGAGCTGGTACGCGCGTACGGGCTCGGCCGGGTCGACGTCCTGGCGCGCCTGTCCGGATTCGAGTCCGACGCGGGCCACGGGGGAGCGGGCACCAGGATGCTCTCCCGCCGCAGCCGGTTCGGCACCCCGGTGCGAGAGGTGGAAGCGCTCCTGTCCGCGCTGGAACGACACGCCGACGCCGTCACGCTCACCGGCCTCGCCTACCACCTGGACACCACCGGCCTGGAGGAGAAGGGCCGGGCCCTGGAGCGGTGCGTGCTGCTCATGGACCAGTGCCGGGCCCGGGGCCTCGCGCCGCGCGCCGTGGACATCGGAGGCGGCTTCGGCGTCGGCTACGTCGCCGACGCCGAGGAGTGGGAGCGCTGGACGACCGCGCTCAGCGAGGCGGTCCTCGGGGGCCGTCCGCCCCTGACCTGGCGCGGGCACGGCTACGGGCTGCGCAACGAGGGCGGCACGGTGCGCGGCTCGGTCGCGCTGTACCCCGGCCACCGCCCGGGCGCCGGCCCCGGCTACCTCGACCAGCTCCTCTCGCTTCCCACCCCGGTGCTGGGCCGGGCACCGGGCACGCTCCTCCTGGAGCACCTGCACGACCTCCACATCGAGCCCGGCCGCGCCCTGGCCGACCAGTGCGGGCTGTCGCTGGCACGGGTCCTGGACGTGCGGCGCATGGCGGAGGAACCGGCCTCGTACCTGGTGCGCCTCGGCATGAACGCCGGGGACATGAGCCTGGAGGAGCACGGCGTCCTCGTGGATCCCGTGCTGCTGCCCCGCGGCGGGCCCGAGGACGGCGAACGGGGGCCGGTCGCGGTGCACCTCGTCGGCAACCTGTGCCTGGAGGCCGACCTGATCACCCGACGCCTGGTCTTCCTCCCCGAACTGCCCCGCGCCGGCGACCTGCTGGCCTTCGTCAACACCGCCGGATACGCGATGGACTTCCACGCCCACCAGGCCCAACGGCAGCCGCTCGCACGGACGGTGGCCGTGGAGCGGGAGGGGGACTCCTGGCGCTGGTGCATGGACGAGGACTACTGGCCGATCACACACCCGGGGGGAAAGCCCGTATGAGGTACGACAGCATCACGGAGGCCATCGGCAACACACCGCTGGTGCGCATCGACCCCGCCGTGCACGGGCTGCGCAACATCGACCTGTACGCGAAGCTGGAGATGCTCAACCCCTTCGGCTCCGTCAAGGACCGGCCCGCCTGGCACATGGCGCGACCCCATCTCGAGGGCGCGGCCGCGGGGGAGGGGACGGTCGTGGAACTCTCCAGCGGCAACACCGCCAAGGCCCTCGCCCTGCTGGCCGGCCTGCACGGGCTGCGGTTCAAGAGCGTCACCAACCGGATGCGCGTACCGGAGATCAAGGAACTGCTCCTGCTCCTCGGCGCCGAGATCGAGGAGCTCCCGGGGCGCAGCGAATGCCTCGACCCGACGGACACCGACGATCCGCTGACCCACTTCCACCAGGCACTCTCGGACCCGGGGAGCACCTACCTGCACACCGACCAGTACTTCAACCCGCGCAACGTGGAGGCGCACGCGGCGGGCACCGGACCCGAGATCGTCAAGGACCTGGACGGGCGGGCGCCGGACTGGTTCGTCGCCTGCGTGGGTACGGCCGGTTCGTCGACCGGGGTCGCCCGGGTGCTGCGCGAGCACGATCCGGACGTGCGGGTCCTCGGCCTGGTCGCCCACAAGTCGGACTTCATCCCCGGCATCCGCACCATCGACGAGGTGCACCAGGTCGGGCTCTTCGACCCGGCGACGTACGACACCATCGAGTCCGTCACCTCCGACGAGGCCCTCGACGGGATGCTCACGCTCGTCCGGCGCTGCGGCCTCCTGTCCGGGCCGACCGGGGGCGCCGCCTACCAGGGCGCGGTACGGCACCTGCGCGACGCCGACCTGGCGTTGGAGGGGTCGGGGCGCCGCGAGACCGCGGTGTTCATCGTGTGCGACCGGGCGGAGAGCTACCTGAGCTACGTGCGCGCCCGCCGTCCCGAGCTGCTGGGCAGGGCGGCGCGCGGGCACACCCTCGCGTCGCTCACCGAGGACGACGTGCGGGCCGAGGCCCTGTCGGTCGGCGTGGAGGACGCCCGCCGCCGGATCGCGGAGGGGGACCCCCGACCGCTCGTCGTCGACCTGCGCAGCCCGCACGCGTACGCGGCCCTGCACATCGAGGGTTCGGTCAACATGGTCGATGAACTGTTCGAGGAGCTGGTCCGTGGCGGACTGCCCTTCAGCAAGCGGACACCGGTGCTGCTCGCCTGCCCCGTCGGCGAGAAGTCCCTCCGGTACGCCGCCCTGCTGACGCGCATGGGGCACCCCGAGGTGCGGAGCCTGGCCGGCGGGATCGTCGCCTGGCGGGACGCGGGCGCCCCGCTGGTGCGCGAATGAGCCGGGCCCGCCCGCTCACCGGAACCGCGCACGAGGAGGCGGAGCGGGAAGCGGCCCGGCAGCGGGAGCAGCAGCGGGAAGCCGCCTGGCAGCGGGGACTGCGGGAACAGTTCCCCATCGTCACCGCCCACCCGGAGTCGGCGTACCTCGACAGCGCGGCGACCTCCCAGAAGCCGCGAGCCGTACTGGACGCCGTCCAGACCTACCTCACGACCTCGAACGCCAACGCGGGGCGCGGCACCTACCCCTGGGCGAACCGGACGACGGAGCTGGTGGAAGGGGCGCGGGAGCGGGTCAAGGAGTTCCTCCGCGACCCGGAACCGGAGCGTTCCACCGTCCACTTCACCAGCGGCACCACCGAGGGCCTGCGCACCGTCGCCCGCGACTGGCTGGTGCCGTACCTCTCGGACGGCGACGAGATCCTCGTGCCGTTCGCCGACCACCGGGCCAACCTGGACCCCTGGCTGGAGGCCGGGCGGCTGCTGGCCGAACGCGGCGTCGACGTCCGGGTGCGCGCCCTGCCCTACCAGGCGGTCTCGGGCGACTACGACCATCGCGCCCTCGGCGACCTGGTCGGCCCCCGCACCCGGTTCGTGGCCGCCACGCACGTGCACCACGTCTACGGCGGAGACATGAACGTGCACCGCATCCGCGCGGCGGTCGGCCCGGACGTACCGATCTGTGTGGACGCCGCCCAGAGCGTCGGCCACCTGCCCCTGGACCTGGCCGGGGCCGGGCTCGACGTCGACTTCGTGGTCTTCTCGGGACACAAGGCGATGGCCCTGCCGGGCACGGGAGCCCTCTGGGCGCGCAACGCGCGAGGACCCGCGTTCCGGCCCGCGGGCTGGCAGGGCACGCCCAACACGGCGGGTGTCGTGTCGCTGCGGGCGGCACTCGACTGGCTCGACGCGGCCGGTGCGGACCGGATCGCCCGCTGGACGGCGGGGCTCACGACCCGCCTGACCGACGGGCTGAGCCGTCTCGGCCCGTACGAGATCCTCGGCTGCCCGGCCAGCCTGACCGCCGACTCCGCGCTGCCCGCCGCACAGCGCCGCCACGGCATCGTCACCTTCCGGCATCAGGACATCCCCTCCGACGACCTGGGGTTCATCCTCTACAGCCACGGGTTCATGGTGCGGGCGGACAGCCTCTGCCAGGCGGGCGCCGCCGCCGAGGACGGGTCGGTGCGCGTCAGTCTGCACGTGTACAACACGGAGGAGGAGATCGACCGGCTGCTCGCCGCACTCACCTCCTTGGCGTGAACCACGAGCCGTACGGCAAGTGATAACCGTTTCCACCTGTAGATTCGGTCGCATCCACGACGGGTGAGACACGGAAGAGGTGGCACGACCAGATGGGCATCAGCATGGCGGTGGCCAAGGCGTGGGTGGAACGCTGGGAGCGGCAGCAGCAGCGCTACGCCGTGGACCGCGAGGAGCGGTTCACGGTGATCACGGACGTCGTCGAGTACGTCACTGCCGGCCGACCGCGGCCGCTGCTGCTCGACCTCGGCTGCGGCCCCGGGTCCCTGGCCGCCAGGCTCGCCGACCGCCTGCCGGACGCGGAGATCGTCGCCGCCGACATGGACCCCCTGCTGCTGGAACTCGGCCGGACCCACCACGCGAACGCCGCCCGGTACGTCGACACGGTGATCGGCGCCGCCGGCTGGACCGACGCCCTGGGGCTGCGGCGACCCCTGGACGCCGCCGTCTCCACCACGGCGCTGCACTACCTTCCCGAACCGGTCCTCCTGGACACCTACCGCCGTCTCGCCGCGCTGCTGCGCCCCGGTGGTGTGCTCGTCAACGGGGACCACTTCCCGCCCGCCGAACGGTCCTGTGCGGGTGTCACCGCGCACGTGGGCCGCCGCCGCGCCGAGCGGACCGGCGGCCACGCCCACGAGGACTGGCAGGAGTGGTGGACCGCCGCGGCCCGCGACCCCGAACTGGCCGACCTGGTCGCCGAGCGTGCGCAGCGCCACGCCACCCACCCGGGCGGTGGGGCCGGAGCGGACCTGGCGGCCGACCGCCACGCGGAACTGCTCCGCGAGGCGGGCTTCCGTGAGGTCGTACCCGTCTGGCGGTTCGGCGACAGTGCCGTGCTCGTGGCGCTCAAGGACGACTGATCCCGGGCGCTGCCGGGGACCGGATCAGAGAGCGAGACTCATCAGGACCTCGTCGCGGTCGTCACCGGGGGCCACCCGCAGCGCGCCCGGCCACCGGCCGACCTCGCTCCAGCCGACCCCGCCGTAGAACTCCTCCAGCCCCAGGCCGGCCCGTGCGGTGAGCCGCAGCCGCTCCAGGCCCATCTCGTCGCGGGCGATGTCCGGCAGACGGCGCATCAGGGCGGCTCCCACCCCCGTCCCGCGGAAACGGACATGTGTCTGCAGGTGGTTGACCGTCCCGCAGTGCGCCTCCAGAGGGTGCGGCTCTCGGCTCAGCAGCACCCAGCCCGCCAGCGCGCCCCCGACAGTGGCCAGGAGGAGCCGGCTGCGCCGAGGGGCGAGCCTCTCGATGATCGCGTCCAGCGCCGGGGCGACCGCGCCCGGGGACACCGGGGGCAGGGGGCAGCCCAGGGGGATGACCGCACCCCCGGCGTTGATCACCGTCGTCCAGCACTCCCCGAGCTCCCGCCGGACCGCCTCGGTCGCGTCGTCGGGCTGGGTGAGCTGCGCGAACGCGGGCGCGTGCGGTGTCTCGTGCGCTGTCACGCCGCCAGTGTGCCAGCCGTCACGGGTTCTCGGCGCCGCCGTGGTCGGCGCTCCGCGGCAGGGAGTACGAGTCGCTCCACCACCGGGTGACGGAGCAGCTCGGCCTCCGGCGCGCGACGGCCTCCGAGGTCCCGCCCCGTCGGTCCGCCCGGCCTCCGGCCGTCCCTCGCCGGGTGGCGTTCGCACGGGCAACGCGGACGGGCCGCGGGGAGCCGTCCCGTCGGCCGAGGACGGGGGAGCGCGCGTACCGAGTGCCGAGGAGCCGTGTGCAGGCCCGAGCGCGTCGGGCTCCGCCGCCCGTCGGTCCCCCCCCGGATCAGGACGAGTCCCGCACCACCAGCTCCGTCGGCAGCGTCAACTGCTGCCGCGGTGCGCCGTGTCGCGTGATGTCGGTCAGGATCCGGGCCATGGTCCGGCCCAGCTCCTCCACCGGCTGACGGACCGTGGTGAGGGGCGGGTCGGTGTGCCGGGCGAGCACGGAGTCCTCGAAGCCGACGACGGCGACGTCCCCGGGCACCTGTCGTTTCCACCGGCGAAGTTCGGCCAGGGCGCCGACCGCGGTCAGGTCGGAGGCGGCGAACACGGCGTCCAGATCCGGCGCCCGTTCAAGAAGCGAACGCATGGCCCTCGCGCCCCCCTCCTCGGTGAAGTCGCCCGCCTCGACCAGGATCTCCCGGGCGGGCACCCCCGCCTCCTCGTGCGCGGTGCGCCAGCCGGCGAGCCGGCTGCGGCCGACGTCCATGTCGAGCGGGCCGGTGATCGTGGCGATCCGCCCGCGGCCGCTGTCCAGCAGGTGCCGGACCGCCGCTTCGGCCCCTCCGGCGTTGTCGGCGTTGACGTAGCTCAGCCGCTCGCCCGCGTCGCGACGGCCGGCCAGCACGGTGGGCAGGCCCATCTCCTCCAGCATGCCCGGCAGCCGGTCCTCGGAGTGCACCGAGACCAGCAGGACGCCGTCCACCCGGCGGGCCGCCACCGAGTCGGTCAACTGGTCCCGCTCGGCCTGGTCGCGGACGAGCATCAGCTGCAACTGGGTGCGGCTCTCGGCGAGGGCGCCGCTGACCCCGCGGATCAGCGCCGCGAAGAACGGCTCCGAACCGAGCCGGCTCTCCGACTCGGGGATCACCAGGGCCACGGCATCGGTGCGGTTGGTCACCAGGCCCCGGGCGACCGAGTTGGGAACGTAGTTGAGTTCCTTGATGGCCGCAAGGACCCGGGCGCGTGCGTCGGCACTGACCAGGTCAGAGCCGTTGACGACACGGGAGACCGTGGTGCGGCCCACGCCGGCGCGGGCGGCGACCGTTTTGATCGTGGGACGGCGGTTGCCGGTCATGCAATCCCCCCTCGGCGGCCGCGGCGATGAACGTACCGCGGAGGTGACCTGCGGCAATTCTTGCAGACACTGCCGTCGGCAGAGCACCCCCGAGGCCTCTGGAACCCCTGCCGGGACCGAAGTTCACCGGCAACTCGTGTTCAAGTCATTGACAGATGGGCGCGCTCCCACGAGTCTTCGATGCGCCGGTGGGAACGTGCCCACCACATGTGGGCACGTTCCCACCTTGTTCAGAGCCGCTGTAGTCATCGCTGTAGTCGTCGCAGAACTCGTCACTCCGATGTGTCAGCGCCGTCGCTAGGAGGAGATCCATGGGCACTCTCGGTTCGTTGCGCAGGAAGGCGGTGGCCACGGCCGCGGCCGTCGGCGCGCTGACACTGGTCGTCGGTTGCAGCAGCGGCGACGACTCGGCCACCGGCGGTGGCAAGAAGGACGGCAAGACCACCATCACCATGGGCCTGTACGGCGTGATGGGCATCAAGGAGACAGGCCTTCTCGAGCAGTACGAGAAGGAGAATCCCGATGTCGACATCAAGGCCGAGATCGCCGGTGACGAGCAGACGTACTACACCGCGCTGCAGACCAGGCTCGCCGCGGGCAAGGGCCTGAAGGACATCCAGGGCATAGAGATCGGCCGGGCCAAGGAGATCACGGAGACCCAGGCGGACAAGTTCGCGGACTTCTCCGAGACGGCGGGCACCGACCACTTCCTGCCGTGGAAGGAGTCCCAGATCAGCACCGAGGACGGCAAGGTGCTGGGCCTGGGCACCGACATCGGCCCGATGGCCGTCTGCTACCGCAAGGACTACTTCGAGAAGGCCGGTCTGCCCACCGACCGCGAGGAGGTCGCCAAGCTCTGGGCGGGCGACTGGAAGAAGTACGTCGAGGTGGGCCGCACCTTCAAGAAGGGCTTCAAGGGCGGCGACGTGGCCTACATGGACGCGGCCAGCGGTCTGTTCAACGCCATGGTCTACGGCTACCCCGAGCAGTACTACAACGACAAGGGTGAGCTGATCTACGACAGGAACCCGGCCGTCAAGGAGGCCTGGAACCTCGCCGCCGACGCGGCGGAGGACGGCCTGAGCGCCAAGCTCCGCCAGTTCCAGCCGGGTTGGGACCCGGGTCTGGCCAACGGCACGTTCGCCACCGCCGTGTGCCCCGCGTGGATGCTCAGCCACATCAGTGAGAAGGCCGGCGAGCCGAACAAGGGCAAGTGGGACGTCGCCAGGGCCCCGAAGGGTGCCAACTGGGGCGGCTCCTTCCTCGGTGTGGTGGAGAAGAGCCCGGTGAAGGCGGAGGCCCAGAAGCTCGTCGCCTGGCTGACCGCGCCGGAGCAGCAGGCGCACATCTTCAAGGAGATCGGCAACATCCCGTCCTCGCGCACGGCGCTGGACAACGCCGACGTGAAGAACGCCAAGTCGGAGTACTTCAGCAACGCCCCGATCGGCCAGATCTTCGGCGCCGCGGCCCAGGAGATCCCGGACAAGCAGGTCCTCGGCCGCAAGGACGGCACGATCAAGGACACCTTCTCGCAGGGGCTGACCCTGATCGAGCAGCAGGGCACGGCGCGTGACGAGGCGTGGCAGACCACCGCGGAGCGCATCGAGAAGGCCGTCGGCTGACCTTCCGCCCACCCGCGGCCGCCCCGGGCCCGTCGGCAGTCCCGCCGACGGGCCCGGGGCCCCGCCCAGACACCCGCTCTCAGGAAGGAACTCCGGTGGCCACCTCCACCACCAAGGCCCCGGCCGGCAAGGAGCCGCCCGGCGGGTCCGGCAGGACAGGCGGCGAGGGCACGGCCCGGCCGCGTGGCGCGCTGCTGCACCGGCTGGACGTCAAGGGCGCCCCGTACGCCTTCGTCGCGCCGTTCTTCGTCGTCTTCGCCGCGTTCAGTTTCTACCCCCTCGTCTACACGTCCTGGATCTCCCTCCATGACGTGGAGCTGGCCACCCTCGACGTGATGGAGTGGGTGGCGTTCGACAACTACGTCGAACTGTGGGGCGACTCGCGCTTCTGGAACGCGCTGCAGAACACCCTCACCATCGGCGTCATCTCCACGGTGCCGCAGCTGATGATGGCGCTCGGACTGGCGCACCTGCTCAACTACCGGATGCGCGCCTCGCTGTTCTTCCGCGTCGCGTCGCTGGTCCCGTACGCCACATCGGTGGCCGCGGCCGCCCTCGTGTTCACCATGATCTTCGAACGCGACTTCGGCATGATCAACTGGGCGCTCGGCACGGTCGGCATCGACCCGGTGAACTGGGAGGCCGACAAGTGGCCCGCCCAGGTCGCGATCTCCACCATCGTCATCTGGCGCTGGACCGGCTACAACGCCCTGCTCTACCTGGCCGCCATGCAGGCCATCCCCGCCGACCGGTACGAGGCGGCCTCCCTCGACGGTGCCTCCCGGTGGCAGCAGTTCACCCATGTGACCATCCCCGGGATCCGCTCCACGATCGTCTTCACCATCGTGCTCTCCACGATCGGCGCCACCCAGCTCTTCGGCGAGCCGCTGATCTTCGGACAGGGGCCCAACGGCGTCACGGGCGGCGCGGACAACCAGTACCAGACGCTGGGCCTGCTGCTGTACGAGGAGGGGTGGAAGAACTACCAGATGGGCCGCTCGGCGACCGTCGCCTGGGCGATGTTCATGCTGCTCGTCCTCGTCTTCGTCGTGCAGCGCCTGATCAAGCGCCTGCGTTCCCGTACGTCCTGACCTGGAGTCGCCATGACCACCCACAGCCTCCCGGTCCGGACGGACGCCCCGGACCGGACCCCCGTCGAGAAGCCGGCCGGCCGCGGTGGCCGCCGTCTGCTGCGCCAGCGTGCCGGCCGCCAGCACCACGCCGGCCCGCTCGCCTACGTCCTGCTCGCCGTCATGGCGCTGCTGTCGATCTTCCCGCTGTACTGGACGATGGTGGCCGCCTCCACCGACAACACCCGGGTGAGCCAGACGCCGCCGCCCTTCCTGCCCGGCCCGAACCTGTTCAGCAACCTCGCCCGGGCCTGGGACGAGGCGGCGATGGGCAAGGCCATGGTCAACAGCCTGATCGTGGCCGGGGTGATCGCCCTGTCCACGGTGATGTTCGCGACCCTGGCCGGGTTCGCCTTCGCCAAGCTGCGGTTCAAGGGCCGCAACGCCCTGCTGATGCTGGTGATCGGCACCATGATGGTGCCGCCGCAGCTCGGTGTCGTCCCGCTGTTCATGATGATGTCCGAGCTGGGCTGGTCGCAGCAGCTGCCCGCCGTCATCTTCCCCACGCTGGTGAGCGCCGTCGGTGTCTTCTTCATGCGGCAGTACCTGTCGGAGGCGCTGCCGGACGAACTCGTCGAGGCCGGCCGCGTGGACGGGGCGCACTCGCTGCGGATCTTCTGGAGCATCGTGCTGCCCGTGGCACGGCCCGCGATGGCGGTGCTGTTCATGATCACGTTCGTGCACGCGTGGAACGACTTCTTCTGGCCGTTCGTGGTGCTCGACATGACCAACCCGACGGTCCCCGTCGCCCTCACCCAGCTCAGCGCGGGCTACGTCCGGGACCAGTCGCTCATCATGGCGGGCGCGCTGCTCGGCACGCTGCCCCTGCTGCTGATGTTCATCGTCTTCGGCCGCCAGATCGTCAGCGGCATCATGGCGGGCGCCGTCAAGGGCTGACCGCCGGCCGCCGGGCCCGGTGCCGAGCCGCCGGGCCCGCGTCGCCCCCCTGCCTCCTGCTTTCGCGCGCTCGCGAACACCCCCACCTCGAAAGGACTTACGTGGTCACCGCAGCACAGCAGACCCCGTCCGCCCCGGACGCCGCCCGTACCTTCCCCAAGGGCTTCCTCTGGGGTTCCGCGACCGCCTCGTACCAGATCGAGGGCGCCGCCACCGAGGACGGCCGTACGCCGTCCATCTGGGACACCTACGCCCGTACCCCCGGCCGGGTCCGCAACGGCGACACCGGTGACATCGCCACCGACCACTACCACCGCTGGCGCGAGGACGTCGCGCTCATGGCCGAACTCGGCCTGGACGCCTACCGGTTCTCCCTCGCCTGGCCCCGGATCCAGCCCACCGGCCGCGGCCCCGCCGTACAGAAGGGGCTGGACTTCTACCGGCGCCTGGTCGACGACCTCCTGGACAAGGGCATCCAGCCCGTCGCCACCCTCTACCACTGGGACCTGCCGCAGGAGCTGGAGGACGCGGGGGGCTGGCCCGAACGCGCCACCGCCGAGCGGTTCGCCGAGTACGCCGCCCTCGCCGCGGACGCCCTCGGTGACCGGGTCAAGACCTGGACCACCCTCAACGAGCCCTGGTGCAGCGCCTTCCTCGGCTACGGCTCCGGTGTGCACGCCCCCGGCCGCACCGACCCGGTCGCCGCCCTGCGCGCCGCCCACCACCTCAACCTGGCGCACGGACTGGCCGTCCAGGCGCTGCGCGACCGGGTCCGTGCCGGCGTCCAGTGCTCCGTCACCCTCAACATCCACCAGGTCCGCCCGCTCACCGGGAGCGAGGCCGACGTCGACGCGGTCCGCCGGATCGACGCGCTGGCCAACCGGGTCTTCACCGGCCCGATGCTGGAGGGCGCCTACCCGGAGGACCTGTTCAAGGACACCGCGGCGCTGACCGACTGGTCCTTCGTCCAGGACGCCGACCTGCGGCAGATCAACCAGCCGCTGGACTTCCTCGGTGTCAACTACTACACGCCGACCGTGGTCTCCGAGGCCGACGGCAGCGGCACCCACACCTCCGACGGACACGGCAGGAGCGCCCACAGCCCCTGGCCGGCCGCCGACCGGGTCGCCTTCCACCAGCCGCCCGGCGACACCACCGCCATGGGCTGGGCCGTCGACGCCACCGGCCTGTACGACCTGCTGCGCCGGCTGTCGTCCGACTTCCCCCGGCTGCCGCTGGTCATCACGGAGAACGGCGCGGCGTTCGACGACTACGCCGACCCGGCGGGCCAGGTCAACGACCCGGCCAGGATCGCCTACGTCCGGGACCACCTGGCGGCCGTCCACCGGGCCATCGTGGACGGCTCGGACGTGCGCGGCTACTTCCTGTGGTCGCTGCTGGACAACTTCGAGTGGGCTCACGGCTACAGCAAGCGCTTCGGCACCGTCTACGTGGACTACCCGACCGGCACCCGCATCCCCAAGGCCAGCGCGCGCTGGTACTCCGAGGTCGCCCGCACCGGCGTCCTGCCGGGAGCCTGACCGGACCGGTGCGGTACGGCCCGGCCGCCCCGCCGCGTGCCGCACCACGAGCCCGCCCCCGGCCCCGCGTCAGCGGTGGCCGGGGGCGGACTCCTGTGTGCCGGGTCAGCCGAGCGGGTCGAGCGTGAGCCGGGCCTCGGCCGGGTTGCCGTCGTGCACCAGCGACTCGTGGTGCCCGACGTCGTCGAACGCGAAGGCGTAGGCCTTGCCGTCGGCCATCCGGTCATGGATGACGCGGGCGTAGTGGTTGGTCGTGGGGTCTTGGTAGAAGTTCGCCGCCGAGGTGTCGGGCTGGTTCGGGTTGCTCAGCAGCGTGGAGCGGTTGAAGCCGGCGCACAGCGTGCGCGAGATCGGGCCGCGAACCTGGTCGTTGGGTGCGTCCAGGAGCCGGTGGCAGCCGAAGACGCTGGAGGCGTCCGGCTTCTGGAAGCTCGTGACCACCGCTCCCGCGCCGTTGGTGAAGTTCATGACGCCGCCGGAGACCCGACCGAAGTACCTGGTGCCCGGCTGGTCGGCGAACGGGGTGACGGTGAGCGTGGCGGACGCGTACTTCTGCCAGACGCGGTCGATGTAGCCGTCCATGACCGACGCGGGCAGCGCGCCGGTCTCCAGCCCGTACAGCGGCGACAGGGCCCGCAGCACGGTGCCGTCGGAGCGGGTCTGGATCAGCCCGCCCCAGCCGCTCTGCGCCCGCAGGGCGTCGAAGACCGCCTTGTAGCCGCCCGCCTTGAGCCGCCCGGCGCTGCTCACGCCACCGTCGGCCCGCTGCACGCCGACGGTGTACGGCGCGGAGAACATGTCGACCTGGGTGCTGTTCAGCCACAGGCCGGAGTCGTTGAGGGTGTACTCGGACCAGTTGAACAGGGTGTTGCGGTTCGGGTCGCTCGGGTTCTGCACGGCCGGTTGCACCAGGCCGCCCGTGGTCAGCCGGAAGTCGAGCTTCTGGCCGTAGGAGAAGTAGATCCGTCCCGACAGTTTCGGTATCCGGATCGTCTTGGTCTGCCCGGCGGCCGGCCCGGGGATGGACGCGTCCGGTGCGGGGGTGGGGGGATTGCCGCCGGCGGGCCAGGCGTGGAAGGTGCCGTTCGCGTCGGCCCAGCCCTGCTGTCCCGTCGTCAGGGAGGTGCCCAGCGTGTAGATGTGGACCGCCTCGCCGCGGCTGGAGTTGTTGGTGATCTTCAGGGGGATGGTCGCGGGCACCGCCGCGTCCGCGGGCGGTGAGGCGCCGAACGTGAGCAGGGCGCCGGCCAGGCCCGCGGCCGTGGCGGCGGCGAGCAGACGGTGTTTGAGGCTCGAGAGCACTCTCCACCTCCGTGCGGTGTGGGGGGAGGAAATTGGTCCGTACCGATTCTGAGAGCGCTCTCAGCGTTGCGCCGCGACGCGTTCATGTCAATGCCGCGGACAGGGGAACACCGAGCCAGGCAGCCGCGCCCGGCGAGCATGGGCGCCCGGTGTGCGGCCCGCGAGCCGGGCCGGTCAGCCGGAGCGGTCGGCCGGGGCGCCGAGCACCCTGTACCGGCGTACCGCGGCGGATCCTCGCGGTACCGCTTCCGGCCACAGGCAGTCCAGCACCGAGGCGGACGGAAGGAAGAGCGCCGCGGGAACCGCGTGGCGGGCGAACCAGTCCCACCGCGCGATCTTGTCCGGTTCGGTGACCCGGGGCGTGCCCGTCGCCCGCCCGGTGACGGCGGCGGCCGTCACACGGGTCAGTCCGTTCAGGCCGTCGACGAGGACCGCCAGGATGCGCACCTCGCCCGCGGGCACCGTGAGACCGGTCTCCTCCCACAGCTCACGGGCGGCGGCCGACTCGAAGTCCTCCCCGGCGTCGACCTTGCCGCCCGGGAGTTCCCAACGGCCGTCGTGGCCGAGGCCGAGCAGGACCCGGCCGGCGGGATCGAGGACGGCGAGGCCCACACCGGTGAGACTGTGGGAGGCGGGACGGGCACGTCCGGGCCGCTCGGGGCCGGGGGCAGCGGAGTTCACCCGGCCATTCCACACCACCGCGGCGCACCGCGTCCCGGCGCCCTACAGGAGATCGCGAGGTACCGACTCGTTCCACGTGCGGGAGAACACCCGGCGGCCGCCCTCGTAGCCGTCCAGCGTGGCGTCGACGAAGAAGCTGTCCTCGTCGCAGGTGAGGCGGGTGTGCGTGACCACGCGCACGTCCCACTCGTCGCGCCGGAAGCCCATGGTCCACGTGGACTCGCCGCTGACGGACGTGAAGTCGTCGGCTACGGAGGCATAGCGCTCATAGGCGCGGCGTCCGACGTCCAGACCGATCTCCTCGAAGCGGACCGTGCCCCGGTCCTTCACCGTCTCCAGTTGGGCGTGGTAGCCGACCAGGTCGCGCTTGACGTCCCAGCGTTCCTCCGGGGGCGTCAGCGTGGTGGTGGTGAGGGGGGAGGTGCCCTCCGGCTCGCCGAACGGCACGGCCGGCGTGTCGTCGTCCCGCTCCGGGGGGCGCACCGGCAGGGTCAGCGTGCTGGAGCCGTCGTGCACGCTGAGCATCGCCGGCTTCGGCGGCGGCCAGGCCAGCGGCCAGTACGACGTGGACAGCGAGAGCCGGATGCGGTGACCGGGCGGGAAGCTCTGCGCCACCCCGTTGAGGTGCACGGTGGCGCGGTAGCGACGGCCGGGCTCCAGCGGCTCGGGCTGCTCGGTGCTGTCGCGCCGCGTCAGGTTCAGCAGACCGTAGGTGACCCGGGTGGCCGCCCCGTCGGGGCTGACGTCCGAGAGGCGCGCGGCCACCATGGCGACCGGTTCGTCGGCCGACAGGTCGAGGTCGACGGTCGGCGAACCCAGGATCTCCACCCGCTCGGTGAGCGGTTCGGTCTCGTAGACGAGTGAACCGCCGTCCTCCTCTCGCTGGTCGTAGGGCAGGTCGGGCGGTGCGTTGTACGAGGCCCACTTGCCGGCGAACTGCCCGACGGACAAGGGGGACCGCACGGTCGACGCCTGGCCCTCCCCGCTCCTCGCCGGCTGGTCGCCCGCCTCCTCGGGAGGCCCGATCCGGTGCCGGGTGAGCGGGTGCGTGACCGGGCGGACGTGCGGAGAGGGCCAGCACGGTTCCGCCACCCAGCGGCCCGGCCGCTCCTCGTACGACGTCGACGGCGGGACGCTGTCCTGCATCCACGTCTGCAGCATCGGGCCGTCCATGACGCCGTTGTCCACGCCCTTGAGCCAGTGGTCCCACCAGCGGACCACCTCCTGGAGGTATCCGATGGCGGGGCCGGGCTCGCCGAGGTGCGGGAACTTGTGCGACCACGGACCGATGAGGCCCTTGCGGGGTACGTCCAGGTGGGCGAGGAGACGGGTGACGGCGTTGGAGTAGCCGTCCGCCCAGCCGCTGGACGCGAGCACCGGGCAGCGTACGTCCTGGTAGTTCTCGGCGACCGAGGCGTGCCGCCAGTAGTCGTCGCGGCGCTGGTGGCGCAGCCACTGGAGGACCCAGGGCTCGGTGTTCTCCAGCCGTTCGTGCCACATGTCCCGCCAGCGGTCGCCGACCACGGCCGGATCGGGCGGACAGGTGGCGTAGGCGAACATGGTGCCCGCCTCGGCCAGGTTGTCCGAGAGCATGGCTCCGCCCATGTAGTGCATGTCGTCGGCGTGCCGGTCGTCGGTGAAGGAGGCGATGACGACGGCCTTGAGGCTCGGAGGGCGCCGCGCCGCCACCTGGAGGGCCGCGAAAGCACCCCAGGAGAGGCCCATCATCCCGGTGGCGCCGTCGCACCAGGGTTGTTCGGCGATCCAGGCCAGCACCTCCTCGGCGTCGCGCTGCTCCAGTTCGAGGTACTCGTCCCGCAGCACCCCCTCCGACTCGCCGGTGCCGCGCAGGTCGACGCGGACACAGGCGTAGCCGTGCCCGGCGATGTAGGGGTGGTGGACGGAGTCCCGCACGGCGGTGAGGTCCCGCTTGCGATAGGGGATGTACTCCAGCACCGCGGGCACCGGCTCCTGGTCCGAGGACGTCGGACGCCAGATGCGCGCGGACAGGCGCACACCGTCGGACATGGGGATGACGACGTGTTCCTCTTCCTTCGTCGTGAAGGGAAGGCTGGTCACATGACGCATGGTCGGCCGCTCCTTGCTCTCAGGCCGCCCCGGGGGCCTCGTCGAAGGTGAGACCCAGGGCGGCGACGCACCGGTCGTACTTCCTGCGCAGGTCCTCCTCGTCGTCGCCGCCGGTGAAGATGTGCGCGAGTTCGTAGCTGTAACTGTCCTGCTGGGACAGGTCGGAGAGCCGCTGTCCCGGCTCGGGCAGGACCTCTATCCGCACGCCCGGTATCTCCCGCTCGATCCGGGACACCTCCTCCGGGGTCGGCACATGACGCACGACACCGTCCGTGAACCACCGGTGGTACCACTTCGCCGCCATCGCGTAGGGGCCCTGGCGGTGCGGCATCCGCGGGTCCTCGCCGAGGGCGAGGGCGAGCATGCAGTGGTGGTTGGGCACGCCGTCCACGTACTGGAACAGCTCGGCGTGCGACTGGGAGTGCCGCGGGTTGATCTCCAGCAGACTGATGTCCTGGCTTCCCGGATCGTAGAAGTACTCCACGCTGAACGTCGCGGAGTCGAAGCCGATCCGGCGCATCACCCGCTCGGTGACGTCGTGGAGCCGGGCGATGACCTGCGGGGGCAGCATGGACGGGTACTGGTGGCGCAGGAAGCAGGGCGAGTTCGGGTAGTCGATGGAGTCCAGCGTGCCGTAGACGGTCACCTCGCCCTGGTGGACGTACCCCTCGACGGCGACCTGGACGCCCTTCAGCGACTCCTCGGCGAGACACACCTGGCCGCCGACCCCGTCCATCTCCGCCGGCAGGTCGACCTGGTCGAGGATGTGCTCGAAGGGACGGCCGATGCGGGAGACACCCTCGCGTATCTCGGCGACGGCCGTGCCGAACTCCTCCTGGTCGTCGACCCCGAAGGCCAGCTCCGAGGAGTAGGACAGGGCGGGCTTGAGCCACATCGGGAACCGCATGCCGTCCGGCACGCGCGGTGGGTCCGCCTCCAGGTCGACCCGGCCGAAGCGCGGGTGGCGATCGGTGACCTTCTGCTGTTCGAGCCGGCTCCAGTACTTGTGCTCGCACTTGACCACGGACTCCAGGCTCGTGGTGCGGGTGCCGTAGCGCTCTCCGAGGATCGGCACCAACGTGCTGACCGGGAAGTCCCAGTAGCCGACGATCGCGTCGATGCTCCCGTCGAAGGCGTCCAGCACCTTCTGTGCCTTCTCGATGACCGTCGGCAGCGAGACCTCGCCGCCCTGTAGCTCCTCGACCGTCAGAAGGCCGTGGAAGCGCAGGGAATCGGCACCCGGCACGGACCTCAGCGTCGGAAGGTTGGCCTCGTCGAGACCGACCACGAAGACGTTCCTCACGTGTTCGTCGGACATGGCTCTCCTCTCTCGCGAAGATCGGCGGGGTACCCGTGCGCGGCGCGGGCAACCCCCGTGCATTGGACCCGGTTCCGCGGCGAGGCGGCGAACGAGGGCGGCGGAGAGAGGAGAACGGGAGGTCAGCGCTGGGTGAGGGTCTGGGGGTAGTCGGTGATGATGCCGTCGACGCCGAGTGCGGTCATGGTGCGGATGGCGCCGGGTTCGTTGACGGTCCAGACGTTGATGTCCATGCCGAGTTGGTGGATGCGGTCGACGAGGGTCTGGTCGGTGACGGTGTGCTGGGGGTTGATCTGGTCGGCCCATTGGCTGAGCTGGAGGAGTTCGGTGTCGGTGGGGCGTTGGGCGTTGAGGATGCCGATGGGGATGTCGGGGAGGTGGGTGTGGAATTCCCTGGCGTCGTCGGTCTGGAAGGACTGGACGGCGAGTTGGTTGCGGGTGAGGGCGTGGCGGATGTAGCGGGGTTTGGTTTTGAGGTGGTGGGCGAGGTCGGTGGCGATGGTGGTGTGGTGGGTGCAGGGGCTGATTTCGGCGAGGAGTCCGGTGCGGGTGTGGTGGATGCGGTTGATGACGTCGTCGAGGGTGATGAGGGGTTCGCCGGTGTATTTGGGGTGGAACCAGGAGCCGGCGTCGAGGGTGCGTAGTTCGTTCCAGGTGAAGTCGGAGACGCGGTAGCGGGGGCGGTTGGGGTAGATGTCTTCGATGTTGGTGGTGCGTTCCATGGTGCAGTCGTGGAAGTTGATGAGTTTGCCGTCTTTGGTGCGTTGGACGTCGATTTCGACGTGGTCGGCGCGTTGTCGCAGGGCGAGGTTGATGGCGGCGGCGGTGTTCTCGGGGGCCATGCCGGAGGATCCGCGGTGGGCGATGGCGTCGGGTGGGGTGCCTGGGGTTTTGGTTGTGGTGCCGGTGGCGTGTTCGTCGGCGTGCGCGGTCGTCGAGGTCAGTGCCAGGGCCAGACCGCCCAGCACCGCCACCACGAAGCCCGTGCGTCTGTTGCCCACCTGTCTCACTGCAGCCTCCCGTGTCATGTGACCAACCGGTGGAGCGGAGCGGGGAACGGTCGTCGCGGACCGGTGGCGTCCCGGATGGGGCCGCCACCGGTCCCTGTCCGGTCAGGAGGAGGGCGTGGAAACGGCCCGGAGTACCGCGGTGGCCAGGGCCACGGGAGCGCCGGACGCCTTCACGGGGTATCGGTCACGCCGCTGGTTCCAGTCGTTCTCCAGGGTGAACCAGTCGATGGCGACCGGCGGTCGGCCGGTGACCAGAGCCGTGTCGAGCGAGTCGAGGTACTTGGTCCAGCGCATCGCGTAGAAGTCGGAGACCAGTCCGGACCGTTCCCGGTTGGCGTAGTCCCGCAGGCCGCCCGAGTCGCTGCCGGAGCGGTGCCCCCAGGTGGTGAGGATCGAGCGTGCGTCGAACTCGGCAGCGGCCTTCTGCGCCCCCGTACGGCCCCAGGACTTCGCGTCCTCCAGCCACGGGCCGAGGAGGAAGCGGGTGTCCGTGGCGAGCAGCCGGTCCAGCAGCGTGAGGCTCCTCTTCCAGTCGGCGGCACGCTCCCGGAAGCGGGGCAGGTCCTCGGCGTCGTAGGCGGCCTTGATCTGCGGGAGCAGGGTCCGGCTGTGGTTGGCCAGGGCCTGGCGGGCGACGTCGACCAGGTCGAAACGGTAGGCGTCGGTGCTGCGCAGGGCCGGTGCGACCCGCAGCAGTTCGGCCAGCGCCCGGCGTACCGTGTCCGGGTCGTACCTCATCGCGCCCGGACTCCAGCTCGCCGCGTTGGTGGCCGTGAGCCGGGGCCGCGCGGTGAACAGGCTGTCCTGCGACTCGCTCCACGTCCCGGAGGGGGTGCTGTACGGGCCGGCGCGCAGCAGCTCCCACGCGGCACTCGCATGCGGGTCGGGGCCGCCGTAGCGGCGTTCCGCGTACCCGGCGAACCACTTCCGCTGATCCACGGGTTCCGTACGCCAGGCCAGTTCGGTGAACAGCTCGTAGGCGACGGGGTTGCCGCCGGTGCCCTCCGGCATGTAGGCGATGCCCTCGAGCGTGCTCCCTGCCTTGGTGCGCCACCGCTCGAACCGCTCGGCCCAGACGGCGGTGTTGGCACCCATGGTGGTGTGTCCGCCGAAGTTCGGGATGGTGCCGAAGGCGTAGGGCGCGCCGTGCCAGGCGGCTTCGCGGTCGAGGCCGTCGTAGCGGTCGGACAGCCCGTCGACGATGAGCAGCCTGCGTTTGTCGACGGCGTCGATGATCTGCGTCGACGGGTTGTTCTGCCAGCCGATCAGAGTCCATACGGCGCCGGGGCGGGCGGTCTGGAGAGCCTTCATCACGGCTTGCGCGGCGTCCCGCACGGGTACGTTCCCGGGCCGTCCGCCCTCGTGCAGCAGATCCATCTTGTACATCGTCGAGGCACCGAACAGCTTCCGCTGGTGGCGGTAGAACGAGGCGGCCACCTTCGGGAACACCGCGCTGCGCGGGTCGAGCCAGTCGGGCCGCTCGAATCCGACCCAGTCACCCTGCGGGACGACCGGGCCGGTGGGATTGCGCTCGGTGAAACCCGGCGGCACGGTGCCGTAGTAGCCGGGCAGTACGGGAGTCATGCCGAGTTCGCGCAGCCGGTCCGCGATCCGGCGGCCGAGGTCCGCGCGGTCCCGGAGCAGGCGTTCGGAGACGGGGCCGCCGAAGCCGGACATGTTCTGCATCAGCCACCAGGGCTGGTGTGCCGGTCCGGGGATCCAGGACCTCAGCTCGTCCTCGGAGTATCCGAACTCCTGGAGGGTCTCGTAGTAGACGGCGTCGGCCCCCATCTGCACGAAGACCTCGTTGACGCCGTGCAGGGCGAGGAGGTCGATCTGCTTCTCGTAGTCGGCCCAGTCGCGGTAGGCGCCGGAGTAGCCGTCGTCGGTGTCGTTGAGCGCGAAGCGGTGCGGGACCGAGGCCTGTCTGCGGACGGGGTCGTCGGGGGCGGGCAGGGTGCGGGGCAGTCGGGCCGTGCTCCGGCCGGGCCAGCCGAGGTCCACGTGGGCCGTGTGCTTGAGGTACCAGTTGACGCCGCTGAGGAGCACGGCGGGACTGGTGCCCTGCACGCGTACCCGTCCGGCGCCGCCGGAGACGCCGAACCAGTCGCCGGACTCCGGGCGGTCCACGGCGACGAGGGTGAACTGCGCGGCGTGGCGTGGGAGCAGCCGGGCGAGGGCTGCCCTGGCGGGTTGGGTGGCGAAGGCCGGCTCGCCCGTGGAAGCGGCCGCCGCGGGGGAGGGGACGGGCCGCAGGGCCGTGGTGAGGAGGACGAGAGCGACGGCCGCGTACAGGGCAGCCCAGGGTCTGAGGCTTCTCACCGGTCACCTCTGTCCGTGTCGTCGACGGTGTGTTCGTGAATATGGAGGGCGGAGGGTCACCGGTCAAGACCGACTCTCGGCCCCTTTGCTCCGTGCGGCGCACCTCCGGTCACGCCCACCGCATTGACATGTCCAGTGCGAATCGGGATGCTGAGCGAGTCTTCTTCCATCGATGTAAAAGCGGCCCGGGGAAGAGGCGGTGGAACACGGAGTGGAGCGGCCGCGGACACGCAGACCCTGTGGAGCCCACCGAGGTAGGGAACATGAAGCCTTTCCGGCACCTCTTCCGCGCCGTCGCCGCCGCCTCGTCCGGCGTCCTCGCCGTCCTGCTGCTCCTGTCCTCCGGCGGTCCCGCCCAGGCGGACCAGACCGGCCTGCGGGCCGCCGACCCCAGTGTGATCCGGGTCGGCGGCACCTACGTCTCGGTGCAGTCCGCCGGTGGCGGCATCGTGGTACGGCAGGCCGCGTCGACGGCGGCCCTGGCGTCGGCTCCCGCTCGGCAGGTCTGGTGGGACACCCGTGACCGCGGCGAGGTGTGGGCGCCCGAGATCGTGCGGGACGGCGGCCGCTACCACATCTACTTCTCGGCCGGGCGCGGAGCGGCCCACCGGATGTACGTGATCAGCTCGGCCACCGCGGACAGCGGGTACACCGCCGAGACGCGTCTGGCCCTCCCCGACGACAAGTGGGCCATCGACGGGACCCTGTTCACCTTCTCCGGGCAGCGCTGGTTCGTCTGGTCGGGCTGGGCCGGCGACACCAACGTCGAGCAGAACCTCTACATCGCGCGGATGAGCAGCCCGACCACGCCGACCGGAGCGCGGTACGTCATCTCGCAGCCGCGGGAGAGCTGGGAGCGCGTGGTGGGCAACCCGTTCATCAACGAGGGGCCCGAGCCCGTCCTGGACCCGAACGGGCAACTGCACATCGCGTACTCGGCCAACGGGAGCTGGAGCGACCAGTACTGCCTCGCCGACCTGAGGCTGCGGGCCGGCGGTGACCCGACCTACGTGTGGGACTGGTACAAGTCCAACGGCTGCCTGTTCGGCTCCCACCGCTCCACCATGATGCCGGGCTGGGACCCCACGCTCCACGTCGACGGCCCCGGCCACCACAGCTTCGTCCTGCTGGACGGCGACATCGCCACGAGCCCGCCCGCCGGTCCCCGGTTCCCCCTGATGTTCCACGCGGTCGCGAAAGGAACGCCGTACGCCTGGGAGAACCGCCACTGGTACACCGGCACCTTCTGCTGGTGGGGCGGGACGACCTACAGCCGCTCCGGCGTCCCCGGCCCCCGCAGCGACACCGGCTGGAGCCTCAAGTTCTTCGAGTAGGACCGGGGCCGGCGCCGGCTCGGACACGTGAAGGCCCAGCACTGTCCCGCGGCGGTCCCCGCCTCGGCCCTGCGTACGACGCGGTGGGCGGGCCCGGAGGTCCGGTCACCGGGTGACCCGGCGGCGGGGGCGCCGTGCCGCGTAGAGGCTTCCGCGGGGCACGACGCCCGTGTCCGTCGAGCGGTACTCCCTAGCAACCGAGGTTGTCCCCGGGGGCGACGCCGAGCAGACGGGTGAAGCGCTGGTAGTTGTCGATCCGGCTCTGGACCTGGGCGGGGTTCCCGCCGTCGCACTCCAGGCTGCCGTTGATGGCCCGTATCGTCTCCCCGAAGCCCGCGCCGTCGACCATGGCGTCGTGCGGTGTCATGGTGCCGGGCCCGCTCTGCGTGTTCCAGTACCACAGGCCGGTCTTCCAGGCCACGGCCGCGTCTTCCAGCTGAGTTGCACGGGGCCGCGCCCGTAGTACTTGTCGTTGCCGGCCGGGCAGCCGTACGGCTGGGTCGTGTCGCAGTAGTGCGGATAGTTGGCGGTGTTCTGCTCGACGACGTGGACGAGCCCGCCGGTCTCGTGACTGACATTGGCCAGGAAGGCGGCGGCCTCCTGCTTCTTCACCGTGTCGTCGCCGGTGTTCGAAAAGCCGGGGTAGGCGCTGAGCGCGGCGGTGAGACCGCTGTAGGTGTAGAAGGAGTTCCTGTTCGGGAACATCTCGTCGAACTGCGCCTCGGTGACCACGAATCCGGCGGCGCGTGCGTCGGACTTCTCGGCGGCGGCGGTCGGTGCGAGGGTCAGGGTGCAGAGGGCGGCGGCCGCGCCGGTGGCGGCCAGCAGGGCGAAGGTACGACGGTGCACGGTGGTCGACTCCTGATCGGGTGGGGGTACGGCATGCCGAGGAAGAGGGGGCGGCGGTGTGCTCCCGTACGCTCCCGCCCCCGGCCGGGACGGTTCCGGCACCCGGGGGCGGGGCTCCTGCCCCCGGGGCCTCCTTCACCGGATCCGTCAGCCACCGACCTTGACGTCGATGCACGCGTAGAACGCGTTGTCGGTGTCGGCCACGTTCCACACGGCGAGCACCTTCTGCCGGCCGCTCAGGCCGCCGAAGTCCACCTGGTGGTCGACCACCGCGCCGGGCTTGGCGCCGCCGTCGTCGAACAGGGCGATCCGCTGACCGCCGACGTAGTACTCCCAGGTGCTGGTGGAGTGCTGGGCGGTGAGCTTCCACGAGAACGTCGCGTTCCTGGGTACCGGTGTGACGGCCCAGCCCTTGTTGTCGTCGTCCAGCTCCGCGAAGCGGCTGTTGCCGCCGCTGCAGCTGGTCAGGCCCTTGGAGCCTTCGACGCTCTGGGGTTCGTAGGTGATGTCCCCGCAGGACACGGTGCCCGCCGCGCACTGGGCCTGGCGGCTGGGCGGGTTCGAGATGTAGCCGTGGGCGCTCGCCGAGGCGGCGGGGAGGCTGACGGCGATGACGGGGGCGAGGGCCGCGCCGATCAGTACGGCGGTCTTCCTGCCTGCGTGCATGTGGAACTCCTTCAGCTCAGGCCGACCCCGGAGCACGCGCGGTCATGTGTGGGGGGTGACGCGCACGTCGGGTCCGGCCTCTCGTGAGTGGGGGATCGAGAGACGCGAAGGTGGGCATACTCGTCGCTCCGGTCAGGAGCGCTGCTCGGACAGGGGTCAACTCTCCAAGCGGAACGGCGAGTTCTGTTGGACTGGACCATACAAGCGGCCGACATGACCGTGTCAAGGGTGTGGCGTGCGGGGGTCGGTGAGGTGTCCAGGTGTCGCGGGGGCGGACGGTGTGCCCCTCGGTGATCCGGGTGCCGGTTCGCCGCCTGACGTGTCTCGACTTGATAGGCAAGTCAGAGCTTGCCTATCATGGGCCGTGTGGCCGACGACCTCTTCAAAGCCCTGGCCGACCCGACGCGCCGGATCATCATGGACGAGCTCGCGGAGCGGTCCGGGCAGACACTGTTCGAGATCTGCTCGCGACTGAGCATGAAGCACCAGCTGGGCATCTCGCGGCAGGCCGTCTCCCAGCACCTCGCGGTGCTGGAGGCGGCCGGGCTCGTGGAGACCAGCCGCGAGGGCCGCTACAAGTACCACGACCTGAACACGGCCCCGCTGCGGCAGATCGCCGAGCGATGGCCCCCACCCGAAGGACCGGAAGAGAGCTCCCCATGAGAATCCGCCTGACCAGCATCTTCGTCGACGACCAGGCTGAGGCCCTGCGCTTCTACACGGAGATCCTCGGCTTCGTGAAGAAGCACGACGTCCCGGTGGGGGAGAAGGACCGGTGGCTGACCGTCGTCTCCCCCGAGGAGCCGGACGGCACCGAACTCCTGCTGGAGCCCGCGGGCCACCCGGCCGCGCGGACCTACCGCGACGCACTCGTCAAGGACGGCATCCCGCTCGCCCAGTTCACGGTCGGCGACGTGAAGGCGGAGTACGAGCGCCTGCGCGGCCACGGTGTCCACTTCACCCAGGAACCGCTGGAGATGGGCCCGGTCACCACCGCGGTCTTCGACGACACCTGCGGAAACCTGATCCAGATCGCCGCACAGGAGCAGTAGGCGCCCCGCGCGGTTCCCGGCACCCCCCCGGCGCGAGGGACCGTGGACGGGGAGCCGGGTCACCGGGGATGCCGGCGGGCGTGTCGCCGCTGTGGGGGCGAGGTGCGGGCCCGTTCCCGGCGGTCGGTCAGGCTGCCTGTGCCTTCTCGTGCTTCCAGAAACCCGAGAAGGTGATGCGGTCCTTCGGCAGCCCCGCACGGTGCAGGTGCCTGCGTCCCTCGGTGGCCAGCATCGACTCGCCGACGACGAAGGCGTACCCGGTCGCGGCGGCGGAGGTGAGCCGTCGCAGTTCGCGGAGCGCGCCCGCGCCGGGGACCGCGGTGCGGTCCTCACGTACCACCCAGGAGACGGACACGCCGGCCGGGGCGTCGAGTGCGCGCCGGTCGTCCGGGGTCGGGACCTCCTGGATGAGCCGTCCGACGGTGCCGGCGGGCAGGGACCGGAGAATGCTCGCCGTAGCGGGCAGTCCGGTCTCGTCGGCCACGATGGTGACCTCGGAGGCGTCGCGCGGGCAGTCGAACAGGATGCCCTGGTCGAGCAGGGCGAGGGTGTCTCCCGGAGCGGCTTGGCAGGCCCAGATCGCGGCCCTGCCCTCGATCTCGCCTCCCGGACCGCGGTGGACGACGAAGTCGATGTCCAGCTCGGCCGACCGCGCTCGGAAGTCCGCCACCGAGTAGTTGGCGCAGTGCGGCCGCTCGTGCTCGGGAATCGCCAGATAGGGCTGCCACCACTGCGAACCGGTGAACTCCGGCAGCCGGAGCCCTTGTTGGCGGGGCAGCGGGAAGAACAGCCGGAACCAGTGGTCGTAGCCCGCCCACGGGAACTCGGCGAGGCTGTCTCCGGTGACCGTCACGCGCTGCATGGACGGGGAGACCCGTTCCGCGCGTACGACCCGGGCGCGGAACATCCGGGGGTGCTGTGGCGTGAGCCGACGAACCTTGGCCATGAAGGTAAGGCTATCCTAACTTTCCCGTCGTTCGGTGGACGCCCGGACGGATGCCCGCCTCCCGTCGCTCCACCGACTCCCGGCCGAGCGATGATTTACGCGCCGCCGGCGGGTCGACATGGGGAGGGAAAGGAGTCCGTCATGCCCGAACAGCGACCCACGGCCGAGCTAGACGCCCGCTACAGTTCCGCGCTCAACCCGCGTCCAGGGTCCGAGGCCGTCACCGCCACGCCATGGACCGAGGCCCTGCGACACCTGGACGAGGCCGAGATCTTCTGGGCGTCCACCGTGCGGCCCGACGGCCGGCTGCACGTCACCCCCGTGATCGCCGCCTGGAGCGACGGGGTGCTGTACTTCTCGACCGGTCCCGAGGAACAGAAGGCGCGCAACCTCGCTCACGACGGGCACTGTGCGCTGACCGCCGGACGGAACTCGCTCACCGAAGGACTCGACCTCGTCGTCGAGGGCACGGCGGTGCGGGTGACCGACCCGGCGGTACTGGAACGGGTGATCGAGGCGCACGAGACCAAGTACGGCCCGCACATCACCGCGCCCGAGGGCACCTTCCACGGGATGGGGGACCACGTCCGCAAGGGGGACGTGGTGGTCTTCGCCCTCGCCCCGGCCACGGCGTACGGATTCGGCCGGGACGACGGGGTGTACACCCACACGCGCTGGTCGTTCTGACGCGCGAGTGGCTCCGCCAGGAGTGACGAGGGTCCGCGAGAGCCGAGCCTCCACGGTGTCGCCCCCCACGCGGCCGCACCGCCGGCCTCGGCATGCCCCTTCCGGGGGTGAATGAGAGACTTGCACTGTTCGGGGCGCTTACGAGAAACCCCCGGGTGATGTGCGACCAGAAGTGTTCGGGCCTCCGCGACGAGCGTGCCGGGAGCCGGTCTCCGGGCCGCCCCGAACCGCACGGTGACGCCCGGACGGAGGCGGCCCGGCTCGGGAGTGGCGGATGTTCCGAAGGCGTCCCGCACCTGACGGTGAAGAGCTGCTGGCCAGGCTGGCGTCGCTCACCACCCGGACGCGCGAGCTGGCCGAGCTGCGCCGGTCCCAGATGGAACTGGCGATCGCCCTGCAGCGCGACATGCTTCCCGCCGACCTGCCCGTCGTCCCCGGCATCCACCTCGCCGCCCGCTACTCACCCGCCTACGCCGGACTCAACGTGGGCGGCGACTGGTACGACGCCTTCGTACTCCCCGACGGCCGGATCGGCCTCTCCGTCGGAGACGTCCAGGGCCACGCCATCGACGCGGCGGCCTTCATGGGCCAGATCCGCGTCGGCCTGCGGGCGCTCGCCTCCGTCACCAGTGAGCCGGGCGACCTGCTCGCCCGCACGAACGACCTCCTCCTGACCCTGGACAAGGACCTCTTCGCCACCTGCACGTTCATGCGCTTCGACCCGGCGACCGGCGAGCTGGAGAGTGCGCGGGCCGGGCACATTCCCTGTGTCTGGGCCACGGCGGACGGCAAGGCCGAGGTCTCCGAGGACGAGGGGGGACCGCCGCTGGGCATCCTGCGGGGGTCCGAATACCCCGTGACCCGGTACCAGCTCGACACGGGCGGCGTCTTCGTCCTGCTCACGGACGGCGTGGTGGAGGGGCCGTCCCTGAGCGTCGACGAAGGACTCGCGAGGGTCGTACGGCTCGCGGGCATCGCCGCCGTCGCGGGCATGGAGGCACACTCGCTCGCGGCGGCCGTCCTGAAGAACGCGGAACTGGTGGGACACGAGGACGACGCCGCCGTGCTCGTCGTGGGCCACGACGGTCGCGGTGTTACGCCGTAGGGCGGGCCGGGGCACGTCTGGGATCGCTGACTCGGGCGCCTCGGTGTCTGATGGCTGCTGTGGTGGGTATCCGTGCATGGCCGCGACCGGTCGTCCTCGCCTGCGAGACGCTGCTCGTCGCCGTCTGCTACTACGCGGCGGGGCGACTGGGGCTCTCGCAGCGGCTGGTCGCGGACGGAGCGGTCGTCACCCCGATCTGGCCCCCCACCGGCGTCGCCCTGACCTGTCTGCTGCTGTTCGGGTTCCGGTGCGTGCCGGGCATCGCGATCGGCGCCCTGCTGGTCGTCGCGTCGCTCACGGTTCCCGGGCTGTCGGCCGTCGGGATCGTGCTGGGCAACACCGTCGCACCCGTGTGTGCCTGCCTGATGCTGCGCGCGGTCGGGTTCCGGGTGAGCCTGAGCCGTCTGCGCGACGGCCTCGCCCTCGTGTTCCTGGGAGCGCTGGCGGCCATGCTGATCAGTTCGGGAACCGGCGTCGGCGTACTCGTCCTGACGGACAAACTCGCTCCCGACGACTTCTGGCTCGTCTGGCTGGCGTGGTGGGTGGGAGACGCCATGGGCGTCGTCCTCGTCACCCCCCTGCTGCTCCTGCTGCACCGGGCGCGCCGGCCGCCCCCGTCGGGCCGGTGGATCGAGGCCGCGGGCCTCGCCCTCGTCGTGTGCGTCCTGGTCCCGATGGTCACGTACAGCTCGGTCAGCGCCCTGTTCCTCGTGTACCCGCTGCTCGTCTGGGCCGCACTGCGGTTCCAGCTGGCGGGAGGGATGCCGTGCGCCCTCTTCGCCTCCGTGGTCGCCACCGTCGCGGCCAGGCAGGAGACCGGCTCCTTCGGCGGGCTCACCGACGTCGAGACCATGATGAAACTGCAGGCGTTCAACGGGACCCTGGGGCTTACCGCGCTCCTGCTCTCCGCCGTCATCAGCGAACAGCTCAACACCAGACGGTCGGTCGAGCGGGCCTGTCACGAACTGGTCGAGGCGTTGCAGCACCTCAACGCCGGAGGCTCCGGAAACGCGGGGACACCCGGCCGGGACGCCCGGTGAGCGCGGGGACGCGGTCGTGCGGGCCCCCTGCCGTGGACGGCGCGGCCGTGTCCGCGCCGCATACGGGTCCCGGCGGTGACGCCGGTTCCGCGCGTGGGGTGGCTCCTGGTCGCGGGGGCGTCCGGCTCCGGCGTCCGGCTCTCAGTCGCGCTCCGTCCCCATGACCCGTCGGGCCGCCTCACCCTCCGCCGCCGACGGGGACAACTCGTCGAGGGTGTCGAGGTCCGTGTCCGCCTGGAGCTCCCGCTCCCACTCCTCCGCCAGGCGTTCCTGCTCCTCGCGGGACCGGGCACGGACGGCTTCCCGGTGGTCCGGGTCCAGCGCCGCCAGGAAGCGTCCGGCAGAGTCCGTGGGCATGGCCGTGCTCCTAGGGTGGGGGATGGGCGCCGGTACCGGCCCAGGATGGCCAACCGGTCCCACGGCGGCCGTTCGACACGGCCTCCGGCCACCCTTTTGGGCGCAGCGCACCCGACGCGGACACCCGGCGGACCACGAGGGGCGCCCGGCGGACGCCCGCCGGCGGACCGCCGGGCGGCCCTGACGAGGGCGTCCAGCACAATGACCGCATGGTCTACCCTTCCAGCCCACGCGCCGACGCCGACGGCGTCCTGCTCCGTACGCGTGCGGTGGCCGCGGTGGCCGCCGTGTCGACCGTCGCCGCCGGGCTGGGACTCAGGGCCGCGGCGGAGGGGGAGGTGGCCAAGTACGGCGGGGACGCCCTGTACACCCTGCTGCTGTTCACCCTCGTCGTCCTGGTCGCTCCCCGCGTCACGGCACCGCGGGCCGCCGCCGTCGCCCTGGCCGTGAGCTGGGGTGTCGAGTTCCTGCAGCTGAGCGACCTCCCGGCGGAGCTGTCCCGGCGGAGCACGGCGGCCCGCCTGGTCCTGGGCTCCACCTTCAACGCGCCCGACCTGTTCTGGTACGCGGTCGGCGCGGCGGCCGGCTGGTCGGCCGGACACCTGGCGCGCCGCGTCGCCCGCCCGGACCGACCGGGTGCGCGCCGCCGGCTCCGCGGGACGGAGGTCAGTGGGCGTCCGCCGACACCGACGGAGGACGGAAGCAGGCGATGACCGTCTTGCCGTCCGGGCAGCGATGCGCCTCCCAGCTGTCGGCCAGGGCGTCGACGAGGAACATCCCCCGCCCGCCGAGGCGTTCCTCGCTCGGCGGCCGAGCGCGCGGCAGCGTGCTGGAGGCGTCGTGGACGGCCACATGGAGGCAGCGGCCGTCCCAGGTCATCACCAACTGAGCGTGCGAACGGGCGTGTACGTGCGCGTTCGTGACCAGTTCGGACACCGTGAGCAGCACGGCGTCCACCGTCTCGGGGGCACCGGCCGTCCAGTCGAGGGTCTCCAGGTGCTTGTGCGCCCAGTCACGTGCCGTCTTCGGGCCGGTCTGCATCGGCAGCGAACGCGCCCACCCCACTGCCCGTAGCGACGAATCATCCACTGCGGTCCCCATCCCGGTCATCCACTGCGGTCCCCATCCCGACTCGACTTCACTGCGTCGCGACTACCCCCGGGGCGCGGATTGAAGCGGCGATGTCCACGAAGCGGGGCGGCACTCTCCCGGCCCGGTCGGCCTTGACGCCTCGGCGGGCACCTCACATACTCGCGGCCACATCGATCTGGCCACATCGATCTGGCCACATCGATGTGGCTCTCCGTCCAGGGCCGGATCGCGGCTTCAGTCCGAGCGTGCTGCCTGCGCGTGGGACACGGTCGTGCGCGACACCCCCGCGACGCGAGCGACCATGGTCGGCTGTCTCGGGCCGGGGGCGGAAGCAGGCATCCGCGCGGACTCTCCTCGCTGGCGGGACAGGGTGGGCGCCACCATCTTCCCCGACCCGGCGGGCACCCGCGCGCACCGGTGCCGTCGCCAGGCCGTCCGGCCTCCCGGTTCCTCGCGCGGTCAGGCGGCCCCGGCCGTGAGCGCGGCGAGTTCCCCCAGTACGCGGGCCGACGGTGCCGGGTCGACCAGCCACTTCAGATGGCTGCCTTCGAGGGTCCGCACGTCGTACGGGTTCTCCGGTGTGAGTTCGTCGCCCTCGCGGATCAGCCGGTCCTGCATCACGGGGGGCATGCTCGCGTCGTCCGCCAGACGCACGAAGGTCTTCGGGACACGGCCCCAGGTCGCCGCCTGCGCCCGGTCGTCGGCACCGCCGACGTCGAGGTTCTCGTCGGGCTGGAAGGTGTTCAGGAAGGTCAGGAACTCCTCCTCGGTGCCGTCGGCGAGGAAGGCGGCCTTGAGCGCCGCGAGGGCGTCACGGTCCGCGGTGCGGAAGTTGACGCGCAGCAGCCCGAGTTCCGCCGGGTTCCCGGCCATCGCCAGGCCGACCGAGGCGGCGTCGACCGTGGCCATCTCCGGCTCGGCGTAGTAGTCGTTCACGTCCAGACGGACCGGGCACCAGGCGGCGACGTAGACGATGCGGTCGATGAGGTCCGGGCGCGCGTTGGCCACGGCGGTGGCCGTGATGCCGCCCCGGCTGTGCGCGACCAGGATCACCGGCCCGTGCTCCTTGGCCCGCTCCAGGACGCCGATCACGTGCGCCGCGTTGTCGGCGAGCGTGACCCCCTTCAGGGAGCCCGGCGCGGTCGCGAGACCTTCGGCGTCCTGCGGTGCCTGGTACGCGTGCGAGTAGCTCGCGGCGAAGCCGTGGCCGGGGAGGTCCACGGCGACGGAACGGTGCCCCAGCAGACCGAGCTCGGCCTGAAGGGGTGCGAAGGAGAAGGAGTTCGCGAAGGCGCCGTGTACGAGTACGAACGTCGGCTGCATGGTCTACCCACTCTCAGGCCGGGGCAGCGAACGCTTGCCCGATGGATCACCGGACCCTACGCAGCGAAAGATCAGCGGCGCAACCGGTCCGAATCCCTCCGCTTTCTCGCCCCGACGGCCCGGATCCGACGGAGGTCGCGCCGGCGGCCGGGTGCGGGGCGGGAGGCAGCGGGGCTCGGCCGACGCGCCGGGCCCCGCAGGGTGTGGATGCGGACCGTTCGGGGGCGGAAGGGTCAGCGGCTGAGTGTGAACGCCTGCGCCGCGGACCCGGAACAGGGCTGCTGGGACAGGCGCGCCCCGTCGGCCGTGGAGGCGTTGTCCACGCTCAGACACTTGCCGCTGTGCCGGGCGACGAAGCGGTACCGGTCCGACGCGAGGGGCTCCGGCCGCCACTGCTGGTTGGTGCCGCCGACGTACGACCAGAGGTGGACGCGGGTACCGTCGGCATGCGCGCCGGACCCGCCGTCGACGTCCCACGCCTTGCCGTTGTGGCGGTTGACGACCTGGTAGTGGCCGTCGCCGGTGGGACGCAGCTGCCAGGACTGGTTGGCGCCGGTGCCGCACGCCCACTGCTGCAGGGCCGTCCCGTCGGCGGTGCCCCAGTCGGCGGCGTCCAGGCACGCGCCGCTGCCCGCGTTGACGACGCGGTACCAGGCGTTCGGATCGATCGGCCCGGTGGGCCCGCCACCGGTGCCGTTCCACACGAAGGTGGCGACCGCCCCGGCCGGCAGGGTGTAGGTGAGCGACCTGCCGCCGTCGGTGAGGGAGAACCGTTGGGCGCTCGCGGCGGTGTTGACCACGTAGGCGACGCGGGAGCCGTCGGGGTTCTGGAAGGCGACGTTCTGCACGCCTCCGGCGCCCTGGCTCGCGGAGCCGATGCGGGTGGCGCCGACCTCGACGAACTTGCTCACGTGACCGAGCACGTAGTACTCGGCGTTACGGGTCACACCCCCGTCCGCGATCTCCACCACACCGTTGCACCGGTTCGTGCAGTGGCCCTGGTGGGGGCCGCCGTTCCGGTCCAGTGCGAGGTTCCACGTGAGGACCGTCTCGCCGCCGCTGCGGAAGTTCTGCACGACGAGGTTCTCGGCGTGCCAGCGCAGGGTGTCGCCGAACGTCGCGGAGGCGTCGGCGCTGTCGGTGCCGGAACACTCGGTGAAGAAGACGCGCTTATCGGCGTCGCGCACCTGCTGCTGGGCGGAGACCTGCCCGCCGTAGCAGTGGAAGGCGGCACCGATCACGCGGCTGATGCCCGCCGTGCGGGAGAACACGTCGAGCGGATAGTTCGGGTGGTCCCAGTTGTGGTCGAAGGCGAGGATGTTCGTCGGCAGCCCGGCCGCCGTCAGTTTCGGGTCGAGGACCCTCAGGAACTCGGCCTGCTGCGCCGACGTCATCGACATCGACGGGTAACTGGTCGCGAACTCCGGTTCGTTCTGCACCGTGAGATCGGTGAGGGTGATGCCCTCCTGCTGGTAGGCCCTGATCGCCTCGACCAGGTAGTCGGCGTACGCCGGGTAGTGCTCGGGCCGGAGGCTGCCGCCGTTGAGGGAGCCGCCGCTCTTCATCCACGCCGGCGGGGACCAGGGCGACCCCATGAAGCGGATCGACGGGTTGACGGCGGTGGCCTGTTCGAGGACGGGGATGATCTCGGCCCGGTCCCGGTCGATGGAGAACCGGCCGGGAGTGTCCTCGTAGGAGTACGGGTCGTGCGTCGCGTCGAAGTCGGTGCTGCCCAGCGGTTGGCGCAGGTAGTTGAGGCCGATGCCGTCGCCCGCCGTGGAGAACAGGGCTCGCATCAGCTCGGTGCGCCTGTCCTGGGGGAGGCTCTGGACGAGGCGGGCCGACGCGCCCGTCACCGAGGCTCCCGCGCCGGTGAACCGCTGGCCCCTGGTACCGGCGTCGACGCGTATGTCGACGGGCTGCGGGGTGCCGGTGAAGGGGACGTCGCCTTCGGCCGTGAGCCGCTTGGCACCGTCCGGTGTGGTGACCCACACCTGTGCCACGGGGTCGGCGGCCTGGGCCGTCGTGGTGCCGGTGGGGCCGATGCCGAGGCCCAGCCCGGCGAGGGCCAGGGCGACGGCGGTGGTCCGTACTCGCGGGGAACGGGCGCGCCGGAGAAGCGCTCTCGGTGAACGGGCTCTCGTACGGGTCGGCATGTGCGGCTCTCCTTCGTTTCGGTGGTACGCGGGGGGTACCGGCCGGGACGGAACGGCGTGGCGGGAGCGGCGCGAACTCGCTGTGCGGAGGAGCGGCCCCGGCCCAGGCGTGACTCCTCGGGCAGGGCATGCGGTCGTTCCGGCCGGAAGGCGGACCTCCGACGGAAGGACGGCGCCATGAAAGCACACCTACTAAACACTTAGTAAGTGATGTGGGTCACATGCTGTGCGGTGGTCGAGGATCTTCGTCTCCCGACGACGGGGGTGGATCGTAGGCTGTCGCACGTGAGCGACCGATCAGTGGGCAGACCCGCGCGCGGCCCCGTAGCGAAGCCCCGTACACCGCGCAGCCCCGCAGCACGCCGGCGGCAGCAGGACATCCTGAACATCGCCACGGACACCTTCGCCGCCCGGGGCTACCACAACGCCTCCCTCGCGGAGATCGCCGACCGCGCGGGCCTGACCCAGGCCGGCGTCCTCCACTACTTCCGCTCCAAGGCGCTGTTGCTCACCAGCGTCCTCGAACGGCGCGACCAGGGGGACATCGAGCAACTGGGCACCGAGCGCCCCCAGGGGCTCGACTTCCTGCGCCACCTCGTCGACACCGCCCTGCGCAACGCCGAACGGGAGGGCATCGTCCGGCTCTACGCCGTCCTGTCGGCCGAGTCCGTCACCGACGACCACCCCGCACAGCCCTACTTCCGCGACCGGTACACCGGTCTGCGGACCTTCGTCACCGACGCGCTGACCGCGGCCTGTGACCTCGGAGAGGCCGACGCGGCCCGTGCGCACGACGCGGCGAACGCGATCATCGCCGTCATGGACGGTCTCCAGGTCCAGTGGCTGCTGGACCCCGACTCGGTCGCCATGGCCGCTTCGACGGACCTGGTGATCACCTCGCTCCTGGCCACGCTGGCGCCCGGCCGCTTCTCGTCCTGAGCGACCGTCCGGCCCGGAGCGGGGCTCGGCGCCACCCCTGGGGCCGGACGGCGAGTGACTCCGAGGGCCGGACGGCGAGTGACTCCGCGATGGCGCGGGGGAGGAGGATGCCGCGCACGCGCGTCACGACCGGCGGCGTGCGAGGGGGCGGCCCCGGTCCGCCGGCGACGTCATGCGGGAGCCGAGGGGGCGGCCGCGTCGCCCGTGAAGGCGTCCAGGATGCGTTCCGCGGCCAGCGTCGCCGTCAGCTCACCCTCCCTGACGCGCTGTTCGAGCCGCGGGGCAAGAGCGCGCACGTCCGGGTCGGCGTGCAGGCGGCCCAGCAACTCGTCGCGGACCATGGCCCAGACCCAGTCGACCTGCTGGGTGCGGCGCTTGGCGGCGAGGCGGCCGGTGGTGTCGAGCAGCGTGCGGTGCTGCTCCAAGCGGTCCCAGACGGCGTCGAGCCCGGCCGACTCGCGCGCGCTGCAACTGAGCACCGGGGGAGTCCAGAAGGCGTCCTGGCCGTGCATGAGCCGCAGGGCACCGGCCAGTTCGCGGGCCGCCACGCGGGCGTCGCGTTCGTGCGGGCCGTCGGCCTTGTTCACGGCGATCACGTCGGCCAGTTCCAGCACGCCCTTCTTGATGCCCTGCAACTGGTCGCCGGTGCGGGCCAGGGTGAGCAGCAGGAAGGAGTCGACCATGTCCGCGACGGCCGTCTCGGACTGGCCGACCCCGACCGTCTCCACCAGCACCACGTCGTAGCCGGCGGCCTCCATCACCACGATCGACTCGCGGGTCGCCTTCGCGACCCCGCCGAGCGTCCCCGCGGTGGGGGAGGGGCGGACGAACGCCGCCGGGTCGACGGCCAGGCGTTCCATCCTGGTCTTGTCACCGAGGATCGAGCCGCCGGTGCGGCTCGAGGACGGGTCGACGGCGAGGACGGCGACCCGGTGCCCGAGACCGGTCAGCATCGTGCCGAAGGCGTCGATGAACGTCGACTTGCCCACGCCCGGCACGCCACTGATCCCGATCCGCCGGGCCCTGCCGCCGTGTGGCATCAGCTCGGTCAGCAGCCGCTGGGCGAGCGCCCGGTGCTGGGGGCGGGTGGACTCGACGAGGGTGATCGCCCGTGCGACGACCGCGCGCCTGCCGCCGAGGACGCCCTCGACGTACGCGTCGAGATCGAGAGCCATCAGGTCACCGGCTCACAGCTCGCCGAGTCCGAGGTCGGACGCCAGCCGCCGGACCAGGTCACGAGCCGCGTCCGGGATCACCGTGCCCGGCGGGAAGACCGCGGCCGCGCCCATCTCCAGCAGGACCGGCACGTCCTGCGGCGGGATCACCCCGCCGACCACGACCATGATGTCCTCCCGTCCCTCCTCGGCGAGCGCCTCGCGCAGCGCCGGGACGAGCGTGAGGTGCCCGGCCGCCAGGGACGACACCCCGACGATGTGCACGTCCGCCTCGACCGCCTGACGGGCGACCTCGACCGGGGTCTGGAACAGCGGGCCGACGTCCACGTCGAAACCGAGGTCGGCGAAGGCGGTGGCGATCACCTTCTGCCCCCGGTCGTGACCGTCCTGACCCATCTTGGCGACCAGGATGCGCGGCCTGCGGCCCTCCTCCTCGGCGAAGGCCTCCACCACCGCCCGGGTGCGCTCCACGGCCGGTGACTCGCCCGTCTCGTTGCGGTACACACCGGAGATCGTACGGATCTGGCCCGCGTGGCGTCCGTACACCTTCTCCAGGGCGTCGCTGATCTCTCCGACCGTCGCCTTCGCGCGAGCCGCCCGTACCGCCAGTTCCAGCAGGTTGCCGTCACCGCCGGCGGCCCGTGTGAGTGCGTCGAGCGCGTCCCGGCAGGCGGTCTCGTCCCGTTCCTCCCGCAGCCGTCGCAGCTTGGCGATCTGCTGGGCGCGTACCGAGGAGTTGTCGACCTTGAGCACCTCGATCTGCTCGTCGGACTCCACCCGGTACTTGTTCACGCCGATCACCGGCTGCCGCCCGGAGTCGATCCGCGCCTGGGTGCGGGCGGCGGCCTCCTCCACCCGCAGCTTGGGGATGCCGGCGTCGATGGCCCGCGCCATGCCGCCCGCCCGCTCCACCTCCTGGATGTGCTGCCAGGCCCGGCGGGCCAGGTCGTACGTCAGCCGCTCGACGTAGGCGCTGCCGCCCCAGGGGTCGATCACCCGCGTCGTGCCGGACTCCTGCTGGAGCAGCAACTGGGTGTTGCGGGCGATGCGGGCGGAGAAGTCGGTGGGCAGGGCGAGCGCCTCGTCGAGGGCGTTGGTGTGCAGCGACTGGGTGTGTCCCTGGGTGGCGGCCATCGCCTCCACGCAGGTGCGGGTGACGTTGTTGAAGACGTCCTGCGCGGTCAGTGACCAGCCGGAGGTCTGCGAATGGGTGCGCAGGGAGAGGGACTTGGCGTTCTTCGGATCGAACTGCTTCACCAGCTTCGCCCACAGCAGCCGCGCCGCGCGCAGCTTGGCGATCTCCATGAAGAAGTTCATGCCGATCGCCCAGAAGAACGACAGCCGGGGCGCGAACGCGTCCACGTCCAGCCCCGCCTCCCGCCCGGCCCGGATGTACTCGACGCCGTCGGCGAGGGTGTAGGCCAGCTCCAGGTCGGCCGTCGCCCCGGCCTCCTGGATGTGGTAGCCGGAGATGGAGATCGAGTTGTAGCGGGGCATCCGCTTCGAGGTGTACGCGAAGATGTCGGAGATGATCCGCATCGACGGCTTCGGTGGGTAGATGTAGGTGTTGCGGACCATGAACTCCTTGAGGATGTCGTTCTGGATGGTCCCGGCCAGCTTCTCCGGCGGCACACCCTGTTCCTCCGCCGCGACGATGTACAGGGCCAGCACCGGCAGCACGGCACCGTTCATCGTCATCGACACGCTCATCCGGTCCAGCGGGATGCCGTCGAAGAGCTGCCGCATGTCGTAGATCGAGTCGATGGCGACCCCCGCCATGCCGACGTCGCCCGTCACCCGCGGATGGTCGCTGTCGTAACCCCGGTGCGTGGGCAGGTCGAAGGCGACCGACAGGCCCTTCTGCCCGGCCGCGAGGTTGCGCCGGTAGAAGGCGTTGGACTCCTCGGCCGTGGAGAAACCGGCGTACTGGCGGACGGTCCAGGGCTGGTTGACGTACATCGTCGGGTACGGGCCCCGCAGGTACGGCGCGATGCCCGGGTAGGTGTCCAGGAAGTCCAGGCCCTCCAGGTCGTCCCCGGTGTAGAGCGGCTTGACCGAGATCCCCTCCGGCGTCCGCCACACGAGGTCGTCACCGTCGGCGGCCTTCTTCACTGCGGCACGCCACTCGTCGGGGCCGGCGGCGGAGGGCGGAGTCCCCAGCTCGATCGCCGAGAAGTCGGGGATGGACATCAGCGCACTCCCATGCGGTCGAGGGTCGCCGACAGTACGGCGACCGCGTCACAGCCGGCGAACACGAAGGTGTCCACGCCCGCGTACGGTCCGGGGCGGCCGGCGAGGAACACGTGCTCGGCGCCCGCCTCCCGCAATGCGGCGGCCGCGTCCTCGGCCTGCTCCGCGTACAGCGCGTCGCTCGAACACAGGCACACCTCTTGCGCGCCGCTGCCCTCGAAGCCGCCCTCGGCGACGGCCTCGATGCCGCCCGCCCGGAAGAGGTTGGCGGCGAAGGCGAGCCGGGAGCTGTGCGCGGCGGCCGGGCCGAGCGCGGCCAGGTGGACGCGCGGGCGGGAGCCCGTCGCGGCCAGGTGGGCGTCGGAGCGGGCGCGCAGCACCTCGAACGCCTCGTCCCGCCGCACCCGGGGCAGACCCCCGGTGGGCGGCTCGGGCGCGGGCGCGCGCACCACCGGCTTCTCGTCCAGGTGCGGGAACTCGCTGACCCCGGTGACCGGCTCCCGGCGCTTCGCCAGCTGCTTGCTGCGCACCGCCCACGTCTGTGCCAGCCGTTCGCCCACCGTCCCGGAGCGCAGCGCGGCCGCCTGCCCGCCGGCCCGCTCGATCTCCTGGAGGAACGTCCAGGCGGCGTGCGCCAGTTCGTCGGTCAGCCGCTCCACGTACCACGAGCCGCCCGCCGGATCGATCACCCGGGACAGGTGCGACTCCTCGATCAGGATGGTGGACGTGTTGCGGGCGACACGCCGGGCGAAGGCGTCCGGCAGGCCGAGCGCGTCGTCGAAGGGCAGCACGGTCACGGCCTCGGCGCCCCCGACCCCGGCGGCCAGAGCGGCGACCGTGGTGCGCAGCATGTTCACCCACGGGTCGCGGCGCGTCATCATCACCGGCGAGGTCACCGCATGCTGGAGCTGCGCACCAGCCCTCGGCGCCCCGCAGACCTCGGCCACCCGAGCCCACAGGCGCCGCGCCGCGCGCAGCTTGGCGATGGTCAGGAACTGGTCGGCGGTCGCGGCGTACCGGAACTCCAGCTGCGCCAGGGCCTGAGCCGTGTCCAGTCCGGCCGCGGTCAGCTCCCGCAGGTAGGCCAGGCCCGTCGCCACGGAACAGCCCAGCTCCTGCGCCGCGGAGGCGCCGGCCTCGTGGTACGGCAGCGCGTCCACGGTCAGCGCTCGCAGCCCCGGATGGCGCGCGGCGCACAGCCGGGCCGCCTCGGTCACGGCCCCGCTGTCGTACGGCCTTCCGGAGCGGGCCTCGTGCCCCAGCGGGTCGCCCCCCAGGTTGCCGCGCGCGGCGTCCGCGGCGACGCCCCGTTCCTCGTGGATCCGCAGCAACTCCCGCGCGGCCGGCTGGAACGCGTCGCCCGCCTCCAGGACCACGGGGGCCAGATCGAGGTGGACGCCGTCGAGGGCGCGGTCGAGCGCGGTGACGGGGATGCCGGCGGACCCGCCGACGGTCAGCCACAGGGAGGTGACGCCGTTCTCCAGGTCGGTCAGGACCGCCGCCGGGTCGGCCGACGCGTGCCGCTGACGCACGTCCCAGCCGCCTACGGCGCAGCCCTCGGGGCGGCTGCCGCGCACGAAGGGCGGGAAGCCCGGCAGGCCGGGTCCCGGCGCCTCGTCGCGCGCGGAGTAGAGCGGACGGGCCCGCAGGTCGTCCTCCAGCGCGGTGGACAGGGCGTCCTCCGCCTCGTCGTCCGGAACCTCCCGGCCCGACCTGCGCAGTACACCGGACACCAGGTGCTGCCACTGCTCGTGTGTCGGGTCGGGGAACTCGGCCGCCAGGGCGAGTCCGTCGTCAGGCAGGAGCGTCATGCTCGGATGTTAGGGCAGGCCGGCAGACGAGCAGCAGGTCGGGCCGGTGTGAGGTTGTTCTCTCCGCCGGTGTGACGTGCGTCGTCGGCGCCCGCCCCGCCCTGCGCGCACTCGGCCATGGCGCATGTGCCGTTCGAGTGGCCGGGGCCGCGCGCGGGTCGGCGGAGCGATGAGTTCCGGCGGCCCGCCGGGTCTCATGGGTGGGACGGTCGCCGGACCGCACGCGGAGGGATCGCCGCACCGCCCCCGCACCGATGAACCCCGACCGAGGAGACGACGTGACCACCACCTACACCTTCGACGTCTTTTCCAGTCTCGACGGCTACGGCGCCGCCGGGGGCGACTGGTCCGGCTACTGGGGCAAGCAGGGCCCCGAGCTGCTCGACCACCGCCTCGCCCTCTACGGCCCGGAGCAGCGGATGGTCTTCGGGGCCGGTACGTACCGGGCCTTCGCGCAGATGCTGGCCGCGAGCACCGAGGAGTCCGATGTGCGCGACCCCTGGGTCACCCGGATGCGGAACCTGCCGGCCACCGTGGTCTCGACGACGCTGGAGGGACCCCTGGACTGGCCGGACGCGACCGTCGTGAAGGGCGACGCCGTGGACGTCGTCGCCCGGCTCAAGGAGGAGTCCCCGGTGCCGTTGCGCTCGCACGGCAGCCTGTCGATGAACCGGGCGCTGATGGCCGCCGGGCTGGTCGACCGGGTCCAGGTCACGCTGTTCCCCGTCATCACCGGTCGGACCGGGCTGGACCCGGTCTTCGGGGGAGCGGCCGACTTCGACCTGGAGCTGGTCGAGCACCGGACGCTGGACGGTCATATCCAGGAGCTCGTCTACCGGCCGACCCTCCACTGAACCGGGGCCGGCACCTCGGGCTCGTCGTGCAGCCAGTCTCCTGGTCGGCGTGGAGCATGAGATGCCGTACGGGAACGGGGGGGACCGCACGTGCGTCCCGAGTGCGTCGGCCGGCCGCACCGGGTCGAGCGCGGACCGGCCGTGCCGACGCCCTGGGGGTCAGCCGAGGGTGCGCCGGACGAAGGCCAGGATGGCGTACAGGGCGGGCAGGGCCTGACCGGCTCCGCCGCCCGGCAACGGTGAGGCGTGGGCGGAGGCGGCGGTTGCGGCCAGGGTGGCGGCGGTGGTCGTCAGGATCAGGGTCACGTGCTTGATCTGTCGCATGCTCCGCCGAACGACGCCCTCCCCGGCAGGGATTCGCGGCCGGACACGGTCCTCACCGGAACGGAGGGGTCGGTTCACCGGTTCGGCGCAGGACGAGCGGAGAGGGGGCGCAGGACCCGTACCGACGCCGGGGCGGGCGGGGGCGCGCCCAGGTGATCCGGTGTCCCCTCACCTCCGGATGACGCACCATGGGGCACCAGGGGCGCCACGCGCCCCGCGGGAGCGCCCCAGCGGGCGCCGACGGGGAGGAGAGACGTGGACGTGCGGGAATCGCGGGCGACGGCCGCCGAGATGAGGGAGGCGGTACGCGCGCTGCTGCGCGTACTCGAGCCCGAGCAGGTGCGCGAGCTGCGGGAGTGGCCCGCCCGGCTGGACGCGCCAGCGCTGCGGGAGTGGACCTATCTGCCCGGCCCGCGTCCCGGCCTGTCCACCGAGGGGCTCGACACCCGGCAACGCGCGGCCGTCGACGCGCTGCTGACCACGGCGCACAGCGCACCGGGCGCGGAGCTGGCGCGCGGGGCGATCGAGGTGGAACGCCACCGCCGCGCCACCGTCGGCGCCGCGGGGGCCGACCGCTACTGGGTGCGCCTGCTCGGGGACCCGGACGGTGACGCCCCCTGGGGCTGGCGGATGAACGGCCATCACCTCGCCGTCCACGTACTGGTCACGGGGGAGGGGCTGCGGGTGACGCCGCACTTCGTCGGTGCGGAGCCCGCTCGTGTCGCGCACGGCCCTCAGGCCGGGCGGCGGCTGCTGGGGCCGGAGGAGGACCTGGCGCGGGAGCTGGTCACGAACCTGGACGCCGGCCGACGGTCGAGGGCCGTCTTCGCCGCCGCACCCCCGGACGACATCCTGACCCGCGACGACCCGTTCGCCGATCCGGACCTGCTGCCGGCCGGCCTGGCGCACGGTGACATGTCGCCCGGTCAGCAGCGGCTGGTGGAGCGCCTGGTGCGCCGCTACCTGGACCGGGCGCCCGAGGGGTACGCGCGGGAGTGCTGGTCCGAGGTCGTGGCACACGGGCTGGACACCCTCTCGTTCGCCTGGGCGGGCGGCCGCGAACCGGGGGACCGGCACTACTACTGCGTCCGGGGCCCGGACCTGCTCATCGAGTACGACAACACCCAGGACGACGGCAACCACGCCCACTCCGTCTGGCGGCACGTCCGCCACGACTGGGGCGCCGACCTGCTCCGCGCGCACTACACGGAGCAGCACGGGTGAGGCGGCCCGCGCGCACCCCGGCCTGCGGAGCCGACGATTCGGTGCCCGGATGCTGGAAAAGTGGCGAACGGCGTACAACCACCGAA
Source organism: Streptomyces sp. NPDC041968 (assembly GCF_055589025.1). NCBI lineage: Bacteria > Bacillati > Actinomycetota > Actinomycetes > Kitasatosporales > Streptomycetaceae > Streptomyces > Streptomyces sp. NPDC041968. The sequence continues at coordinate 416,430 of NZ_JBVJCB010000002.1, read as the reverse complement.
CGGGTGCAAAGGTCTCAACAGGTGGCTTCAGCAACACCATGGGGAGGCCAGTCGATTCACGGATCGAGGTGCCATGAAGCGTTCGACACAAGCCGTCGGGGCGACACTGATCGCCGTCGGGGCCATCGGGGCGGGGCTGTTGGCGACGGCTCCCGTCGCCGGCGCGGCGACCGCCGGCGCGACCGCGGCGTACAACGGGGTCTGCGGCTCCGGCTACAAGGTCGTGAACTCCATGCCGGTCGGCAGCACCGGCACCGTGTACCTCACCTACAACTCGTCCACGGGCAGGAACTGCACCGTGACGATCCGCAGCACCGCCGGCACACCGACGTACATGGTGGCCTACGCACGCAACGTCGACACCGGCGAGGAACAGTACGACGCCGGTGAGTACCGCTCGTACGCGGGACCCGTGTACGTGTTCGCGCGCGGTGCCTGCGTCGAGTGGGGCGGGGTCATCGACAACCTGCAGGCCTGGAACTACGGCTCCAACTGCGGTGCGCTCGCCGCCAAGGCCCCGCAGAAGGACTGGTTCGCCGGCGAACGGTGAGACCGCGCCTGCCGGGACCGACCGAGGGCTCCGCCGTCCGGCGGAGCCCTCGCATGCGACGGCCCCCGTGCCCGGCACCGACGCCGTCCGCGGCCCGCCGACCGGCCGTGCCGGCCCCGGCATGTCGCGGCCCGCCGAGCCGCGACGGTCGGCGAAGATGCCGGGGCCGGTGGATGCGGCCCGGGCGGCCGGCACCGACGGTCGCGGCGAACAGAGCACACCAGCACGCCCCGGGCATCTTTTCGCGAGCGCGCAGGGAGACGGTTGTGGCGATCGGACGGGTCGGACTCGTGGTGCACGGGGGGCGCGAGGGCGCCGCCGAGGCGGCGCGGGACGTCCGGGACTGGTGCGGCGAGAACGGCGTCGGGTGCACCGACATCGACGTGTGGAGCGACGACGGCCGACGCAGCGCGCGGGAGGAGCTGGAGGCGGCGGGGGACCCGGACCTCGTCGTGACCCTGGGCGGTGACGGCACCTTCCTGCGCGGCGCCCGGCTGGCGGCCGAGAACGGCGCCCTGATCCTCGGCGTCGACCTGGGACGGGTCGGGTTCCTGACCGAGATCCCGGCACCGGCGGTGCGCTCCGCCCTCGATGCCGTCCGGGACGGCGACGTCGACCCGGAGAGCCGCATGCTGCTCACCCTGCGGGCGTCCCGCCGTCTGGAGGTGCCCGAGGCCATGGAGGCACTGCTGCGCTACGGGCGGGGACCGCTGCTGCCGCCACCCCAAGTCCGCACCGACTGCGAGAGCGGCGACGAGTGGGGCATCCCCCTCAACGTGTCCGCCCTCAACGACGTGGTGCTCGAGAAGCTGGCGCGGGACCGGCAGGTCTCCGTCGGCGTCTACGTCTCCGGCCGCCTGCTGGCCTCGTACTCCGCCGACGCCCTGGTGGTCGCCACCCCCACGGGTTCCACCGCCTACAGCTTCGCCGCCGGCGGGCCCGTCGTCTCGCCCCGGGCGGAAGCGCTCGTCTTCACACCGGTCGCCCCGCACATGACGTTCGACCGCTCGGTGGTCGCCGCACCGGACGAGCCGGTCGGACTGCGGATCCTGGAACGGTCCGGGCAGGCCGCCGTCAGCATCGACGGGCAGCTGCGCGGCGTCCTCGACCCGGGGGACTGGCTCGGCGTCTACGCGGCACCCCGCCGCCTGCGGGCGGTGCGGCTCGGGCCCGTGGACTTCTACGGCCGGCTACGGGAACGCATGCGCCTGACCGACGCCCCGGCCGCGGTCGCCGACGGCACCCCGGCTCCGCTGTGGCCGGTGAGCACACCGCCGCCCGGCGACCTCGCCCACCTCGCCCTGCCCCTGCCCACGGCTCCGGGGGCGTGACGCCCCGGCCCCGGCGGGACCAGGAGCGGACCGGCGCGGGGCCGGGACGGGAGGTGTGGGCCGCGCGGCTCCTCACCTTCAGCGCCGGTGCGGTCAACGCGCTGGGTTTCCTGGCGCTCGGCGGAGTCTTCACCAGTGTGGTGACGGCGAACTCCGCGCTGGTCGGGATCGGCGTCGGGCACGCGGACGCGGCGCCGGCGGGCCTGGCGGGCCTGGCGGTGCTCGGTTACGTACTGGGCGCGGCCTCCGGCGGCTGGGCTGCCGCCCGTGCCCAGCGGGCCCGGCGAGCCGCGGTGGCGGACTTCCTGCTCCTGGAACTGCTCCTGCTCTGGGCAGTCGCCGTCTGGTGGCTCCGGCTGGACGGCCACCCCGGCAACTGGGTCCGCACCACCCTGCTGGTCCTGCTGTCCGCGGCGATGGGATGCCAGAACGCCGGGGTCCTGGTGGCTCTGGGCGCCAGGGCGCCGACGGCCTATCTGACGGGTCTGCTCACCCACGCCGTGACGGACGCGGTGACCGAGGGGCGCCTGCGGTGGCGGGCCCCGGCCACCGTGGGACTCCTGGTCGCGGGCGCCGCCGGGCTCGCCCTGCTGGAGCGGTGGCTGCACGGCGTCGCCGCCGTGGCCCCGGCCGTCCTGGTGACCGGCGCCTGGCTCCTCTGGCGCACCGACGGGGCCGCCCCGCACGCTCCGGCCGCCGGGCGCGCGGGCCGGGAGCGGGGCACGGCCGGCTGACGGAAGGGGGGGGCGCCGTCACAGCTCGGACACGTCGTCCAGTCCGGCGAGCAGCGCCAGGTCGGGGACCTGCTGATCGGCCAGGCACTGCTCGGTCCAGACCACCTTCCCGGTGGGCGTGTACCGGGTGCCCCAGCGCCGTGCGAGCTGGGCCACGAGGAACAGGCCCCGTCCGCCCTCGTCCGTGATGGCGGCCTGGCGCAGGTGCGGGGAGGTGCTGCTGCCGTCGGACACCTCGCAGATCAGGGTGCGTTCGTGCAGCAGCCGCACGTGAACCGGGTCCGATCCGTACCGGATGGCGTTGGTGAGCAGCTCACTGAGGACCAGTTCGGTGGCGAACGCCATCTCGTCCAGGCCCCAGGCGGACAGCTGGCGGCTGCACGCGTTGCGTACGGTGCCCACGGCGGCCGGGTCGAGGGGGACGTCCCAGTCGGCGACGCGGGAGCGGTCCAGGAGCCGGGTACGGGCCACGAGCAGCGCGATGTCGTCGCGCCGGTGCTCGGGGAGCATCCGGTCGAACACCGCCTCGCAGGTCTCCTCCGGAGTGGCGCCGGCCGAATCGGCGAGGACACCGCGCAGCAGGTCGAGCCCCGCGTCGATGTCCCGGTCGCGCTGTTCGACCAGGCCGTCGGTGTAGAGGACGATGCTCGTGCCCTCGGCCAGGTGCAGCTCCGTGGCCTCGAACGGAAGACCGCCCAGGCCCAGGGGCGGCGCGACGGGCACGTCGGGGAACTCCACGGTGCCCTGCGGGTGGACCAGCGCGGGGGCGAGGTGACCCGCGCGGGAGACGCTGCACACGCCCGAGACGGGGTCGTAGACCGCGATCAGGCAGGTGGCGCCGGTGATCCCCTCGCCGTCCGGGTTGTCGGGATCCTCCTGGTCCAGGCCGCTGACCAGCTCGTCGAGGTGGGTGAGGAGTTCGTCCGGGGGCAGGTCCAGGGTGGAGAAGTTGTGCACGGCGGTGCGCAGCCGTCCCATCGTCGCCGCGGCGTGCATCCCGTGCCCGACCACGTCCCCCACGACGAGGGCGACCCGGGCGCCGGGCAGCGGGATGACGTCGAACCAGTCACCGCCGACCCGGGCCTGCGCGGACAGGTAGCGGTGGGCGATGTCGACGGCGTCCTGGTGGGGCAGGACGTGCGGCAGCAGGCTGCGCTGGAGGACCTCCGCCATCATGTGCTCGCGGGTGAAGCGGCGGGCGTTGTCGATGGCGACGGCGGCGCGGGCGGTCAGCTCCTCGGCGAAGGTGACGTCCTCCGCGTCGAACGGAGGCGAGCCCTCCGTCCGCCAGAAGCGGGCCAGGCCCAGCGGGACGCCGCGGGCCTGGAGCGGTACGGAGACGAGGGAGCGGATGCCGGCGGCGAGGACCCGGTCCACGCCCGCCGGGTTCCGATGCCGGGCGTCGGTCAGGTCGGCCTCCAGTACGGCGCGTCCCTCGGCCGGGCCGGTGGCGGTGGGCAGGTCGGGGGCGGCGACCGGGTCGACGGCGCTCCCCACGGGGCGGAACGGATGCTCCTCGTCGACCCCGCGCAGGGCCGTCCGCCGCAGCTCCGTGGCGGCGCCGCTGGGTTCGTCACCGCGCGTCACGGCGTCCAGGAGGTCCACGGTGGCGAAGTCCGCGAACCGCGGTACGGCGACATCCGCCAGCTCCTCGGCCGTACGGGTGACGTCGAGGGTCGTGCCGACGCGCATCCCCGCCTCGTGCAGGAGCTTCAGCCGCTCGCGTGCCACTTCGGCCGTACCGGCCAGCGCACGCAGCTCCGTGGTGTCCCGGAGGGTCGCAACCCTGCCCGAGGGCCCGTCGTACGGGGCCGTGCGCCGGGTGTTGACGGCCACCAGCCGGTCCCCGGCCGGGTGCACCTCGTCCGTGACGGAGCGCTCGGCGGAGAGGAGGTCGACGATGGCGGCGTCCAGGCCCAGCTCCGCGATGGGGCGCCCGTCGCAGTCCTCGGGCAGTTCCAGCAGGCGCCGCGCCTCGTCGTTGGCCAGTACCAGGCGGCCGTCGCCGCTCACGATGAGCACGCCCTCGCGGACGGCGTGCAGCACCGCGTCGTGGTGTTCGTACATCCGGGTCATCTCGGTCGGCCCGATCCCTCGGGTCTGCCGGCGCAGCCGCCGGCTCACCAGCGCGGCGCTGCCGACGGCCAGGACCAGCGCGGCGGCTCCCGCCACGAGGATCATCGGGACCTGCCCCTCCAATGAGTCACCGACGGTCTCCAGGGTCACGCCCGCCGCGACGAGCCCCACGACGGCACCCCGGCCGTCCGTGACCGGGACGACCGCCCGGGCCGCATCCGACGGGTCGCCCTCGTAGATCTCGGAGAACGCCCCCTCGCTGGCCGCCCGCCGCACGTCGTCCGCGCGCTCGCCGATCAGCCGCGGATCGGTGTCCGCGAAGCGGGTGCCGTCCGTGTCCATCACGGCGACGAAGTCCACCCCGGTGTCCTCGTCGGCCGCGGCCACGTACGGCTGCAGCGCGGCGGTGGGGTCCCGCGACTCCAGCGCGGTGACGAACCCGGGGGACCGCGCGAGAGCCGTGGCGACGGCCCGTGACCGCTCCTGCGCGTCCAGCTCGGTGTCGTTGCGCGTCTGTACGGTGACCCCGACGGCGGCCGCCACGATCAGCAGAACGGCGAGCACGACCTGGAGGAAGAGAACCTGCCCGGCGACGCTGCGTCCGCGCCACCGCCACCAGCGGTGCGGGCCCTCGCCTTCCCCGGCCAGCTCGACGGGCGGCCGACCTGCGCGCAGGGATCGAGCGGAACGCCCAGACATATACCCTTTCTAACACTGTCCGACGGTACGCCGCCCGGGGACTCAGTCGAAGAGGGCGTGGGTGCGGCGCGCGGATCGCCGCGCCCAGCCCGGCCGCGCTGGACGCCTCGGCGCGGCGGGCCGGGACGCCGTGCACGTCGGCGTGGATCCGCGTCATCAGGTCGGGCGGGAACCGCCACCGGAGACGATGACCTCGCGGTAGGAGGTGCCCAGCTCGCTCGCCATGCGCGCCGTGCTGTCGTGGATCGTCATCGCAGGGCTTCGAGGATCGACCGGTAGACGTGGGAGCGGCCGTGGCGGCCGTCGAAGCCCAGGATCGTCCCCTTGCGGAAGGGCGCCTCACCGGGGGGCGTGGCCGAGGGTTCGGCGCACGGCGGGAGCGGGCCCGGGAAACCTATCCGGTGGCGCGGATCGCGGAGATGTCGAACTGGAGCCGGACCTTCTCGCTGACCATGCTGCCGCCTGCCTCGAGCCGCTGGTTGTAGACGAGACCCCACTCCCTGCGGTCGATGGTCGTGGTGCCGTCGAAGCCCGCGCGCTCGTAACCGAACGGGTCCATGACGGAGCCGAGGTAGTCCAACTGGATCTCCACGGACCGGGTCCGGTCGCGGATCGTGAGGTCCCCCGTCATGCGGAAGCTCTCACCCGCCTCGTGGACCGTGGAGGTGCTGCGGAAGGTCATCTCCGGATAGCGGCGCGCGTCGAAGAAGTCCCGGCCCACGAGGTGACCGTCCCGTTGCTCCACACCCGTGTCGACACTGGCGACGCGGATGACCAGTTCCGCCCGGGACTCGGAAGGCCGGGCCCCGTCGAAGTAGAGCGTGCTGTCGTAGTCGGCGAAGGCCCCGCGGACGGTCGTGACCATGGCGTGCCGCACGGAGAAGCCGATCCGGCTGTGCGGGCGGTCGATGGTCCAGTGTCCGGTCAGTGCCCGCAGTGCCGGGTCGAGCGTGGCGTCGGTCGCCGCGGTCCGCCCGAGGGGGCGGTCGGAGTCGACAGCCGGCGGCGAGTCGATGACGGCGGTCTGACGGCGGCTGAAGATACCCATGGAGTCGTGGCCTTTCCGAGTCGGTCACCTGGTGTTATCACGGAGCCGACCGGTAGGACGCGGCAAGATGTCTGACCTCGTCTGGGTTCCATGATGCCGACCGCGGAACTGCACAAGATCGACATGAGTCCGGTGCTGCCCGGCGCCGCCTCGGGGGGCCTTCGCGCCGAGGCGGGGTGAGGGCCGTGTCCCGCCGGGCTATCCGGCGGGATCCTCCTCCGCCTGCCGGACGGCGCGCTTGACCGCCCTCTCGACTCCTTCCGCCGACTGGCCGCTGACCGTGGCGTGGTCGGCGATCGCGGCCTGCGCGGCTTGGGTCGCCGCACGCCAGGCCCGGTGCTGCGCGTCGAACTCCTCGCCGTCGAGTCCGGCGAGCCGGGCACGCTGCTCTTCCGCCGCCCGCTCAAGAACGATCAGGTCCTCGGGAATGTCCACGCCGCCGATTCTAGGCCCGGACCCGGCGACGCCCCGTCCCCGACCCGCGGGCGTCACGAGGCGGCCGGGAGGCCCGGGGCACTCGGGGGGAGTGGGTGGCGCCGAGGGTGGCCGCCGCGCACCCGCGGCCGCGCCCTCCCCGGACGCCCGACGGTCCGGCCGTGTGGGTAACGCCTCCGACGGGGAACCGGCAGGGGGGCGGAACACACAGGCGACGCGGAGGATCCATGGACGAGTGCCCCCGGCTGCTGCAGACCGTGCTGGACACCACCGATGCCAGGCAACTGGCCGAGTTCTACCGGAAGCTGCTCGGTCTGACGTACCGGCCGGGGGACGAGCCCCCGGCCGACGGCGCGCCGGACACACCCGACTGGCTCGTACTGCGCACGCCCGACGGAACGAACCGCCTCGCCTTCCAGCGGGTGGACCGGCTCCCCCGCACGACGTGGCCGCTGCACGACGTTCCGATGCAGGCGCACCTCGATCTCACCGTGCCGGACTCCGCGGCGCTGGCGCGCCAGCGTCTGAGGGCCGAGTCGCTGGGTGCGGAACTCCTGCTCGACCGCTCCGACGATCCGGAGGAGCCGCTGTACGTCCTCGCGGATCCCTCGGGTCATCCGTTCTGCCTCTTCGTCTCCTCGGCGCACCCGAAGCCGGCGGGGGAGCGGGACCGTGGCTGATGTCCGGGTTCGCCACCGAGATGCCCGACGGCCCCGGCCCGGCACCGCTGGCCGCGATGCCCGCGGTGGTCTTCTCCCCCGCCCTGACGGCGCCGCCGGCAGCCTGGTCGACCGCTTCTGGGTGGTCGCCGCCCGGTGGTCACGGGGGCGGGGACGTACTCCCGCAGCTGGAGCCGCCTGTCGACGGTCCGCCCGGAACCGGGGGTGAGGGCCGGTCCGGCGGGGGCCCTGCCGGACGGTCGTCAGCGGGCGCTGCTGGCGTCCATCAGGGACTGCGGGCCCGTCTGACCGATGCGGTCGGTCTCGTCCTGGACCAGCAGGGAGAGCAGTGAGGCCACGGTGAGGCCCGCCTCGGCCGGATGACGCAGGACCTTGTCCGGGTCTATGCGGTAGGTGTTGGTGCGCCCGTCGCGGGTGTGGGACAGGTAACCGTTCTGCTCCAGATCGGAGATGATCCGCTGGACGGCGCGCTCCGTGAGCCGGCAGTGGGCGGCGATGTCGCGGATCCGGATGTTCGGGTTGTCGGCGATGGCCGCCAGTACGCGCGCGTGGTTGGTGATGAACGTCCATCCGCTGTGCGACTCAGATACTCCAACCATGCACAGCATTGTAGGACCATCTTTGCCTGATGCAGAATACGTGACATACTTTTCGCGTAATGGATGGCGCGATCCCCCACGGGAGAATCACAGGAGGGACCCGAGGGTGTCTATCGACGAGGCCGGAACAGAGGCCGCGACACACGGACGAGCGGTCGATGCCGACGGTGAGCGGGGGATGCCGGCCGTACCGACCGGCGTGCGCGTTGCGGGCGGGGCGGCGGTGGTGCAGTACGAGTGGCACGGCGCGTGGGTCGTCGTAGCGAACGGCTCCTACGACATGCACTCCATCACGCCGCTGGCGGAGGCGATGGAGGTGGCGGCGGCCAAGCACGAGAAGGTGGTCGTGGACGCTTCCGGGATCGCGTTCGCGGACTCGACACTTCTCAACCTCCTGATCCACAGCCACCTGGCCACCGATCTGCGCGTGGCCGCGCCGACGGCCCAACTGCAACGGATCCTGGAACTCACCGGCGTCGACACCATCCTGAAGGTGCGCGAGACGGTGGAGGACGCCGCTGTCGGCTAGGTTCCCTCAAGACCCTGTCGAGCACCGGGCCGGCGGGCACGTCGGTGCCGGTGGTGTCGAGAAGCGCGGGGCAGGATGGCCCGTGTGGAAGCGAAGAAGCCGCCGGACAAGACCCCCGACGGCCGGTTCGTCGTCGTGCGGGGACGCAAGTGGCGGGCGACCGACCCATCGGTACCCGAGGAGACGGCGGCCCGGCTGCGGCGTCACCTCATGTCGGCCCGTCGCGCGGTGCGTTCGGCCACGACCGCCGGCGACCCGGAGGCCGAGCGCAATGCGCGGGCGAGGGTGCACCGGTCGAAGATCGCGTTGGGGGAGCGGGGCACCCCCTGGTGGGAACAGAGCGAGGACGAGCGCCGCCGGCGTTGGGAGGAGGGACTCGCGTCCCTCGACGCGGAGGAGGCCCACCGGCTTCCGCCCTGATGTCCCGACGCCCCGACACCCTGGAACACACCGCACCGCACCGCACCATCGCGGCCGGTGCGAGCCGGTGCCGTCCGTCGTCCGTGGGGCGGGGCGTGGGTTCCGGGGGCCCGTTCAGAGCAGCTCGCCGTTGCGGGCGACCACCCGGCCTCCGTGGACGACCATGTCGCGCTGGGGCATGTCGACCACGACCTGCGGCAGGCACTCGCCACGCAGCAGCACGAAGTCGGCCGGCGAACCCGGTTCCAGGTCGGCCCGGGAGAGGCCCATCACGTCGGAGCCCCCGTGCGCCCCGGTGGTGTAGCAGGAGGACAGCTCCTCGTCGAGGCGTACGTCGGTGACCCGGCCCAGCAGATGGGCGCGGTGGAGCATGTCCGCGTTCCCGAAGGGGCTCCAGGAGTCGCGCACGCCGTCCGAGCCGAGCCCGACCCGTACCCCGTGCTCGCGCAGCGTGGTCACGGGCAGTACCAGGGACTCGTTCGGCGCGACCGTCGTCAGGGCGATGTCCAGCTCGGCCAGGTCCTCGGCCGTCGACCGCAGCTCGCTTTCGGCGAGGAACGGCAGGCAGAAGACGTGGCTGACCGTCACCCGGCCCCGCAGGGACAGGGCCCGGGTGCGTTCGATGATGCCGCGCAGCACCCGGGTGCCCTTCTCGTCGCGGTCGTGCAGGTGGATGTCCACCCCGACGCCGTGCCGGTCCGCGAGATCGAAGACCAGGTCGAGCTGCTCCTCCGGTGCCTGGTCGAAGCTGATCGGGTCGATGCCGCCGATCAGGTCGACCAGACCCTCGCGCGCCGCGGTCGCCAGCAGCTGAGCCGTGCCGGGGGTACGGACCACGCCGTGTTGGGGGAACGCCACGATCTGCACGTCCAGCGCGTCCGCGAGGCGCTCCCGGGCCTCGGCCACGCCTTCCACACCGGCCAGACCGTAGGCGGGCGCCACGTCCGCGTGGGCCCGCATCGCGCGGGTCCCGCGGGTCACGGCGTGCGCCATCAGGGCGTGGGCCCGTTCCCCGACGGGGCGCCGCTGGGAGCGGTACAGGTCGACGTCCTGGGCGCAGTAGTCGGCGATGGAGGCCGCGGGCCGGCGCGACACCCACGTGCCGCCCCAACTCGTCTTGTCGGGATGGATGTGCGCGTCGACGAGCGCCGGCAGGGCCATCCGTCCGGCACCGTCCACCACCTTCGCGCCCCGGGGCGCGGGCCGGTCGGAGATCCGACCGTCGATGACCGTCAGGTCGACCGCGTCCCGCCTGCCGAAGGGCCGCACGTCGCGGAAGACGACGGCCTTCCGCGCGGAGCGGGCGGGGTCCGGTGCCGTCTGTCCGGCCTGTGCCGTGGTGGAGGCGAGGGCGGCGGTGCCGCCGAGCGAGGCCGCGCCCGCGATGACGTGGCGTCGGGTCAAGGGCGGAGTCATGCCGTTCTCCAGGAGGGTGAGAGGGGCGGGGGTCGGTGCAGTCGTCTTCCACGCCGTTCGACGCGGGACGCGGTCAGTGGGGGATGCCCGAACGCACCACGCGGGTCGGGGCGGAGAGCACGCCCAGGTCGGCCAGTGGGTCGCGGGCGACCAGGATCAGGTCGCCCGCGTGACCGCGGGTCAGCCGGCCCGCCGTACCCTCCAGGCCGAGCAGTTTCGCCGCCTGGGTCGTGGCCGTGCGGATCGCGTCGAGCGGTGACAGGCCGGCCGCGTGCATCAGCTCCACCTCGCGGCCGACGGGGTCGACCGAGCCGCCGGAGGAGTCGGTGCCGGCCACCAGGGGCACACCGGTCTCGTGCGCGGCGAGCACCGCCCGCTTCAGGACCGGCAGGTAGGTGCGGCCCCGTTCGGCGAGCACCGGATCCGCCGACATCGCGAGGCCCGCGATGGCCGTGAGGGTGGGGGTGAACCACGTACCCCTGCGGCGCATCTCGTGCAGCGTGCGCTCCGTGACGAACACACCGTGCTCCAGGGAGCGGATGCCCGCCGTCACCGCGTCGTGGCAGCCGCGCTCGCTGTAGCTGTGGCACAGGACGCCGCTGCCACCGGCACGGGCGGCCGCGACCACCTCGCTGAGCTGCGCGTGCGAGTACACCTGCGTGAGCGGGTCCTGGTCGGGCAGTCCGGCCCGTTCGTTCACCCGCGTCTTGATGACGTCCGCGCCGCGAGCCAGGTTGGTCCGTACGACATGGCGCAGGGCCTCGGGGGTGCGCACGCCGTCCTTCGAACCGGCCAGCCCGGTGAGTGCCGGGTCGGCGAGGACGGTGTCGCCGAGGTCCGGTGTGACGAACACTCCCGCGGCCCGAAGCCGGGGCGCCAGGGTGGGCGCCCGACGGGCCAGTTCCCGCACGGCGATGTCCTGGAAGAAGTTCGTGGACCCGCTGCGCGCACTGGTGGCGCCCTTGCCGACCGCCTCTCGCGCCTCCGCCGCGGTGTTGAGGTGGATGTGCGCGTCGATCAGACCGGGCAGGACCCACTGGCCGTGGGCGTCCAGCCGCGGGACCCCGGCCGGGACGTTGGTCCGGCCGCGGGCGCCGGCCGCACGCACCACGCCGTCGCGGACGACCACGACGGCGTCCTCGGTGACCTCGCCCGTCGCCGGGTCGAGCAGGGTGCCGCCCTCGACGACCAGGTCGCCGGTGCGCGGCGGACGCCGATGCGCCGCCGCGGTCGCCGGGGCTGCGGCTCCGAGGGCGGCCGCGGTGCCGGCGAGGGCCGCCGACGCGGCGAGCACGCCCCGCCGGGTCAGCCTGCTGGACGGGGGCTCGGAGGGTTCGACGCACATGCGGGCTCCTGGAGGCGATCGACAGCCACCCGGACAGGGGGAGTCACGGGAGATACTGGCGTCATTTTGTATACCAAGGAGCACGGGTCGGCAAGGGTGAGGTGCCGCAGGGCCGGAGACCGTGGCGTAAAGGTCGACAGTGCGGAGACTTTGTGGGGGTTCGGACGCGTGGCGGAGGGGGATGGTCGGACGCCGCGACTTACTTGGTATACAAAGAGGTGTCCCCGAACAGGGAGCGCAGTGCCACGGCCCGGCTGTCCCGGACGTGCAGCAAGGTGCTCGCCGCGGCCGCTTCGTCGTCGCCCGCGGCGATGTGCCGGAAGATCTCCGCGTGCTGGGCCCGCATGTGGGCGGGCTCGGCGCGCATCCCGAAGAGCAACTGCAGCTGCCAGCCGAGCTGCTCCATGGTGCGGGTCAGGAGCGGGTTCCCCGACAGGGCCACGATCCGCTCGTGGAACTCCGTGTGCGCCGCCACCTCGCGGGCGCCCTCGTCCTGGTCGGCGGCCTCCTCGGCTCGCGACAGCGACGCGTGCAGCGCCGTCAGCTCCGGCGGCGGACCGTCCGCGGCGGCGACCTGTCGCGCTGCCAGCCTCGACGCCTGGACGGCCAGCGGTTCCCACACCTCGTACAGGTACCGGACGTCGGCCCGCTCGAGCCGGCGTACGCGCACGCCGCTGTGCGGGAGCAGTTCGAGGAGCCCCTCGGCGACCAGCGCCCGCAGCGCCTCGCGGACCGGCACCCGGGACATCCTCAGCTCCTCGGCCACCTCCCGCTCGACCAGACGTGCGCCCATCGGGTACCGCCGGTCCACGATGCGCCGGCGCACGGCCTCCCGGGCCTGCGCGCTCAGCGACGTCCGGGTCTGCTCCGCTTGCGGTGTGCTGGCTGCCACGTGGACCGTCCCTCGCTGTCGTGGTCAGCACGAGAATACGTTTCCGCCCGGGGCGGTTCGGTGTGAGGACCGGCCATGGGCCACTCACCGACGACGACGACACCTGCCGGCGCGTCGCGGAACGGCGCGCCCCACCCCGTGGTCACGAGGTGAGGCGCGCGTCGTGCACGGCTGCTCCCGCAGTCTTCGGTCAGTCTCCGACCAGGACGGGCCTCGGGGCCGGTTCCGAGGCCCGGGAGGTCGCGGAGAAGTTGCCCTCGACCTCGGCCTTCTCGGCCGTGTTGGGGTACGGGTTGGTGCAGGGGACGCCCGCGCTGGAACCCGACATCAGGCTGGAGCAGGGGCCGGGCTTGCGGTCCGGCAGGCCCAGGATGTGGCCGAGTTCATGGGACGAGATGCGCACCGTGTTGTACCCCTGGTTCACGGCCTGGCGCCCGATGTAGACGGTGCCGTTGCCGAGGGAGCCGGGCAGGGCGCGCGGCCAGCCGTTGTCCGCCAGGACGCGGATGTTGGCGCGCTGCCCGGATGCGGCCGGGCGGAGTTCCACGTTGTCGACGCTCTCGTTCCAGATCGCCGCGCCGCGATCGACCGCGGACCTGAACTCCGCGGCGCCGCTCGCGTCATAGGTGAGGACCCGGGCGGCGGCAGCGGGGGGCGCGGAGCCTTCGGACGGGACGGCGGCCAAGGCCTGGCCACCGAGCAGGGACAGGGACGTCAGCAGTGTCGCGGCCAGGCCGCCGGTCAAGGTGCGGACGTGCATGGTCGACCTCCTTGTGGGGGAAGGTAGTCGCGTTCATGACACCATCTGCCTCCCTGCCCACGTCACCCCGCCGCCAATCCGTCAATCCGGTCCGTCGCCGCCGATCCGGCCTGCCGCCCCGTCAATCCGGTTGCCGGGGACCGGACCGCCGCGGACCTCATCGGTCCCGCCACGCCCTATCCCCGGAAGTGAACGCCCGCCAGCTCCTCGGAGATCCGCCAGACGCGCCGTGCCTCCCCGGCATCGCGCAGACGGCCGTACAGCTTCTGCGGTGCCGGCGGGCCACCCATGTGCCCCGGTCCCCTCGGCCCGTAGAAGCCCCCGCCGACGGCCTCGGGGGACGTGGCGGCGAGCAGGGCGGGCAGCTGCGCCGTGTGCACCGTGCCGACGACGATGCCGCAGGCGGACAGGGCACGGATCAGGCGTACGCCCAGCGTGTCCTCGGCGCGGCCGACCTCGGGGCGGGCGGCGAGCAGACTCGTCGGCGCGATACCGGGGTGGGAGAGGTTGCTCGTGATGCCCCAGCCCGCCGCTCGGGAGCGCCGGTCGAGTTCGAGTCCGAAGAGACCGAGGGCGATCTTCGACTGGCTGTAGGCGCGCATGCCGTTGTAGGAACGCTCCCAGCCCAGGTCGTCCCAGTTGATGGCGTTGCGGTTCGCGGCGACGCTGATCTGGGACGTCACGCGGGCCCGGCCGGCACGGAGCAGCGGCAGCAGGTGGCCGACCAGGGCGAAGTGGCCCAGGTGGTTGGTGCCGAACTGCAACTCGAAGCCGTCGGCGGTCGTCTGCCGGTGGGGCGGGGTCATGACGCCGGCGTTGTTGACGAGGAGGTGGACGGGGCTGCCCTCGTCCAGCAGGGCCTTGCCGCATTCCGCGACGGAGGCGAGCGAGGAGAGGTCGAGGGCGCGCAGTGACACGGTCGCGTGGGGCGACCGCTCCCGGATCCTGGCGACCGCTTCCTCACCCTTGCGCGGATTGCGGACCGGCATCACGACCTCCGCGCCGGCGGCGGCCAGGCGCGTGGCGATGCCGAGCCCGATCCCGTCACTCGCTCCGGTGACGACGGCACGCCTCCCGGTCAGATCGGGAACGCTGATGTCGGTGTCTCGGTGTGGCATGGGCGCACTCCCTCACGATGTCGTCGCCCCCAAGGTGTCCCCGGCCACCGGGCCTGTCCAGGACCTCTCGATCCACTGATGAACGGGTCCGGGCTGCGGTCAGCCGAGGGGCGGGGGACGGGGCGTACGCGGGCCGGCCGCCCGGCGCCGGCGACCGGCGGCGCCGGAGAGGGGGATCGACGATCCGTGGATGAGCGCTCGGTCACGCGTTACAAAAGGATCGGTACGAGAGGGAGAGACGCATGGACATCGACCGGGCCGGGCTCGCGGCGTTCCTGAGGCGCCGACGGGAGCTGCTGCAACCCGAGGACGTCGGTCTCCCGCGCGGACGGCGGCGCAGAACCAGCGGCCTGCGTCGGGAGGAGGTCGCCGAGCTGTGCCACATGTCGACCGACTACTACGCCCGCATCGAGCGCGGGCGCGGTCCGCAGCCGTCCGAGTCCATGATCGCCTCGATGGCGCAGGGGCTGCACCTCTCCCTCGACGAACGGGACCACCTGTTCCGTCTCGCCGGTCACGCCCCGCCCGTCCGGGGCACGGGTGCCGTCAGTGAGCACATCAGCCCCGGCCTGCTGCGCGTCCTCGACCGGCTGGGCGACACACCCGCGGAGGTCGTCACCGAGCTGGGGGAGACGTTGCGGCAGACCCCGCTCGGCATCGCCCTCACCGGGGACACGACCCGCTACACCGGCCCGGCGCGCAGCATCGGCTACCGCTGGTTCACCGACCCGGTGACCCGCGAGCTCTACGCACCGGCGGAACACGCCTTCCTCTCCCGGATGTTCGCGTCCGGCCTCCGGGAAGTGGCCACCTTGCGGGGCCCGGGCTCCCGAGCCGCGGAATACGCCGAACTGCTCCTAGCCCGCAGCGACGAGTTCCGCGTCCTGTGGGAGCAGCACGAGGTCGGTGTCCGTCCGCACCACGTCAAGCGCTTCGTCCATCCGGAGGTCGGCGCCCTCGAACTGAACTGCCAGACACTCCTCGACCCGGAGCAGTCGCACCGCCTCGTCGTCTACACCGCGGTACCGGGCGGCGAGAGCCACGAGCGACTGCGCCTCCTCGCGGTCATCGGCCCGCAGGCGCTGCGCTGACCCCCTGCGGCGACGAGCCCCACCGCGGGAAAGCCTCAGGGCGGGACGGACCCGGTCGCGGGCGCCACCATTTCGGAGCGGAACGGCGCCGCAACGGCCGTAACGCGCACGGTGGGTGAGGCGGTCAACGATCGCTGATGGCCGATAAACGATCGTTGTCACCGTGCGGAGTTGTGCGTACGCTGCCACGCAGTTCCGGCGCCTCGGCCATCAGGGAGCACATCGTTGGAGTCGCAGACCTCGCTGGCCCGGACCGTGCGGCGCCTGGACCGAGCCATCGAAGAGCGGGGCCTGACGCGTGCCCAGTTCCTCGATCCCCCGGTGCTGGCGGCCACGACGGCCCTGCCCGAGAGCGTCATCCGAGAGCTGCTTGCAGGCGGGAGGCCGCCCGACGACACGGTCAACGAACGGGTCCGCGCACGTATCAAGGCGCTCAGCGACGCCCACCTGCGCCGCCACGGCACGATCATGAGGGATCTGGCCGCCGAGGTCTCCGCACGCACCGGCATCTCCGACGTATGGGCCCGCGCGGTCTGCGACGGCAGGAAGACGCCGAACGTGGAACTCCTGCACCACCTGGTGGGATTCTTCGGCGTGGAGGGCGGGGAGTCGTTCTTCACCGCGCCGGCCGACGAGGCGCTCGCACGCGTACTGCGCTCACTGGCACGCAAGTTGGAGCATCCGCACCTGGGCCCGGAGGCGGCCCTGCAGGAGGTGGACCCGGTCGCGGCACTGCTGGACCGGTACGGCGTGGTCAGCTCGGACCTGCGGATGCACGGGTCGGTTCCACGGGCGCAACTGGAGCGCCTCCTGGAAGGAGTTCTGAGGTCGGTGCTGCCTCAGGGGGGAGACGGCGGGCGATGAGCGGCAAAGCCATGAGGTCACTGCTGAGCGCCCTGGGTGCGGAGGCGTCGAGGACACTCAGCCGGCCGGCCGACCCACGCGACGTCATGCGGGAGTTCTGCCGGGCCATGAGCGTCCGCAAGGGACGGCCGATCGACCTCAGATTCAGCAGGTTCCCCAAGGACATGGCCGACGTGGACGTGTCGGGTGCCCGACTGGACCTCGGGGACCGCTCCATCATCGTGGTCGAGGAGGACACCGCCCCCCTGGCCCAACTGGTCATCCTCGGCCACGAACTCTGGCACGAGGAGGAAGAGCACCGAGGCCACCACATAGCCGGGCTGCACGGCGCCGCCCGCAGCCTCACCGCCCGGCAGCACCCCGAGGCCGTCCGCCGGGCCGTCGAGCAGATCCTCGCGCCGAGCGAAGTACCGCGCGAGGCGGTCCTCACCGTGGCGGCACGAGCGGAGACGGTCTCGCGCCACGAGGTGGAGGCGGAGACCTTCGGCCTGCTCTTCGGCCGGGAAGTGCGCTCCTGGATGAAGGGCCGCTACGCGGAGGGGCCGGTCAGCGCCGCGACCGTCGAGGGACGCATCAACCTCTCGCTGCTCAACCGCGGCGGCCGCATCCTGTGAACACCCCTTTCCACATCCCCTACGCCGTCCCCACCGCGCTGCTCCTGCTCGCTCTGGTGCTCAAGTTCCCCACCCTGGTCCGGGCCTGGCGCGACCCCGATGTCCGCGCCACCACGCTGCTGCTGAGCTTCGCCACCGTCGTCCTCGTGGTCATCACGCCGGCCAACATCGACCGTCTCAACGAGCTGACCGGAGTACCGAACATCGCGTCCCCCTGGGCGTACAGCTTCCTGACCGCCTTCTGCGCCACCGGACTGACGATGATCATGCGGTGGAGGGAGGAGCCGTCCCCGCGGCGCCGGCAGCGGATGCGCAACGTCTACTGGATCTACGCCGGGGTCGTCGTGGGCCTGTGGACGACGTTCCTGCTCGCCGACGTGCCGGAACCACGGATCTACGACCTCGACACCTACTACGCGGGCACGCCCTGGATGCGTGAGCACATCCTGCTGTACCTGCTCGCGCACATGGTGTCGTCCCTGGTCGCCACCTACATGCTGTGGAAGTGGTGGCCGAGGATCGAGAACCGCTGGCTGAAGTCGGGTGTCGTCTGCCTGCAGATGGGCTTCGCCTCGGGCGTCCTCTTCGACGCGGCGAAGGCGCTCGCGCTCGGTGCGCGCTGGTCGGGCCAGGACTGGGACGGCCTCAGCACCCGGGTCGCACCGCCGTTCGCCCTCCTGGAAGCGATCCTCGTCGCCGTCGGGTTCATCGTGCCCCAGGTCGGGCCCTCCGTGCAGAACCGGCTGCGCGAGCGGCGCGAGTACCGGCAGCTGCGCCCGCTGTGGTCGGCCCTGCGCGACGTGGTGCCGTCGCCCGTCACCGCCCGGGGGCGCCGGATGCCCCTGGGCCTGCGCCTGGTACAGCGCCAGCAGAGGATCCACGACGCCCTGCGCATCCTGGCCCCCTACCTGGACCGGGACCTCCATCGGCGGGCGCGGGACGCCGCGCCGCCCGGCCTCGACGAAGCCGGGGCACGCGGTCTCGCCGGGGCCGTGACCGTCCGGGCGGCCCTCCAAGCCCACCGCGACGAGTCGCCGGCCCGGGTGACCTTCGAGAAGCAGCAGTTGGGCGCCGATGTCAGCGACCACATCGACGAGATCTCCCAGAGCCTGCGGCACCCCCGCCTCATCGACGGCATCCTTCGACGGGTGACCAGAACAGAAAGCGCCAACACAGATGCCTCCTAGCACGAGCCGCCCCACAGCCGTTGTCATCGGGGCCAGCGCGACCGGCCTGTTCGCCGCCGCCGCCCTCGCGGAGTTCGCCGACGTCGTCCTCGTCGAGCGTGACGTCCTGCCCGACGGACCGACAGCCCGCCGGGGCGTTCCGCAGGCCAGGCACGCGCACCTCGTGTGGAGCGGGGGAGTGCGGGCCCTCGGCGAACTGCTGCCGGGCAGTGTCGACGAGGTCGTCGCCCGCGGCGGACGCCTGGCGCACATCATGGGCGACATGGTCTCCCGGGCGCCCAACGAGGTCTGGTTCAGGCGGTTCCTGGCGACTCACCACCGCAACCTCGTGTGCTCCCGCGATCTGCTGGACGCCGTGCTGCGCGCACATGTCCTCGCCGACCAGCGCATCACCCTGCGGCAGGACACCACGGCACTCGGACTGGCGGGCGACGACACCCGCGTCACCGCGGTCCGCGTCCGTGACGGCGACGGGGAGTCGACGCTGCCGGCCGACCTGGTCGTCGACGCCTCGGGGCGCGGCTCCCGCACCCCGCGTTGGCTGGCGGAACTGGGCCTGCCGCAGCCCGCCGAACGGACGGTGGACGCCGGGGTCACCTACGCCACCCGCGTTTTCCGCGCCCCTCACACCACCGCCGACCTGGCCTTTCCGATCGTGAACGTCCAGGCCAACCCCGCGAAGGCGCCGGGCCGGGGCGGCATCATCCTGCCCGTGGAGGACGGCCGGTGGATCGTCACCCTCTCCGGCACGCGGGGCGGTGAGCCCAGCGGCGACCCCGAGGCCTTCGTCGACTTCGCACGAGGCCTCGGCGACCCGGTCATCGGCGAACTCCTCGAGGAGGCCGAACCAATGGGTGACGTGGCCACCTCCCGGTCCACCGCCAACACCCGCCGCTACTACGAGAAGGCCAGGCAGTGGCCCGCCGGGTTCGTGGTCCTGGGAGACGCCGTCGCCGGCTACAACCCCGTGTACGGCCACGGCCTCACGGTCGGCGCGCAGTGTGCCCTAGCGGTACGCGCCGTCCTCAGGACCACGAGCATCACCGCCCCCGGCACCGCGAGGCGCCTCCAGCGCGCCGTGGCCCGTCCGGTCGGCGCGGCCTGGGACCTGGCGGTGGGACAGGACGCCCTCTACCCCGGTGCGACGGACACTCCGCTCACCGGAGCCGAGCGGCTGCTGGCCCGCTACGTCGACCGTGCCGTCGAGACCGGCGCCGCCCATCCGCGTGCACTGGGCGCCCTGCTGGATGTGATGAGCCTGGAGAAGCGACCCACTCGCCTGTTCTCGCCCGACATGCTCCTACCGATGCTGTTCGGCCCGAAGAAGCCGCGACTGCAGGGCCCGCCCCTGAGCGACGGCGAGCGGAAGAGCGCCATGTCCTGAATCCGGCGGGAGCGGGCGCGGCGCACGGAGAGCCGCCGTACTCTCGTCCCCCGCCCTCGACCAGCCGGCCGGGGAGACGTCCGGCCGCCGTACGTCGTCGGCCGATCACCGATCGAGGAGTCCTGATGCGTCCGTGCCAGCGCGTGGTGGCAGCCGTCCTCATGACCACCGCGGCCTTCTCCGCCCTCGTCCCCCAGGCCGTGGCGGCCTCCCTGCCCCGGGAGGCCGGCGGGATCCCCGCGGTCACCATCAGCCACATCGTCCCCTCAGCGGCCGGTGACGGCGTCGGCGGGACGGTCGCTGTGCTCTGCGCCGGCGGCTGCCCGCAGTGACCGGGTGCCGCCCACGCCCAGCGCCGTACGGCAGGAGGGGCGCCGCTCAGTGCCTCTGCCGGGCGAGGAACTCCTCGAACGCCGCTTTCTGCTTCGGGTCCATGAACCCCTGGCGGACCTCGCGGGCCTTCTCCTGGAGCCAGTGGGCCCCTGCCGGAGGGAGCAACTCGGCGACCACCGCACCCTGGCGTGCGACCGCCGTCCGCCCTCCCACCCGCCGCCTCAGCGGCACGGCCAGGCGGTACGGGCGCCGCGTCCGGCCTGTCGGAGGTGGCCACTAGCCTTGCGCACCATGGGCATTGGGATCGAGCTGAGGGAAGGCGGTGGACGGCACGGGTGCCGGACCACGCGTTACCCGCTCACGCCCACGACCCCCCAGCCCCGCCGGGCGCCTTCGGACAGCACGTCACCCCAGTCGGTCAGCAGGCCGGTGAACCCGTCGAAGTCGCCGACCCACCCGCCGGGAGCGGCGGCGTGCTCGTCGAAGGCGGCACGCAGCCCGCCGAGCCGGCGCCGGGCCCCGTCCCACCGGGCGGCCAGTTCCCGCACACCGTCGGGCGGATGGGCCAGCAGCAGACCGCGGGTGGCGGCGGGGTCGGTACCGAAGAACCCCGGTCGCGCGTGTCCGCTCGTGTCGTCCACCCCTTCGCGGACCAGCCCGAGCAGCAGCGGGTCCACCGCGGTCCGCACCGGCGGGTCGGCACGGTGACGCACGGACTCCCAGCGCTCCACGGCCCAGAAGTGCGGCTTGAACGAGCCGAGGGTGCCCCGGAACTCGTAGACGGCGAAGGAGGCGCTGTGGCGCCCCCGTGGCCACACCCAGTCCCCTTCGGGGGCCGGCGCGCCGTCGTCCCACAGTCCCGTCTCGTCGGCGTACCAGGCCTCCCGCAGCCGTGACAGCCGCTCCCTCGGCGGGACGCCGCCCAGCCATGCCCAGTCGGCGATCAGCACGGTGATGTCCAACCCCATGCACGCGAGCGTACCGAGAGCGTGAGCGGTGGCACGGACGGTGGGCCGTCCCCCGGACCAGCCGCTCGGTCGGAGTCGTCACCGCACGGTGCGCGGGCGGAGGACCATGAGCGGCCCTTCCGCGACCGCCACCATGGCGAAAGGGAAGCGGTCGATCTCGAGGCAGAGGGCCACGTCATCGGCGTGTGCTCCCCGGCGCACGCCCGCGGTCAGCTCGGCGGCGGCACGCGAAGCGGCGGCGCGGCGGAGGAACTCCGCGGCATCCGCCGCCGCCCCGGTGGCCCGGCGAGCGACGTACTGCGCGCACGCCAGGTCCTCGTCGGCTCGCCCGTCCTCGCCCGTGACCACGAACGTGACGCTGCCCGACCCGGACGACCGCAGAAGCGACGCCGTCGCCTCGGCCACCACGAACGCGGTGCACAGCACCAGCGGCGCGTCCTTGACCGCGAGGGCACCGACCGTCCCGGCCGTGGTCTTCTGTACGACGGTCCGCCCAGCGAGGTCGAAGGAGCGCAGCAAGCCCGGCGAGTTGACGGCGTCGAACCCGGGCGCGGGCGGACCGTCCTTGATCGCCACCCAGTCCGGATGCCGGCCCTTGAGCGCCCGGACCTCGTCCGGCGACCCGGCGAGCACGATCTTCTCCGCACCCAGGCCGAAAGCCCAGGCGGCCACCGTGAACGCACGCATGACGTCGACCACGACCGCCACCTGCGGGGTCTCGACCACCTCGTGGATGGCTGGTCGAGCAGTTCGGCCAGGCGCAGCGGGGTACGGTCCTCGAACATCGGGCCAATGGTCTGCACTCCTACCGGCAGTCCCTCAGGGGGAGCGGCCCGCAGGGACCGCGGTGGCGGGCAGACCGGGCATCGTGGGCAGCCCGGCCCGGACGAGCTGGTCGAAGTACGAATACGCGACGCCGTCGACGTCGATCCGGCGCTCTCGTGGATCGGGGTGGTGGTCGTGCGGGAACGCGGGGGTCGGGGTGACGGGACACACCACGGCGTCGGACTCCGCGAAGAGCCGCCGCCGGCCGTGCCGGTGGATCTCACGGCCTCGGTCCACCTCGACCCACTCGCGGTGGCTGAGCACCATGGCGCGCGGCCGCGTCGCGTCGAGGCTCCGGTCGTGGGAGTCCACGCGGGTCGCCCGGGCCCGCAACTCTCGTACGACTCGACGCGGAAGTGCGCGGTGGCGCCCGAGAACAGCAACTGACCGAGCGGCGTGGGGTGCCGGCCGTGGGGACCGGAGGCCCGGCCCCCAACTCCCTCCGCCGGTCCGGCCCGTCGCGTCACCGGGGCGACGGACAACATCTCGTGTCCCTTGCACCGCTCATGCCCTGGACTCACCCGTGAACCGCTCTCCCGGCTCCCCCCTCTCGCGCCGCGCCCTCATACGTACCGGCGCCGGCGCCCCGCTCCCCGCGCTCGGACTCGGCGCGCAGAGCGCCTCCGCCGCCGTGCCCGCCACCCAGCGGTTCGATCTCACCCAGCCGTCGTACGACCTGTTCCGCTCGAAGAACACGCACGGCGCCCGGGTCCAGCAGAGCTTCGCCTTCGACTGGGTGAACAAGTTCCTCTTCGTGGCGACCAAGCACAGCGGAAGCCCCGACTCGGCCGGTGACCTGTGCATCAACAAGATGGACTTCGACGGGAACCACCTCTCGTACATGCACCTCGACGGCTTCGGCCACGGCGTCGCCTTCGCGGCGCTGCCGAGCGGCTCCGGCACGGAACTGTGGATCGAGTGCGCCGCCAACACCGGGGGTTACGGCACCGCCCTGGCCCCCATCGACTACGTCGGCGGCGCCACCCTCGGCTCGCCGGCCGCCTCGGTCGCCCACCGGCCGATCCCGGGCGCCACCGAGTACACCTGCTCCGTCGACCCGGTCCACCAGCGCATGATCGTGCGGTACCACACCAGCGCCGGCAGGCGCATCGCCGTGTACCCGCTCTCCGCCTTCAGGACGCGCGACTTCGGTGCGCCGCTGGTCGACTTCAAGCAGCCGACGATCCCCGGCACGCCGCAGGGCTACACCCTGTACGGCTCGTACATGTACTACCTGACGGGCGACGCGTACCCGGGCGACGGCACCCCCACAGGTGACGGCAACTCCTATGTCACCAGCGTCGACATCAACACGGGCACCGTGCAGCAGGGTCCCGCCCTCACCAAGGCCGGCTCCACCCTCTACCACCGCGAGCCCGAGGGCCTGGCGATCTACCGCACCGACGCCGGTGAGGCGCGCCTCTTCATCGGCTTCGCCACCGGTGTGGAGGGCGACCGGCGTTCCAGCATCTTCTACAAGAAGGCGCTGGTCTGAGCAGTGCCTGACCGGCGGCCGCTCGTCGGCCGCCGGAGCCTCGCCGACCGTACGCCCTCGCAAGCTGGCCGGCCGGCGGGCTGTACCGAACCCTCGGCCGTGGTGGCTGCGGAACTGGTGGGAGAGCCCGGAGCGTGCATGGTTCGAAGACCCGTTTCGCCATCCGTCGTTGCGACTGTCCGAGTACGTCCGGCGACAGAACGCGCTTCTGGACGGCGCCAATCTGCCCGGCTGCCCGGCTTCGGCTTTGCGTTCCCGAGGAAGCGAGTTCTCCTCGCGTCCCGAACCTGAGCCGGTTGACAGCTACTCCACGAGACCGAAGCCGTCCGGGAACGCTTCCAGGAATTCACGGCGGCCGGGATCGGTCTCGGCCGCCGTCGTTGCCTCGATCACCCGCCGGAAGTCTCCACGCTGGATGTCCGACAGTCGATCCACCACGCGGCGACACCCTCCGGTGCCTTCACCGCATCGTCCTGATCCATGTGATCATCATCTGCACTCTCGACGAATGTCGTCGGCCCACCGCGCGAACCCGTACAGCGCGTGCCCCAGGCGAGGTCCACAAGCGTCTCCGCCAGGGCGCTGGTCAGGGAGGGTACTGCGACATGGACGATCGATCCTCCGAAGGCGATGGCCGCAGAACTCTCCGCGCACCCAATCCCATACGGCTGACGACACCCACTGTCATCTCGCCACGGAAAGTCGGGCCAGAACCGCACGGCTGCAGCGGGACGCGGACACGGTACGGGACACGGGAGCCACCGGGCTGACGGTGCTCGCCCGGGACGCGGCCGGGCGCGAGACGCAGGCCCGGTCCGGCACCGCGAGCCTGAAGGACGGGGGCCGGGTGCCCTTCGACGCCTACTACCGCATCGGCAGCGACACCAAGACCTTCACGGCCGTGGCCGCGCTCCAGCTCGTCGGTGAGGGCACGCTGAGCCTGGACGACACCATGGAGCAGTGGCTGCCCGGAGTAGTCGCCGGCAACGGCAACGACGGCAGCCGACTGCGCCGCACGCTGATACCGGACACCTCGCCGTACGTGCCGATGCCGACTGGGACGGTGCGAAAGACTCACCCCCTGGGTGACCCGTCGTGGGGGGTGCGCGCGCCCTCCATACGAGGGGTGCTGCCACCCCCTTGTCGGGCCATGTCTGTGCAGTGGGGAGCGGCGCAGACTGAGGGTCGCCCCCAGGCCGCATTCACCTCGGCCTCACCCCTCACACCCGCAGAGGCGGAGAAGCACAGAAGACCGGTAGCGCTGGCGGCCAGGGGGCACGAAAACGAGAGGGAAATCATGAAACGCCAGCTCAGCAGAGTGGCCATCGCCGCCCTCGCAGCCCTGCTCTCGTGCCCCTTGTGGGCCGGAACGGTATCGGCCGCCCCACCGATCACGTGTGTAGGCCAACAGCTCACCACATACAGCCCCGGACTCAAGCAGCTCGTCCCGCAGACCGTCACCTACGCGTCGAACGGATCGTACGGCTCCTGCCCGGTGAACGACGGCGTCACCTCGGTGACCTACAGCGAAGGCAGCACCATCCCCAACGCCACGTGCCTTGCGTTCCCGAGTACCGCGACCGCCAAGCTGGTCTGGCGCCTCGTCGACGGCAGCACCCAGCAGTCCACCGTGCAAGTCACAGGCGTCGACATCAGCGCCGCCGGCCTGACCCAGGTCTACACGTCGGTAGGCACGGTGCAAAGCGGCCGCTACGCCGGCCATCTGGTCAACGTCACCGTCGCCATCGTCCCAGACCTGACCAACCTCACCCCCTGCCTCACCCCGGCTGGGCTGACCCAACTGGACGGCGCGAGCACACTCACCATCATCTGACCGGTCCGCGCGCCTCGAAGGCGCTGCGGCCCGCTGCGGCCCGGGGACCTCCACGCAGAGGGCCCCCGGGCCGAGTGCGTGGAGGGGCGGCCAGCTCGGACACAGCGCACGCACTGAACGGACCCCCTGCGTGGCAGGAGGAGCGTCCGCCAGTGGGAGGGCAAGCTGGTCGCCTTCCTGGTCGTGATGGCGGGCTCTGTGACTGGCTTGTCGGGCGAAGCAAGAGAGGCCACTGCTGGCCGCCAGCAGGCCGAGAGGACGGGCTTTTGGGGACGTAGGGGTAGTGGTGAGGGTCGGGTGTGGAGCGCTTGGGAAGCAGGTGCTGCCCGCCAAGGACGTCGCTGGGGCCGTTGGCGGAGATGGGGGCGCCCGGGGCGACGCCCTTGGCGGTGGAGGCCAGGCCGGTGGCGACGCGGCCCTTGAAGCTGCCCTTGACCTTGTAGACGGACCCGGCACCTGGCCGGCCAGCTCCCTGTACGCGACCGCCGCCGTCGACCTTGGACAGAGTGCCCGGCTGCGGCGGGCCGGCCAGCGCGCCGGATCCGGATGCACCACCATGGGAGGGACTCCAGCACTGGCAGCCCTCCCTTGGGGGCTGGCCGACAGTTCGGCGTGCACGGCGGCGGGCAGCCAGTGCGGCAGGACGCCCTGGGCGGCCAGGTGCTCGGCGCGTTTGGGCAGGGGGGAGGGCGGTCTGGGCGGCGCGGACGCAGCCGGGATCGGGGCGCGCTCAGGGTGTTGCGCGTCGGCGGGGCCGCCGCGCCCGTGCCGCGGCATCAGGGCACTGAGGTGCAGCACCGGCGGTTGGGAAGCGGCTGGTAACCGGGCCGGTCACATCAGCCGGCCTGCCGGGTGTCCGCCGGGATCGTCGGCCAGCACGATGGTGGCTTTGACGCGCTTACCCACCGGCTCGCGGCGGATCTCGAAGCTGCGGCACACGGCCATCACGATCTCCAGGCCGTGCTTGCCGACCCTGTGCGGATCGGCTTCCTGGGGCACCGGCAGGGCCGGATCGCTGTCCCAGACGCTGATTTCCACAGCGCCGTCGCTGACCTCCAGATCCAGCAGGCACGGGCCGGGCGCGTACTTGTGCGCGTTGGTCACCAGCTCGCTGACCACCAGCTCCGCCAGGCCCATCGCACGCTCCGACACCGGGATCCCGTGAACGGCCTGCACCCCGATCATGAAACGCCGGGCCGCATCCCGGGCCTCACCGATCCGCTCCCCGCCCTCCAGGGCGACCGCGGACAGTAGGGGACGGCCGGCCAGCGACTGATCCTCGTCTTCGCGCACCACTGGCTCCATACCGCCACCCTCGTCCTGAGCAACCCGGCTAAGGGCGTTCAACTACCCCCGAAACCCGACCACACGCAAACCTTCGCATCACAGTTGCACAAGTCACTCAGTGCGGCGGCGGCGTCAGGCGGGGCCGACGGGGGAGAGGCCGGAGCTGGCGTGGCACCAGCGTGCGGAATGGCCCCACCGGCCGGAGGCATCGCGGGCGACGCGACGCCGACTTGCACCACCAGCTCGGGTTCCACCAGAAGTGACGTTCAGCGTCTTCCGCCTGCCCGGCCTGGTCCTGCTGGGACTGCGCATCCACGCCCGCGCCGTGGACGTTGTCGTGCGGGGCAGCGACCACATCGTGCACGCTGTCCGGGCCGCCGATTGCGACCGGATCGGCCAGCACGGCTGGAGATCGTCAAGGCGGTCGCCGAACCCTGTCCACCGAGCGGGAGCCGGTCGGCAAGCACGTCACGGTCCGCATCGTCCTGTCCGGCGGCCCCGGTGGGCACGCCACCAGTCGCCGCCCCTAGTAGCAGGCAGCGCGCTCCCCCTGGTCCGTCGCTTTGCCGTGACGGCCTGCCCTCGGGGCTCAGGGGGCGGGCAGCCATGACATCGCTTGGCCCGCGCGGCCGGGGCCGCGCGGGCCAACGAGACCGCGACGCCTCGCGTGTGCGCCGTCCGGTCTCCCGATGGCGCTCTTGGCCTTCCTCGGTCTGGGCGGCGACTCCATCTGGCGCCCTTATTGCTGCTCGAGGTCGATACCTCCTCGTCGAACACGCAGAAAACCTGTGCTGGCTGGAGTAGACATTGGGCAGTGGTGTGGTTATGGTTTCTCTCGTAGCCAGAGAGACAGCAGGGCCTGGCAGACACGAACTGCCGGGCAGCAGTAAGTAGTTGCAGTGTGCAGGACGGTGCGGTGGTGGAGTTCCGGAGCCAGGGTTGCAGGACGGTGACGGGGCTGACGACCGGACCGGGTGGCCCGCAGTGATCAGGGGCCGCCGTGAGCAGTACCCGCAAGTGAAGTTCGCAGTACCCAGCAGTGCAGTCAGTAAGCAGTACCTCGGTGAAGGCGTCGGCTGCGGACGCGCGCACCGGGAGGTTCGGCAGTGGGGTTCTAAGCCAGAGCAGACGCAGGACGGGCGACGGGGCTGGCTGCCGAAGAGTGGCGCTGTGACAGGCCACGGAGCAGGTCGCATCACCAGCAGTACGCAGTAGAGCAGTACCAGCATTGAGGGAATGAACGGAGGAATTGAGCGCCATCAGGATCGCCCGGGCGGCTTGTTGAGTCCGGGTACCGCAGGACATCGATAGTGAGGTGGTCTCCGGTCGAGCAACCGCGATCCCAGCATTCCCGACAGCATTCCGGTCGGGCGTGCGCAGACAGAAGGCCGGCGCAGAAGTAGGGCCGGCAGATGGTGTAGCAGTTCCTTCGGGCCCTGGCGCCGCACGGCGCCAGGGCCCTCCACGCGTGCCACAGAGAGGTCAGATGACAGCAGACGACTCGTACGGCCGTCTCGACGACGACGACTACCCCGCCTACACCATGGGCCGGGCCGCCGAGATGCTGGGCACCACGCCGGGCTTCCTGCGCGCCATCGGCGAACACCGGCTCATCACCCCGCTGCGCTCCGCAGGCGGACACCGCCGCTACTCCCGCTACCAGCTGCGCATCGCCGCCCGCGCCCGGGAACTCGTCGACCAGGGAACCCCGATCGAGGCCGCGTGCCGCATCATCGCCCTCGAGGACCAGCTCGAGGAAGCCCAGCGCATCAACGCCGAACACCGCCGCAACGCACCCCTGCACACAGCCGCCTCCTGATACGCGGTCAGCGATGCCGCGCCCGACCGCACACTTCCGCCCTTCCAAGAATATGAGCGCATGATCGCCGAAGGCACTGAGCCGCCGTCCCACGGACGGGAGCCCCAGCCCGGCCCGGGCGACCCGCCCGGCACCCTGCGTATCCCCGCGAGGGACGCGTCTCCCGTCGCAACAGGCCGGCCGGCTGTTGCCCCAGAGGGCGGGGTGGAGCGGGCGGCGGCTGCGCTGAAGCCGAGGATGCGCGGCTGGCTGCACGCCGGCGTCTTCCCTCTGGCGCTGGTCGGCGGCGTCGTTTTGATCGCCGTTTCGCGTACGGGCGCGGCGGTGGCGGCCTGCGCGGTGTACGCGGTGTCGGCCTGCCTGCTGTTCGGTACCAGCGCGGTCTACCACCGTGGAACGTGGGGCCCGCGCGGGGAGGCGGTCCTGCGGCGGCTGGACCACGCGAACATCTTCCTCATCATTGCCGGCACCTACACACCGCTGGCGGTACTGCTGCTGCCCGAAGGCCCGCAGAGGGTGCTGCTGACGGTGGTGTGGGCGGGTGCGCTGGCCGGGATCGCCTTCCGCGTCCTGTGGATCGGGGCTCCCCGCTGGCTGTACACCCCGTGCTACATCGCGCTGGGCTGGGTGGCCGTCTTCAACCTGCCCGACTTCGCGCGCACCGGCGGTGCCGGCGTCGTCGTGCTCGTCATCGCCGGCGGTCTGCTCTACACCGCGGGCGCCGTCGTCTACGGACTCAAGCGCCCCGACCCCTCACCGGCCTGGTTCGGCTTCCACGAGGTATTCCACGCCCTGACCATCGCCGCCTTCACCGCGCACTACACCGCCATCCTCCTCGCAGCCACCTGACGGGGAAAGTGGGCAGAAGTCGGGCCCGGTGGTGCAATGTGACCTGTCCGGGTACCGGGATCGGTACTGGTCTTCCGCGTTTCCGGGCGAAGCCCTGAGCGTCATCGAGCAATGGAGGAGCCGCTGTGACCGTAGGAAGGCCGGACGGCGGGCGGACCGCTCGTCTTCACCGGGGCGAAAGTGGCCGGGGCAGGGTGATGACGTTGGCGGGGACGTTGGAGGCGGCGGAGGCCGCGGCGCCGGTGGAGTCGCTCGATGTGGTCGCGCGCATGCTCCAGGAGCGCCTCGGGGCGGTGTCGGTGTCGTTCCTGATCACCGACTTCACCGGCAGTTCGGTCGTACGGCTGGGGGCGGCGGGCAGCGTTGACACCGATGAACCCGCCCGGCGCATCACGCTGCGGGGCACCCTGTACGACGATGTGATCCGTACCCAGCGGCCGGGTGCGGAGGACAAGGGTGAGGGCGCGCTGGTGCGGATCGTGGCCCCGGTGACCAACCGCGGGGACGCCATCGGACTCCTCGAACTGTTCCTGCCCGTGGCGCCGGACGCGGAGGTGATGCGGGAGATCGGCGAGACCGCGCACGCCCTGGCGTACATCGTCATCGCGAACCGGTCCTACACCGACGTGTACCAGTGGGGACGCCGGACCAAGCCCCTGAGTCTGGCCGCGGAGATCCAGCACCGGCTGCTCCCGGCGTCGCTGGCGTGCGAGGCGGCACAGTTCGCGGTGGCCGGGGCGCTGGAGCCGGCCGACCACGTCGGGGGTGACACCTTCGACTACGCGATCGACCGGGACACCGTCCAGCTGTCCGTCACCGATGCCATGGGCCACGATGTCGAGGCCGCGCTGCTGGCCACCCTTGCGGTGGGCGCCCTGCGCCGGGCCCGGCGGGCCGGTGCCGATCTCGCCGAACAGGCCCGCCAGGCCGACCAGGCCATGCGCGAGCACGGCCACAAGGGCTACGTCACCGGACAGCTCCTGCGTATCAGCCTGATCGACGGCGCGACCGAGTTCGTCAACGCCGGGCACCCCTGGCCGCTGCGGATGCGGGACGGGACGGTGCGGGAGATCACTCCGATGGTCGACATGCCGTTCGGCTTCGACGCCCCTCATACCTACCGGGTCCAGTCACTGGACCTGCGGCCGGGCGACCGGCTGGTGATGCTGACCGACGGCATGCTGGAACACAACGCAGGCAGCCTCAACCTGTCCGACCTGATCGTGCGCACCCGCCCGCTGCATCCCCGCGAGGCCGCCCGCACCCTCATCGCGGCGATTGTCGACGCCAACGAGGGCCACCTGCAGGACGACGCGACCGTCATGTGCCTGGACTGGCACGGCACCACCCACTTCCAGCGGGACGCCGCCACCGGCGCCGACCTCACCGACGCCTCACACGCGTCAGGGACGGGACGGACCACTCCCGGGCAGTGACCCTGGGCGTCTGGTGGCGACCCGGCCAAGCAGCGGGAGGCCTTTGTTGCGCAACGTCGCCGTCAGAAGGTCGGGATGTCGGCGGGGGAGGATACTGAAGGCGGCCTTTGTCGTCGTACCTGCCGAGCAGCAGCGTGCGGGAACGGCCGGAGAGCCGGTGATCGCGCCGACGGTCGCCTCGCTCGTCTCGCGGACCTTGTATTTCTGCCAGCCCCTCGCCGACGGGTGGTAGGCGTCGTTGAGCCTCTTGAAGATCACTCCCTCGGAAAGCGCAAAGTGGTTCCTCGGTACCTTCGGCAGGTAGAGGTTGTCCCGTATGGGGTGTGAGTTATCCGGTGAGGGCCAGGTTGTGCAGCCGGGCGATGCCGAGCATGGCCTGGTGAACTCCATCGCCTTTGAGTCGGCAGTCCCGCAGGATCTTCCGATTCTTCAGCCGCGACAGGGCGTGCTCCACGCACGCTCGTGCCCGGCGATGGACGGCGTTCTCTGCCTCCTGTGAGGGGCTGAGGTGGCTCTGGCCTCGTCGTTTGCGGTGCGGGATGAGGAGACCAGTGCCTCGCGGACACGGGCCGGGTCGGGCAGCACGGCCCGGAGATCGTCCTGGCCGTCGCTCAGGGCTTCGAGGCGCAGCGGGAACCAGTCGGCAAACGCATCACCGCGCGCCTCGCCCTCATGGACTTGCCCGACCGTGCTATTGCCGACCAGTTGGACGGCGTCGCCCTGACCACCGAACAGCCGCAGTGGCACAGCGGCCATGCTCTGACGGACCCCCGCTCCGACGCACCCCGCGCCCTGGGCCCGGGGGCGAGCAGCCGCTGCTTGTGACCACTCCTCGCACCCGGAGTGGCCACGAACCCGGGTGCGGAGGGCTGCGCCTGCAGCAGGATTACGCGGGTGCCGGTTCCGGGCGCTGTGACGCGGGCGGGGAGCGCCGGCCTTTCTCCACGGTGCGCAGCTGCTCCCAGCCGACCTCGGGGTGGGCGGGGACGATCGCGTCGACCGAGGCCGTGGTGTAGAGCGCGACGTCCTTGCCGGAACCGTGCTGCTGGGTGTCCGTCAGATGGCAGGTGATCCCGTGCTGTCTGCGACCCAGAGCTGTCCTCCGTCTGGGCGAGGGTCCTCGTCTTCTGGTCAGCATTCCTTTAACGTGGGCGGCAGCCGCCGAAGGGAGGCGTCATGTCGGAGGATTCGACGGGCCCGTTGGGTACGGCAATGCGGGAGGTCACGTTCCCGGACCAGTCTCGCGGGATCATCTTGGTGCGGGCGGGGACACCGCAGGACGAGGCCGAGGCAATGGCCGCCCGTGTGTGGGCCGAGATGCCGGAAGTTTGACCTGCGGGAAATGAGCCGTCGGCCATGGACCGGAACCAGCCGTACGGAGTCTGCGCCCGGTGCGTGGCGCCGTCTGTACGCGTCGATCGCCTGGGGGCGCGGTAGCGGTCTCTGCGACGAGGTCGAGGACACAGGAACGAGAGACGCACGCCGCGCGGTGTCCCGCAGCCTGGTGGCTCCACGAGAACCACGACGCCGTCCACATCTTGCCCGGCGCGCGTTGCCGGGTGGAGTGCAGGTGGTGAGGGACTGGCTGCCGAAGGCGGCCGGGGAGACCTCGTGGGTCAGCCGACCTGCACGGCTTTCAGTGACCCAGCGGTGGCAGGCGGCCGGAGGCGGCGCGGGGCGAACTCTCGTCCTGTTGCCGACCTGGCCGGGCGGGCGGCGGACCTGGTCGAGCCGGTCAAGCCGAAGCTGCGGGGCTGGCTCCACGCCGCGATGGTCCCTGCCTCGCTGAGTGCCGGCATCGTCCTGCTCTGCCTGGCCTTCGGAACGAGCGTCATCTACCATCTGGGCACTTGGGGGTCACTGGGCGAGGCCGTTCTGCGGCGTCTTGACCACGCCGACATCTTCCTGATCATCGCGGCAACCTGCACACCTTTGGCCGTGCTCCGGTCCCCTGACCGGCAGGCTTTGCTGCTGTGGATCGTGTGGACGGGCGCGCTGGCCGGCATCGCCTTTCGTGTCTTGTGGGTCAGTGCTCCCCGCTGGCTGTACACCCCCTGCTACGTGGCCCTGGGATGGGCACCGGTGCGTTACCTGCCCGACTTCCTGCACACCGGCGGAGCGGCCGTAGTCACCCTGATAGTGACCGGTGGTCTCCTCTACAGCGCGGGAGCGGTGGTGTACGCCGTCCAGCGCCCCGACCCCTCGCCCCGCTGGTTCGGCTTTCACGAGGTGTTCCACGCTCTGACCGTGGCAGCCTTCACCGTGCACCACATAGCCATCTCCCTCGCTGTTTACTGACCCCGGTAACAGGAACCGCCCCTGCGTCACGGGCCCGGCGCCCCCACTCGCGCACCGGCCGGAGAGTGCGGCATGCAGTGGGGGCCCGACCGGCGCGCCGGTCGGGCCCCCACTGTTGTTCTGGTGTCAGCGCGCGCCTGTCGCGGCGGTCAGATGGACAGGGGGGCGCCGAGCATCGCGGAAGCCCGCTGCAACGGGCTTTCGATGCGCGCGGCGGCGGCCTTGGGCAGGGTGCGGCAGGTGAAGCCGAGCAGGGCCATGGCCCTCAGGACCTCGCCGGCGCTGAAATCGCGGCGGTCCTGACGGGTGATGACCTGGCCGACCTGCTTGACGGGGTAGTGACGCCGTCCGATGATCACGGACTCGCCGGTGACCGGTTCGGGTTTGACGCCCTTCATCGATTCCAGCACCCCGCTCTTGGTCAGGTCGAACGGGAAGCGGGCAATGACACAGCGCATGATGCCTCACAGGCAGGAGAGGAGGGGCTGACCGCCGTCCAGCGGTTCAGCGGGAGAGATCGAGGATGCCCAGGGCGCTACCGTGGTCGTCGACCACGGGCACCAGCCCGAGCCGCCCGAAAGGCACCGCTTCCTCGGCTTCTTCCCTCGTGACCAACGGTGAGACGAAGGGCTCGCTGCCGTCGGTGATGTCACCCAGGCGGATCCGGTCGGTGAATCCGGAGCTGTCCCGGACGGCGGTGAGTCGGGCATGGGTGACCAGGCCGACGCACCGGCCGTCTTCGTCACAGACGACCAGATGCCCCGCACGGGCGGCGGCCATCACGGACAGCGCCACCTCGACGGTCATGTCGTACCAGACCTGCGGCCCGGCCGCGTCCATGACGTCGATCACCGTGTCGTGCAATGGGCGAGCGCTTACGGAGCGATCTTGCAACTGTCCCAGCGTCAAAGGGTGCCTCCTGCACAGACGGGCGCGGTTCCGGACCAACGGCGGTTCTAGGCGGCCGCACCGGCCGTGGACTGGAGTGCGGGCGCACGCCGGGGCGCCGAGGCGGGGCGGCGTCGGCCGCGAGAGGTGACACCACGCTTCCTGGGGCGTTCGGCCACCGGGGCGGTGATGACGACCGGGATGCCGGTCGGTGCCTGGGCTCCGGTGATCCGGCTGAGGGCCTCGTCGCCCGAGCTGACCTGGGTGGTCTGCGGCCGGATCCCGGCGTCCGACATGAGGCGGACCATGCCGCGACGCTGGCTCGGTGTGACGAGCGTGACGACGCTGCCGGACTCACCGGCGCGGGCCGTGCGGCCGCCGCGGTGGAGGTAGTCCTTGTGGTCGGTCGGAGGGTCGACGTTGACGACGAGGTCGAGGTTGTCGACGTGGATGCCGCGCGCCGCGACGTTGGTCGCCACCAGTACGGTGACGTGTCCGGCCTTGAACTGCGCCAGGGTGCGGGTGCGCTGCGGCTGGGACTTGCCGCCGTGCAGGGCCGCGGCCCGTACCCCGCTGTTGAGCAGGTCCTGCGTCAGCCTGTCGACAGCGTGCTTGGTGTCCAGGAACATGATCACGCGGCCGTCGCGAGCGGCGATCTCGGTGGTGGCTGCGTGCTTATCGGCACCGTGGACGTGCAGCACGTGGTGCTCCATGGTCGTGACAGCACCGGCCGAGGGGTCGACGGAGTGCACGACGGGGTCGCTGAGGTAACGGCGCACGAGCAGGTCGACGTTGCGGTCCAGGGTCGCGGAGAACAGCATGCGCTGGCCTTCGGGGCGGACCTGGTCGAGAAGAGCGGTGACCTGCGGCATGAAGCCCATGTCGGCCATCTGGTCGGCCTCGTCGAGGACAGTGATGCACACCTTGTCCAGCCGGCAGTCGCCGCGGTCGATGAGGTCCTTGAGCCGTCCCGGCGTGGCGACGACGACCTCGGCGCCACCGCGCAGTGCGCTCGCCTGCCTGCCGATCGACACCCCGCCCACCACCGTGGCCAGCCGCAGCCTCACGGAGCGGGCGTACGGGGCAAGTGCGTCGGTGACCTGCTGCGCCAGCTCACGCGTCGGTACGAGGATCAGCCCCAGCGGCTGCCGGGGCTCGGCCCGCCGTCCGGTCGTGCGGGCCAGCAGGGCCAGGCCGAAGGCGAGGGTCTTGCCGGAGCCGGTGCGGCCACGGCCGAGGACGTCGCGGCCGGCTAGGGAGTTCGGCAGGGTCGCGGCCTGGATCGGGAACGGCACGGTCACACCCTGTTTGCCGAGCGCGGCCAGCAGTTCCCCAGGCATGTCCAGATCGGCGAAGCCCTCCACGGCGGGAAGCGCGGGAGTGATCGTCCGGGGCAGCGCGAACTCCCCCTGGACTGCGGCGGGCCGGCGGCCGTAACCGCCGGAACGGCTCGGGCCGGCCGACCGGCGCGGCGCCGGCGAACCGAAGCGGCTGCCGCCCTTTCCGGAGTCGGCACTGCCACTACGGGCGCGGGCGGAGCGGTCGTTCGTGCGTGTGCGGTTCATGCGGAACCTTCCTCGATGCGGCACATATCGAGGAATTCCCGCAGCGATGAGCATCACATGAGAATTGCAAGAATGGACCGGTGCGTCTTGAAAGCGAAACTGGCCAACAGGAAATCTGTGGGGGCGCAGGCGCTGGAATGATTGGGTGCGCTGTGGGCTCGATTTCAGAGCGTTCACTGCGCGGTAGCTATGAAAGGATGCGTCTGCGCCCCAGGAAGGGCGATCCGTAGGCGGTGAGCCACCGATGTCCGGGGTCGTCTCCGGAAAAATCACTGCGGGAAACGCATGTAGCTGGGGCCCGCACCCCGAAGGATGCGGGCCCCAGCTACAAGTATGTGACAGTCAGCGTCAGGCGGGAACGATGTTCTCGGCCGTCGGGCCCTTCTGGCCCTGCGCGATGTCGAAGCTGACCTTCTGGCCCTCCAGCAGCTCGCGGAAGCCCTGGGCGGCGATGTTCGAGTAGTGGGCGAACACGTCAGCGCCGCCACCGTCCTGCTCGATGAAGCCGAAGCCCTTTTCCGCGTTGAACCACTTCACGGTACCAGCAGCCATGTCATATCTCCTTTGGGGCAGTGCATACGGGATCCGCACCGTGCGGACCTCGTGTCGCCGCGATGATCACCCCGCCCGGAAATAACCGGAGATACAAAAGCGCTTCCAGGGGCACAGAACCGGCCGGAGCGCTTGAAGTTTCGGGAACCACAACTGCAACTGACAGCGACGGTAGCACGTCGCAGCAGCCACTGTGCGGTGAAGAACACCACCCTGATTATTGCGGCAGATAATCTATCCGCAGACTCCGGTGAAATCTCGCCCCGCGGGCACAGATATTGCCCCACCCGTGCGACGCCATACTTTGCGTGCCACCCGTGAGTGATCCGCCCCCCACCACGCTCTCCGCTACTGCACGGGTCCCACCGCCGTGGGGGCAGACAGGCCCGGCCATGACGCCGACCATGCCGGTCGTGACCTCCGACCACGGCTCCGGTCAGGGCGTGTCTGAAGTGAGCACCGAATCCGAACAAGCAATCTGATGCCGATATGGACGTGACCGACCTCCCCGACGACCCGGTGCACACGCAAGCCGCCTGGAACGCCACCTACAACGTGCTCGCCGCACCCCACCCCCGCGACGCCACCGCCCTGCGCCGCCACCTGCTGCACCTGTCCGTACAGCTGTGGTGGCACCCCTACTGGGAGACCGCCCCCTCGGTACCGGCGGCACGCTCCGAGCTGCGCCACCTCGCCCGCATCCACGGAGCTGTCCGAGCCGCGTGACCGGTCCCGGTCGACCGGGAGTACGAGGTTGCGCCAAGGGTTGCGCCTACTGGTGCGCACCCAGCAGGAGCGCCCCCGCGTCCTTACAGGTCACCACGCGTTTTCCGCGTGGTGGGCCCGCTGACATCCCCATTGCGGCCGCTTGGCCCATGTCCCTTGGCTGGAGTGAACGAGGAAAGGACGGGCGGGATGGGCGGCGCGGCCGGGGACGTGGGGCGGGAGTGGGCTTGTTTCAGCACGGAGACGGCCGTGGCGGGGTGGTCGAGCCAGGTGGCGAAGTGGGCGAAGTCCGTCAGGATGCCGGCGCCGAGGCCACGGTTGTGCGGCGTGTGGGCGGCGTGGAGCGCTGCGGTCCAGTGCCGTTGCGCGGTGACGTACTCGTCCTGGTCGAAGTGGAGCCATCCCGCGCACTGGGCTGCCGATGCGGCGACCTGATGCAGCCAGCGCTCGGTGGTGTGGTCGTAGATGGCGTGGTCGATGAGTCCGATCGTCGTACGCAACCTTGATCGAGGGCGTCTCACCGAGCGGTGATCCAAGGAACGTATGGAGACGTCGGCACGCTCAGCAGCCCGACTTTTACCAGCCAGACGCCTCGAACACCGCAACCATCGTCCTGCCATCAGGAATGATCAGCTCATCGGGCGTCCTGCACGTCCGACCTGATCACGTGACTTAAGGGAGTGGATATGACGGAGCGGCAGTCCGGCACCGTGAAGTGGTTCAACGATGAGAAGGGGTTCGGCTTCATCACCCCCGAAAGCGGCCCGGACCTCTTTGTGCACTTCCGGGCGATCCAAGGGAACGGCTTCAAGAGCCTCAAGGAAGGCCAGAAGGTGACCTTCGTCGCGGTGCAGGGCCAGAAGGGCATGCAGGCGGACGAGGTTATTCCCGAGGGCTGAGCCCTAGAGCGGGTCAGTGCCGAACCTGCTGTCCCGGGCAACCGTCCGCCTGCGGCCCGGCCCACCAGGCCGTCCCGGGAGCCTCACCGTCCCGTGCCGGCGCCACCGCGCGAACCCCGCCCGTGCCACGGTCCTGGCGCCGGGCCGCGCGCCGCCGTGGTCCTCCCGGTGCCTTCGCCGGCCTGGCCGCCGCGCCCGCCCCGGTCCCGTCCCATCGGGCATCGGACAGGTCGCTGGGATACGGGCGCTGTCGCGTCATGTTTCGGTAGTACCGTCGGGCAGGCCGCCTCCACAGGGCGCAAACAGCGTCAACCGAGGGCGCTTTGGGATCAGACAGGAGCGACTCGACTCAAACGGGCAGAGCTATGGAGACTCCTGCCGCACAGGTCGCATTGACCGCTCTTACCTCAGCAGTGACAGCCCCACTCGCCCTCCAAAGCACTACCAAATGCTTCTACCGGGATAAAACACTCTTCTACTTGCCTGCAACGTCGATCACGCTTTTGAACAGGCAGGCGGCCCCTGACGCGACTCACCACTGCTCACCGGCCACGAGGGCTGAAGATGATCTAGCGTGCAAGCAGCGGCTGGCATGTCCTTCTCCCGGCCTGAGCCAGCCGCGGCGTACCGACTGGGACCAGTCCTCCGTCCCGGCCGGTACCGCTCCACCAGCTCGCCGCCCCTCCAACACCCATCGCACAGCGCATTCCTGGCGTGGTGGTGGCCCAGGGTGCCACACGGCGGGCCGGGGACCGTCCGGTGCGCCCTACGGGCTCTCCCGGACGCGGCGCAAGGGTTCGCTGCGCTCCCTCGCGCTGCGGTCCTACGCTGCGCGCCGGGCGGACCGCCGGGGCCGGCGCCCTGCGGACGCACCCACCGGCCCCGGTCGACGTCCGCTGCGCGGCCGGAACGGGGAGCGGCTCGTTACTTGATCTCTTGGAAAACGGGGCCGCCGGTGTCGAGCAGGACCCTTTCTCTCACCCAGCGGGGCGCATCACCGTTCGCGTCCAGGTACTGGCACTCATATCCGGTGTCGTCACCGAGCTTGGCCTTCTTGAAGGCGGGGATCCGGTCGCAACGCATTTCCTTCGCGGTCTTATGGTGCTGTTCCCAAAACCGGCCGTAGACCGCCTTGGCCAGCAGCAAGCCAGTGTCCGGAGGATAGACGTCGTACCAGATGAACTGCGAAGGCCCGGAGTCAGAGATGTCTGAGACCCACACGTCCCACGTCAGTTTCGCGCCCCGGTAGGTGACAGTGCACAGCGTTTTGTGCCCAGCCTTGGGGGTGACTTGACCACCCTCACATCCAGCACTGACCTTGGAGCGGATACGCGTCATGACGAGGGTCTTCTCCTGTATCTCGCCCAGCACCCTCTCGGTGAGCGAGGCGTCACCGGACGCTGGCGGCAGACCCATCCCCGAGCGTTCGGAGCCGATGTCAATGAGCTCCGGCTCTTCCGCATCGACCACGACCGGCAGTTTCCTGATCATCGGCATGGCGCTGGGGCCCGTCTCGCCGTTCCCTTTGGAATCCGACCAGACCGCTACCCCAATGCCCACTACCGCCAGGCACACAACGACCATCACGGACACCGCTTGAAGGCGGCCAAGGCGCGTACGGCGACGTCGAATCACCGGGCCAGCGTAGAGGGGTGACTCGGTCCCGGGCCAGACGGCAATCGTCAGCACTACCCGCACTGGCGGACAGGGCTGCCACCGGCCCTCATGCGTTCTCCTTCGGCTCCGACCCACGCGTGGGCTGCAAAAGGTGGGATGCGTACGCCGCTGCGCCAGGTGGGCCAGACTCCGCGTATACGGCAGAGCAGGGTGGTGGCCAGGGAACGTTGTAGACAGTACGTGCCCGCACACAGTGCGGCGAGAGCTTGTTGGCGACTGGCGGGGGCGGCGCGGCGACGCAGGAGGCGGAGTACTGCGACGACGCGGCGGGGTGGGAGGCGGGCGAGGAGCCGTGCGAGGGCCACGGCGAGGTGCGCGGGAATACGCCGGCCGGGGCGGGCGTGCTCCTGGGGTGTCGAGCACCTGGCTCACCTCGTCGCTCCCTGCTGGAGCAGGTGGGCCCGGGTGAGCTGGTCGATCAGGGTGGCGATGTCTGGGAGAGTTGTCGGGCGATGTTCTGTGGGGTCGCACCGTCCAGCAGGGCGCGGAGGACGGTGGCGCCGGTCGTGTTCAGCTGCCAGTAGCGGCCCCGGCGTCCATCGAGGAGGACCAGCCCGTCCTCGGTGTCGCAGTAGGTCACGTCAGCGCGCAGGTGATGGCTCACGTGGGTGCTTTTTGAGGTAGTGGGGAACGGGGCGCTGTGCGACTTCACGCAGCCACGTCTCGACCGCCAGCGTGGATTCCACGAGGGGGCCGTCGGGTGCGGACAGGATCCCGGGACTGAGCCAGGCACTGCGCAGCGCGTGGGGGTCCGCCAGGCCGGCGGAGACGAGACGGGAGTCCTCGTACCAGGAGGCGAGTTGCCGCTGCTGGGAGGTCAAGCCCGAGTACCACTCGGCGGTGGCACCGCTCTTGGTGGTGTGGTCCAGCAGTGGTTGGGGGACGAGGCCACGCATGGCAGTGGCCAGCAGCGGTTTGTACGTCCATGGTGTGGCTGCCTCATGGGCACGCAGGCGCAGGGATGCTTCCAGCACCGCGTCGTCGCAGAACGGCATCTCCAGGCCCATGCCGTACTGGTCGTAGACGAGAGCGACCCTGCCGGCCTGCCGGGCTTGCTAGATCCACCCGTGCTGGCCGCGCGTGACGGGCAGGGGCGGGGTGTGGGCGGCTCCACGCAACAGGTCCGCGAGCAGCTCCCGGGTCTGCGGCGCGGCCCACGGCGGCATCCTTACCGGCAGGCCCCAGTTCAGTAGGGAGGCGGGCAGGGTGCCGGTGTCCCGGAACAGCGGCCCGGCCTGGGCGGCGAGCCAGGCCCCGTAGGGGCGGCGGTCGGCCAGTGCCCGCGCCGTCTGGGTACGGGACCAGCGGTGCTTCGCCGCGTACCCGGTCGCGTGTCTCCCCGCCAGGCGCGGTTGATGGCGCACCAGGTCGTGCAGGTGGTGCAGGGGTGGCTGGACAACGTGGTCCCCCCCCCTTGGCCGACCAGCCTTCGCCGTGCACCATGGGCGCGATGGCCCCGGGCGAGGTGTTCCTGCTGGGCCGCATCCCGTTTCTTGAGCGAGGGTTCGTCCTCCGGCTCCCCGCCATCATCGAAGCCGGTCAAGTGCGGGGGCAGTTGGTCTGAGGAGAAGGTCAGGTGGATGGTGGACGCAGGCAGTGCGGCTGCCGCCCTGCGTGCGTAGGCGAAGTCCCCGCATTCCGGGCCGCTCCGGTCCAGCGTCAGGGCGAGATCAGCTCGGCTCCGGCTTCGGCGGCCAGGAAACACAGCGACGTGGAGTCCATGCCACCGGAGAGGTCCGCGGCCCACACCTGGCCAGGTCCCACGCGTGCGCAGACTGCGTTGCGCAGCGCAGCACGCAGCACGGCCGCGCCCTCGGGCCGGTCCCGTTCCCACCCCACCAACCGCGGCGGGGGCGGGACGCTACGCGGCGGGCTCTAGGTCACGCTCTGGTCCGGGCAGCTGCTCGCCGCCTCCCGCAGCGCCGCCACCTCCGTCTCGTCCACCGTCAGGCTCCAGCGCAGCTTCGTGCCCACCCATTCGGCGATGTACCGGCAGTGCACGTCGGCTGCCGGCGGCGTCCACTGCGCCGGGTCCTGGTCGGCCTTGGACCGGTTCGAGCGGGCCGTGACCGCCACCAACGACGCCTGTGCGCCCTGGTCGTTGGCGTAGACCTCGCGCCGCTCGGCCGTCCACGCGAAGGCGCCGCTGTCCCAGCTCTCGGCCAGGGGCACCATGTGGTCGATGTCCAGGCCGGAGGCCGAGGAGACCCACACCTGGTCGTAGTAGGACCACCAGAGCCCGCCCGACAGCCGGCACCGGGGCCCGACCACGGGTGGCTCGACCGCCTCGTCGATCAGGACCTCGTTGCGGGTGGAGCAGCCGTCGGCCGGGTCGGCGCCGCTGTTCCAGTGGCGGAAGGATCACGGTCGTAGCCGTCGCGGGACTCAGCGCCGACCTGGAGGCAGCTGGCGATGGCGGCGTCGGCACAACAGCACCCATGCCAAGATCCGCTGCGTCGGTGAGCAGGCATGGCCGCCCTCAAGGACTGACGGCTTCTGCGGAAACTCCGGTGCAGCACCAACCACATCACCGCGATCGTGAAGGCTGTCCTTGTCCTTCAACGCACGTCACCGTGAGGTTGGAAAGACTCACCGAATCAACCGGCAGCGTCCGATCCGGTCCAGGGCCCTCTTGCTGTGAGTCCGGCGTGTCAGGTCTGGTTGGGAAGCCGCTCGGAACGGGTCCGTGAGCATCCTGGAGCGAGACCGCGGCGCGTGTCCAGGCCGAGGGCTATCGCATGCTCAGGTGACGATGCCGGCCATCCCGCCCCCGCCGGTGGTGACTCCGCCGCTCGGCTTGGGTGCGGAGAAGGGGGGCGTGTCCTGCCGGCATGTTGTTCCGACTGGCGGGAGGGTGCCGTCGATCAAGTAGCGGCTCTCGTGGCCCTGGATGCACCTGCTGGGGTTGAGCAGTGCGGTGTGCCCGTGCCCGTCGAGGGTGAGGAGGCGGGCGTTGGCCAGTTCCTTGGCCATGGCCTGCGAAGCCGAGTAGGGGGTGGAGGGGTCGTAGCGGGTGCCGACCACCAGGACGGGGTGTGCCGTCGGTTTGTTCCACGGGCCGCGGTACCCGTTGGCGGCAGCCGCCGGCCAGGAGGCGCACCCCTCGGTGGCCCAGGTCCAGAAGCGTCCGGCGTCGCCCGCACGTGTGGCGCTGGCGTCCTCCAGGGCGTGGTAGACACCGGGGTCACGCGGATTGGGGCTGTCGCCACAGAGCACTGCGGCACCCTGTTCCTCGCCCACGTACGGATTCGGGACCGCCGGTGCGGGCGGGAAGGCGGGCGGCTCCGGAATGCGGCCCTGCCACAGGTCCTGCAGCCTGCCGGCGAGCTCGGTCCACCCGGGGTGGACGACGTAGAGGCTGTTCACCACGTCGGCGACCGTGCCGGCATAGGACCATGCGCCCACGGGATGCTTACGGAGCCGCTGCATCAGCTGGTCGAACTTCTCCCTGGTCGCCTCCGGGCCGTCGGCGGAAAAGGCGCAGTGCCCGGTGGTGGTGGACCCACACAGCGTGAGGAACTGGTCCACGGTAGCTGCCGCGGAGCGGTCCGAGCCCATACGTAGGAAACTCGTGAGTCGGGGCTCGTCGTCGGAGGCGTGGTTCGTCCATGCCTGCGGGTCCCAGTTGCTGTCGAGGACCATGGCGCGGACCTTGTCGGGGAACATGTTGGCGTACGTGGCGCCCAGGATCGTGCCGTAGGAGATCCCCTGATAGGTGAGCTGCTGGTCGCCCACCGCCCGGCGGAGCTGGTCGAGGTCGCGGGCGGTGTCGGCGGTCGACACATGGCGCAGGAGTTCGGGGGCACGCTCCTCACAGCGCCGGGACAGATCCTTGTACGCGGCGATGAAGGCCGCTCGCTCCTTCTCGCCGACTGGGAAGCCCGCCGCGTGGTTGGCACTCCAGTCGGCGGCTTCCTCGGGATTCGCGAAGCAGTTCACCGCAGTGCTGCTGCCGACCCCGCGGGGGTCCCAGCTGACGATGTCGAACCGCTCCCGCACCTCGCGCGGGAAGGTTTCGTAGTTCTGCGGCATCTGCACCGTTCCCGGGCCGCCGGGGCCGCCGGGGTTGAAGAACAGGGTGCCGATGCGCCGACCGGGGTCGGTTGCCTTCCGTTTGACGACGGCCAGCTCGATGGTGCGACCACCGGGATCGTTGTAGTCCAGCGGCACCTTCGCGGTCGCGCAGTCGAACTCACTGCCTGGGACGCAGCGACTCCAGTCCAGGTGTGGGGCGGGCACAGAAGGCGTAGGTGCACCGCCGGCCGAGGCGATGTTGGGCCCGGTCAATATCGTCGGGCAGGTCACCAACGCTGCGATGACCGCGGTATGACGTCGGCGGCCCGCTATGAGTCCGCGTATGGGGGGCATGGGCATACTCCGTCCCTCTTGCTCCGTAGCTGAGCGCCTGAGGCCACCACTGCCCGGCTCTTCGGCACGCATCCGTGTCAACAAAACCGCGTGGCGGCGAGGCGTGCGAGGCAACCGCAGCCGAATGGTCGAGCCACTTCGGCCCGGAAACGCTCACGGTGTGACCGTCACCACCGACCGATCTGTGCCCAGGTAGCCCTGTCCATGCCGTGGCGCTTGTGCTTGCCGGAGTGGTACGGGGCGTCGGCGGCAACTCGGTCGAGGGACGGCAGCGTCCCGTCGAGGACCACGGACGCCAAGCGGATCGCGGCCAGAACTCGACCGCCTCTCGGACGTACCGGTACACGGTCGCGATTCCGATGCCGAACCCGGCGGCCAGGCGGTGGTCGGCGGCGACCTGGTCCAGGAGGCGTGTGCTGGCGATGGGGTCCTGCACGCTCGCCGCGGTGACCAGCACCGCGAGGAGGAGCCCGAGCGTGTCGGTGACGATGCTCCGCTTCCTGCCGACGATCTTCTTTCCGGCGTCGATGCCCTGGCCAGTGGCCGGGACGCTGGGGGAGGTTTTGACGCTCAGGGCGTCGATCACGCAGGCCAAGCCAGCCAGTGATCGCCTCCGATCCTCCACCTATCCCCGCGGCTCGGTGTCAAGCCCTTCCTTCTCGCGTAACAGTTGCCTGAGCAGTCCGTTGAGCTGGGTGAACACGCCCTCATCGGCCCATGGCGAAGTAGCCGTAGACCGTGTTCCAGTGCGGAAAGTCGTGCGGGAGGTAGCGCCACTGAACCCCGGTCCGGTCCACGTACAAGATCGCGTCCATGATGTCGCGCAGGTCACGCTACGGCGGCCGGCCGAAGTCCAGGGCCCTGCCCCGGCGCTCGAAGCGCCAGGCAGACAGCACCGGCTCGATCAACTCCCAGCGCGCATCGGACAGATCACTCGAGTACGGGCGTCGCGTCGGCATGCTTCGGGCGTACCACCGCGGACTGAGTGCGCCCAGACGCTCGCTTGCGCATCACCGTTCGCGACACCTCGTGGGCAGCACCGCGGCTGCGCATGCCCGACCCCCACCGCATCGGCGGACACGGCCTCCGCCTCATCACCTGCCCGTGCAACCACTTCCCCACCAGCCGCCGCGACGACGGCAAACAGGTCACCGCTGTGATGCTCTTGCCCTACCCCGTCCTGTGATATGACGGCCACCACGACCAGCACTTCTCCCGCATGAAGAACTACAAGATCCTCCGCGACTGCCGACAACGCGGAGACGGTCTCCACCACGCTGTCCAAGCCGTCGCGCGCCTGCACAACCTTGCCCTCGCCGCGTGAACTCAGCAGGTCAGCCGCCCGCTTCAGCCTGCGTGATCATGGCCTTCTGCAACATCCTGCAGCAC
Organism: Streptomyces sp. NPDC041968; assembly: GCF_055589025.1. Lineage (NCBI taxonomy): Bacteria > Bacillati > Actinomycetota > Actinomycetes > Kitasatosporales > Streptomycetaceae > Streptomyces > Streptomyces sp. NPDC041968. The sequence goes on along the minus strand of NZ_JBVJCB010000002.1, from coordinate 371,450 downwards.
GTGTGAGGACGGCATGGTGTCGCGGCACAGGGAGCCCTTGCACTCCGGGGCTAGCCGCAGCGCCCGGCCGATGACGGCGGGGATGCGGACCGCGGGGGCGTGTGCGAAGTCGTCACTCAGGAACGGCCGTAGAGCCCGGTCAACTCGGTGATGACACGGGCCATCTCTGTACGGGCCTCGGCGGGTTCGACGATCTGGATGTCGGTGCCGAACTGCAGCAGGTGGCGGACTGCTTCGACCACGGGGTAGACGACCTCCACCCGCAGCCACTCGTCCGTGCCCGCTTCGGCGACGGGTGCTCCAGTGAAGTAGCTGCCGGCGATTCGGGTCACCATGTCCAGCCGCTCTCGGCGCAGCCGCACGGTGACCCGGACGCCGGTCGTGCGGTCCTCCACCTCGCGGCGAAGGCTGTGCCAGACCTGGGCCAGCTCCACACCGGGGCGGCGGTGCGCCGCTGTTTCGATGACGCGGACCCGTGCCAGCCGGTCGGTGCGGTAGAGCTGGGGCCTGCTCCGATGGTCGGCGACCAAGTACCAGGTACCGGCTTTCGCCACCAAGCCGTACGGGTCGACGGTGTAGCCGCGCAGCGCGCTCCGGCCGCTGTGGCGGTAGCGGATGTGCAGTCGGCGGTCACTGAGGATCGCGGCGTACAGCGCCTCCAGGTCCATGTCGGAGCGGGGCGCGGCATGCCAGCGTTCCGGGTCGACCAGGATGCGGCGGCTGGTCAGCTCGGCCGCCGGGCGGTGTGGTGCGGGCAGCGCGGCCATCACCTTGCGCAGCGCGGAGCCGAGGGCGTGGTCCAGGCCGAGCGCCGCGTGTGCGCTTTGGGACGCCAGCACGAACAGTGCGCGCGCCTCGTCGGTCGTCAGGCCGGTGACGTCGGTACGGAAGCCGGGCAGCAGCGCGATGCCCCCGTCCTTGCCGCGCTCGGCGTACACCGGAACACCGGCCGACGACAGCGCTCCGACATCGCGGTAGATGGTGCGCTGCGACACCTCCAGGCGTTCGGCCAGCTCCTTCGCCGGGACCAGGCGACGGTGCTGGAGCAGCAGCAGGATCGAGAGCAGGCGGTCGAACTTCACGCCACAGAATATGACGGCTGATGTCATATATGCGTCTCAGGATTGCTCCCGCTGATACCGACGAAGGAGCATGACTGTGGAGCGCACCGACTTCGATTTCCTGGCCGCCCGTTGTGAGGGGCCTGTGCTGTGGCCCGGTCAGGAGGGTTACGACGAGGAACGCACGGGATTCAACCTGGCCGCGCGGCACCGCCCGGAGGTGATCGTGGGGGCCGCACGGGCCGACGACGTGACGGCGGCCGTCGCCTTCGCCGTCGCGCATGGCCTGCCGGTCGCCGTGCAGAACACCGGGCACGGCTTCTCGGTGCCCGCCGAGAGCGGTCTGCTCATCACCACCCGGCGCATGACCACGGTCCGCGTCGACCCGGCCGCACGAAGCGCGTACGTCGAAGCCGGCGCACGCTTCGAGCAGCTCGTTCCCGAGGCGGCACGGCACGGACTGGCTCCGCTGAACGGCTCCGCCCCGCACGTGGGCGTCGTCTCCTACACCTTGGGCGGCGGTCTTCCTCTGCTCGGACGCAGCCACGGCTGGGCGGCGGACCGGGTGCTGGCCATGGACGTGGTGACCGCCGACGGCGAGCGGCGCCACGTGACCCCGCAGGCCGAGCCGGACCTGTACTGGGCGCTGCTGGGCGGACGGGACAATTTCGGCATCGTCACGGGCATGGAGTTCGGCCTGGTCCCGGTGGTCCGGCTCTACGGCGGCGGCCTCGTCTACGACGCCGAGCAGGTCCCCGGCCTCCTGGAGGCGTACGCGGGGTGGGCCACCACGGTGCCGGACGAGATGAACTCGTCGGTGGCGCTGATCCCTTTCCCGGACGTTCCGCAGGTTCCGCAGCCGATGCGAGGACGCCGCGTCTGGCACGTGCGGATCGCCTTCACCGGCTCCGCCGAGACCGGCACCCGCCTGGTCGAACCGCTCCGCCAGCTCGGCTCCCGGCTGTTGGAGAACCTGCGCGACATGCCCTACGAGCAGAACGCCGACATCCACGACGACCCTCCGGTCCCGATGCCGTGGGCCGCCGACAACGTCTTCCTGGCCGACCCCGACGGGGGAACGGTCCGTAGGCTCCTCAAGCACATCAGCGACGAGGCGGCGCCGCCCGCGATCGTGGAAGTGCGCCACCTGGGCGGCGCGCTCTCCCGTCGGCCCGCGCACCCGAACGCCGTCGGTCGGCGCGACGCGCCCTTCATGCTGGCGGTCCTGGTGCCCCTGACGAACGACCCGGCGGCCGATGCACACGCGTTTGCGTTCCTCCGGCATCTGTTCGAGGAGCTGCAGCCCTGGGCCGCCGGCCGGTTCCTCAACTTCATGGGCCACGGCGCCGCAGACAAACTCAACCGCGAGAAGCGCCGCACCCTCCAGAACGGCGCCCAGACCGTCCTGGCCTACACCCCGGGCGGCGACGTCGACTTCTACACCGACCCGACCGGGAAGACGGACTACACCTGGGACAAGGCCGGCCGCCTCGACCACCTCACCGCGCCGGACGGCAAGAAGACCGACTTCGACTACAACAACAACGACAAGCGCACCAAGACCGTCTACCCCGGAGGCACCACCCAGACCGTCACCATCGACAAGAACGGCCGCCCGGAGAAGATCAAGACCACCTCCGGCACCCAGACCTTCATCGACCTCACCTACAGCTACACCGCTGCGGGCAAGGACACCACCAAGATCCGCACCCGCACCGACAACCTCACCCAGTACAAGACCACCTACACCTACGACTCCCAGGACCGCCTCACCTACGCCCTGGAAGCCGACGCCGCAGCCGCGCGGAAGGCGTCGTGGCTGTACTGCTGGGACGACGCCGGAAACCTCACCAGCCGGGACGGCAGCAAGAGCACCTGCCCCGGCGGCACCACGTACACGCACAACGACGCCTCACAGCTGACCGGTAAGAACGGCTCCACCACGGGCTGGTCCTACGACAAGCTCGGCAACGAAACCGCCGCCGCCGACAGCACCCCCCGCACCGGCGAGACCTGGACCGACTACAGCCAACTCTCCGGCATCACCGCGGGCGGTAAGACCTATGACCTGGTCCACGCCGGCACCACCAACGCCGAACGCACCAAGCTCGGCGACACGTGGTTCCACCACACCGCCCTCGGCCTCGCCTCCACCACCAACGGCGTCGACACCGGATCATCCGCGAACCGGCGGGCACGCTGAACTCCATGACGACTGGGGGGAAGTCCTCCTACTACCTCACCGACGCCACCGGCAACGTCCTCGGCCTCGCCGACGACACCGGTAGCGCACCCACACCTACGCCTACGGCCCCACCGGCCTGCCCCGCACCACGCCGACCGAGGCCGTGTCCCAGCCGTACCGCTACGCCGGCGCCTACACCGACCCGACCGGCCTGTACAAGATGGGGCACCGCTACTACGACCCCACCTTCGGCCGCTTCACCCAACCCGACCCCTCCGGTCAGGAAGAGAATCCCTACCTCTACGCCAGCGGTGACCCCGTCAACCGCATCGATCCTTCGGGACTCATTGACTGGGGCGGCATTGCCTCCGTCGCTTTCGGTACGGCTGTTGGAATCACCGACACGGTCGTGTTGACACCTGTCGCAGGCCCCGCTGCCGAAGCCCTCCAGGCCGCCCGGAGCTCCAGACCCCGCCGGCAACTGTTTCCACCCTGGCTGTACCCACAACTTAAAGACGCAGGTCACTACGCACGTAGCCGCGTGGTCGGGAGCCCGACATCCCCCTCTGCACCCGTGCGCTGGCCCCGGACCGGAAGAAGAAGGAAGGGAAAACTCGTCCCGTCGCACCCACTGACCGTCGCCGTCCGCGGGCGCTGTGGCGAGAGGCCGGCCGCCGCGCCGTTCTCGGCCTCGCCGGCTCCACTGGGGCCGTCCTCGTCGCCACCCTCGAATGGTGGCTGCGCACTCACTGACCCACCAGGCCCACGGCCTATAGCGTGGTCGACTGAGAGGGGTGTCCTCCCGCAAGGAGGCGGACCCCCCTCGTTGTGGCTGCTAGTTGTCCGTGTCCGAGGAGGCCTGCTCGTCCTTCGCGGTCAGGTGGTACGGCGGTCGATCTCGGCCTGTACCGTCGCGATGGCCGCAAGGGCTGCTGTGATCTTGGCGCCTTGCTGGCGTGACAGGTCGAGCAGGGTATCCGTTGAGAGTTTCGTGGTGGTGAGCTTGCGAGTGAAGTCGTCCGAGAGCGTGGTCTTCTTGTAGGCGACGGCGGTGCCGAAGGGGAGGCTGGGGAAGCGGCGTTCGGCCTGCTTGATGCGGCTGAGGAGCTCGTAGAGCCTGGTCGCGTCCGTTTTGCGGGCGGCGATGCCGAATAGCTTCTCGAGTTCGACGACGGTTTCGTCGAGTAGGGCGTAGTCGGGCTGGTAGCGCTGGGCTTCCTTGGCGCGGTTCCTCTTGCGCATCTGCTCGATGGAGAAGTAGGTGGAAATGCCCAAGGCGACCAGGGCGATGAGGGCCGGCCATGTCCAGGTGCTGCTGAAGGTGCGCTGGGTGGCGTCGCTGCCCAGCATCATGAGGAAGCGCGGGTGAGAGGGGCTAGCCGTCAGCACTAGCGCTGAGCAGTACATGTCGGGTTCCTTGTGGGAATGAGGAGGTGCCCGCGGAAGCCGTCCTCGGGGCGCACGAGGGCGACGTGCCGGACGGCGGGTGGTGAGCGCTGGGAGCGGACTGCCGGCAGAGCTGATGCCTGGGCTGGGAGTCCAGGCGTGCTGCGCCGTGGCGGCGTGCCCGGTCAGGCGATGCTGACGGGCTGCTGGTGGACGCCGATGTGTCAGGGGCCGCTGTTGCTGGTGGCCTGCCGCGCGTACGAGGAACGGGCAGTCCTCTGCCGTAGTACGGGGGCGGGAGCTGGATCCGTCTCGTGTGCGGTCCATTCGGGCCCGTACCTGGTGGCGCGCTCCGCCAGTTCTGGGCGATCAGCAAGAGCGCGACCCATGTGCCACGCGCCTCAGCGATCGGCTGCCCGGAGAAAACCGCGTCCAGCACCTGCCTGGCAAGACCGTCGACAACCTCATACAGGGCATCGGAGACCTTGCTCACGTCATCCAGAGGCGAGCCCGCAGCATGAGACGGTGCACCGTCGAGCCGGATGGTGACTGAGGCAGCCGAGTACGTCCTTCCATGGAGGAAGTCACGAAGGCTGCCAACTTGATGACGAGACGGCAGAAGCGGCTGATCAGGACTCTGAGACACCCCGTCACCCTATTTGAAGCGGACCGTGGCTAACGTCCCTCACACAGCAGCGAAGCCCTGAGCTGCAACGACGTCACATAACCCGAGATAACCATGGCGATTGTCGCGTACATCGAGGTCTGAACAGTCAGGCCGTGTCGCTTCTTTGGTGGGCCGTCCACGGCGCGGCCCGCGCCTGCTCTGCGGGCGCGGGCCGACTCGGAGGAACTCGTACGAGCGTGCTGTTGCCGGTGAGGCCTGGGCGGGTGTGGTCCGAAAGGCCGTGCCCGGCGGCTTCACTTCTGGGGCGGGATCAGGCAGGGGGCGACGGCGGCGGAGAGTGCGGCTACGGCGAGGGCGACGAGGAAGGCGTGGTCGAAGCCGGATGTGGTGTGGGTGGTGAGGCTGGCGGCTGCGGCGCTGGAGACGGCTGCGGCGCCGGCTGAGGCGCCGAACTCGTGGAAGGTGCTGACGATGCCGGAGGTCACTCCGGCTTCGTGAGGGGCGACGCTGGAGAGCGCGGTGGCGGAGGCGACGACGAACAGTGCGCCGAGGCCGGCGGCTGCGATGCTCACGCCGCTCACCATGGCGGTGGTGCCGGACCAGAGCACGGGGATGAGGAAGCCGGCGGCCGCGACGGCCAGGGCCGTCGCGGCCAGGGTCCGGGCTCCGAGGCGGCCGATCACGCGGCCGGCGGCGGTGGCGGCGGCCATGGTCATCAGTGCCACCGGCAGGAACAGGGCTCCGGTGGCCAGAGCACCGTGGCCCTGGTGGTTTTGCAGGTAGAAGGAGCCGAGGAAGAACACGGCGACCATCAGGGCGGTGGCCACCGCGATGACGAAGGTTCCTGCTACCACCGGCCGCCGGCCCAGCAGACGCAGGTCTATCAGGGGGGCGGTGGCCCGGCGCTGCCAGGCGGCGAAGGCCAGGTAGGCGGCTGCCGCAGCGGCGAACATGATGAGGGAGACGGCGCTCGACCAACCGTGGTCTCCGGCACGGATCAGCGCGTAGATGAAGGCGGCGGTGGCCGCTGCGACCAGCGCGGCGCCCGGAAGGTCCAGGGAGCCGGAGGCCGCCCGGGGAAGAGCGGGCAGCATCCGGGCGAGCGCGACGAGGACGACCAGGCCGACGGGGACGTTGACGAAGAACACCCAGGCCCAGCCCGGCCCGGCCGTGATCAGCCCGCCCAGCAGCACGCCGAGGGCGGCGCCCCCGCCGCCGAGGGCTGACCAGATGCCCAGGGCCCGGTTGCGTTCTTCACCGTCGAAGAGCCGGACGACCACGGACAGGGCGGCGGGTGAGAGCAGGGCGGCGCCCGCTCCCTGGGCGATGCGGGCGCTCAGGAGCAGGGGCGCGCCGCCGGCCAGTCCGGCGGCCAGTGAAGCGGCGGTGAACAGGGCCAGTCCGGTCAGGACGGTTCTCCTGGCGCCGAAGAGATCCGCGGCCCGGCCGCCGAGCAGCATGAGGCTGCCGAAGGTGAGGGCGTAGCCGCTGACCACCCAGGTCAGTGCGGCGCGGTCCAGGTTCAGTTCGGCGCCCATGTGGGGCAGGGCGATGGCGACCACGGTGATGTCGAGGATCAGCATCAGCTGGGCCAGTCCCAGCAGGCCGAGGATGGGCCAGCGCTGCGGGTGGTGTGTGCTCGTTGCGTGCCGGTGGTCTCCGTGCCGCTCATGCCGCTCACCTCTCCGAACCTAAACCGTACAGTCCTGTTCAAGTTAGTCCCGTCGGGAAGTTAAAGCAAACAGTCATGTTCGACTTACTGCGGTATGGTGCGGGGCATGGGCAGCAGCAGTAGAAGCACCGTCAAGCGCGCCGACGCCCTGCGGAGCATCGATGCGATCGTCAGGGCCGCGGCCGAGTGCCTGGGGGAGAACCCGGAGGCGAGTCTCAGTGAGATCGCGCGTGCCGCGGGCGTGGGCCGGGTGACGCTGTACGCGCACTTCGCCTCCCGGGCGGAGGTGGTCGATGCGGCGATGAGCCGAGCAGTCGACCTGGGCAACCAGGCGCTGGACGCAGTCGATCTCGGCGGTGATCCGCTCCTTGCGCTGGCGCGCTATGTGGAAGCCAGCTGGCATCTGGTGGACCAGGCGCGTGCGCTGCTGGTCGCCGCCCAGAGGGAACTGCCCCCCGGGCGTATTCGTGATCTGCACAGCGGGCCCGCCGCGCGGGTGGAGACGCTGGTCGCCCGCGGCCGTGCTGCGGGCGTCTTCCGCACTGACCTGCCGATCGCGTGGCTGGTCAATGTCCTGCACGCGGTCATGCACAGTGCGGCGGACGAGATCCGTGCGGGGCGTCTCACCTCCGAGGTGGCTGCCGGCTTCATCACGGCCACGGTGCTGGCCGCCTTCACCCCGCCGGGAAGTCCGGTGCCGGATCTCGCCGCCGACGTCTGACACCTGCGGGAAGTGCGTGCCGGGCGGCGATGCGTGGGGGGCGTGTGAGCAGATGAGGAAGGCCGGACTGCTAGGCCGCCCGCCCGGGGCGTGCAGGGAGGCGGGCCGGGGGAGGCGGCGGGCCAACTGGCCGGTGGGCCGGGCACGGGGCCTGCTGCCCCGTACGATGAGTTCCGTGACCATGAGCACCCGTTCAGACAGCCGCCTCGCCGGGCGGCTGTTCGTGCTGCTGGTGCTGGCTGTGCTGGCTGGTGTGCTGGGCATGCACGGTCTTGCTCCGGGCACGGCTGCGGTGACGCAGGCGGGTGCCGGGCACGCGATGGCGATGGCCGCGGCGGACGGTGTGCCGCACGCGAACGGGGGATGCTCGCACACCGATGGCGGATCGGGTCATCTCGATCACGCCGACGCCACCTGCGCGGCCGCCGGCACGGGTTCGGCATACACGCCTCCGGCGCTGTCCAGCGCGGTGCTGGACATGCACGCGGCCCCTGCCGCGCTCACTGCGGCCCCCGGCTCCGTAGCCGACGGGCGCGCACCTCCCGACCTGTCCGAACTGCAGCTCCTGCGGATATAGAGCGGCCCGCTCGGCACCCCCTGCGCCCGGACGACCGGTGGCGCGGTGCCGAGCACGCGCACGCCCTCATTTCCGTGACGCCACGCGCCGTTGAACCTGCGCGTGTGAAGGAGTTGCACCACCATGATCCAAAAGCGTTCCCTCGTCCGCCGTACCGCCGCCGTTGCTGCCGCAGGCGCGGCAGCAATCGTCCTGGCCGCCTGCGGAAGCAACGGTGACGGCGACAGCACGGCCGGACACAACGGCCACAACGCCTCCGCCTCCGCCCCGGCGTCAGCGTCGCAGGGCCGGCACAACGCGGCCGACGTCGCCTTCGCCAAGGGGATGATTCCCCACCACCGCCAGGCGGTGGAGATGGCCGACCTGGCGCCCGACCGTGCGCAGTCGCCCGAGGTCAAGAAGCTCGCCGCCGACATCAAGAAGGCCCAGGACCCGGAGACCAAGACGCTGTCGGGCTGGCTGACCAGCTGGGGCGAGGAAGTGCCTGCCGAGGGCGCCATGGACCACTCCATGCACGGCTCGGGCGGGATGATGACCCAGCAGGACATGTCCGATCTCGAGAACGCCTCGGGCAAGGCGTTCGACACCGCCTTCCTGGACATGATGATCAAGCATCACGAAGGCGCGGTCGAGATGGCCAAGACCGAGCAGGCCGACGGCGCCTACGTCCCGGCCAAGAAGATGGCCGGGCAGATCATCACCTCGCAGAGCGCGGAGATCGAGCAGATGAACAAGCTGCTCGGCACCAGCTGACACCGCCTCCCGCGCGGGGCGGGCGTCAAACAGCGCCCGCCCCGCCCCCGGCATGCCCGCCGCCCTCTTCCCGCCTCTTCTCCGTCTGGACCTCACCTCATGATGACTCGCATACTGCCGCGCCATGCGCGGGCTCTTGCCGGCTCGCCGCCGGTGTTCCTACGCTCACTGCCTGCTCCACCACGGCGGCTTCCGCGCAGGCCTGCGCCACCGCATGGCCCGCTGTCAGGGCTCGTTCGCCGCCGACCGCAGGGTGGTTGGGGCAGTCGGCGAGCAGGGCGGTGCCGTCGGTACGACGGGCGAGGAGCTGCGGCACCCAGGAACGCGTCTGCCCGCGCCGGTCGTGCCACAGCAGTCACACCGGCCCCCGGCCAGCTTTACCACGTGCGGGTCGCGGTCCAGGGCCGTCAGCTGCAGGCGCATCGTGTGCGAGCCCGCGGCGTGCCGACCGGTGGTCGCCGACTACCACAGGCCCGGCCCCCGGCCCCCGGCTCCGTCCCGGCACCGCCGGGAAAGCGGAGAGCGGCGCCAGCATGCGTTGCCAGGTGGAGGCCAGCGCGGGGCCCACCAGGGGTCCAGGGTAGTCAGGTGCCGGCACAGGCGGGTGGGGTGGCCGGTGGTGCGCTGACGCTGGCGTGCGTTGCTGAGCCAGGTGCCCAGCGGGTAACCGTCGAAGGTGGTGGGCCGAGGCATGGTCAGGTGTCCGTGGCGGGCGGTGTAGGCGCGGGCGACGGCCTGGCCCGCGCTCTTCGGGCGCCGCCGCCGGGGCCAAGCCCGAAAGCGCGCAACTTCCTGCGCGGTGAGGCCGCCTTCGGCCAGCAGGGTCTGTTGCTGGTGGTGCAGCGTCTCGTAGTGGGTGATCTGGTGGCGCAGCCACCGCTCGCACCAGCGGGGGAGTGAGGCGAGGTTGTGGCGGTCGTGCATCGTGCCCGCTGGTGGAGAACGGCCCCGACTTGGTGTCCCGCACCTACTGCCCCATCTTCGCCACCGCCGGTCCTGGCAACATGGTCGCCTCGAAGCGCTAGTTGGTGACTTCACCGACGACAAGGTGGAGGGAGCCCTCGTTACCGCCACTCAGTGCGTCGTGTCTCCACGGCGGCATTTCCGACGTCTTCCTTACCAGGCCGGAGCAACAGGATTGACGCGCGATATGAGCCGACTGGCTTTCCAGCCAAGCGTGTCACGGGTCAAAGTAACCGCCCAGGCTAGTGGCTCGTCACGCAGCCTTGGCCGGGTATTTCGACCTGCTGCTTGTCGGCCAGCAGACTGTCTCCAAGACCTGATCTTGGAGGTGGTTGTGGGACGCCGACCGAGTGTGTTCGTCCGGCCGGTGAACATGGAAGAGGGCCGCCAGCTGCAGCGGATCAGCCGGACCGCGCAGGACCCGGTGAAACTCCGCCGGGCGATCGTGGTGCTGATGTCCGCCCAGGGCCAGACAGTCAAGGACATCACCACGCTGATGCAGGTCGGCGAGGACTACGTCCGCGATGTCATCCACGCCTTCAACGAGCGGGGGTTCGACGCGCTGGACCCAAAAATGGAGCGGGGGACGCCCCAGGACGGTCAGTGACGGGGCGCGCGAGCACATCTGCCTGATCGCCCGGACGTCCCCCGCCGACTGGAAGATCACCGCGTCCTCCACCTGGAGCCTGAGCAAGCCCGCCGAGCACTTGGTCAAGCAGAAGGTGACCGCCACCATCAGCCGGGAGACCCTCCGCCGGATCCTCGCCGACGGCAAGGTCTCCTGGAAGACCACCACCACATGGAAGGCGCCCACCGACCCGGAATTCAGCGCCAAGATGCATCGCATCCTGGCGCTGTACGACACCCCGCCGGCGGACGGACGGGTGGTATGCGTGGACGAGTTCGCCGCTGAACCTGATGCCCCGCAAAGGCAAGGAGTGGGGACCAGCGAGGCGTCCGCGCAGGTTGCGGGCCACCTACAACCGCACAGGCGGCGTGCGGCACATGCTCGCCGCCCTCGATCTGGCCACCGGCAAGCTGTACTACCGCATCCGCCCGCGTAAGCGCTGGCGGGAGTTCCTCGACCTCCTCAAGGCCCTGCGCACCCGCTGGCCTGGGGAGAAGCTGTATGTAGTGCTGGACAACTTCTCCCCGCACAAGCACGCCAAGGTCCGCGCCTGGGCGGCCGAGCACCAGGTCGAGCTGGTCTTCCTGCCGACCTGCGGCTCCTGGCTGAACTGGATCGAGGCCGAGTTCGCGGCCCTGCGCTATTTCGCACTCAACGGCACCGACCACCGCAGCCACGACGAGCAGAACGCGGCCATCGCCGCCTACGTCCGCTGGCACGATTCCCGCGCCGAACCGAAGACGACCTTCGCGCCCGACTCATCGATCCGGTCATGGACCGATTACCCGGCCAAGGCGGCGTGACCAACCACTAGCTATGCGCTGGCCGGGCGGCGTGGTTCGCGCCACATCGCCCACAGCACCGGCCCGTCCCCCGGCAGCCGCAGCTCCTCACGCACGGTGAAGCCGAAGTGCTCGTAGAGTGGGAGGTTAGACGGCTTGGAGGACTCCAGATAGGCGGGCAGACCCGCCGCGTCAGCCTTGGCCAGCCCCGAGCGCAGCAGGGCAGACCCGTGCCCTTGGCCCTGGGCGGCCGGGTCGACGCCGATCACCGCCAGGTACCAGTGCGGTTCCTGGGGTGTGTGCTTGGCGGCCGTCTCGATGGTGTCCCTGAAAAGCGGAGCCCGGTCGCCGAGGATGTTCTGGAGCTGCTGGATGGTCTCTGCGTCGGGAACGGCCTTGGCCTGCGCCTCCGGCGGTACCCAGAAGGCGGCCGCCGCCTTCGTGCGCTCGCACACGCCGTGGTGAACGTACTGCCGGGTGAAGACTGTCGTGAAGTAGCGGCCCAGCTCTGCCTCGCGCGAGGCGTCGTCGGGGAAGAACCCGCGCATCATCGGGTCGTCGTCGAAGGCGCGGGCCAAGGTGCGGCTGACCAGTGGAGCGTCGTAGGTCATCGCCGTCTTCGGGGTGTGCGTTATCGGCATACGGTTCATTCTGCACCCCTGTCATGTTCGGCGGCGGGCTGGGGTCTCGTCCGCTCACGAGGACCAACGCAGCTGCTTGGTAACGGAGTCGGGAAGGGCGATGACGAAAGAGATCAGCGGCTGACCGGCGGGATGCCCACAGCGAACCGCACCGCCGCATCGAACAGCTCCTGAGCGAAGACGTCCGCGACAGGGTCTACCCCGGCACCGTACGGGCCCTCGGCGACGCCTCCGGCCTCCGTGCCCACGGCGGCACCGGGGTCCTCGACCCGCACAACCACCTTCAAGATCAGGTCTTGGCGAGAGTCTGCTGGCCGACGAGCAGCAGGTCGATTACCCGGCCAAGGCTGCGTGACGAGCCACTAACTGGCTCTAACAAAAGCGATTTGATCATGTGACTGTCGGCTTGGCCTCTCGTTGATGGGGACATGGGGAAGCGTCAGTCGCGGCCGTGGATCGTGTCGGACGAACTGTGGTCGCTCATCGAACCGTTGCTGCCCGAGCCACCGCCGAAGCAGGTCGAGGGCCGACTGCGGGTGCCTGACCGGCAGGCTTTGTGCGGGATCCTGTTCGTGCTGCATACCGGGATCCAGTGGGAGTACCTGCCCCAGGAGCTCGGCTTCGGCTCGGGCATGACCTGCTGGCGCCGCCTGGCCGCCTGGAACGAAGCCGGCGTCTGGGACCAGCTGCACCAGCTGCTGCTGAACAAGCTCCGGTCGAAGAACCAGCTGGACTGGTCTCGGGCGGTGATCGACTCATCCCACGTCCGGGCCGCTCGCAGGGGCCCAAGAGCGGCCCCAGCCCGGTCGACCGAGCACGTCCGGGCAGCAAGCACCACGTCATCACCGACGGCCAGGGGATCCCGCTCGCGGTGTCGCTGACCGGCGGAAACCGCAATGACGTCACCCAGTTGCTGCCGTTGCTGGACAAGATCCCGCCAGTGGCCGGGGTGGTCGGCCGACCGCGCAGGCGGCCCGACCTGCTCTTCGCGGACCGCGGCTACGACCACGACAAGTACCGTCGGCTCCTGCGGCAGCGCGGCATCCGGCCCGCAATCGCGGAGAGGGGACAACCGCACGGCACTGGTCTGGGCACCTTCCGCTGGGTCGTCGAGCGGACGATTTCCTGGTTGCACGGCTTCCGCCGCCTGCGGATCCGGTGGGAACGACGCGACGACATCCATGAGGCCTTCCTCGGGCTCGCCGTCTGTCTGATCACCCATAGGCACGTCCAGAGGCTTTGTTAGGGCCAGTAACAGCCGCAGCCCGAACAGCCCGCGAGCCCCGGAAAAGTGGGCCGGGGCTCGCTCGCTTATCCAGAGGAGGGTTACGGCGCCTGCGCGGAAGCGGTGAATTCGGTCGCCTTCACCCCGGACGGCAAGACCCTCGTGAGCGGTGGAGATGACGGCACGGCGCGACTGTGGGACGTGGCGGGGCGCCGGCAGTCGGCTTCACTCGACGGCCTCAGCGGTCAGGTGAAGACGGCAGTGTTCAGCCCCGACGGCAACACTCTCGTCACCAGCCCGGAGGTACCGCTGTGGGACGCCCACACGCGAAAGCAGACCGGCGCCCTGTCCGGCGCCGGGAGCCCGGCGGTCTTCAGCCCGGACGGAGACATGATCGCCACCAGCGGCCGGCGGGGCACGGTTCTGCTCTGGGACGCCCGTACTCATCAGAGGGTCGCCGCACTTCAGGTCGCCGACAGCGATGACACCGCCGTACCCTCTCGCCTCGCGTTCAGCCCGGACGGCAGCACCCTTGCCGTCGCCCTCTCCAACTTCCTCTCCAGCGACCGGGAGAAGGCCGCGGTGCAGCTGTGGGACGTACGGGAGAAGCGCCGCACCGCCGGGCTGCAGGGCCATACGGGGCAGGTGACCTCGCTGGCGTTCAGCCCGGACGGCGCGACGCTGGCCAGCGGGTCCGCGGATGCCACGGTCCGGCTGTGGGGCATGCGGGCCGGGCGGCCGCGCGCCACCATCGCCACGTCGGACGGTTCGGTACCCCAGATCGTGGTGCCGAGCCCGCAAGCCGTATACAGCCCGGACGGGAAGGTGCTGGCGGTCGGCGACAACAGCGGATCCGTGGGACTGTACGACGCCCGTACGCGGCACACGCTGGGCCGACTGACCGGGCAGAGCAGCAAGGTGAGCTCGGTACAGTTCAGCCCGGACGGCAAGTATGTCGCCGCGAGCAGCCATGACAGTTCGCTGGTCATGCTGTGGGACGCGCGCACCCACCGTCGCCTCGCCACCCTCGACGGCCACGACAGGCCTGTGCATTCCGTCATCTTCAGCCCGGACGCCCAAACCCTGGCGACCAGCAGTTTCATCGACGGAACGACCCGTCTGTGGAGCGTACGGAGCCATAGGCAGCTGGCGTCCGTCGCCGCCGGGGCCGGCTGGACGGTCTTCAGCCCGGACGGCAGGACCCTCGTGACCGGCGGCTTCCAGTCTTCGTCGGTACACCTGGTGGACGTCCGGACCCACCGTCGCCTCGACACTCTCGACGCGGTCAGCAAGAGCATCCACTCCGTCACCTTCAGCCCGGACGGCAGCACTCTGGCCATGGCGAGCGGGGACGGGAAGCTGAGGCTGTGGGACATCGGTCGGCGCCGCCTCACTGTGACACTCGCGGGGCACACCGACATGGCTCAGTCGGTCTCCTTCACCCCGGACGGGAAGACCCTCGTCAGCAGTGGCCGGGACGGGGCGGTTATGCTGTGGGACGCGCACACCCACCGTCGCCTCGCCACCCTCACGGGCCACACCGGAGCGGTCTGGTCGGCCGTCGTCAGCCCGGACGGCAAGACCCTGGCAACGGTCGGCGACGACCGCGCGATACGCCTCTGGGACATCGAGACCCACCGGCAGTTGACCCTCTACACCGGCCATACCGGTGTCGTGAACTGGGCCTTCTTCTCCCCGGACGGGGACACCCTCGTCACCAGCAGCTCCGATCTGACCGTAAGGCTGTGGGACACCCGCGCCTTCCGCGACCTCGCCACCCTCACAGGCCGGGCCTGCACCCTCGCGGGCCGGTCCCTGACCGAACAGGAATGGCACCGTTACATCCCTGACGGGGCCGCGTTCCGCCGGACATGCCCATGACGGCGGACGCTCGGTGTCAGGGCGGCTCGCCGGTGTGCCGGTGAGCGCGTTCCTCACTTCGCAGACGGACCATGTCGACGCTTAGCCGTCGAACCGACTCGACCCAGGCGGCCACATGGCAGCCGAATTCGGCGATGTGTGTGAGGGGGATCTTCTCGGCGACGGCCAAGGGGGCCAATAGCGCGTCCGCCGGCGTCTCGCCGCTGTCGCATGCCGGGCACAGGTCCGCTTCCCGAAACCCCTCGACGGAGTGCCCGGCGATGTTCGGCCACGCATGACCGAACCGGACACGGAGCAGTGCCGCGCCTCCGCAACGGGAACATGGCGGTAGCGGGCTGACTTGGACGGCGATCTCGTCACCGTCGGTCATGCCACACCGTGCCAGGTGTCCTGGCCGAAGGAGCCCTTGATGTCGGAGGCGATTGTGGCCGCGTACGAAGAGGTGGACGGGGTTCTCCCCGGGGTGGGCGCCGATGATCCGCTTGAGTTCGCTGACCATCCGCTCGTTGACGCGGTGGTAGGGGAACTCCAGCTGGACCGGTGCTGCTCCGCTGCGCTCGGCGGCTGTCACGTCGAGGACCTGGAGTTCCTGCCCGAAGATGCTGATGGCGCCGTCCCGGTCGTTGATGCGCCCTTGGACGGAGATCACGCTGTCCTCCACCAGGGCGCCCAGGACCAGCTGGTAGACGGCGGGGAAGAAGAGGACCTCGATCGTGCCGTCACGGTCGGCGAGGTTCACGATCGCCCAGGCGTTGCCTTGCTTGGTCACCTTGTTCTGGACGCTGGTGATGAGCCCGGCCAGCCGCACCGTCCCCTCGGTCCGGCCGGAGGCCAGCAGGTCGGGGATGGTGGTGTCCCGGTGGGCGGCGAGGATGTGCTCGGTGCCGTCCAGGGGGTGGGCGGATACGTACATGCCGAGCATCTCGCGCTCGGTGGAGAGGAGTTGCTTGCGCGGCCATTCGCTGTCGTCGATCCTCACGTCGAGGCCGAAGCCGGACTCGCCGTCGTCGCTGCCGGCGCCCAGTCCGGCGAAGAGATCGTCCTGACCGTAGGCCGCGGCCTTCTTCAGCGGTACGACTGCGTCGATGGCCGTCTCGTGCACGGCGCACAGTCCCCTGCGGGTGTGACCGAGCGAGTCGAAGGCGCCGGCCTTGATGAGTGATTCGACGGCCCGCTTGTTGAGGGCTGGCAGGTCGGCCTTGTTGAGGAAGTCGGCAAAGCTGGTGAACTTACCCTTGGACTTCCGGGCCGTGATGACCGTGTCGATGACGTTGTCGCCGACGTTGCGGACGGAGCGAAGACCGAAGCGCACGTCGTCGCCGACGGCGGTGAACTCGGCGACGGACTCGTTGACGTCCGGCGCGAGGACGGTGACGCCGAGCTTGCGGGCGTCGGCGAGGTAGATGCCGGCCTTGTCCTTGTCGTCGCCGACCGACGTGAGCAGCGCCGCCATGTACTCGGCCGGATAGTTGGCCTTCAGGTACGCGGTCCAGTAGGAGACGAGGCCGTAGCCAGCGGTGTGGGACTTGTTGAAGGCGTAACCAGAGAAGGGGAGCATCACGTCCCAGATGGCCTTGATGGCCTCCTCCGAGTAGTCGTTGGCCTTCATCCCGTCGTGGAACTTCTGCCACTCGGCGGCCAGGACCTCGGGCTTCTTCTTGCCCATCGCGCGGCGCAGCATGTCGGCGCCGCCGAGCGTGTAGCCGGCCAGGGTCCGGGCGATGGCCATGATCTGCTCCTGGAAGATGAGCAGGTGGTGGGTCGATCCCAGGATCGGGTCGAGGACTTCCCTCAGCTCCGGGTGGATCGGGTCGGGCTCCTGCTTGCCGTTCTGCCGCAGCGCGTAGTTCGTGTGGGCGTTGGCGGCCATCGGACCCGGTCGGTACAGGGCGAGGGCGGCGGCGATGTCCTCGAAGCGGGTCGGTTCCATCAGCTTGAGCAGCGCGCGCATGCCGCCGCCGTCGAGCTGGAACACGCCGAAGGTGTCGCCGCGGCCGAGGAGCTCGTAGGTCTTCCTGTCGTCCAGTGGGATGACGACGGTGCCGGTGCCGCCGTCCATCGGGTCGACGGTGGCGAGCTTGACGCCGCGGTTCTCGCGGATGTTCTCGATGGCGTGGTCGATGACGCCCAGGTTCCGCAGGCCCAGGAAGTCCATCTTGACCAGCCCCATGTTCTCGCAGCTGGGGTAGTCGAAGCCGGTGATCTTCACGCCGTCGGAGGCGCGCATGTGCAGCGGGATGCGGTCGGTGAGCCGGGTCTTGGACAGGATGACGGCTGCCGCGTGCACCCCGGTGCCGCGGGTCAGACCCTCGACGCCCTTGGCGGTGTCGATGACCGTCCTGACGTCCGGCTCGTTCTCGTACATCGTCCGGATCTCGCCGGCCTCGCCGTAGCGCGGGTGGGCGGGGTCGAAGATCCCGTCGAGCGGGATCGACTTGCCCATGATGTCCGGCGGCAGCGCCTTGGTGATGCGTTCACCGTGGCTGAAGGGGTAGCCGAGGATCCGTGAGGAGTCCTTGATCGCGTTCTTGGCCTTGATCTTGCCGAACGTGTTGACCATGGCGGTGTACTCGTCGCCATACTTCTCCGTGACGTACCGGACCATCTTGTCGCGCTGACGGTCGTCGAAGTCGAGGTCGACGTCGGGCGGGTTGATCCGCTCGGGGTTGAGGAACCGCTCGAAGAGCAGGCCGTGCTCCAGGGGACACAGCTCGGTGATGCGGGTCGCGTAGGCGACGATCGAGCCGGTGGCCGACCCGCGGCCGGGTCCGACCGGCACGCCGTTGTCACGGGCGTACTTGCAGATGTCGGCGACCACGAGGAAGTAGGAGCTGAAGCCCATGGGACCGATGACCGACATCTCGGTCTCGAAGCGCTCCATGACCTCGGCCGGGACCGGATCGCCGTAACGCATGGCCAGGCCGCCGAGGACCTCCCTGCGCAGCCAGGACTCCTGGGCCTCCCCGTCGGGCACGTCGGGGAACTGCGGCATCTCGTCGACATGGTCGAAGACCTCGTCGTACGACCCGACCCGCTCGGCGATCAGGAGCGTGTTGTCGCAGGCCTCGGGCAGCTCCGCGAACAGGGCCCGCATCTCGGCTGCGGTCTTCAGATAGTAGCCACTGCCGCTGAACCGGAACCGCTTCTCGTCGGCCTTGTTCTTGCCCACGCCGATGCACAGCAGGTTGTCGTGCGCCTCGGCCTGGCTCTCGTGGACGTAATGCGCGTCGTTGGTGGCCAGAAGCGGGATCTTCAGCTCCTTGGCCAGGCGGAGCAGGCCCTCCCGCACATCCCGCTCGATGGACAGGCCGTGGTCCATCAGCTCCAGGAAGTAGTTCTCCTTGCCGAAGACGTCCTGGTAGGCGGAGGCGACCTGCCTGGCCTCGTCGTACTGGTTCAGGCGCAGCCGCGTCTGGACGGCGCCGGACGGACATCCGGTCGTCGCGATGACGCCCTCGGCACGCTCGGCGATCAGTTCCATGTCCATGCGGGGCTTGCCCGCCGGGAACTGCCCCGAGTACGACGCCTCGGTGGACAGGTGGAAGAGGTTCCGCAGGCCCTGTGCCCCCGTCGCCCACATGGTCATGTGCGTGAAACGGCCACCACCGCTGACGTCCTTCGAACCCTCGCCGTCGTCCGACACGGCGCGCTGGCCGCCGGGCCCCCAGAACTCCTGCCGCCGGTTCCGGCGCGAGGAGGGGGCCACGTACGCCTCGATCCCGATGATCGGCTTGACCGAGCCGAAGCCCTTGGCCACCTGCTGGAACTCGTAGGCCCCGAACATGTTGCCGTGGTCGCTCATGGCCACCGCCGGCATGCCCTGCCGGTCCACTTCGGCGAACATCGGTTTCAGCTTCTGAGCGCCGTCGAGCATCGAGTATTCGGTGTGATTGTGCAGGTGAACAAAGCTGTCGGCCACCAGGCGCGCACCTCCGAGGGCAGTCTCGTGAAGCCGCACCTTATCCCCGAGCCCAAGATCAAGTCGGGCTCTCCGACGCTGGGCGGGGCGCGTCAAATGGGTGCGGTGCGGGTGACCTTGGCCTATCGGGCGGGAGGGGAATTCGGCTCGGCGTGTCGGGTGGGACCGTGCCGGTGAGGTTCTTGAGGAGGCGCGATTGCTGATCGGTCATGGGTCGCTGGAGGTGCGCGGGGGCGGGCGGGGTCGACGAAACCGAAGCCGGGGTTGCTTACGCGGGTGCCGGGGACGGGGGAGAGGCTTCACTCTGCCCAGACCGTGCGGGGGACCGTTCCCGCGGGTGGGGGAGTAGGGAAGGCTGGTACACCTTCAGAAGAGCCGGGTGGGGCCGTAGCTCCTAGTTCTCCCTGGCCGCACCGGACGCCGGGGCATGAACGCCACACGGCGAAAGCGCGTCGCCCCACTCGGGGCGACGCGCTTTCGCCGTCACCTGGGCTGCGTCGTGCCGTCCGAGAGTCTCTACCTCTCACCCTTCTTCTTTGCTTCACGCCGTTGGCGGAACATGGCTCCCACTGCGATTCCGACCACTGCGACGACTCCCAGGATGATGGTCGCCGGCATAGAATCGTTGATCGGTGTGAAGGCCAGGCTGTCCATTCGAACTCCTCTTTAGGGAAACTGCACGAGATCCCGACCCCGCCCCCTACCTCGAGCGCGGTGTACCCAACGGTAAGACCGATTCCGGTCCTACCTACGATGGACGCCGAGGCCCACCGAGGCGGCCGCCAAGCCGATGCCGAGCGGACCGTCCGGGAACGTCCCTGCGACCGAGACGCCGACCCTGCGGTGCTGGCCCACTGGCCGCCGTCCCAGCCCAGGGCGTCCAGACCGCTCGGGTCGACGCAGTGGAATGGGTCACCGCCCGCGTAGAGGTAGAGGTAGAGGTTCTCTTCCTGTCCCGACGGGTCGGGGCAGGGTGAAGCGGCCGAGGACGGGGTCGTAGTGGCCGTTGCCCATCTCCTACAGGCCTGTCGCGTCGGCGTACGCGCCCACTCTTGCGCCCCCCATTCGCCGGCAGCCCATGTCGGTACCACTCCTCGTGACGTAGGCAGCAAAGACGCCCGCCCAACGTTCGAATTGAACTCAGGCGGGCACTTTGGGCTGCTATTTCTTCTCTCTCTTGTAACTCCAGTAGGCCAGGAGGATGGCAGTCACTAGTACGAAACCTCCTAGGGCCCAAGTAGCTACTGGATTGTCGAATCCGATTCCGGACGTCGCAGTGTTCATTTTCCTCCTAGAGCCATGAGCCAGTGAGCCTTTTCCAACCTGGTCGTACCAGTCACGAGTTGGACGTGCCTGCGCAATGGCGAAGCTCCTGGTAGACGGTGTCACGACCAAGATCCACCGTGCTGCCCAGGAGCTTCGCGTGCTTGTCTATCCGTCGTCGATCGACCTGTCCAGTCGCACCCTGCGGTATCTGGCTGGACAACTCACCTTCCGGCGGCAGGAGATCGGAACGCGGTGGCGACGACTGACACCAGGGCGCCAGGCCCTGCTCGCCCTGGCCCACCTGCGGTGCGGCGACACCTACGCCCAGCTCGCCGCCGGATTCGGTACCGGGATCGCGACCGCCTTCCGCTACATACGCGAGGCCGTCGACGTACTGGCCGCCCTCGCCCCGTCCCTGGCCAAGGCGATGACGACGTTCCGGATGAAGGCATTCGTGATCCTGGACGGCACCCCTGCTGATCGACCGGATCGCCGCCGACACCCCGTACTACTCCGGGAAACACAAACGCCACGGCATGAACGTCCAGGTCCTCACCGACCCGTCCGGGCGGCTGCTCTGGGCGTCGCCGGCTCTGCCCGGATCAACGCACGACCTGACCGCCGCACGCCACCACGGGCTCATCGAAGCCCTCGCCGATGCGGACCTCAAATGCTGGGCGGACAAGACGTACCAAGGAGCCGGTGGACCTGTCCGGGTGCCCTTTCGCGGCCGTCGCCTCAAGCGATGGAAGCGTCGCCACAACAGCACTCACGCCAAGATCCGCTGCCTCGGCGAACGCGCCAGGGCCACCCTCAAGGGCTGGCGCCTCCTCCGGAAGCTCCGCTGCAGCACAACCCAGATCACGGACGTGGTGAAGGCCGTCGTCGTCCTTCACCACGCCTCAACCTGAGGTTGGAAAAGGCTCAATGATCCGTGACAGAACGTGTTACAGCCCTTCACTCCCCGTCGCAGCAGCGGCTTGACATCAGCATTGGGAAGTCCCGTACGTTGTGGTCGTTCGGGGTTCGGCGGTCAGTTGGGGATGGGGCGTGCTCCGCTCCGAGTGCCAGAAGAGAGGTGCCAAGCGCCGCCGAACCGCTCGAACGACAAACTCATCCCTTGATGAACTCGATGATCTGCGGGGCGATTTTTCGCGGGGCCATGACGACGGCGCCATGGTTGAGTCCGGGCAGAGTGCGGTGGTCGGCCTGCGGCAGGATCTGGGTGACGGCGAGGGCGGCGCGCTGGAACGCGGCCGCACTCTTGCCACCGGTCAACACTCGGGTGGGTACGGCCACCCCTTTCCACTCCTCGGCATCGAGCGGCTTGCCTTGCTGGGTATCGCCCATGACCGCGATGTCATAGGGCAGAGTGCCGGCCAGCTTGGTGAGGTTTGCCCACATCTTAGGCATGAGCTTCATGAAGAACACGGCGATGCCGGGCATGCCCTGCACCCTCGTCATGAAGTACTTGACCGCGTCACTGTGCCGGCCTTCCGCAAGCATCACGGTGATCTGCTGCGCGAGATCCTTGGGCGGTCCGTCGTCTCCTTCGGCGACCACGAACGGCGGCTCATACAGAGCCAGGCGGTCGACGTTGACTCCGGCCGCGGCCGCGCGCAGGGCGAGGACCGCTCCGGAGGACGAGCCGAACAGCGACGCCGAACCGCCGACGTGTTCGACCAACGCGGCGATGTCTTCAACCTCACGGTCGGGGGCGTAAGCATGGGCGTCACCGCTGGCACCCCGCCCGCGCCGGTCGTAGTTGAGCACAGTGAAGTGCTGGGCGAGGAGAGCCGCAAGTTTGGTCGTGTCCGAGCGGTCTGCCAGTGCCGAGGCAACCAGGACGACGGCCGGACCGCGGCCCGACTGCTCGAATGCGATCTCGGTGCCGTCGGCGGAGACGACACGGGCCTCGGCTCCGGCCGACTGCCCTCGCGCTGTTGCCATGTTTATCTCTCCGCTTCACGTAGGGGCCGTACCACTGTGGTGTGCGTTGCTGCCGATAAGACCCACGCAGTGCAGGAAACTCATCGGTGCGCCAGGCGTTCGGTGCCGAAGCCTTCACATCTCGGAGAGGACCAACCCCCTCACGCAGAATCGAGGGCATGGGGCGGCAGCGGCAACCGGGGTGATCCAGTTGTGACTGGTGTGATTACGGCATCGCTGCCGTCCTGGATAGCCCCGTTCACCGGGCTGAGCCTGCGTTCCTTCGGGAAGCTGGTGACGGTTCTGCGGCGCGAGGGTGCGGACGCCGTCGGTAGAGGGCGGCCGTGGAGCCTGGCTCTGGAGGACCGGACGCTGCTGGTCGCGGCCTATTGGCGAACGAACTTGACGATGCGGCAGCTCGCCCTGCTCCTCGGTGTGTCGAAGTCAGCCGTGGACCGGATCATCGGCAATCCGGGCCGGTGATCGCGCTCTGGCCCCGCAGGTCTTTCGACAAGGGCACCGTACTGATCGTGGACGGGACGCTCGTGCCCACCCGAGACCACACCATCGCGCCCCGACCCTGTCAGGAGGAGGTAATGGATCATCCTGTCCCGCTCTCCGGGTACCGTCAGGGTATGAGTCATCCACACCCCGAACTGAAAGCCGCCCCTCCCCTTTCCGAAGGAGGGCTGCGGGTTATCGCCCTGGGCGGCCTGGGTGAGATCGGCCGCAACATGACCGTGTTCGAGCACGCGGGCAAGCTGCTCATCGTCGACTGCGGGGTGCTGTTCCCCGAGGAGACCCAGCCCGGCGTGGACGTGATCCTGCCGGACTTCACCTCGTTCCGGGACCGGCTGGACGACATCGTGGCGGTGGTCCTCACCCACGGTCATGAGGACCACATCGGCGGCGTGCCGTACCTGCTGCGCGAGCGGAGGGACATCCCGGTCGTCGGCTCCAAGCTGACGCTGGCGTTCCTGGAGGCCAAGCTCAAGGAGCACGGCATCCGGCCGCGCTCGGTGCGGGTGCGGGAGGGGGACCGGCGTGGCTTCGGGCCCTTCGACTGCGAGTTCGTGGCGGTCAACCACTCCATCCCGGACAGCCTCGCGGTCGCGATCCGGACCCGGGCCGGGATGGTGCTGCACACCGGTGACTTCAAGATGGACCAGTTCCCTCTCGACGACCGCATCACCGATCTACGTGCCTTCGCCCGCCTCGGAGAGGAGGGTGTGGACCTGTTCCTCACCGACTCCACCAACGCCGAAGTACCCGGCTTCACCACCTCCGAGCGGGAGTTGAACCCGGCGATCGAGCAGGTGATGCGCACCGCGCCGCGCCGGGTCATCGTCTCCAGTTTCGCCAGCCATGTGCACCGCATCCAGCAGGTCCTGGACGCCGCCCACCAGCACGGCCGCAAGGTCGCCTTCGTCGGCCGGTCGATGGTCCGCAACATGGGCATCGCCCGGGACCTGGGCTATCTGAAGGTCCCCTCCGGTCTGGTCGTGAGCACGAAGGAGCTGGAGAAGCTCCCGGATCACAAGATCGCTCTGGTGTGCACCGGCTCCCAGGGTGAACCGATGGCCGCGCTGTCACGGATGGCCAACCGGGACCACATGATCCGCATCGGCAAGGACGACACCGTCCTGCTCGCCAGCTCCCTCATCCCCGGCAACGAGAACGCCATCTACCGGGTGATCAACGGACTCACCCGGTGGGGTGCCCACGTGGTCCACAAGGGCAACGCCAAGGTGCACGTCTCCGGGCATGCCAGCGCCGGCGAACTCGTCTACTGCTACAACATCGTCAAGCCCCGCAATGTCATGCCCGTGCATGGCGAATGGCGCCACCTGCGGGCCAACGGCGACCTCGCCATCCGCACCGGTGTCGACCCCGACCGGGTCGTCATCGCCGAGGACGGCGTCGTCGTCGACCTGGTCGACGGGCGCGCGTCCATCACCGGCAAGGTCCCCGCCGGCAACGTCTACGTGGACGGCATGGAAGTCGGCGGCGCCACCGAAGCGTCCCTCAAGGACCGCCTCACCCTCGCCGCCGAAGGCGTCGTCACGGTGGTGGCGATCGTCGACGCGGACACCGGCGCCCTCGCCGAGGCCCCCGACTTCCTCGCCCGGGGCTTCGTCCACGACGACACCACCTTCGAGCCGGTCATCCCCGTCATCGAGAAGACCCTGGCCACCGCGGCCGAGGAAGGCGTCGGGGACGCGCGCCAACTCGAACAACTCGTCGCCCGCGCCGTGGCGAACTGGGCGTTCCGCACCCACCGCCGCAAGCCCCTCATCATCCCCATCATCATCGACGCCTGAGCAACACCCGGGCAGGTGTCCGGGGCGGACGCTGAAGTGCACGAGGTGAAACCCGGCGACGAGTCGGTCCGGATGTCCAGCCTCATCACCGGCCCACCGGGTTGGCCCGGGCGGCCCGGTGACGAGCGCTGCGCCGGGCATCCCGCAGCTGACCTGCCGCAGATCCTCCTCCCGTCCGCACACCTTGTGACGTCCGATGACGTATCACGTGGAGTGCGTGGCGATTCTGGAGCCTGCGGACAAGGGCGCCTGGCCTCGGGTTCGTGAGCCAGGCGCTTGTAACAATCAGGCGGCGACGAGCTCCTGCTCGCGGTCCGGCGTTCCGACCTCGGGCTTCTTGTTCGGCAGCGAGAGCCGGAAGACTTTGCGCCACGCGGAGAGCACCTGCTTGGGCAGTGGCCCTGTGACGTACTCCAGCTCGTACTTCTCGAACAGGGCGCGCACCTTCACCGCGACCTCGGCGTACCGGTTGCTCGGCAGGTCGGGGAACAGGTGGTGCTCGATCTGGTGCGACAGGTTGCCGGTCATGAAGTGCGTGGCCTTGCTGCCGCTGATGTTCGCCGAGCCCATCATCTGGCGCAGGTACCACTGGCCGCGCGTCTCGTCCTTGATCGACCGGCGCTCGAAGACCTGTACGCCCTCCGGGAAGTGTCCGCACATGATTACCGAGTGGGACCAGATGTTGCGGACCAGGTTCGCGGTGAACGTGGCGGCGAGCGTGGGGAGGAACGACGGGCCCGACAGCAGCGGGTGGATCAGGTAGTCCTTGAGCACCTGCTTGCGGATCTTGCGGCCCACGGCCTTGGCCCGCGCGCGGAACTCCGGGTCCTTGCGGCGGCGCTTGTTCAGGTTCTTGCCGAGCTCCAGGTCGTACGCTGCGATGCCGTACTCGAAGAAGCAGGCGTTGAGGAAGTTCCACAGCGGCTGGCCTAGGTGGAACGGGTGCCACGTCTGGTCCTCGTCGACGCGCATGATGCCGTAGCCGAGGTCGTTGTCCTTGCCGATCACGTTGGTGTACGTGTGGTGTAGCTCGTTGTGCGAGTGCTTCCACTGGTCGGCTGGCGAGACGTGGTCCCACTCCCAGGTGGAGGAGTGGATCTTCGGGTCCCGCATCCAGTCCCACTGGCCGTGCAGGATGTTGTGGCCGATCTCCATGTTGTCCATGATCTTCGCCACGGACAGACCGGCGGTGCCGAGCAGCCACGCGGGCGGGAATATCGAGAACAGCAGCACGCCCCTGCTGACCAGCTCCAGCTTGCGCTGGGCGGCGATGACCTTACGGATGTAGGCGGCGTCCTTTTCGCCTCGGCTGGCAATCACCTCGTCGCGGATCGCGTCCAGCTCGCGGCCCAGCTCCTCGATCTGCTGCGCAGTCAGGTGGGCGGTGGGGTCGATAGCGGTCAAGGTTCTCCTACCGTTCGATGTCGCAGGGGCCCGCGGCGGCGGACACGCAGGTCTGGATGAGGACGCCTGGCTCGGCCTCGGTGATCTCGCCGGTGCGTAGGTCGCGGACGGCGCCCGCCTTGAGCGGCGTGACGCAGCCAAAGCAGATGCCCATGCGGCACCCGGAGGGCATGAGCACGCCCGCCCCTTCGCCGATGTCGAGCAACGGCGTGGCGCCGTCCGCGTCGACGGTCTTGCCGGTGGCGCTGAACGTGACCTCGCCGCCATCACCGGCGACGACGATGCTGGGGCGGAACCGCTCGGTGTGTAGACGGTCCTGGAGGCCGTGTGTGCTCCAGTGCTCTTCGGCGGCGTCGAGCAGGCCCGCGGGCCCACAGGCCCAGGTCTCGCGCTCGGCCCAGTCGGGCACGAGTTCGTCGAGACGGGCGATGTCGAGCATGCCGTCCCTGGCGGTGTGCACCTCGGTGAGCCGCAGCTTCTTGTCCGCGACCAGGTTGTGCAGTTCGTTGCGGAAGATCACGTCTTGCGGCTGTGGCGCGCAGTGGACCATGACGACGTCGTCGGGCTCGGTGTCGCGCAGCATACCCATCACGGGTGTGATGCCGCTGCCGGCCGTCAGGTAGAGCACCTTGGCGGGCTTGGCCTGCGGCAGCACGAAGTCACCGGTCGCCTGGTCGAGCTCGATCAGCGTGCCCGGTTTCGCCCTGCGGACCAGGTGGTTGCTGACCTTGCCGTCCGGGATAGCCTTCACGGTGATCGTGACGCGGCCGTCCTGGCGGTTCGTCGGCGAGGTGATGGAGTAGGCACGCCACAGGCGCACCCCGTCGACATCGACCCCGATCCGCACGTACTGACCGGCTGTGTGGCCGCGCCAGCCCCGTCCCGGCCTGATCACGATGGTCGCGGCGTCACCCGTCTCGGGGTGCACGGCCTCGATGCGCCCACGCAGGTCTGCGCCCGCACGCAGTGGGCTGACCAGGTCGAGGTAGTCCGACGGCAGCAGCGGCGTTGTGACCATCTCCAGCAATTTCCACGCCCTGCTGCGGAGGGCTGCACTCGTCATGGCTCCAGCTTGCTGCGCCTCAGGGCGTAAAGTCCTGACCGCAGGACGTGAATCTGGTGGGTGGAATTGTTCGCAGGGAACAAAGACGTGAGCCATGCAATCCGGAGGGCCAGCGAACTGGCCCTGAATGAGACGACGGTCACCGCACTGCGGGCCGCGCTGAAGACCACCGCCGACGAGGTCGTTCAGGCGATCATCGACGAAGTCCCCTCCTACGCCAACGCCCTGTCGGGCCATATGGGCGCCACCATCCGCCGGGCCGTCCGCACCGCCCTGGGGCACTACCTGGACCTCGCGAGCGGGAACGCCACAGGTGGCGACGCCGGCGATGCAGCCTACGAGCTGGGCCGCGGCGAGGTGCGCGACGGCCGTTCGATGGACGCCCTGCTCAGCGCCTACCGCGTCGGCGCCCGCGTGGCCTGGCGATGCCTGGCCGCAGGCGCCGTGTCCGCAGGTCTGCCCGCCGCCGAGGTCGCCAAGTTCGCCGAGCTGACCTTCGCCTACATCGACGAGCTCTCCGCCGCGAGCGCTGCGGGCCACGCCGACGAACTGGCGGCCCGGGGCAGGGCCCACGAGCGCCACCTGGAACACCTGGCCCGCGATCTCCTCACCGGCGCGAGTCCGGACGTGCTGCTGGCCTCTGCTCAACGGGCCGGATGGCAGCCTCCGGATTCGCTGACGGCGGTCTTGCTGCCCGCCGCCCAGGCCCGGCCTGCCTACCGCGCGCTCGACCCGAGCACCCTCGTCCTCGACGATCTGCCGGACGCCACCGGTGTGCTGCTCGTGCCCGATGCCGACCGATCACATCTCTTGCGGCAGCTGACCGACCACACGGCCGTGGTCGGCCCGGCCCGCCCATGGACCCGTGCGTCCGCTTCGTACGGACGAGCCGTACGCGCCCGCTCCCTCTCCTCTGGTATCCGCGACACCGAGGATCACCTGCCCGAGCTGGTGCTGACCGCCGATGTGGACGCGTTCGCAGACCTGCGTGCCCGAGCCCTCGCCCCGCTCAGGACCTTGCCCGTGGCGACCGCACGGCGGCTGGAGGAGACGTTGCGGGCGTGGCTGCTGCACCAGGGCAGGCGGGACGAGGTGGCGGCGGCGTTGTTCGTCCATCCCCAGACCGTCCGGTACCGGATGTCGCAGCTGCGGGAGCTGTTTCCGGATCTCGCATCGCCACACCGGGTCCTTGAACTGACGCTGGCGGTCGGTCTTCGGGCCAGTTGACACGTACTTCGACCGTCCACGAACTCCTGGCGGGTCCCGGCATCGTACTCGTGGCCACCGCTGATGCTGCACGCGTGACGGACCCGGACTTGGTCGTACGCCGGACGTCTGCGGTGAGAGGGCACAATAGTCCGCACGCGGTGGCTGGGGGAGCGGCTCTGGGGATGGGCATACGTCGGGCGCCGGTGCAGGCGAGGGGGCGCTGCGTATCAGCTGAGAGCGGTTCGTACGCACCGCCAGCCCGCTCACGGGCGACCGAGGGGGAGCGGTCGGGGCAGAATGCGGGTGGAGGCCCCTGCCCAGCGGGGGCGTCACAGTAGCACTGCTAGCCAGGTCGAGAAACAAACGGCCGACGCGCCGTAGAGGATCGGCTCCTGCTCGTGCGCCCAGGGCAGCTGTGTGCATCGCTGCGCCGCGGGCGTGCCGTAACGGCTCGACCAATTGGTGCACTTGGAACGACCTCACCCGGCCTGGCGCGGTCGGAGCAGTCGGGAGAACCATTTGACTGCAAAGCCGGGCCAGGTCGGATGCTCACGCACTTCGTGTGTTCCCTTTACGCGACCGGAGTATCCACGCGCAGCGGCTTCGCCTTTCGGCGGGAAGGGAGATTCGCTGTTCGGATTCGGTCCGCGCGGCGCTACTTCAGAAGTCGATGCAGACCGGGCCTTGGTTGACGTTGATCACGCCGTACTGGTTCACGAAGGAGTTGCAGTAGGCGGTGGTGTTGTTGTCGTAGCTGTCCCCGCCGAGCGCCTCCTGAGTGCCGGCGTTGTCGTCGTCGAAGTCGACACAGACAGGACCCTGGTTGACGTTGACCACACCTACCTGGGTCGTGAAGTCATTGCACTGTGCATCCAGTACCTGCTGGACGCTGTCACCGTCGGAGCCGTCTCCCGCCGCGGCCACGCCGGATCCGGCCAGCACAGCAGCAGCAGCCAGGGCGGTGGCCGCGGCAGTCCTACGCATACCCATCATGATCTTTCTCCAGATGCTGGAGGACAGGGACAGGCATCACTTCACCTGTTCCCGCCGGTAGCCGCACGTCAGGCTGAGCCGTTCGAGACGTCCCTGTTGGGGCGGCTTGAGGAGTGATGAGGGCATCGCGTGAAGGGAGGTTGGCCGTCCGTCCGGTGAGGGGCACTGAGCGGTGCGTCGCGCCGCTGTTCTATGTCCATGGCATCGTCGATTGAGAGCCCCAAACACCGCAGGTCCCGTGTCCGAAGAGCGATACCGACTCCTACGGCATGGGACGCGGTGCGCATGAGGTCGCGTTCCGAGCGGCAGGATGCCCTCCCGTGGGGTGCTGAGTTCGGTGAACGCGGAGTGGCCCGCGGCTGGCTCCATGCCCGGGACACGCCGCACAGGAAATGCTGGGCCGTCGAGCGAGTGAGCGTTGATCTGCGCCGTGCCGTCATTCTTGACGTGCTGGCCTGCTGGTTCGGTGTGGACCGCTCCACCATCACGCGTGCCCTCGGCGAGGTGCGGCCACTGCTCGCCGAGCGAGGGTGCACCATCAGTCCGGGTGCGCGGCTGCGGGCACTGGCCGAGGTCGTCGACCACCTCGGAACCAGCGGGAAGAGCGGCATCATCGACGCAACCGAGGTCCGCGTCAGGCGCCCGGCCGCCGGGCGCAAGGACCGGGACACGTTCATCTCCGGCAAGAATACGCAGAACACGGTCAAGACCATGGTTGTCACGGACGGCGACGGCCGCTAGCGCTCGGGCAGGGCGGGTCGGCCAGCGAGGATGCTCGGACGCAGGTTTGGTGCACCGGTCTCTCATCCCCGTCCTCGCCGTGGCCGACCGCCCTCCTCGCTCACGAACAGCCGCTGCGGGCGGTGATCCGATCCCTCAACCGGGCTTACGTAAGCGGCCTGCACACCGATTTCCAGACAGACGGTTCCCATGACACCGGTGCCATCCTCAACCTCGGGACGTCACCCTACGGCCGGCTTGCTGCGCAGTATCCTCGGCAGCGCGTTCGGTCAGATCAACCACCATCTGACCGCAGCTGCCTCCCCCATGGCGACAGCGTCATTCGTCTGGACGGCCCGCTCAGTCATCCGCGCCCGGAACAAGGCCGCTACCCGCTACCTCCTGGACGTGCACGACCGGCCCGACTGATCACGAACGCGGTCGACGCCGTCTGCGTGACCCGCGCAGTCCCACGCATCGAGGCCATGCAAACCGACTGGGGACCGCCTCCGGTGCCACCGAAGCAGTACGGCGTCGACAGACGACGTAAGTCCAGGCCACGCGGTCACTCGGCGTCGAAGTCCGATTGCTCCAGAGCGGGGGGCTCCTGCCAGGTCAAGGTGTCCAGCGGCCGCGGCAGCGCTTCAACCGCGCCAGAGGTGGCACTCGTGACCACGGATGCCGCGTCGCTGAAAAGGACGCCAGGGGCGCCCAGGGGCTGGCTGGGCACGTGTGCTGCCGAGCTTGAGGTCTTTGTGGTGGTCCTCTCGTCCCCCTGAACAGTCACGGGCCGGGCCTCCAGCTGAATGCTGGCGCACGCCGGCCGCGACCAGCTTATCCAATTTTCGAACTGCTGTCCGAGGTGACCTCGCCGGTCACTTCGCCGGCTAGGCCTCCTCGCTTCTGATCGACGCCCGCCGCTCCTGGCACGGTCGCGCGTGCGCAAGGAGGCTGGGTGATCGAGAGCGGACTCTTGAACGTTCGAACGTCGGACTGCAACTTTGCCGTTCATTACGCCCGTCCGTGGCGGCGTTCCGCCCGCCGGATCTTACGATGAGCGGCTCCAAGCCGACGACCCCGGCAGCGACGCCCGCACAGCGTTCCGAGAAAGCCCTTCTGTCGGGTGCAGGGAACTGCCCCTACGGTGTGGGGTCCGGACATGGCGAAGGGCCCGGACGGGGTCCGGGCCCTTCGGTCAGTAGCGGGGACAGGATTTGGAACGGGTCTGGTCACAGAGGTCATAGCTGCGCAGGTCTCGGGTGGATCCGCTGACGTACCGCGCCATCCCGCAGCCTGAACTCCCAATCTGAGGCGTCCGGTTCATTGATACGGTCGGTGCGTTGATAACCTCCGGCGGTGTCCGCGCCGCCGGTTCGGACGGTGAGAGGAAGAGCGATGCACGGGGGTAAGGCCGCGGCCGGGACGATGCTGGTGGCCGCCCTGGTCACGGGATGTGGTGGTGGCGGTAACAGCGGCAAGGACGATGACGGCGCGGACAGTGGGAACAAGGGTGGTGGCCCGAGGTTCCGTGCCGAGAAGGCGGTCAGTCTGAGCGTGCCGCCGGCGTACCGGGGCGACAAGGGCTGGGACGAGATGTTGAACTGGGTCACGGGCTCGGTCCATACCCTGCCCGTGGCCGCGGCCCGGGACACCGGCGTGGTGGCTCTGCTGCACGCCGCGTCCGGCGGCTACACCCTCAAGGTCCACGCCGCCGACAGCGGCGAGGTCCGCTGGACGTCCGGAACCTGGCAGCCGCCAATCCCGGTGGAGGGGGCGGAGGGGTCCGAGTACGGCGAGGCGGCCGAGATCCCCGACGTAACAACGGTCATCCAGGAAGGCGAGGAGTACGTCGTCGCGTACGCGCACGGCATGAAGGGCGCAGATGAACTACACAACGGCACTGAAGTCGTCCAGATGGCGGTCTACAAGGCGGAAACATCCGGTGACTCGGTGAAGCCGCTGCGCGTGATCGACGTACCGGTGTCCGCCGGGCCGGGCGAAGTGCAGGTGAGCGACGACGGCGGCCGGCTGATGGTCGGTACGGGTGACGAGCCCGCCTACCCGGACCAGGCGGTGAGTGTCGACGTACTCACCGGCAAAGTAGCCGAGTACGAAGACGTCGATTCTCTTCTCCCGCAGTGCACGCAACAGCAGTTCTGCGACAACAGCCGGATCATCGCCCTCTCTCCCCAGGGGCCGCTCGTCGATATGGACGAGAGCGGTTTCGGCGTGCCGGGCGGCTGGTTTAGCGATGCGGTACGCCCCGGCGGGGCTCCCGCGAAGGCGGGCGTGCTAGAGGAGTGGAACGGCACGGTGTACGGCGTGCGTGACGGCCTTGTCCTCGCGGGCTGGACGATGCCGGGAAAGGACGGCCGCAGCGAGGGCGATCCGATGTGGTCTGTGCACGACATCACGACGGGAACCCTGCGCGCGAGCATGACCTGTGACCTCCCCCTTCCCACCAAGCTGTTCGCCAAGCGGGAGTATCTCGCGGTCACTTCCGCCAGCGGCCGTTACCTCGCCGCCGGACCCGTCGCCTTCGACCTCAAGGAGGAACGCGGCGTCTGCCTTGCCACCGACGGCGACCGCAAGACCATTGCCCTCTCTGCGATCCGCGACGACGGCACGGCGTACGGCGTGGTGGACTCCGAAGAGGGTACCGACGGTTCTCCCCTCATCGCCCAGGTCGATCTCACGACGTCCGCAGGCCGGGCAGAGGTCCTCGACGTCGGCGTCGAGGCGCCCCTCTACGCAGACCTCAAGGGACAGGGCCTGTTCCTGGGCCGCGACGAGAACGAGAACGTCCGGGTCTCCCTCCGCCAGGAGAGCTGAGGTCGATGTGAGCGCGAGGCCGTCGAACTGAGCGTCGACCACTGGTACGTGCACCGCATCCGGTTCGAGAGCGACGGCACCGCCCTCCGGGTCAACATCGGCACCGAGGCCTTCGCGCGCGCTACCGAATGGTTGGGTCTGGAGGACCGCTTCGCTGGCTGCTGCACGCACGCCGCGTAGACTCGGTAGCCATCGCGAGGCAGGTCCAGCAGGGAAACCCGGTGCCCACACGGGTGTCCGCCGCCTATACATAGAGGGACGAGAACTCCGCGGCCCGGCCGGCCGCCGGGCCAGCCCGCACCGCGCGGGCCCGACGGAACGGCGAGCACCTGGTGCTGAACCTGGAAGACCGCATCACCCGAGTCTGGCACCAGGAGGTCCGGCCGCTGGTCGCGGACGCTTACCGCTGCCACAGCACTGGTACCCCCCGGGCCGCCATCGTGGCCACCTGGACCGCGGTCTGCGCCGACATCATCCACAAGCTCTACCAGCTCGCCGAGGACGGCGATGGCACGGCCGCTGAGGTCGTCAAGAAGATCGAGGCAGCCCGCAGCAAGGCGGACGCCGAAGCGGTCAAGACGATGCAGCAGGTCGAGAGCAAGCTCCTGCAGAACGCGCTCGACCTGGAACTCATCGACTTCATCGAGCACCGGCAGCTGGAACGCCTGCAGCAGGACCGCCACCTGTGCGCGCACCCTTCCCTGCGCCCGCTCGGGGACGTGTTCGCCCCAAGCGGCGAGTACGCGCGGGCCCACCTCGTGGCCGCGCTGGACGCCCTGCTGGTGCACCCACCTACTCAGGGTCGCAAGGCGTTCGACCGGTACAAAGCTCACGTGGGCGACCCCTCCTTCGTCGGCCACGCCGACTACCTGGTGCAAATGTTCGCCCAGCGGGTGAAGTCCAGCGCTTGGAAGCAGATCCTGGCCATCGCAGCCAAGCACGCCATGCTCGAACTGGAGGTGCCCGAGGACATCGGCATCACCGCGAGCGTGGCTGCCGACCGGCACGCGCTCTGCCTGATCGCCTTTACCCAGCACGACCGAGGTGCTGTGCGGGAGGCCGTCACCAAGGCGATGAGCACGTTCAACGGACTGCCCATCGAACAGCAGCTGAAAGCGATCACGCGCCTGGGCGAGTTCGACGTGTTCGTGGACGCCCTGGACGAGACGGTGTGCCAACAGATCGGCACCTACGTCGAGCGCAGGCTCATGTTCCCCACCGACACCTTCGGGTTGGACTCCGCGATGGCGTCTGTGTTTGCCCTGGCTGGGGTTGACGCCGTTCGAGCACGCATCCCTGCCTTGGGTGACACGTTCGCACAGCTGTACCCGACCCAGCAGGCCGCCGTTATCGAGCGGCGGCCCCGCGCTTACTTCACCGACTTCCTGGCGCCCCTGCTGGCCTCGGCCGGCGGCTGGCGCATCGCCGAGCGCCTCACCTCAATGGCGGTGATCCCGTGCGCACGCCTGATCCAACCCGGCCAGCTGGACGGCATCCTGACTGCATGGGCTGAGAACGCGCAGTGCCGGGAGGCGTCAGGGATGACTGAGCTCGCGGTTACCCTTTGGACGCACGCCACTCAGCTCCAGTCGCATCCGGCATGGGCGATGTTCGTCAAGCGGGTGCGAGAACTCGCGTCGGATCGGCAGTGGTTCCAGTACGGCGAGCTGGCTGCCGTCATCGACTACGAGGACGGCAGCGACGACTTGTAGAAGGTGCGCGGCCTTGGGAGCCTTGGTACAGCCCGCTGGGCGTAACGATCCCCCGGGAACGTGATCGGCGCTGCACCCTGTGAAGGGTGCAGCGCCGATCACGTCCCCGTGCGAGGAGGCTCGGCCTGGTCTGGCGGTCGCGGCCTTCTCGGCGGTGCCCGCGGCTGCCCGCTCTTTGCCCTGCTCCGCGAGCTGGTCCTGATAGGCGGCGACAGCCCAGAGGAACAAGGATTTGGCAGACAGCAGCGATGGCCGGGTGCGCAGTCTTGCTCACGGTCGTGGCCGTGATCGCTGGAAGGTGATCGCGCTGGGTATCGCGCCGAGCCGGGCCAGGGGGACGGGCTGACCCGAGCTCATCCGTGCGCGGAAGGATCGCCTCGACAGGCGCCGGTGATATCAGGGCCCCACACGCCGGGCTCGCCGGCCCCACCCAGCGTGAGCGGGCCGCCTGCCTCACGCGGGGCGGGCAGCCGTCGTTCACTGATCAGCCGACTCGCTCTCCACGGTGGCGAGTTCAATGCCGCGTACACGGCGCAGCCACCGCGACAGGCCATACAGACCTGCGCCTGCGATGCCGCACGGTTCCCAGATCTCCGTGGCCAGTGCCCCGAGTCCGCCGTCGCCGACGATGTACACCGCCTGCGTGCTCACGGCCGCCCTGATGAAGGCGTGCGTGCGGAAGGGAACGCACAACCCGGCTGGGCCTCCTTCGGTCACGACCCATCTCCGCTCGCCGAACGTGACGGCGAAGTTGCGCTGAGACCCTGTTCCCCGAACCCACGTGGATGGCCCCTTGTCCGGGCCCGGGAACTGTGGCTTCGGCTGCTGCTCCCCGAGCCCGCGGGGATGGTCCCGCCATGTGCGCGAGAACCGCGGCGCCGAGCAGCTGCTCCCCGCACCCGCGGGGATGGTCCCGTCGCAGCGATGCGCACGTTGGTGTCATTCTCCTGCTCCCCGCACCCCGCGCCCCGCGGGGATGGTCACCCAAAACGACGCCCCGCCCCTCACCCGCCCGGCCCGGGACTGCCTGCGCAACCCTCGGATGTGGCCGGGGTAGACAGCGAGGTCAGGCCGACGGCAGGCGCAGCGAGCGCAGCCGTTCGGCGACGGTGAACGCGTCGAGACGCAGGGCGGTGATGTCGGTAATGAGATCCCGCCAGGCTTCGAACTTGGTGTTCACCCGCTCCCCGTGCATCCCGAGGTACGCCACCGCCACGCCGAATCCGTACAGCTCGTTGCGTGCGGGCAGCGGCCGGAGCACGACGCACTCCTCCAGCAGGACGGCCGCACGCCAGAAGGCGTCCGGGTGGTGCTGGTCGTGGCGGGGCGGGTCGACCTTGTGCCGGGCGGCGAGGCCGACGAACACGGAGTAGTCGTTGACCGCGAGGTCGTCCAGCAGCTCAGCCTGGCGTTCCAGGAACCACCGGTAGTCGACGTAGTACTCGGCAGGCACCGATCAGGCCGCCCGCGGGGCGGTCTGCGCCGGCGTGGGGCCCCCGTACTCAGCGTCGAACGCAGCGGCCGTCTCCGGATCGCGGGTGACCTGCCGGAAGATCTCCGCGCCCTCGGCCAGCGCGCGCTCGCGCCGCTTCTCCTCGGCGACCTGCGCGAGGTAGGCGTCCAGCGGCAGCCCCGCCGCGTCGGCCAGGGCCCGCAGCGCGTCCGCGGTGGTGTCGTCGATCTCGATGCCAGCCATGCCAAGAGTATGCCGTGCGAGACCACACCCAGGCCAGCTACCGGTGACTTGAGCCCTGACCTGCGGGTTTCCGATCGCTTCCGTCAGTTCGATCAGACAGGAGCCTCTCGGCGCCCGAGGAGAGGGCGAATGATTGGCCGACCACTCGGAGGCTCCCGTGCCGCGGCCAGGGCTAGGCTCGTGGCTGTTCACGGGCGTCGACGAGGGGGCTTCGAGGCATGAGCGGGCGGGTGACGGCAGTCAGCAGCAACGGGGAGTACTCGTTCACCAAGCCGAACAGGGACAGCGTCAGGCTGCTCGCCGGGCTCGGTGTGGAGGGGGACGTGCACGCCGGTGTGACGGTCAAGCATCGCTCGCGCATCGCGCAGGACCCCACCCAGCCGAACCTGCGCCAGGTCCACCTCATTCATGAAGAGCTCTTCGACGAGGTCGGCGACGACGGGTTCGAAGTGGCGCCCGGCGCACTCGGCGAGAACATCACCACGCGTGCAATCCGGGGGTTCACGGCGGCACGAATCCAATCAGATCCGATGGTGATTGCTGACAGGGTTTGACGACAGATAGGGTCCATTCCTCCGCACGGAAGGGGCCCCCGAGTGGCGAACCTGGTCTACAAGCGGGTCTCGACCGACCAGCAGTCGACCGCCCGGCAGAACCTCGTCCTGGACGAGGCCGGGATCGAGGACCCGGTCGTCTTCGAGGAGGACCCGGGGACCTCCAGCCGCCTCCACCCGCTCCAGCGACCGAAGTTCCGCGAGTTGCTGCAGTACGCGCGGCCGGGCGACACGGTGCACATCTCCGAGATGTTCCGCCTCGTGCGCGGCACCGGGCACATCCTCGACGTGCTCGACGTCCTCCACCGCGACCGCCTCGCCCTGCCCATCCACGACGGCGCGTTCTCCGCCATGGACCTCACCGCCCGCCACCCCCGCACCGGCGAGCTGCTGTCCACCGTGAAGTTCATGGTGCAGACCCTCGCCGCCGCCGGCGAACTCCAACGCGACCTCCAGCGCGAGCTGACCTACGACGGACTGCGCGCCGCCGAGGCCAAAGGCAGCAAGGGCGGACGCCGCCCCGCCGTCCCCGCCGACACAACCGACGCCGTGCGCACCGCGTACCTGGAAGGTCGGTCCATCGCCGGCCTCGCCCGCGACCACGGCGTCAGCCGCGGCGCCATCCGCACGGCCGTCGCCGACCTCATGCCCGACCACATCACCATCGAGGAGGACGCCCTCGCCCCGGAACGGCCGGTCACCCTCGACATGCCGGGCAAGGTCGCCGACGATCTCCGCACCGCCGAGCTGGAGCCCGCCGAGCAGGCGGCGCTCGACCAGGGCGTCACCGTACGGCGCGGCCAGGGCTACACCCTGCGCGTCAGCGCCGTCCCCGCCGTGCACCGCCAGCTTCTCGCCCGCTGCCAGCCGCTCGACGGCGGCCAGGGTCTTCCCGCAGTGCCAGCCCAGCGCAAGGCCCGCCGGGAGTACGAGAACAGGGTCAGCGCACTCGCGCCCTGACCATGATCGTTCTCACCGATAACCGCTGTACCGATGTTCCTACCAGTCGAGGCCAGATCACCTGCGAAGTCGAGAACGATATTCGCCCGGGGCCGTGCCTCGGGCACGTCTGAAGGCACGGCTGAAAGCGTGCGGAGAGCCGTATCCGACCGCGCCGGAGATCGACTCGACGGGCTCATCGGTATCGCGGAGCCGGACGGACGCCAGGTCGATACGCCACTGCGTCACGTACGCGCCCGGCGTCTGTCCGAGGGCGGACCGGAAACGCCTGGACAGCGTCGCCCGGGAGACGTTCGTCGCGGCGGCCAGGGTCTCCGTGGTCCAGGGGCGCTCCGGTTGGGCGTGGACACACGCCAGAGCGTCGCGCACGACCGGATCACGCATCGCTCCCAGCCATGATCCGGACCGCTCCTGCGGGTGGCGGGCCAGCCAGGCGCGTACGAACTGGACGAGCAGCAGGTCGACGATGCTGTTGACGGCGGCGGTGGTGCCGATCTGCGGCTGTGCGAGCTCAGCAGCGAGAAGTCCGACGGTCCTTGCGAGCTGCGCGTTCTCCCGGGCTGCGACATGCATCGGCCGGGCGAGGGAGGTGAGCACCGGTGTGCGCACCTCCGGGTCCTGCTCGTAGTGCAGGACGATCACTTCCGTCTGCACCGGCGCCGAGCCCAACCGCAGTGCCCGGCCATCGGCAAAGGACCGGGCCGCTGCCTCACGGTCGCAGGAACCCATCGTCACACTGGCTCCGCCGGCTATCCCGTGTGCGGTGCCCGGCGACACCAGGACGGCGTCTCCGGCCCGCACCTCAAGAGGTTTCTCGCCCGTGACGTGGAGCCACATGGTGCCGCGGGACACCACGTGCAGCGCCGCCCCTGGATAGGAGTCCAGCCACAGGCCCCAGGTTCCGCCGGCCTTCAGCACGACCCCGAGCCCTCCACGCGCACCCGAAACACGCAAGACCTCCGCCAGCACATCCATGGGTCCATTCTCGTCCACCGCCGCGAACCGCCCGCCGACAGGCGAGGCGTATGTGTCCTCGCCTGCAGCGTCAGACCACTTCAAGAACGACCTTTCCGTGCACCTTCCGCGCGAACAGCGCCCGGACGGCGTCGTCCACGCCCTGCCAGTCGCCTCGCAGTCCGACCGGCGCCGAGAGCCTCCCGGCGGCCATGAGGCCCAGCAGGTCCGTCAGCTCCCCGCCGGTCGGCGTCATGTCCCCGTAGGTGGCGATGCTGCGGGGTTCGCCGAAGCCGAACAAGACCCCTGCCGGGAAGGTGGTTTCCTGCCCCGAGGAGTAGCCGACCAGGTGGATGGTGCCGCCCTCGGCGAGGGAACTCCACGCCCGGGCCACCAGTGGTCCGCCGACCGTGTCCAGGACGAGGTCGAACCGGTCCCCGGTCTCGGCCAGGTCGGTCAGGACCTTGTCGGCGCCGAGTTCGCGGAGTCCGGCGGCCCGCTCCGGCGAACCGACGAGTGCCGTCACCCGGGCGCCCGCCAGCGCCGCCAGCTGGACGGCGAAGTGCCCCACGCCCCCGCTGGCGCCGGTGACCAGAACGTTGCGCGCCAGCAGGGAACGCTTGCGCAGCACTCGCAGAGGGGTGACTCCGGCGATCCCCAGGGCCGCGGCGTGGGCCAGATCGACACCCTCGGGGACGGTGCCGAGCGAGGCGGGGCTGACTGCCACCCGCTCCGCCCACGCGTGGGGGGCCATTCCCACTGCGACGCGCGTACCTGCGGGCGGTCCCGAGCCGTCGGACGCGGCGCGCACCACGATGCCGGCCGCGTCGTGACCGTGCACAGCGCCGGCCGGCCACTGGTGCACGTAATTCAGCTCTCCGAAGTTGAGACCGATGTGCCGTATCTCCACCAACGCCTGACCGGTGGACGGTACGGGCTCATCGACATCGGCGAACCGGACGGGTCCGGCCTCACTGTGATTGACCACAAGGGCGCGCATCAGGGGTGTGTTTCCTTCTCTCGTGGGTACGCCTGAACACTCGGCGCGGCAGCAGATCGAGTGCGCAGATGCCGCACTGCCGCCTTCTTGGAACCCTTTCGCAGGACCGGGACAGCGACCAGACCCGTGAGAATCAATCAGTTGTCAATCAGTGTCATCGCGACTCGCGGTGCGTCGAGCCCTGTCCCGTCCGGTGGATGACGCAGTGCCGGGCACAGACACGCCCGGCAATGTAATGATCTTGAGGCGCCAGCGCTTGCGTCGAGCTGCGGAGTCGCGCTGGGTGAAGTGCCTGGGCGACCGCGTCGGCGCCGGAGCGGGCGTTCAGCCAGGGAGGGGACGGAGGAGTGGCAGGAGCGGGCCAGGAGCGTCCCGCCGCAGCGCGGCAGACCCCTCTGCGATCTGCCAACTCGTACTTCCAGGCACCGCCCTCGGTTACCACGGCAAGACAGACACCCGCCTGGTCACTGAAGCCGGAGGATCCTGGAACCGGTACGCCTTCGGCGACCACACACAGTGACGCCAGGCACAGCCTCAACGAGGAATACGCGACACCTCAACATGCGAGCCCACCAGTCCCGAGGCCGGCTTCTTAGGGCGACGGTGTGGCGTTCGCCTCCGGCTCGACGCCGGTCGTAGTGGGCCCGTGGGGCGTCGAATCGGAGAGAGGCGAAGGCCCACATGTAACCAGCGGCGGCGAGTCGCTGGTTCTTGACGGTCCTGGCCACGACGACGTGGCTGCGGCCCGATGCCCGCGTCACAGGGGCGGCGCCTGCGTAAGCCTTGATCGCTCTGGCATCCGCGTAGCGCTCTCGGTCGTCTCCGACCTCGGCGAGGACTCGAGCTCCGGAAACAGCGGACAGTCCCGGGAAGCTGGTAATGATGTCAGGGTCTGGGTGAGCGAGGAACTCCTCCTCTGTCGTTGCGGCGAGGTCGGCAACGGAAGGGCATGCGGCGTTGACCTGCTGGATGAGAGCCATGGCTTGGCGTCCCATGGCCTCTTCGACCTGGGGTACCTGGTGCAGGTAGTCCGCGCGGAAGATCTCCCTCAGCCGTTCGACTTCCGCCTCGATGCCGCACCGCGGTCGCCCGACCCGCTTGAGCAAGGCACGCAACTGGCTGTGGGTGAGTTTGGCCGCGGCGGCCGGGGTGGGCGCGGCAGCGAGCACAACGCGAGCGCGTGCGGAGTCGAGCCCTGGCTTGCCGGGGCCGTGGAAAGCCATCAGGGCCGCCGGGTAGTACTCGCGCAGGTGAGAGCGGAGCCGGTTGACCATTTGCTGCCGATCCCAGATCGCGTCCTGATGGGCACGGGCCAGGACCGCGACAGCCTGGCCGGCTTCGCTGTCTTGGGGCAGCGGCCGGTGAGCATGCAGGTCGGTCCGCAGGATGTTGGCAAGCACCCGGGCGTCGGCGGCGTCGGATTTGGCCCGCGAGACGCTGCCGCGATCGCGGTATCGAGCGGCGGCCAGCGGGTTGATCGAGTAGATCTTTCGGCCGGTGGCTCGTAGGTTGGCGACCAGCAGACCGCGCGGGGTCTCGATGGCGACCGGAACCGGGTTCTCGGCGGAGTCTCCGTGGCGGGCCAGCAGTTCCATCAGCGCGTGAAATCCAGCGCTGTCGTCGCTGATCCGCAGCTTGGCCAGCTGACTGCCGTCCTGGTCGACCAGGGCTATGTCGTGATGCCCTTCCGCCCAGTCGATGCCGCAGAAGATCGTGCTCAAGCTCTTCCTCCATCACCTCGTAGTGCAGCAAAGCTGCAGGTCAGCTCCATGCGGAGCACGCGGCGCTCTAATAGAAGTGCTCAAGGCACGCCATCTCATGAGCCGTTCGTGTCTCCAGCGACCGGCAGGGACCTCGGTCTGCTGGAGAGCTCTGGGCTCGCGAACTACTGAGAGGTTGGCCCCTGCCAGCGGGCTGGCGACATGAAACCTGACACGGACGCTCCTGCCGGGCGGGACCAGTCTTCGATGAGGGCTTTCAGTCCCGGATCCACCTGAGATCTCCGCCCGGCAGGACGGGTGGCGAGCCGGAGCCGGTCTGAACACGGGGATCTCATCCCGGAACGGGGGCAGGCTTCCGGCTTGCCGTTCGACGAGCCCTTGCACTTCCGTGCTCGGGCCTACCGATGAGCTATTGGATCCACCTGATCACCGATCGCAACGGACTGCCGCTGTCCCTGGGTATCTCCGGTGCGAACATGCACGACAGCCTCGGCCTGAAGCCGCTCGTGCGCGGGATCCCGCCCATCCGGTCCCGCCGCGGCCCGCGCCGTCGGCGCCCGGCGCAGCTGCACG
Organism: Streptomyces sp. NPDC041968; assembly: GCF_055589025.1. Taxonomy (NCBI): domain Bacteria; kingdom Bacillati; phylum Actinomycetota; class Actinomycetes; order Kitasatosporales; family Streptomycetaceae; genus Streptomyces; species Streptomyces sp. NPDC041968. Next base: position 329,521 of record NZ_JBVJCB010000002.1, on the reverse strand, counting down.
CCGACAAGGGTTACGACTACGACCATCTGCGTCGGTGGCTTCGCAGCTGTGGCATCCGCCACCGCATCGCCCGCAAGGGCGTCGAGTCCTCACAGCGGCTCGGCCGTCATCGGTGGGTGGTAGAGCGGACTGTTGCCTGGCTGGCCGGATGCCGACGGCTCCACCGGCGCTACGAGCGCAAGGCCGAACACTTCCTCGCCTTCGTCTGCATAGCGGTCCTCCGTGTCTGCCTCCGTCAGCTGACTACCTGAATCCCAAGACACGGACGGGGTGGTGAGCCAGTACCGTCAGAGACCCGACGGGTGAGTGGAAAGCCAGTCGGCATGCCGATCGCGCGTCTGATCCCGCTCCTCGGACGTGGCGAGGAAGACATCGGCGCCGCCGTCGTAGGGGTGGTAGATGCGTCCCATCTGGGTGTCGGTGATGAGGACTCCCGCCACCTTGTCGTCCGCGATGTCACGCAGCAGCTCGTCGAGGCAGCCGTATCGCCAGGGCCGGCGGACGGCGAAAAGATGGCAGTAGGTACGGAACTCCGGAACCGGATCGTCCTCCACCAGCAGGGTCTGCCAGTAGCCAGCATCTGGCTGGTATGGCGGAACCTCGGCTTCGTTCGTCCAAACTGGGGTGATCACGTAGACCTCCCTACCAGCGAACAACTCATCGAGGACGGTGTTGTACCGCTCCAGGACGACGGTGTACTCGCTCTCGTCCTCCGCGTATCGCTTCGACTCCGGCAGGCTGTGGAAGCGCACCCAGACATTCCGATACGGGTCGCGGAGCTTGTACCCGACCGGAGGACAGTCGGGCCAGTGCTGCTGCCACAGCTCGGTCAAAGCCGCCGTTACGCGTCCAGGCATCTGCCGTACTCGTCTCCTCACACAGTGACCTCTACGGGTGGTCATGATGCCCGGCGCCCGCTCACCAAGAGAAACGACTTCGTACTGCGACCCGGAAGTGGGCGGCCGCTCATGCCTGAGTCAGGGGCTATTCGGCCGGAGCATGTCGTGGATGCAGCGGCGTAGCCCGTCGCTGGTGTCGACCGGCGAGATCCAGGGCACCTGCTGGAACAGGTCGCTGTGCTGGCGGGTGCCAGGGTCGGTGAGTAGGGCGTGGAGCTCGTCGGGGGCGGGGCCGTCGACCAGGCACAGCCAGGCGAGGCCGGCGCCGATGCGGACATGCGGTGGTCGGCCGGGGTCCGACCACAGGTCCCGCACCCAGTCACGCGTAGGTCCGTCCTGGTGTTCGCGGGCAAGTTGCGCGATCGCCAGCAGGAGACTGACCTGGACCGCCGGCTCGTCCTCCATGACCAGCCGCTCGTGCAGGGCGGAGGAGATGCGGGGCGTCTCACCGGCCGTCAGCGCCAGGACGAAGGCGGCCGCGGAGCGGACCTTCGGATCGGGGTCAGGGAGTAGCGAGAGCGGCAAGTGGAGGTCACTCGTGATTGCATCGCGGGCGGCTTGGATCGTCCAGTCCACTGGGAACTCCACAGGGCCGATCATCAGCGGGTCCTCGGCGACTTGGAGGAAGCCTTCACGGCTACCGTCGCCAAGGTGCTGGCAGCGTCCGCTCGCTGCGACCAAGGTCAGCGTGTCCGCCCGGAGCTCAGGGTGCCCCGTCGCGGCGATCCGGAGTAGGAACGGCACTGCCAGGGCTGCCACCTCGATCGTGCTGCCTTGGTGGTGCACAGTTGTCCACAGCCGCCACAGAGCCTGTCCAGCGGCCTCGGCGTCGTCGGAGGCAAGCACCTTGAGGAGACCAGGCACTTCATCGCCCGTGCCGTAGAAATGCGGGAACCGCTCCCAGGGGATCTCGTCGTACCGGAACTCATCCTTGGCCTCCCGCGGGATCGCGCCCAGGACCACGCGCACGTCACAGGCCGTGCCCACCCACGCCTCTGGCCACTTGCTCCAACGGTCATCGTCCGCAGTCTGATCTTCCGGCACCACAACGCCTCCCCTTCGCCGACCATGCGATCCGCAAAGGCCTCCTTCGGCTCGCGAGCCGACACCGCATGCGGAAACTGGAGGACTGTTCGGTCGATCGACGACACCTACTTCCGTCACCATCCCGGACGGAATCCAAGATCCTAACGGCCGAAGATGTCGTACGCCGTAGCCAAGGGCCCCATCGTGGCCACCCACATCAAGGGGCCCGGCCGACAAGCCCCTCAAAGGTGGCGAGATCGTGAACGTGGGGACCACCAACCAGAGCTACCTTGCACCGGGGGCCAGAGATAGGAGGCCGGGGCCATGTCGTCTTCCAGCGGTTTCCCGGTCCTGCCGCGCCCTCGTACTCCTCATCCCGCGCCCCTCAGACCGGCAAGTACGGGCTCGGCCTGTCGTACCAGCTGATGCGGAGCGCGTCGCGGGCGCGGGTCGCGGCGACGAAGAGGAGGGAGCGGGCCCTGAGTTCCTCGCGGGCGTAGCGGCGGGGGTCGGTGGTTCGGTAGCGCTCGAGGATGTCCGTGCGGGGGATGATGCCGTCGCGGACGCCGACGATGGCGAGCTTCTGGTACTCGAGGCCCTTGAAGCGGTGCATCGTGCCGACGTGCACCTCGCCGTCTCCCTTGGGGCCGTCCTTGGTGAGCTCGGCGACGGTGATGCCCGCCTTGGTGGCCAGGTGGAACATCACCTGGCTGACCATGTCCCGTTCCGCGACACACACGGCGATACTGCCGCGCGGGTCGCGGCGCGGGCCGGCACCGCCGTTGCCGGTGGCGATCTCCTCGCGCCAGGCGGTCAGCGTGGTGGCGAGCCGGTCGAGTTCGTCTTCCCAGGAGTCGCAGCGGACCAGGTCGGGCGCGGGGCCGCGCAGGACGGAGCGGTAGCCGTCGAGGGTGTCCGTGCTGTCGTCGAGGTCGTCGTACGCGAGGTCCTTGCCGGTGAGGTCCACCACCCGCAGGGCCCGGGAGAGGATCTCCCTGGTGGTGCGGTAGCTGAGGGTGAGCCGGGAGGAGCGGCCCCGGATGTTGATGCCTACGGTGGAGAGGGTGACCTGCTGGTCGTAGATGCGCTGGTAGGTGTCGCCGGCGATGAACAGGTCGTCGGGGCCGGAGGCGACCATGGCGCGCAGCATCTTCCAGTGGGCGGCGCGCAGGTCCTGGGCCTCGTCGACGACGATGTGCCGGTAGCGGTGGTGAAGGAAGCGCATGCCGGAGCCGTCGTCGCGGTGGATGAGGTCCTTGCCGCCGACGGCTTCCTTGTGTTCCTGCCGGGCCCTGATCTTCGCGTCGCGTTCCGTCTCGAGGCGGGCGGCGCGCTCGGCGGCCTGACCCCAGGTCTCCAGGCCCTCCTTGTCCAAGCGGGCCGTGAACTGCTCCAGGATCTTCCAGATCTGCGCGCGTTCGGGGCGGGTGACGGAACGGCCGCGGCCGGCGCGACGGGCGTCGAAGTACGCCTTGCGGGTGCCGATGGACTGGCCGAGGACCACCTGGTCCCACTCCTCGTAGAGGAACTCGGCGTCCCAGCGGCGCTCGTCGAGCTCCAGCAGGAGCTGGCGCAGCACGGTGAGCGCGGTGCTGTCGTACACGCGCTGCCTGGCGGTGCCCTTGACGGAGTTCTCGCTGAGGACTCGCGCGGCGAGCTGGTCGATGTGGGCGATCTCCACGCGGGCGAGCAGCTCGGGTTCCATCAGCGAGGCGAGGCGGGCGCGCAGGTCGGTGGTGAGGTTCTTGGTGAACGTCGTCAGCAGGATGGGCTTGCCGTGTCCGGGCGGCAGCTGCTGCGCCAGGTGCTTGACCCGGTGCAGGGCGACGATCGTCTTGCCGGTGCCGGGGCCGCCCGAGACGCGGGCCGGACCGTTGTAGGTGCGGTGGACGAGCTTGGCCTGGGTGGGGTGCAGGAAGACCTTCCAGGCGCGGAAGTCGCCCTCCTCCAGGGCGGCCTGGATGTCGGCGTCGATGGTGGTGACGGTGGTGCGGGCGAGCGCGGCGCCGAGGTCCTGCGCGTAGTCCTGGCCGAGGTCGACCTTGACCGGGGCGGTGATCTCCTTGCGGACCTCGTCCAGGGGCATGCCGGCGGTGAGCCCGTACAGGATGTCCTTGGACAGCAGGGGCGCGCCCTCGACCAGCTGGTCGAGTTCGTCGCTGCCGGTTACGGCGAGCGCGAGGTCGATGAGCTGGTCGGCGACGCCGAGGTCCCGCAGGTCCTCCGCGGTGACGCCGGTGAGCAGGGGCTCAGCGGCGGGCGGGGCGGCCTCTGGTGCGGGCTGCGGGGCGGGCTCGGGCTCGGGTTCGGTGGGGGTGAGGGTGACGCCCGCGCGCCGCAGCACGCTCTCGCCCACCACCGAGAGGTCCACGAACTCGATCTCGCCGGTGATCCGGTTGATCGCGACCGAGAGTTCCTCGTAGACGTGCTTGCGGTGGCGCACTGCGATGACGAGCCAGTTCTCCCGGCCCTTGTCGTCGACGCCGGCCCTGGCCAGCAGGGCGCGGTACGACTGGTCGATCTTGGCGCGGAAGACGCGGCCGTCGCCCTTGAGGGGCTTGAGGTCCAGGCCGGGGTGGTCCGGGTCCTCGCGGAAGCGGTGGCAGAAGTCGTAGAACCTGCCCTTGACCGAGCGGTCGAGCTTGTACAGCTCCTGTTCGGCCTTCTGGTACAGGCTGAGCCGGGCGGTCATGGGATCTGTGCTGCCTTCCGTCGCCGGGGAGTCGCAGGAGTGGTAGAGGCCGTGGGAGTCGCCAAGGTCGTAGGGCTGGCGGAGGTTGTCACGGCCGGGGGAGTCGTTCGTGCCGTGTGCTCACGAGGCATCGGGGAGTCTCTCGGCGAGTGAGTCGAGGTCGTCGAGCCAGTCGGCCGCCGTACGGGCCGTCCACCCGGCGTCGGCGTAGGCCTTGTCGCGGCGGAGGGCTTCCTCGTCGTCCTCGCCGTGCGGTACGGCGACGACGGCCACCCGTACGCCGGAGTCCTTCCAGGCGAAGTCGGCCGGCCAGCCGCGTTCGCCGAGTTCGAAGCCGAAGACGGGGGCCTGCTTGCCGTGTTCGGCGAGCGCGCGGGCGAGCCGGGTGAGCGCCGAGTCCGGCTCGTCCTCCTCGAGGAGGGGCAGGATCTCCTCGTCCCAAGCGGCATCGCGCAGCAGCTGGGCGATGGCCCGCTCGGCCGCCGAACCATCGGCCTCCGCCTCGGCGACCGCGCTCGCGCCGGTGGGCGTCGCCTCCCGCGCCACCGCCGCCTCGGCCAGTGGTGTCTCCCGCGGCCGGTGCACGGCGACGAGAGAGAGTCGAGTTCGCCGATGCCGCCGGTGACGGCCAGTACGTCGACCGGGAAGGCGGCCGCGCGGCTGCCGGCCAGTTGGACACCGTCCCCGCCGGCGAACGCGAGGAACTGCAGCAGGTTCGACCAGTAGAGCCAGGCCCGCCAGCGCTGCTTGTGCGCGTCGGTACCCAGGGCCTCGTCACGGTCGTCCAGCACGGCCAGCGCGCTCCACCGCACCGCGTGCGGTTCCTCGCCGTCGCTCATGTCGACGGTGAAGAGGAGCGGGAGTCCGTACGCGTCGCTCGCCCGGAGCACCAGAACGGGCCCGTCGCCCGTGACCGGTTCCCCGGACGGCTCGAGGCCCGCGCCGTACGCGTCGAGCGCCGACCGCAGCGCCTGCCGCGCCTGGGCACGGTCCGCCTGCATGGCCAGGGGTGCGGGCTCGCAGTCCTCGTCGCCGTGGCCGGAGTTGCCCGCCCCCGCCCCGGCTCGCGCCCTCTCCCCGGCCCAGACGCAGACCCCGGCCGTTTCGTCGGTCCTGCTCGCCGCGTTGTACGGAGACGCTCGCCGACCAACCACTACGCGCTCAACGGCAAGACCGACATGAACGGAACCGCCTACCACCGAGGCGGATACCTCAAGCGCATCGACTACGGCCAGCGCGACGGCCAGGTCTTCGCCGAGAAGGCCCCGGCCCGTATCGCGTTCACGGTCGCCGAGCGCTGCCTGACAACCTCCGACTTCGACTGCGCCGCCGCCAAACGGACCAAGGCCAATGCCGCGCACTGGCCCGACGTCCCCGTCGACCAGGAGTGCGCTGCCGACACCAAGTGCACGGTGGGCCCGACCTTCTTCACCACCAAGCGGCTGACCGGCATCACCACCCAGATACGCAAGGACGCGACCGCCTACCAGGACGTCGACCACTGGACTTTGACGCACCGCTTCAACGACAACGGCGACGACTCCAAGACGCTGTGGTTGGAGAAGATCGGCCACGAGGGCCGGGCCGGCACGAACATCACGTTGCCCAGCGTCGAGCTGTTCGGTGAGCAGCTGGTCAACCGAGTGGACGCGACCGGAGACAACATCGCGCCCTTCCACCGCGACCGCCTCGCCAGCGTCGTCAGCGAGACCGGCGCACAGCTCGACATCAACTACGCCCCCACCGAATGCGTGAAGAGCTCCCTGCCCACTGCCGGGACGTCGACCAAACGCTGCTACCCGGTGAAGTGGGCACCTCCCGGACACATAGAACCGATCACTGACTGGTTCCACAAATACGCCGTCGCCGAGATCATTGAGACCGACGCGACCGGCGGCAGCGAGCAGCAGGTCACCCGCTACGACTACTCCGGCGGCAAGGGGGCCTGGCGCAAGGCCGAACCGGACGGCATCACCGAAGCCAAGTACCTGACCTGGGGCTCCTGGCAGGGCTACGACAAGGTCAAGGTCACCAGCGGTACAGCGGACCGGCAGACCACGCGCGTCGACCACACGTTCCTCCAAGGGATGAACGGCGACAAGGACGCTGCCGGCGCCACCCGCTCGGTCAAGGTGAAGGACTCCACCGGCATCGAGTACACCGACCACAAGGAATTCGCCGGCCACGAACTCGAGACCGTCACCTATGACGGAACCAAGGTCGTCGCCCGGACGATCAACGAACCGTGGAAGCACACCACCGCCACGGAAACCCACAGCTGGAACACCACCACGGCCAGCATCGTCAAACCCCTGACGACCCGAGGGTACGAGCCCCTCTCAGGGGGCGGCTGGCGCGAGACGAAGACCAAGATCTACGTCGACACCGCCACCGGCACCGGCCGCACCACAGCTGTCCACGAGTACGGCGACCTCGCGGACAACACCGACGACAAATGCGCCCGCACCTGGTACGCCGACAACACGGCCAAGAACCTCCTGAGCCTGCCCCGCCGCAGCCAGTCCCTCTCCGTCGGCTGCAGTGCCACCCCCGACTACAAGACACAGATCCTGGCCGACGAACGCACCTCCTACGACGGCGGCTCCTACGGCACGCAGCCGACCAAGGGCGACGCCACCAAGACCGAACGCGTCACCGCCCACGACGGCACCACGGCCACCATGCAGGTCACGGGCACCACCACCTACGACGCCTACGGCCGCCCGCTCACCCAGAAGGACGCCGAGGGCAACGAGACGAAAACCCAGTACACCCAGACCAACGGCCTGCTCACACAGGCCAAGGTCACCAACGCCCTCGGACACGTCACCACCACCGACTACGCCCCCGCATGGGGCCTGTTCCACCGGCCAGACCGACCCCAACGGCAAGCGCACCGACCTGGCCCACGACGCGCTGGGCCGGCTGACCTCGGTCTGGCTGCCCGACCGGCAAAAAGCGCAGACACCGAGCATCAAGTACAGCTACACCCTCCGCAAGGACAAGCCGACCGTAATCCTGGCCGAGAAAATCGAGCAGAGCGGCTCCTACGGAACCGAGTACCAGCTCCTCGACAGCCTGCTACGCCCCCGCCAGATGCAGACCGAAGGCCCCGACGGCACCCGCATGGTCGCCGACACCTGGTACAACGGCACAGGCAAGATCCACAAGGCCAACGCCACCTACAACGCGGCCGGAGCACCCTCCACAGAACTGCTCCTGGTCCGAGAAGGCGAAACCGGCGCCCAGATGCGGGCGACGGCCTGGACGGCGTGGTGGAGGCCGTCGCCGCGTTGCCGGCAGTCACGGAGGATCTTGTAGTTCTTCATACGGGAGAAGGTGTGCTCGACACGGGCACGGACCTTGCGATGCTGCGCGTTGTCCTCCTCCTCGCCCTTCAGCAGGGGTCGCCCCGGGCGTTTGCGGTGCGGGACGATCAGGCCGGTGTTGATGTAGGCGCCGTCACCGAGGACCGTCACTCCCTCGCAGTGTGCGGCCAGGCCGGAGTCCCGCCAGGCTTTCGCGTCCGCGGTATTGCCGGGAACCGGACGGGCGGTTGCCACCACCAGACGCGTCTCGGCGTCCACGATGACCTGCACGTTCGCCGAGAACCGATAGTTGCGCGAGGACGCTCCGACCGTGCGGTCGCGGACCGGGACGAGGGTGCCGTCCACGATCCACAACCGCTCGGCTGCATCCTGAGAGGCGCGGACCGGTTCGATCGCGAGCAACGGGCCGAGCCGCTGGATCACCCGGCACACGGTCGCCGGCGAGACGCCGAACAGCGGTGCGAGCTGCCGCATGGTGAGGTTCGTGCGGTAGTACACGGCCACCAGCAGCACCCGCTCGGCCAGCGGCAGCCGCCACGGACGACCCCAGCCACAGCCCTCGCCACCACGCTCCCGGACCGCTTTCAGCAACCGGCCGAACTGATCGACCCGCAACCCCGTAAACGTCCGCACCCACACCCGCTCGGCCCTCAACACCCCAGCCATACAATGGAGATGCCCAGTTCACGGCCTTCTGCAACACCCTTTAGGGTCCGTCTTGAAACGGATCTTGCCCACAGCAGGAATGACGCGAGACTGACCGCTGCTTCGTGGGAGGTGGCGGTCTTGTCATATCTGGTGGCGATGCCTCGGAAGCCCTTGAGGCGGTTGAAGCAGCGCTCGACCACGTTGCGTCGGCGGTAGATCTGCCGGTCGAATGCTGGCGGCCTTCCGCCGAGGCGGCCGCGGTTGTGTCGGTGGCGCCGCTGGTCGCTCTTCTCCGGGATGGTGCACGTGATACCGCGTTTGCGCAGGTAGGCGCGGAAAGCCCGGGAGCTGTAAGCCTTGTCGGCGATGACCTGGTCAGGTCTGGACCGGGGCCGGCCGGGGCCGTTGCGGGGGACGCGTATGCGTTCAGGAGGGGGCGTGCGCAGATGCTGTCGTGGCGTTGGCCGGGTGTCAGCAAGATCGCGAGCGGGCGTCCTTTGCCGTCGCAGGCGAGATGGATCTTGGTGGTCTTGTGTCCTGAACATGAAAGGGAGTTGGTAGTAGGACAGCTTCTGGAAATGGTGCTCTGCGAGAGATGAAGGTCGGCCCTTCGGAGTCGCCCTGCGGGGGGAGGCTCCAAACCGCCTCATGCTGCGTTGGCTGAAGACCGTCGTGGTGAGCGATGAGGAAAAGGCGCCGTAAGAGGCGTCAGGTGGGGACTGGAAAGGCGAACGCAAGTGAATCGCCGCTGACGTGTCGAAAAAGATGAAGACGGCATCGAAACCGGGATGTGACCACTATCCCGGGATGAGCCTGGCGGGCGCCCGTTTATTGGCCAGGTGGTTTCCGGCATGTAGGCGACGCGAGTCCAGTCTGCTGCTTTCGCATGGAACAGGAACGAGTGCCTCGTCAAGGTCGTCCTCGCGTGGACCGGCGAGGACACCCTCACCGCCCGCGACTTGGAGCAGATCACCCTCCAGCTCACCGGCCACGCTCGCGCCGTCGCCTCCGATGTCCGCCGCCGTGCCGACCGGCTGCTGAAGGACAGCGGACCCAAGGCGCTCGCCGACGTCGTCCTGCGCGAGGCGGAAGGCCGGCTGTCCGTGCCGATCGAGGGCACCGTGCGCTGCGTCCAGAAACCGCGCCCGCCTCGTGCGCGCCCTCTACGAACGCCTGCACCGCCTGGAGGCCGCGCTCGCCCCGGAGAGGGTTGTACCGAGCGAGGGCTGAACCGTGGGCTGGACGGTTGCTCCAGCTACTTCGTCAGCGTGTCGAGTGCCTTCTTCGCCTCACCCAACAAGTCGCTGACCTGGCGCACAGTATCTTCCTGTGCGTCGGCGGGCTTGCTGACCGTTCCAGCGCAGGAGGTCCGGCCCGGCTCCCGCCTCGGATACCGTGTTCCTCTACGGGGTGCCATAACGGATGTGACGCCCCCCACCGGAGGTCGTCAGCGTATGAGTTCAAAGCGCAGCAAGAATCCAGCCCTGCCCACGCTTGACGACGCATTCCGACTCGCGTCGGTCAAGGACGCCGAGGAGTCCACCCGTGACTTGGCCGCGCGGCTGGCCACCGCCGAGCTGCGCCGCGTTTCCCACCCGGGCCGGGTCACCTGGGAGCCCACCGATCAGGTCGAGCCCGTGCCGGTCCCGCCGACTGTGGTCGACGGTGACGGGGACCTGTGGCTGCGGGATCGGGGCACTGGCACCTGGACCATGCCCGAGTTCAACCCGAAGGAGTTCCCGGCCCGCTGTGGCGAGGTTCTGACGTGGAACGAGCTTGCCCGCGAGTTCGGCCCGCTGACCGCACTGGCCGACGACCGCCGCATCGGCGGCGGCAGGCGTCGCTGACCGGGCAGCTCTGGGCCCTGAAGCGCCCGTTACGGGTAGCTGGGAGCTCCAGCTCACCGCCGAGCTCGAAGATGACGGCGAGCAGGTGAGCGTGGTGGTGGCGTGCGACGGCCTCGGTGGACCAGCCGGGTAGCGGTCGGTCTTCAGTTGCCGTGGTGAGCGCGCGGCCCAGCTCGCCGATCGACTGCTGCCAGTCGGCCAACTGCCCGACCAGGCCGCACACCAGCTCATCGACGGCGGCCGCCGGGGCCAGGGATCGAAGGCCCGCGCCTTCGTCCAGGTCCTCGTCATAGCGAGTGGCCAGACCGCGCCACTCCTTGATCTTGTTTATGCAGCGTTCGACGGTGTTGCGGTCCTTGAAGAGGTCGGCGTCATGCGTGACGGGACGGCCGCCGCGCGAGCCCTTCTTCCTGCGGTTGGCGGTCTGGTCGGCTTTCTCCGGGATGACGCCCCGGATCCGGCGTCGGCGCAGGTAGGCGCGGTTGGCGCGGGAGGAGTACGCCTTGTCGCCGGCGATCGCGTCCGGGCGGGCGCGGCGCCGGCCCGCCAGACCGCGGACCCTGATCCGCTCGACGACCGGGATGAAGCGGGGACTGTCGGCGGCCTGCCCGGGCGTGAGGATGAAGGACAACGGCCGACAGCGGCGTTCGGCCGCAAGGTGGGCCTTGGTGGTCAGCCCACCGCCCGAACCCCCCCAGCTCGGCCGCGCGAAGCCGGGCCCTGTGGCGGCGGCGCACGCGGCGGCGTTCCTCGTGAGTCGCGTCGTCCGTCTCGTCGACCGGGTTGGGCACCGCCAATAACGGTTCGTTTTGCCCCTTTGGTCAAGCCCCTCTTGCTCCGCGACGGCCTTCTCCAGGTTCCGCAGCAGCTCCGGGTCGACGATCATCCCGGCCGCGTGGCGGTGCGCGTGGGCTACCGTGGAGTCCACGCTGGCCAGGCTGAGGTCGACCTGCCCCCGCGTTGCGGCCTCGGCGATCATCCCGTCCATCGATGGCTGAAAAGGTTCCAGCCACCCACAGCTGGAACCGACCGTAGACGGTCGACCAGGATCCGTAGCGCTCAGGGACGTCCCGCCACGGACTCCCAGTCCGGTTCCGCCACATCACGCATCGAAGTGTCGGCGCAGGTCAGGGATTGGCCCGCGCTCACCCAGCGGCAAGAACGGCTCCACCAACTCCCATTCGGCATCGCTCAGATCACCACGCGTCACACCGCAGTTCTACCGGGCCGCGATCGCCCGGCGCCGGCGACCTGAACTCGGAACAGTCCCAGTGGCCACCCGTGGCAATCGCTCGTGGTCTCTGGCCAAGCGACCTGCTCCTATGGTGAATCCTGTGTCTGTTGCGTAAGGTTCATTACGTACTATTATCTATTACCATTCAGGCGGGGCGGGCGGTGATGCCGGACACCAGGATCAGTGAACTCGTGCAGATGTGGATCAACGGCTGGGTCGTCTCCCGCGGCAGCTCGGACCACCGGTCGACGAGTCGTGGGGGTGGACGATCGACGTCGGGCAGCCCAAGCATGTTGCCCGACACGTGCTGCCAGAGCCCTCCGAGCCTCGTGGAGATCGTCTGGGAGGACGAGGACGGTCAGATCACGAGCACGGTCGTGGATGAGACCCAGTTCGAGGCGGTGACCTCCCAGCTCCCCAGCGCGCGTGCTGCCGGCGTCGTTTCCATGTGTGCCGGCGAGGATCTCCCGCTGTTCACCGCTGTGCTGCCGGACAGCGACGGCGTTCTGCGCGCTCGCTGGCAGACCGAGCCGACGCCCAGTGGCCGGGACTGGGCGTTCCTGAAGACCTTGCGGCGCGGCCAGGTCGTCACTGGGACAGTGACGACCATCGCAAGCTTCGGCGTCACCTTCGTGGACATTGGCGGCTTCACCGCGATGATCAACATTCCGGAGTTGTCCTGGCGTCCCTTCGACTACCCGTCGGACGTCGTCAGCGTCGGCCAGGAGGTCACAGCTGAGGTACTCGATGTCGACATGGTCCGGGAACGGGTGCCGCTGTCGCTCCGAGCAGTGCAGCAAGACCCGTGGCCGCAGGTAGCGCAGAGGGTCGGCCAGGTGGTTATGGGGCCGGTCACCAAGATCGTGCCGTTCGGAGTCTTCGTCCGCATCGAGGACCGAGAGGACGGCTTCCAGGGGCTCGTGCCCACCAGCGAGCTGAATGAATCGTCCGGGGGCCTTGTCGAGGTCGGCGACGTCCTCACGGTGAAGATCATCGACGTCGATCTCGCGCACCGCCGTATTGTTCTGTCACATGTCCAGGCTGCCTCTGCCTCAGAAGGTCAGCTGTGTGACTGACGACGCGCTGCTTTGCGCCTGCTGTTCGGCGAGGTGCTCGACGATGCGGGCGTCGTGCGCACGGAGCGCGCGGTGGGCTCGGGCCGGTCCGCTACCCCTTGAGCCCGTAGAAGCGGATGGGCGAGTTCGGCTCGAAGCCGATCCTCGGGTACACGGGTGCGCCCGCCGCCGTCGCGTGCAGTGTCGCGCGGGTCAGGCCGGTGGCCCTGGCGCCTTCGTAGAGGGCCTTACGGGTCACCGCCTCCCCATAGCCGCGGCGTTCGCAGTCCGGGTCGGTGGCGACTAGGACGACGAAGAGGCGTCCGTCGGCTTCCAGCGTGGCGGCGCAGGTGACGGGGATGCCGTCGCGCAGGCCCAGGTAGGCGTGGATGTCGCTCTTCCACAGCGTGGAGCCGGCCAGGCCGTCGCGGCCGTCCTCCAGATGGAAGCCGTAGGCCCGTGAGTTGAGGTCGGCGTAGGCCCGCAGCAGCTCGTCGTCGGTGACGCGCTTGAACGTCAGCTCGTCGTGGGCCGGTTCGGGCAGGGACGGCAGGTCGGCCGCCATGCCGGTGCCGGGGAAGGCGTACGCGAGCCCTGCCGCGTCGGCGGCCTCGTCGAGCCCGGCACGGGCCTGCTCGTCGAGGAGGTCCTCGAAGATCCACAGAAACCCGGGCCGCCGCTTGGCGCGCATCACCTCCACCGCCTCGCCGAGCCGCTGCCTCACCAGTCCGGCGTCCGCGCCGACATCGGTCAGCGTGAGGCAGTTCCAGAACGCGAACCGGCAGTCGGCCCAGCGCACCGCGATCCCCGGGAGGTCGCGGACGTCGGCCCCCGGGTCACGGTCGAGAACCATGGTCCGCCAGACCACGGTGAGTTGTTCCATCGATTCGACCGAGTCCGCGTGACGGTGCATGGAACCCCCGAGGTTGTTGAAAGCGCGTCGCACGGACAGTACATGCCGTTCACCGCCCGGCGGGCCGCGCGGGGACGCGTACCGGCCAGGGCGTCAACCGGGGGCGGCGGCGCGGCCTCGGATCACGCTCGACGCGGACTCCGTGTCCCCGCCGTCGCAGGCCAGGTGGCTTTTGCTGGTCAGGCCGCCTCTAGACCGGCCGAGTCCCGGGGTGCGGAGCCCCCTTTTCGCGCTCCGGCCGCGTGCTGGTGGGCCCGGACGATCGTGGAGTCGACCGACACCAGCCACTCGATGTCCCCGGCCGCGTCGGCCCTGGCCTGGGCGGCCCGGAACATCCGCTCGAAGGTGCCGTCCTTGGCCCATGGGCGAACGACTCCGCAAACTCGGCATCCGGCTCGCGGAAGCCCGCTCAACCGCGCTGTTCCAGCTCGCCACCGAGCTGCCCGCCGCCGTCCTCGCCCACACCCTCGGCATCGACATCACCGTCGCCGTCAAATGGCAGCGAGCCGTCGCCGGAGACTGGGCCGCCTACGCAGCCGAGGTCAGCCGTCGGAACTCGAAAACCTGACCCATACCGATGTCAGATCGCGCTGACGTGCTGCTTTTTATGACACACGCAAGTAAGCCGGAGCTCGTCCAGATTACCGACGCCCGCGAGATCGCTCCCGACCTTCGACGCCAGCTGATCGACTGCTGGATCGCGGTCACCAACTCGGGCGGCGCCGCCGGAACCCCCTTCCCGCCGGTCCAAGACGACGACGTCCCACCCGTAGCGGACAAGCTCCTCGGCCGTCTCCATCCGCAGCACAGCCGACTCATCACCGCCAGATTCGGTGACGGTCTTGCCGGGTGGGTCGTCCTCAACCGTGATCCCTACCGGCTCGTCGAGCACTGGGGCACGGTTCACCACCTTCAGACCCACCCCGAATTCCGCGGCCGTGGTGTCGGATCCGCTCTCATGTGTGAGCTGCGGAAGATCGCTCGTGACGAACTGGGACTCGAACAGCTTCATCTCGCGGCCCGAGGAGAAGAAGGGCTGGAGAGCTTCTACAGCCGGCTCGGACTTTACTGTGACGTCCCCCACCGGGACAGTGCTGAGTGTCGGCGGGGGTATCGCTCCGTATCCCCCCACGACGGCGGAGCCAGGGATGCGAGGATGAGCCGCCATGAATGCTGGGTGGTGTTCGCGCACGACGAGGGCCGCGGTGTTCGCGGCCGTCTGCGTGCTGCTCGCCACCCTGGGGCACGTCCTGATGTCGGGCGCCTCGGTGCCCTGGTGGGCGTTGGCCCCCGCGACGGCGGTGACCGGGACGGCGGCGTGGTCCCTGGCCGGCCGCGAGCGCGGGCCGGTGCTCGTCTCCTCGGTCGCCGTGGCCGCCCAGACCGCCCTGCACGCATGGTTCTCGTACGCGCAGGAGCGGTCGGTGCCGGTCGCCGTCCCGACGCCGTCCGCCTCCGTGGGAGGCATGGCCGACGGCACCCCACCCACGGACCACACGGCGTCCATGGCGCACATGGGGCATGCCCTGCACTCCATGACACAGGGCGCCTCCACCACGGGCGCGACGGATGCCGCGGACTCCCTGGCAGGCATGGGCCACACCATGGGCGGGATGTCGTCCACGGGCATGACGGCGGCCCACCTGCTGGCCGCGCTGCTGAGCGGCCTGTGGCTCGCGCACGGTGAACGCGCGGCCTTCCGCGTCCTGCGGGCCGTCGCCGGATGGCTGGCCGCCCCCCTGCGGCCGGGCCTCGCCCTTGCCGCGCTCCCGCACCGGCCCCGCCTCCTCGTCCGGCGTGGCCGCCCGGCACGGAGGCCGCGCCGGCTCTTCCTCGCGCACGCGATCACCTCTCGGGGCCCTCCTGCGGGGACCGCTGTCGCCTGAGACAGCCGGCTCCCCGACACCGCCACGGCGCAGCGCGCCCGGGCGGCTCGGGCGACGGGCGTACGCCGCCGTGCGCGGACCCGCCCGCCACTCCCACACCGACACCGGATCCGCCCCGCGTCTTACGCGGCCGGATCCGGGTGCCGGACACCCGCGTGCCGGGCGTCCGGACTCCCGAGAAGGACACCAGGTGATCAGTCCTGCCCTGCCCGAGACGAGCGACATGACGGCGCAGATCCCGCGCGGCCGCGACGCGAGGACGTCCGCGGACGCGTCGACCACATCCTGGGCGCTCGCCGCCCGCGACGGTGACACCGAGGCCGTCGAGCACTTCGTACGCGCCCTCCACCGCGACGTACGCCACTTCGTCACCTACCTCGGTGCCGATCCCCAGAGCGCCGACGACCTGGCCCAGGACACGTTCCTGCGGGCCCTCGGCAGCCTGCACCGCTTCGAGGGCCGCTCCTCCGCCCGGACCTGGCTGTTGTCCATCGCCCGGCGCGCGGTCGTCGACAGCTACCGGCACGCCTCCGCCCGGCCGCGCCTCGCCGACACCGACGACTGGCAGACCCTCGCCGAAAGCGCGCAGGAGCGCGGTCTGCCGGGCTTCGACGACGGCATCGCGCTCGGGGAACTGCTGGCGGCGCTGCCCGACGAGCGCCGTGAGGCGTTCGTCCTCACCCAACTCGTCGGACTGCCCTACGCGGAGGCGGCCGCGCTCAGCGACTGCCCGGTCGGCACCGTCCGGTCCCGCGTCGCCCGGGCCCGCGCCACCCTGCTGCGGGCCTTGAACGACGCGGAGCGGACCGAACCGCCTGGCGCCACCGCCTGACCGGGTGCGGTCCGAGAAACGACGCCGACGCCCCGCAGTCCTACTGCGGGGCGGGAAAGGCCTGTTCGGTCCAGATCGTCTTGCCGGTGCCGGAGTAGCGCGTCCCCCACCGCTGGACGAGCTGGGCGACGATGAACAGGCCCCGCCCGCCCTCGTCGTCCGCGCTGCTGTGGCGCAGGTGCGGTGACGTGTGGCCGGTGTCGGCGACCTCGCACAGCAGGGTGCGGTCCCGGATGAGGCGCACCCGTACCGGCCCGGCGGCATACCTGACCGCGTTGGTCACCAGCTCACTGACGACCAGCTCGGTCGTGAACGACAGCTCCTCCAGTCCCCACCGGTCCAGTTGCCCGGTGGCCAGGTCCCTGAAGCGGCCCGCGGCGACCGGTTCGGCGGGAAGCTCCCACTCGACGACCTGCGACGTGTCCAGTTCGCGGGTGCGGACGAGCAGCAGTGCGGTGTCGTCCGCCGTCGAGCCGCCGGGGAGGAGTTCCGCCACGGCCCGGTCGCACAGCTCCTCCAGGGACGCGTGCCGGTCACTGAGCACCCGCCCCAACGTGGTCAGGCCGTGGTCGATGTCGTGGTCGCGCGCTTCGACCAGGCCGTCCGTGAAGAGGGCCAGCAGGCTGCCCACGGGCAGTTCGATCTCCGCCGACTCGAACGGCAGGCCGCCGAGACCGAGGGGCGGACCGGCCGGCAGCTCCGGGAAGGACGGCCGGCCGTCCGGAGCGACGACCGCCGGTGGCAGGTGGCCGGCCCGGGCCATGACACACCGTCGCGACACCGGATCGTAGACCGAGTAGAGACAGGTCGCCCCCGTGGTCACGTCCGGGTGCCCGCCGTCCGGCGTGCCCGTCCCGCCCCACTGCTCCTCCGCCGACTGGGCGACCAGGTCGTCGAGCCGTGACAGCAGCTCCACGGGATCCATGTCCAGCTGCGCGAACGCGCGTACGGTCGTACGCAGCCGGCCCATGGTGGCGGCGGCCGGCAGCCCGTGTCCGACCACGTCCCCGACCACGAGCCCCACCCGGCTCCCGGACAGGGGGATCACGTCGAACCAGTCCCCGCCGACCCCGGTCACGTCGTCCGTGGGCAGATACCGGTAGGCCAGCTCCACCGCCGAGCCCTCGCTCAGCTGCTGCGGCAGCAACTGGCGCTGGAGCGTCAGGGCGGCGTTGCGCTCGCGGGTGAAGCGGCGGGCGTTGTCGATGGACACGGCGGTACGGGCGACCAGCTCCTCGGCCAGCGCCACCTCACCGCCGTCGAAGGTGGCCGAACCGGCGCCGCGGACGAAGGTGACGAGGCCCAGCATGCCGCCACCGGCCCGGAGCGGTACGACGAGGGTCGTGTCGTCGAGCACGAGGCCGCCCGAGGAGAGGCAGCGGTCCTGCGGCGAACCGGACGGGTACTCCACGTGCGACGACGGGGATGTCACGTCGGGCTTCCGGGCATGGTGGTCCACGGTCGGGCAGCGGGCGGCCCGCACCAGGGGCAGGGGAGCCGAGGCCTCGGTGGCCGGCACCTCCCCCTCCAGCACCTCGCTCGCCAGGTCGACCGTGACGAGAGTGGCGAACTCCGGCACCGCCACCTCGGCGATCTTCCGTGCGGTGACCATCACGTCGAGCGTGCTGCCGATCCCGCGGCCGGCCTCGACGAGCAGGGCCAGCCGCTGTTGCGCCCTCTGGCGGTCGGAGATGTCGAAGGCGTCCTCGCACACTCCGAGGACGTGGCCGTCGGCGTCCTGGAGCCGGTAGTAGGCGCAGGACCAGAGGTGGTCCGTCTCCGGGTCGCTGGGCGGCCGGCCCTGGAAGTGCAGGTCCAGGAAGGGCTCCCCGGTGGCGAGCACACGACGCATGACCGCGTCCAGGGTGGGCGGGTGCCCCTTGGTCACGAACCGTCCCTCCGCGTACAGCTCGTCGGCCCGCAGGCCGCGGAACTCGGCGAAGGGCCGGCCGATCTCCCGCTCGTAGGCCGCGTTGCACCAGGTGAGACGGAGTTCGGTGTCGTAGATGGCCAGCCCCACGGGTGACTGGGTGGCCAGCCCGTGCAGCAGCGCCAGCCGGGCGTCCCACACCCTGAGCCGTTTCAGCTCCGTGGCGACCAGGACTCGTACCGCCGTGCCGGCGCCGGGCAGGGGGCACGCCGCGGTGGCGACGACCACCTCGCGCCCCTCCCGGCTCCGGGCGGCGCGGACCTCGTTCCCCCGCAGATGCAGGGGGAGCGGGGGGACGGAGGGGGTGGGGCCGCTGGACAGGAAGGCGGACAGGGGCCGGCCGACGATCTCCTGCGGCGCGTAGCCCAGCAGCCGCTCCGCAGCCGGGCTCCACCCGATGACCGTGTCCTGGGCGTCGACGACCATCGTGGCCGCCCTGGAGATGTCGAGGGGGCCCCGGAAGTCAGCACCTTCGTCCGCGGTCCATCCAGTCATAGGCCCGTACCAGCCCCGTTCGTCCCCTACAGAATCCGCCGTCCCACCGGCGGGCACAACCGCAGGGCGCCGGGCCGGCCGGGGAGGGGGTCCGTCACCACTCAGCGGTGGGCCGCGGCACGGTCCCGTTCACGGGCCTGACGCACGCCCGCGGCCGCGCTCTCCGTGAGGACCGGTCGCCCGCTACTCGGGCAGATGTGCCTCCGGGTCGTCAGGACGGTGGTCGGGCAGGGCCGACCGGGCCGCCGCCTCGTGATGCAGCCGCAGGAACTCCAGGTGGCGCTCGTAGTGGTCGAGGACGTCCGCGATCAGCTGCTCCCTGGTGTAGCCCATCACGTCGTAGCCCTGGTTCCCCTCGGCCAGCTGCACCTCGCAACGCACATAGCTGTCGTGGGTGCTGACCGAGCGGGTCGCGAAACCGGGGGTGGGCATCTCCACCGGCCAGACCCGGTAGACGAAGACGTCGCTCGGGCCGATCGGCACCTGGAGGCCCACGTGCGGCAGACCGTTCTCCTCGCTCTCGTCTTCCAGGAACTCGGCCGGCGCGCCCTGCCCCCGCAGTTCCCCGACGACGTCCTGGAAGGCGGGCCGGCACACCTCGTCGACGAACCGCAGGGCCGCCCGGCGGCCGGGGAAGGTCGTCGCCCGGGCGAGCCGTCGCCGCCAGTTCCGGGTCCCCGGCGGGCCCTGCTGCGTGGTGCGCCCGGACAGCGAGGCCGGGAGCGAGGTGGCCAGCGCCTCCTCCCGCATACGCTCGGTACGCAACGCCAGGTAGAGGCCGATCATGATCAGGAACATGACGGCGGAGAAGGGCAAACCCATGATGATCGTGGCGTCGGTCAGGGCCTGTACACCGCCCACGAGGAGCATGGCGAGCGTGAGCAGCCCCGTCGCCACCGCCCAGAAGATGCGCAGCCACGGTGCCGCGTCGGTCACCGGCGTCGGCAGCTCGGAACTGAGGTTGCCCATCACCAGCGCGCCGGAGTCCGCGGAGGTCACGTACAGCAGCAGCCCGACGAACGTGGCGAGGCCGGCGCTGAACGTCGCGCCCGGGTACTGCTCCAGCAACCCGTAGAACGCCTGCTCCGGCGATTCCATCGCGGTCCGGCCGAACTCGGTGTTGCCGTCCCGCACGACGAACAGCGCGCTGTTGCCCAGGATCGAGAGGAAGAGCCCGGTGAACAGGAACGGGACGACCAGCGTCGCGGCCACGAACTGGCGCAGGGTGCGGCCGCGGGAGATCCGGGCCAGGAACAGGCCCACGAACGGGGCCCAGGCGATCCACCAGGCCCAGAAGAACAGCGTCCACGCGTTCAGCCACTCGGTGGGCTGGTCGTAGGCGAACGTGTTCAGGGTCATCGAGGGGAAGCCGCTGATGTAGTCGCCGATGTTCTGCACCAGCGCGTTGAGCAGTCTGAAGGGTTCGCCCACGGCCAGGACGAAGAGCATCAGCAGGACGGCGAGCAGGACGTTGAGCTGCGACAGGCGACGGATGCCCTTGTCCACACCGGAGACGGCGGACACGGTGGCCATCACCACCGCCACCACGATCAGCCCGATCTGCGCGGGCAGCCCCTCGGGTACGCCGAACAGGACCTTCAGCCCGTAGTTCAGCTGGACCACGCCGATGCCGAGCGACACGGAGATGCCGAACACGGTGCCGATGATGGCCGCCAGGTCGACCGTGTCACCGATCCTCCCGTGGATGCGGCGGCCGATGACCGGGTACAGCGCGGAGCGGATCGCGAGCGGGAGCCGGTACCGGAAGGCGAAGTAGCCGAGCACCATGCCCATGAGGGCGTACATGGCCCAGCCGGTGATGCCGTAGTGGAACAACGTCCACACCACCGCCTGACGCGCCGCCGCGACCGTCTCCGGGGAGCCCTCGGGTGGCGCGAGGTAGTGGCTCACCGGACCGGCGACGGAGAAGAACATCAGGTCGATGCCGATGCCCGCCGCGAAGAGCATCGCCGCCCACGCGAAGAGTCCGTAGTCCGGCTTGTAGTGCTTCGGTCCCAGCTTGACCGTGCCGTACTTGGACACACCGATGAAGACGACGAAGACCAGGTAGAGCGTCGCGGCGAGGAAGTAGTACCACCCGAACCAGGACGAGATCCGGTCGACGGCCACCCCGATGGCCTTCTCGGCCCCGGAGGGCGAGATGATCGCCCACATCGAGAGCGCCAGGATCAGCGCCGCCGAGCCGAAGAAGACCACCGGCTTGAGCGTGCCCGAGTCCGCCGGGCGGACGTCCGGGGCGTCCTGCTCCGTCACCGGCCCGCCTCCCGGCCCGCCGCACCGGACCCTCCGCCGAGCAGGTCCACGGCCCGCTCGGCGACGAGCAGCACGGTCACCATGGGGTTGATGGTGGGCATGGACGGGAACACCGACGCGTCCACGATGCGTACGCCGTCCACGCCCCGCAGCCGCAGCTGCGGGTCGCACACGGCCATCGGGTCCTCGGGGGC
Source organism: Streptomyces sp. NPDC041968 (assembly GCF_055589025.1). Lineage (NCBI taxonomy): Bacteria > Bacillati > Actinomycetota > Actinomycetes > Kitasatosporales > Streptomycetaceae > Streptomyces > Streptomyces sp. NPDC041968. The sequence continues at coordinate 308,267 of NZ_JBVJCB010000002.1, read as the reverse complement.
GCCCATCCGGCAGGTGCCCGCCGGGTGGTAGACGGTGTGCGCGGCCCGCCGCCCGTACTCCGACAGGGCGGCGTCGGAGGTCACGTCGGGGCCGGGCGCCACCTCCCGTACGAGCCAGTCGCGCAACGGGTCGGTGGCGCCGATCTCGCGGGCGATCCGCAGACCGTCGACGATGGTGCGCTCGTCGTAGCCCTCGGGGTCGGTGAAGTACCGGAAGTCGAGCGCGGGATGTTCGGCGGGGTTGCTGCTGCGCAGCCACAGGCGCCCGGTGGACCGGGCCCGCGGTACGTTCGGCGTCATGCACACCCCGTGCTCCGGAACCGGGTAGCCGAGGCGTTCGGTGTTGACCGTGAACGGCACCTGGTAGAAGTGGAACATCAGGTCCGGTCGGGGCTGGTCCGGCTCCCGCCGAAGGAACAGCCCGGCGTCGGAGTCCATCGCGGAGTTCGGCGGCAGCGGGCCGGCCGTCTCCCAGACGATCACCGACTCCGGGTGGTCCAGCAGGTTCTCTCCGACGCCGGGCAGGTCGGCCCGCACCTCGATGCCCAGGGCGCGCAACTGGTCGGCGGGCCCGTAGCCGGAGAGCATCAGCAGTCGCGGGGTGTCGATGGCTCCCGCGCACAGCAGCAGTTCGCGTTCCGCGCGGACGGCGGCGGGCAGGCCGTCGGGGCCCCGGACGGCGACACGGGTCAGCCGTCCGGCCTCGTCGGTGAGCAGGCGGTGGGCCCATGTCTCCAGACGGAGCGTGAGGTTGGGGCGGTCCAGGACCGGGTGCAGGTAGGCGACGGAGGCGGAGGAGCGCAGGTTGCCCTCCGGCTGGTAGGCCAGGGAGAAGAAGCCGGCGCCGTCGGCGAAGGGTTCGGCGTTGAAGTCCTCGACGACGGGAACACCCGTGGCGCGCGCGGCGGCGGTGACGAAGTCCCTGGCGATCGGGTTGCGGTCCGCCTCGGCCACCGGCACGATCCGCGTGCGCAGCCGGTCGCGGTAGGGGAGGACCGTCCCCGGGTCCCAGCCGGCGCAGCCCCGGGCCACCCAGTCGTCGAGGTCCTGCGGCAGGGGCATGAAGCTGATCAGCGTGTTGTGCGAGGAGCACCCGCCGAGCACGCGGGCCCGCGAGTGCAGGATGTGAGAGTTGCCGCGCGGCTGCTCGACGGTCGTGTAGCCGTAGTCGAACTCCGAGCCGAGCAGGTTGATCCAGTTGCGCAGCCGCAGGATCCGGTCGTCGCCGACGTCGCTGGGCCCGCCCTCGATGACGCAGACGCGGCAGTCCGGGTCCTCGCTCAGGCGTGCCGCCAGCACGCAGCCGGCGGTGCCGCCGCCGACGATGACGTAGTCGTAGGAGGTCTCCGGGCCGTGCGGGGTGGTGGCGGCCATGGGGTGCCTTTCTTCCGGGAGCCGGTCTGCGGCGGTCTTGCGGCGGTCTTGCGGCGGGGCGGGGGGGACCCGTCCCGTTCGGCGGGGCGGGGACCGTGTCCCGTTCAGCCCTTGAACCAGCCGGAGGGGGCGGGGGAGAGGTTCTGGTAGATGTGCTTGGCCTCCTGGTACTCCCGCAGCCCGGCGGGTCCCAGCTCCCGTCCCACCCCGGAGTGTCCGAAGCCGCCCCACTCCGCCTGGGGCACGTACGGGTGGAAGTCGTTGATCCACACGGTGCCGTGCCGCAGCCGCTGGGCGACGCGCTGGGCGCGGCTCGCGTCGGAGGTCCACACACCGCCGGCCAGGCCGTAGCGGGTGTCGTTGGCCAGTTCCACCGCCTCGTCCTCGGTGCGGAAGCGCTCGACGGTGACGACCGGGCCGAACACCTCCTCCTGGACGATGCGCATGGACCTGTCGCAGTCGGCGAACACGGTCGGCAGGACGAAGAAGCCGCGGCCCAGCGCGGGATCGTCCGGGCGCCCGCCGCCGGTGACGAGCCGGGCGCCCTCCTCCAGTGCGGCGGCGATGTGCGCCTCGACCTTGGCACGGTGCTCGGCGGAGCTGAGCGGGCCGCTCTCGGTGCCCTCCTCCAGGCCACTGCCCAGCCGGATCGCCGCGGCCCGGCGGGCGAGGGCCTCGACGAACGCGTCGTGAACGGTGTCCTGCACCAGCAGCCGGGAACCGGCGGAGCAGACCTGTCCGGAGTGCAGGAACGCGGCGTTGAGCGCGTGGTCCACGGCCGTGGCGAAGTCCGCGTCCTCGAAGACGACGTTGGGATTCTTGCCGCCCAGTTCGAGGGCCACCTTCTTCGGGCCCTCGGCGGCCGCGGCCATGATGGCGCGTCCGGTGGCGAGGCCGCCGGTGAAGGACACCAGGTCCACCTCGGGGTGGCCGGTGAGGGCGGCGCCGACCGTCGCGCCGGCCCCCAGGAGCAGGTTGACGACGCCCCGCGGCGCCCCGGCCTCCTCGATCAGCCGGACCATGGCGATCGTGGTGAGCGGAGTGACCTCGCTCGGTTTGAGGACGAGGGTGTTCCCCGCGGCCAGCGCCGGTGCCACCTTCCACGAGGCCTGGAGCAGCGGATAGTTCCAGGGGGCGATGAGCGCGCACACCCCGACCGGCTGGTGGACGACACGGCTGAGGACGTCCGGGCCGACGTCCACGACGCGACCGCCGTCCTTGTCGGCCAGTTCGCCGTAGTAGCGGAAGGCGTTCGCCACGTCCTCCACGTCGACGCGGGACTCGGTGAGCGTCTTGCCGGTGTCGAGGGTCTCGGTACGGGCGATCTCCTCCTTGTCGCGCAGCAGCAGGCGGTGGACGCGCAGCAGGAGGTCGGCCCGTCGGCGGGTGGGCGCGTCCGCCCACTCCTCCTCGGCGAACGCACGGCGGGCGGCCCGTACCGCGCGGTCCGCGTCGGTGGCGTCCGCCTCGTCGACGGTGCCGACGACGGTGGCGTCGTACGGGTTGAGCACCTCCCGCCGTGCGCCGGCCGCGGCCCGCGTCCACTCACCGTCGATGTACAGATCGCTCACGGGGGTACCTCCTGTGGGACCGGGCGTCGTCAGGGCCGCTGCGGCGACAGTGACCGCGCTCCCCACGAACGGGAACAGGGCACACCTGGCAAATCGTGACATTACCCCTCACCGTGGCCGTGCGGGCTCCGTCGCGGTCCCCCGGGGGGTGACGTGCGCGGGCTCTTCGCCCGGACGGGCCCCCGCGTGGGAGGGGGGGGTGTGGTGAGCGCCGGTGTGCCGCGGCCCTCTCCCCGGCGGGGCCGCCGCCTCACGCAGCGCTCTGGTCGTGGCGGGCCGACTGGGCTACCGTCGGTAACACCCGCGTCACCTCGCCCTCCTCATCACTTCGTCATCCTCGTCGGCCTCCCGCCGTCGCAGTCGTGGCGCGCGCTCCTCCCCCCGTACGCCGTCGGAAGGCAGCCCATGCAGAATTCGTCCGCACCTGCCGGGATCACTCGCCGCCACGCCCTCACCGCCACGGGAGGCGCGCTCGCCGCGGCCGCTCTGGCGCAGACCGCGCCCGCCGTCGCCGCCGAGGCGCAGGAGGCGGATGCGATCGTCGTCGGCCACGGCCTCGCCGGCCTGGTGGCCACGGCCGAACTCGCCGCGGCCGGACGGAAGGTGCTGCTCCTCGACCAGGAACCGGAGGCCTCGCTGGGCGGTCAGGCCTTCTGGTCCTTCGGCGGCCTGTTCTTCGTCGACTCGGTGGAACAGCGCCTGATGGGCATCAAGGACACCCGAGAACTGGCCTGGCAGGACTGGCTCGGCACGGCCGGCTTCGACCGGGGCGTCGGTGACCCCACCGGCCAGGATTACTGGGGCTACAAGTGGGCCGAGGCCTACGTGGATTTCGCCGCGGGCGAGAAGCGTTCCTGGCTCGCGGGCCTCGGCGTCCAGTGGTTCCCCCTCGTCGGTTGGGCCGAGCGCGGCGGCGGGCTGGCGGACGGGCACGGCAACTCCGTGCCCCGGTTCCACGTCACCTGGGGCACGGGGCCCGCCGTCGTCGAACCGTTCGAGAAGAAGGTCAGGGCGGCGCGGGCCGCCGGCAGGGTCGTCTTCCGGTTCCGGCACCGCGTCGACAGCCTCGTGACCACCAACGGCACGGTCACCGGCGTGCGGGGCGCCGTCCTGGAACCGAGCACGGTGTCCCGAGGGAAACCGAGTTCCCGCACCGTCGTGGGCGAGTTCGAACTGCGTGCCCCCGTGGTCGTCGTGACGTCCGGCGGCATCGGCGCCGACCACGACCTCGTCCGGCGGAACTGGCCGGACCGCCTCGGGACACCGCCCAAGACCATGATCACCGGCGTTCCGGCGCACGTGGACGGGCGCATGCTGGCGATCACCGAGTCCGCGGGCGGACGCATCGTCAACCCGGACCGGATGTGGCACTACACGGAGGGCCTCAGGAACTACGACCCGATCTGGCCCGGCCACGGCATCCGCATCCTGCCCGGCCCGTCGTCCCTGTGGTTCGACGCCACCGGCAGACGCTTCGACACCCCCGACATACCGGGCTACGACACCCTGCACACCCTGAAGTCCATCACGGACACCGGATACGACTACTCGTGGTTCGTCACCACCCAGAAGATCATCGCCAAGGAGTTCGCACTCTCGGGCTCCGAGCAGAACCCGGACCTCACCGAGAAGAACGTCTGGAAGCTCCTCTCCCGGATCTGGCAGACACCGGAACCGATCGAGAGGTTCAAGAAGAACGGTGTGGACTTCGTCGTGGCCACGAGCCTGCCGGAGCTCGTCAGGGGCATGAACAAGCTCACCGGCGACGGTCTCATCCGGCACGACGACCTGGAACGCCAGATCCAGGCCCGCGACCGGGAGATCGACAACCCGTACACCAAGGACGTGCAGGTCATGGGCATCCGCAACGCCCTCGCCTATCCCGGGGACGCGCTGAGCCGGACGGCGTCCGCCCACCGGATCCTGGACCCGGACGCCGGGCCCCTCATCGCGGTGCGCCTCAACATCCTCACCCGCAAGACCCTCGGGGGCCTCCAGACCGACCTCAGTGGCCGCGTCCTGAACGCGTCGGGCGAACCCGTCCCGGGACTGTACGCGGCCGGCGAGGTGGCGGGGTTCGGGGGAGGCGGCCTCCACGGGTACCGGTCACTGGAGGGAACCTTCCTCGGCGGTTGTCTCTTCTCCGGCCGCCTGACCGGGCGGGCGGCGGCCGCGGCGACGGCGACCTGACGCCGGCGGGGCTCAACGGGGCCGCTGCGCCGAGCCGGCCTCGGGGCGGCCGGGCGCGGTCGCGGGGCCGGCCGGCGGGGCGGGGCCCAGCAGGGCCCTGGCCCTCGCGGTGCGGCGGTAGTACACGTACCGCCCCTCGCGCTCGCGGCGGACCAGGTCGGCGGCCAGGAGGCGCGAGAGGTGGAAGGAGACCGTGGCGGCGGTGAGGTGGTGACGGGCGGCCAACGCCGTGGTCGTGCGCGGTTCGGCGAGGCTGCGCAGGATCACCAGACGGGTGGCCCCGAGGACCGGGGCCATGACCGGTTTCGTGTCCGGTGACGCGTTCACGGGCACCACGAGCTGGGCTCCGCCGCGGTGCAGGGGCGCGTGCAGGCCGATGCGCGGCAGGAAGAGGCTCGGTACGAGCGTGAAGGGGTGATGCCCGCTCACCTCGCCGTCGAGGGGTGAGTCGATCCGCAGAGACCCCTCGTCCCAGCACATCGAGGAGTGCAGGCCCGCGAGCGCGCCGCCGAGTCCCTCCCGTGCGGCGACGGTGCCCTGCCGCTCGACGAAACCCTCGAAGCCCGCGGTGACCGCGTCCCAGCGGGCCGCCATCGTCCGCTTCCACAACCAGTGCAGTTCGCCCGCCAGCCGCTCACGCAGGTCGTGTTCGTTCATCTCGATGCGGCCGCGCACCCGTGCGTCGGCCTGCTGCAACTCGTGCTCGCCGAGCCACGGACAGCGGTCCCTGCGCGCCGTGCCCCCGGAGAGGAATGCCGTGAACTGTGCGTTCACGGTGCTCGTAGGTGTCGAGGCGACGGCGTGCAGTTGCTCCTCCACCGGCGGCAGGAAGGTGCGGGGCGGCGGTGTGAGCAGCTCCGGGAGGTAGGCCGTGTAGCCGCGGGTGACGGCGGCCAGCGTGGGCAGGTGGCCCGAGTCCAGCAGGGCCCGCAGACGACGGAGGACCGGGTGGGCCGCCGTCCTGGCCTCCGACACCGTGACCAGCGCGGCGGCCAGCTCGCCCACCGGGGACACCGCCCAGCGCAGGCCGGCCAGTCGCTCGGCGGACATGTGCAGCCGGATCAAGCGGGGCCTCCTGGAGGTGCCGGGACGTTTTCGAACCTGATCGAATGGACGTCCGAAGGCCGCGATGGGTTCCTAGGCTCCGATCACAGGCCGGCCCGCGATGCGACGGCACCTGGCCTGCGAGCCACTCATGAGAGGGACCCAACCCGTGTACCAGCAGATGTTCTTCGTCAACCTGGCCGCCGACGACCTGGAGGCGTCGAAGAAGTTCTTCACCGGACTGGGGTACGCCCTGGACGACCGGTTCAGCGATGACACGACGGCCTCGATCCCCCTGAGCGACACCGTGACCCTGATGCTGCACACCCACCGCAAGTACGGCGAGTTCACCAAGAAGAAGATCGTGGACTCGACGACGTCCAGTGAGGTGCTGCTCGCGCTGAGCGCGTCCAGCCGGGAGGCGGTCGACGAACTGGTCGACAGGGCCGTCGCCGCCGGCGGCTCGGTCACCGGTGAGACCCAGGACCACGGGGTCATGTACGGCCGTGCCTTCGACGACGTGGACGGGCACACCTGGGAAGTCATGTGGATGGACCCCGCCGCGGCCCAGAGCTGACCGGGGCCCGAGCGTCCGGGAGCCGGCGGTCGCCGTCGGCCTCCGGTACGCGTGGCGTGCTCCGGGCCGGACGCGTGGCGTGCTCCGGGTCGGCGCTCGGTCCGGTCGGGCACCTCCCGACGGGCACCGGGACCCCGCGGCACGGCACGTCGGCCTCGTGGACCGCGTCGTGGTCAAGATCCGCCGGGTCACGGGTCTGTCCCGGCGCACGGTACGCGTGTCTCATGGGCCGCGATGGCCGTAACCAGCGCCCCGGCCGGTGGCCCGACGCTCCTGCGCGCGGTGAGGGCACTGTGTCACCACCCCGTTCCCCACCCCGTACTCCCGTACCGACGGCGTCGGTCGAGGACCGGGTAGGGGGCCTGATCCGACGGGGTGGGCCGTGCTGTGCCGGGCCCGGCGTGTAACAGGGATGTCTTAGGGAGGAGGCGGGCGGAACGGGCTGGCGGGCCGGGCGGCTCTTGGCGGTCACAAGCGCTCACCCGGACCGAACCGTGCCGAGCGGGCGCACCTCCCACGAGACTGAGGAAGAACCGATGCGCGTTCGCAAGCTCACCTTCACCGCCCTGCTCGTCGCCGCGGGTCTCTCGCTCACGGCGTGCAACGGCGATGACGGCACGCCGCAGGGCGACGGACCGGCCGCGTCCTCCGCGTCCTCCGGGTCCTCCGCGTCCTCCGGGTCTTCGTCGGGCGGCGGCGCCGGCTCGGGCTCCTCGGACCGGGGAGCCGGCGAGGGCTCGGGCGGGCAGGAGACGGCCGCGGGGAGCGGCTCTGACGCCGGCGTGGGCAGGTGCCGCACCGGCGAGCTGGAGGTCACCGCCACGGACGCCACCATCGACGGCGACCCCGAGGGGTCGGTCGCGGTCACGTTCAAGAACGGCGGCGGCCGGGACTGCGCCCTGGCCGGCTACGCGGGCGTCGACCTGAAGACCGACGAAGGGGAGCTGTCCGCCGAGCGCAGTGGTCAGAAGGCCGACTCCATCGTCCTCAAGGACGGCGAGTCGGTGTCCTTCGGCATCACCTACCCGCTCAACGACACGGGCGGCTCCGGAGTCGGCATCACCGGGCTCGTCGTGACACCGCCCGACGAGACGAAGTCCGTCACCCTCGCCTGGCCCGGCGCCGCCACCCTGCCCGTCACCGACGGCACCGGCACGCCCGTGCGGGTCGGCCCGATGGGCAGCGCGGGCCAGGGCGGGGCGAGCTGACCCGTCGCGTCGGCGGCGACGCCGCGTGCCGCACCGAGGGCTGCCGCCGACGTGCACCCGTATCAGGCGTCGGCGAGGAGGGGATCGTAGGGGGTGCTCGTGCGGCGCCCCGACATGAAGGACAGGAAGTCGCCCACGAACGCGCTCCGGCTGCAGGTGCCGTCAACGGTGGCCAGGTCGCGGTGGAAGGCGGTGCGGAAGAGGGCCCGGTACTCGTCGGCGTCGATGGTTCCGCTGCCGTCCTTGTCGGTGACGTCGAAAAGGACCTCGGCGGCGCGGATGAGTGCCGGCCCGGCCAGCGAGGGGACGGCGGCGGAGTACTCGCCCGCGCTGACGCGGCCGTCGCCGTCCGTGTCGAGGGCGGCCTGCAGCTCGCGCCACCAGGCGGCGAAGGCGTCGTAGAGGCGGGTCTCCTCGGGTTCGTCCAGGTCGAGGCGGGTGGCCAGTTCGCGGGCCATGGCCGCGAGGTCGGGCCAGTCCACGTGGCCGTCGCCCGTCTGGTCCAGCACCTCCCGGAAGAAGTCCTCCGCCGCACGCCGGCCCTCTCCCGGGCCGCCCGGGGCGGAGGCTGCCCGGTCCGGCTCGGGAGAGGGATCGCCGCCCAGCGGCGACAGGAGACGGAGCAGGGCTGCCGCGCGCCTCATCCGGGAGCCCAGCGCGGCCACGGTCCGGGCCCGGGGGTCGTCGCTGCCGGGGGAGAGGGAGAGGACCTCGATGATGCTTTCGGCGTTGATCCAGCCCTGCGGCAGAAAGCGGGCGAGTCCAGCGGCCAGGTAGGCCCCCTGCATGAGGGCCGGCGCTCCGGGCATCTCCGGCAGACCGGCCCGGCGCCGGTACGGCTCGGGAAGCGAGGCGACGGTGATCGCGCCCAGCAGCGGACCGGCGACGCTGCGACCGGCCGCCCACAGGGCCGGCGCACCGTCCAGCAGCGCCGGGGCGGGCAGGTGGTCGAAGAGCCGGTAGAGGATGACGCGGGCCGCCTCGGTGTTCTCCAGCTCGTTCTCGACGACCCCGTCGAAGTACCGCCAGAAGCCGCCCAGGTCCTCGGGAAGCGCGGTGGCGTCGCCGTCCAGCGCGGCGAGGAAGGCGCGGTACTCGGCGTACATCCGCTCCATGGTGTCCTGGTCGAGCGGCTGGCCGCTCAGCCGGCACATGGTGACCGCACTCTCGAAGAGCGTGGCGACCACCCAGGCCCGGGCGGCCCGGTCCGTCGCGTCGTAGGGGCGGTCGCGGGAATCGGAGCCGCTCATCCGGGCGTGCAGCCGGTTGAGCCGGGCGGCCTCCCGTTCCCGTTCCGAAGCGTCCGAGCCGAACATGCGCCGCATGCTCAGGAAGGTGTTGCGCAGCCGGCGCCAGGGATGCGCGAGGAACGTGGAGTGGTCGACGAGGGCGGCGCCGATCTGCGGGTGCGCGGCCTCCAGCACGGTGGCGCGGATCATGGCCAGTGCCCAGCGCGGGTCGTCGAAGAAGGAACCGAACGTGGATTCCGGCCCGAACAGGGGCGCCTCGCCGGTCGTTGTCGTGGTGTCGCTCATCGGAAACGGTCTCCGTCCGTCGCGGCCGGTACGCCACCGAAGCGGCGGTCACGGCACCGGTAGGTGTGCAGGCAGTCGAGGAAGTCAGCGGCCCGGAAGTCCGGCCAGAGCACCTCGGGGAAGACCCACTCGGCGTAGGCGACCTGCCAGAGCATGAAGTTGGAGATGCGCTGCTCGCCGGAGGTGCGGATGACCAGATCCACGTCAGGGGTGTCGGGGAAGGGCAGGTGGCCCGCGAAAAGCCGCTCGGTCACCTCCTCGGCGGGCGTCCCGCTGCGGATCAGCGACCGCGCGGCCTCCACGATGTCCCGGCGCCCCCCGTGGTCGAAGGCGACGGTCAGCGTCATCCCCCGGTTGTCGGCCGTCAGGGTCGTCAGGTCGTCGAAGTCCCGGCTCAGTTCGCGGGGGATGCGCGGGTCGGCGACCCCCAGGAACCGGCAGCGGATGCCACGGGCCAGCAGCAACGGCGCGTGCTTGCGCACGACCCTGCGCACCAGACGCATCAGGAACGAGATCTCGGGTCCGGGGCGGTTCCAGTTCTCGGTGGAGAAGGCATACAGGCTGAGCCACTCGACACCGGCGGCCCGGGCCGCCTCGATGGTGTCGATGACCGTGGTCTCGGCGGCCCGGTGCCCGGCGGTGCGGGGAAGCGAACGCCGCTGCGCCCACCGTCCGTTGCCGTCCATCACGCAGGCCACGTGCCGCGGCACCCCGCGCACCGGGCGACCCTCCCGCCGCTGCCCGTCGAGCCCGTCACCGCTCTCCCGTTCACCCGGCCGCTCCTCCGCGGCCGCGCGTGCCCGCGGAACACCGTGGTCCTCCCCCTGCGGACCCGTCTCGTCCGCAGCACCATGATCGATGGCACCGTGCTTGGTCACGCCCACCCCGTCCTGCCCGAACCCACACCCCGGCCAGAGCCTTCGCCAGTGGCAGTCTGACAGTGTGAAAGGGGCCCTGACCGGCCGAAGACAGGGCCGTCACCCTTGGCTCGTACGTTCGGGTCCGGCAGGGGCCGGCGCCATCGACCGCCGCCCGGCCCGGCCCCGCCCGGCTCCCGGGTGCCACGGCGGCAGGACCCGCCGTACGGCTCCTGGACGGTGGGACCGGCAAGGAGCACGCACGTCCACGACGCCCCCGGCAACGCGCGCCCCGCCCTCACTCCGACGCGAGGCCCCACCGGCGTGCCAGGGTGTCGTACGCGTACTGGGGGAGGCCCTCGACGGCGCTGGTGCGGAACGGGCGGCCGTCGTCGTCGATGCGCACCGTGCCGGTACGGCCCTGCGAGGACCAGTCCAGCTCCAGGTACCAGCGGCAGTCGCACGTACTGGTCCCGGCGGTGACCAGCAGCACCTCGGGGTCCCGCGCCGAGACGCGGTAGGGCATGCGCACGGCCGGGATCGGCGTGCCGGAGTCGTTTCCGGCGACCGCGCGGGCCAGAGGGCGGTCCTTGTCCAGGTCCACGGCGAAGTACCGCGGAGTGACCGCGCCGCCGCAACCCTGGTCCATGGCGTAGGCGTTGCCCTCGGCCGGCGCCGTACGGCCCACCACGCGCACCCGCAGCGCCTCCAGTACGACGGCCGTGTCGCTGCGCCCCTGCACCGACAACTGCACGAGCGTCTCGCCGCCGTGCACGGCGCTCTGCGTCGCCGCCCAGGGCGCCGCGTCCTGCGGGGCAGGGGGAGGGGGGACCTGGCCCGGCGGTTTGGCGATGACGTAGTCGTGACCGCAACCGAGCTTCCAGGCCTGGGAGTCGACGGACCAGGTGAGCGGTAGTCCGGCGGGCTGTTCGCCGCTGGGCGGGGCGGATGCCGCACCGGGCGGGCGGGAGGTGTCCTGCTGCTCCTTCGGGGTGGCGAAGGCCGGGGGCCGCTCGGAGGCGGGGGTGCCGCTCGGGCCGGGCGAGGCGCCCCGTCGCTCAGGCGCTCTGGCCTCCGGCGCAGCGGACGCCGCCGTACCGGACGCCCTACCGGACGCCGTGGCGGCGACCTGCGCGGGCCCGTCGCCGGACGCCGGCCGCCCCTCCGGCAGCGCGGACAGCGCCCCGAGCGTCGCGAGCACGGCCGAGACGGAGGCCAGCCCGGCCACGAGACGCCTACGGCGATACCAGGGGCGGCGCGAGGACGCGGGCGCGGTCTGCGGCCCGCCGGGTCCGCCGGGTCCGACCGGTGCGGACGGCTCGGGCGGTGCGGGTGCCCCGTGCGGTCCGGGCGCAGGGGCCGTCTCGGCGGCCGGCCCGCCACCCGCTCCCGGCGCCGCGTCCGCTCCGGCGCTCTCCTCAACCGCTGTCTCCGCCGTGTCGACCGCTGTGTCCGCCGTGCCCGCTCCGCCCGCCGGGTCGCCGACCACCTCCGCCGCCACGGCATCGGGCGCGCTCGGCGCCGCCCCGGCGGCACGGGGCCGGCGGCGGGCCGCCACCGCCAGGAGCCAACGGCGGTGCAGTTCCAGACGCTGCTGCGAACTCGCCCCGCACAGGGCCGCGAAGCGTTCCACCGGGGCGAAGTCGAGCGGCACCGCGTCGCCCGCGCAATAGCGGTGCAGCGTCGAGGTGTTCATCCCCAGGCGGCGGGCCAGCGAGCCGTAACTGCGGTCCGTCCGCTCCTTCAGCGCCCGCAGCAGCGCCGCGAACTCCGCCACCGCGTCGATACCGTCGTAGCCGTCGCCGCCGTCCTGTGCCGACACAAGCCCTCCCTGTCCCCCCACGACCCCGCCCGGGCCCGGGACACCGTCCCAGGCACCCCATAGACCTGCACGTCAGATGGGCTGGGATGGTTCCACCGTGTCCGATCGGCCGCCGGCTGTTGCGCCCGCCCGCTGTGACCGCTGATGCTTCAGGTACCGCACCGGCCAGGCCCGGGCCGACCAGCCGGCCTCGCCGCGGCATCCACGTCCACGCACCCATTCACGGGGGAACACCCATGTCCCTGCGCATCCGAACGAGCGCTCTCACCGCACTCGCCGTCGCCGCCCTCGCGGCGGGCACGGTCCTGACGGCACCGGCCGCCGGCGCCGCGCCGACGACCGTCAAGCCGAAGACCGCCGCGCCCAAGTTCCTGTCGGCCTCCCAGCTGCCGCCGCACCCGACGTCGTCCTGGAGTGCCGGGCCGGTCACCGAAGGATTCCCGGAGGCACTCGGCGGCTGCGTGAGCACGGAGGGCGTGCCCTCCTACGACTACCGGCACCGGCAGTTCTGGACCGAACTGGACACCAGCGCGGTGCAGTTGACCGTCGTGACAGGTACGGCCGCCCAGGCCAAGGCCCTGGCGAAGCACTACGACGACCTGATCCGCACCTGCGCCGACCGCATGGAGGAGGCTTCGCCCGACGTCGAGGCCGAAAGCCGGGACTACGGCAAGCTGCCGGTCGAGGAGGGCGCCCGCGTCCGCGGCCTGCACACCGAGACGTCCTGGGGCTCCAACGACGTCTCCCTGCTGTCGGTCGGGCGGGACGGCAGGACCGTCACCGTCGTGGGCTGGGGCCAGATGGGCGACTTCCGGAGCGCACCGGTGACCGCCTTCAAGAAGACCACGACCACGGCCGTCGACAAGCTGTACTGACCGGTCCATCACCGCACAGCCAGGGGCCGTCCTTTCGCCACGGGGATCGGAAGGACGGCCCCGCCGCACCCACGCCCCCACGGAACGGGGCCGCCGCACCCCGGGCTGAGACTCACTGGATCAGGTCGGTGTGCGGATGCGCGGTGGAGACCGGGCAGACGTAGATCCATACCGAAGATCCTGTCACCAGCCACCGACAGTCCCCGCTGGATGCCAACTCCCAGACAGACGGCACCGGAAACGGTGCCGCCTGCTACTCAGTGATACCGTGTAGCGGTATTCGGTATCACGTAGTACCGGCAGGGCTGAGGAGCACCCGCGATGGACGACCTGACGGAGATGTTGAAGGGCACGCTCGAGGGCTGCGTGCTCGAGATCATCGGCAGCGAGGAAACCTACGGGTACGCCATCACCCGCCGGCTGAACGAGCTCGGCTTCGCCGACGTCGTCGAGGGCACGGTGTACACGATCCTGCTGCGGCTGGAGAGGAACGGGCTCGTCCAGGTGACGAAGCGGCCGTCCGGGGTCGGCCCGCCGCGCAAGTTCTACGCGCTCAACGACGCCGGACGCGAGGAACGCGCACGGTTCTGGACGAAATGGCAGTACCTCTCATCACGCATCGACAGGCTCAAGGAGGGCGGGAGATGAACTTCTGGGAGAAGGCGACTGGCAGCGATCTCACCAGGGACTGGAAGGCGTTCGGAGCCCGGGTGGCAGAGCTGCCGGACGACTACCGGGCGGCGTGGGACCAGATCGTCGCTCACCTCTTCCCCTACGGGGACTTCACCGGCCGCAACCTGACACCGCTCCTCGACGCAGCCCTGGGGCTGCTCGAAGTGTCGGCAGCGGACGGGCAGAGCGTCCACGAGGTGCTCGGCGACGACATCCAGGGCTTCTGCACGGCGCTGGCCGGCGGAGCAGGGGCCCGGACCCATCGCGATCGGTGGCGCGAGCAGCTGAACCGGAACGTCGCACGGAAACTGAGCCGGCTGGGAGGCTGACGTGAGCATCCAGGACATCGTCGAAGGCAAGAAGCAGTGGCGGGCGCACGTCGCCCGGGTCAAGGCACTCCCGCCGGACTACCGGATCGTCTACAGGGAGATGCAGAAGTACCTGTTCAAGGTCGGACCGGTCAGCCTGTCCGACGGGCCCCTGCTCCCTCAGATCGTCGACTTCTTCGAGGAGGGAGCCGCCGCCGGCCAGGGAGTCCTGGAACTCATCGGCACCGACGTCGCCGCATTCTGCGACGACCTGATCAAGGACTCTCCCACCTACGCGGACGTCTACCAGGAATCTCTCGGCGGAAAACCCGGCGCGGCCAGGAAGTGACAGCCACCGGACCGGTTCACGACGCTGCCCGGCCCCACCGCCTTTTGCGGCTGCGCACGACGCGTTGACGGCCAGTCAGTCCGACGTCCGTCATGGACAGCGGCCCCGGCGAACCGGGCCGCCAGCGCCCCCCCCCGCACCGAGAACCACGACAAGCCCGAGCACATCGGCCCGGCTTGGGAGAGGTGTGCACCCCGCCGGACGCCTGGGGACACCCCAACGGCATGGATCAGCCGATCTCGTACCCGGCCGAGCGCAGGACAGCCAGCGCCTGGTCACGACGCTGTTCGGGGACAAGTACCAGGTCGGCGTGGTAGGTCGAGGAGGTGAACACCGGAATCGCGGCGCGGGCCAACGGCGCGAGGACGGCGGCCAGCAGGCCCGGCTCGTCGAGTCCGTGGTTCGGATCGGCGTCGTACAGCGCGACCCAGCGATCGGCCGGGGACACCGGACTGTCCGCAGGACGGATCACCGTCAGCCCTTCCGGCGCTCGTACCAGGGCGAGCCAGTCGCCGCCGCCCGGCTCGCCGCTCTCGGGGCGGTGTTCCACGGTCAGGACCGCGTCCAGCACCCGGAGCCGGCGCGCCGGGCGGGCCGCCGGGTCCCGGACCACGTCGACGACGAAGGCCACGCGGTCGAGTCCAGGACCGTCGTAGTCCCGCTGGGCGGGCGCGGCGATGAACCCGAGGCGGGCGTGGAAGGCCTGCGAGGCGGTGTTCTGAGGGCTGGTGATGCAGTGCACATACCGGCGACCGTGGGCCCGTACCAGGGCGAAGAAGGTTCGGTAGAGGGCGCGTCCGATCCCCAGTCCGCGCTGCGCCGGGTCGACACCGACGAAGTGCACATAGGCGACGTCCGGTTCGGTCTGCGAGAAGAAGCCGACGAGGAACGCGGCGAGTTCTCCGTCGGAGCGCTCGATGAGAAAACTGGTGGTGGTGAAGTGCTGGAAGTACAGGCGCGGAAGCAGCAGCGCGCGTTCGACTGCCCCTGCCTCGCCCTTGAGCCCGCCCCACCACCTGTCCAGCACGGCCAGCACCCGCAGGTGATCCTCGGCCCTGGGGTGCCGGGCGGTAAGTCCCGCAGGAAGGTCGTTGATCACCCGCGCAGTGTAGAGGCGCTGGAAAGGGACCGTGCCAGGACCCGGCAACTGGACACGTTTCATGGCCTGCTCACCCGCTGCCCACCCCGAACGCCCGCGGTCCTCGCCTGCTCTTCCGGCGCTCCGGCTCGGGCGGAGGCGGACCCTGTGCGTAACCACCCCTGTGGGTGATGCGCCGACCGAGCCCGTCGGCGAGGGCGGGCCGCGCGTAGCGGTGGCGACGCGGGGACGCTCCCCCGGATCGGACGGAGCGCACACTGAGCGACATCCGACAGGGCTTCAGACGGTGGGACTCCGACCGCACGGTGCCGCAGTCGGCCGCCACGAGAGGCGGTGACCTGACGGTGTGACCGAGGCGGCTCGCCAGGAGCCGTGATTGGCGAGCCGCTTCAAGACACCTACCTCACCCACCGCCGCCCCCCCCGAACACCACCACCCGCTCGTTCGAACGGGTAGACCGCCCGCACCACGCCGACCGAAGCTGCGGTCCAGCCGACGCGGGCTGCAGGCGAACGAGTCGGCACAAGGGGTATCTCACTGACCGGCAACGTGCTCAGGAGGAGTTCGAATGGAGAACCTGGCATTTGCGCCGATCAACGATTCCATGCCGGCGACGATCATCCTGGGAGTCGTCACCGTGGTCGGAGTTGCCGTGGGGGCTATGGTCCGCCAGCGGCGTGAAGAGAAGAAGAAGGGTGGGAGGTTGGTGTAACCCTGAGCGCTCGCCCGTATCCCACGGGGACACGCGCGCTGTCTGCCAAGGGCAGAACTTCGGCCGACCGGGCTCGGCGATCACTACAGTCCAGTCTCGTGACGACGATTACGACGCGTAAGGTCGAGTACCCGGCCGACGGCTTGACGATGTTTGGCCACCTCGCACTCCCGGCCGGTATCGACCGCCGACCCGCAGTGCTGCTCGGACCAGAGGGCACGGGGCTCAGCGACGTCGAGCGTCGCCGGGCCGATGCTCTCGCCGAGTTGGGATACGTAGCGCTGGCCTTCGACCTTCACGGTGGGCGCTATCTGGGCGACCCCGAGGAGATGTTGGCCCGTTGTCTGCCACTGCTCGATGATCCCGACCGGATGCGGGGCATCGGCCATGCGGCGCTCGACGTGTTGCGCACCCAATCGCGGGCCGACCCCGACCGGATCGCCGCCATCGGCTACGGCACCGGCGGAGCCGTCGCGCTGGAACTCGGGCGCGACGGCGTCGACCTGCGCGCGATCGGGACCGTCAACGCCACCACCACGGGCCGACCGGGCGAGGCAGCGCGTATTCGCTGCCCGGTGTGGGCCGGCGTCGGGTCCGAAGACGCGATCATGCCGCCCGCACAACGGGACGCGTTCACCGCCGAGATGCAGGCCGCGGGCGTCGACTGGCGTCTCACGGTCTACGGCGGCGCCCTGCACGCCTTCCACCACCCGCCGGTCGACCACCCCACGGTCCCCGGCGTCGGCTACCACCCACAGCACGCGCAGCGAGCCTGGCGTGACGTCGTCGACCTGCTCGCCGAGTGCCTGCCCCTGAGGGAGGATCCGCGGGCATGACCAGGGCCAAGAGCCTGGTGCCAGGCCTGGTCCGCGTTGGACACTCACGGTTCCCTGGCATCAAGTCCGCGCAGCTGAACCACATGTGACGGTTGTTCGGTGGCGAGAAGCGTCCGTAACTGCCGCGGTGGATACCGGGTCCACTGCCACGGCAGGGGTGCCGTGGCAGTGCCGGATCCTGATGAGGGCGCGGCCCTACTGCTGGACGACGCGGTGGGCCTGGCCCGTATCCCCGACGGAGGCGCAGGCGGAGGCGGGGGAGGAAGCGGCGGACCGCGCGATGCGGCCTGATAAGGCCGTCGGAGGCCGCATCCGTTCTGGAGTCCCCAGAAGGTATGTTCGCCCGATTGTCACTCGATCGTGTAGATCAAACGACCATATGACTACAAGACTCTTCGTCGGCCGGTTAGCGTCCATGCTCGATCGACCCGCCAGGGCCGGTCCGAAGTGAGGCGGGACCAGGGGAGGTTGTCGGGATGACGGACGATTCTTCGCTCCAGGACGGCGGACTGTCGCGGCGCAGGCTGCTCGCCTCGTCCATCGCCGCGGGCGGCGGGGCCTGGCTGTGGCGCGGGGTGGTCCGGCCGGACAGCGCCTACGCCGATGCCCCCTCACCGACCGGCTTCCCGCCCGGGCTCGACGTCTTCCGGCGGGTCTACGAGAACTGGGCCGGTGAGATCCGTGCCGACCAGTTGTGGACCTGCGCGCCACGTACCCCACAGGACCTGCTCGACGTCGTGAACTGGGCGCACGGTGCCGGTTGGACGGTACGCGCCCAGGGCAAGCGGCATGGCTGGGCTCCGCTCACGGTTGCCGACGGCACACCCGCCGCGGCCCGGGTCATCCTGGTGGACACCACCGCACACCTCACCGGCATGTCGCTGGAGCGACAGGACGCCGACGGTTCGGCCCTGATCCGGGTCCAAACCGGCGCCCTGCTGGAAAGGCTCCTCGCGTTCGCCGGCGCGCGCGGCTACGGGGTCGTCGCCGCCCCTGCTCCCGGGGAACTGTCCGTCGGCGGGGCGCTGGCCATCGGCGCGCACGGAACGGCCGTCGCCGCCCACGGTGAGAACCCGTCACCCGGGCACGGCTACGGCTCGATGAGCAACCTGGTCACCGAACTGACCGCGGTCGTCTGGGACGACGGCGCCGGACGCTACATCCTGCGGACGGTCCACCGGGCCGATCCCGACTGCGACGCGCTCCTCACCCACCTCGGCCGTTCCCTCGTCACCGAGGCAGTGCTGCGGATGGGCACCGATCACAACCTGCGCTGCCAGTCCTTCCTGGACATCCCCGCCACCGAACTCTTCGCCGCCCCCGGGGCCCCGCCCGGCACCAGAACCCTGGCCTCCTTCGTGGACAGGACCGGCCGGGCGGAGGCGATCTGGTTCGCGTTCACGGACAGGCCCTGGCTGAAGGTCTGGAGCGTCGCCCCCGACCGGCCGTTCGCCTCCCGGGCGGTCGACGGGCCGTACAACTACCCCTTCTCCGACTCCCTTCCCGAGCCGGTGGCCCGGCTCGCCGGAACACTCGTCTCCGGAGCCTGGGCGAGCGCCCCGCTCTTCGGACAGGTCCAGTACCTGCTGGCCAAGGTCGCACTGACCGGTGACATCACCGACGTCCTGCTGTCGAAGACCCTCGTGCGGGACGTGCTGACCGGCGACGTGCTCACCCACCTGCTGGTGGGCGGGCTCCGCTCCGACCTGTGGGGAGCCTCCCGCAACCTGCTGGAGTACGTGCGGCCCACCACCCTGCGCGAGACGGCCAACGGCTACGCCGTCCTCACCCGCCGCGCCGACCTGCAGTGGGTGGTCAGCCAGTTCGCCGACTTCTACGGCACGCTCCTCGCCCAGTACGCCGCACGAGGGGAGTACCCGGTCAACGGCCAGGTGGAGATCCGGGTGACCGGCCTGGAGGACCCCGCCGTGTGCGGCGTCCCCGGAGCCCGGCCACCGCTGCTCTCCGCCCTGCGACCGCGCCCGGACCGGCCGGACGCCGACACCGCCGTGTGGATCGACATCCTCTCCTTGCCGACCACACCCACCCTGCACCGCTTCTACCGGGACATCGAGCAGTTCCTCCTGGCCTTGGACGGAGACCGGGCGACCGTACGGGTGGAATGGTCGAAGGGCTGGGCCTACACCGACACCGCTGCATGGTCCGACCCGGACGTCCTCACCCGGACCGTCCCCGCAGCCCTGCGCGCCGGAGGCGGCCCGGGCTGGGACGAGGCGGTCGCGACCCTGAACCGCCTCGACCCCCACCACGTGATCTCCAGCCCCTTCCTCGACGCGCTGCTGCGCTGAAACACCCCACGCTCTCCGACGCAGAGCACGACGGGATCCGCTCGGAGCGAGACGCCGAGACCTCGGCGACCGGGCCCTGCCACGGACCGTCCGGCATCCGAGCACGGGCGCATCACGCCGAAGAAGCCCGTAGGCGGCCGTGCCTGTGCACGGCACGAGGGCAGCCTGGAGCAGGCCCTCGACCGGTGCCCGACCGAAGGCCGCGAAGTTCATCTGGTAGAACCGGGCCGTGACTTCTTTCGGAGCCGGCTCCATCACCTGCAGGCCCGTCCCCGGCTCCTCCGCCGCCGCGCCTCCCGCCTTGGACCCTGCTGTGTCCTCACGAACTCCGCGCATCCGGCAGAGGTCCCTTCTCCTGGCGACCGCGCTGGCGGCCTCGATGCTCAGCGGCTGCTCGCTGATGGATCTCGCCCGGGACTGCGAGGGGACGGACGCCCGGATCACCGAGCTGGCGACGCTCGACATTCTCCACTCGAGGCCCCACGAGGCCACTGCTGCGCGGGGGTTCGAGACCGTCGACACCGGCTGCTGGGCGGACAGCGGCGATGTCGTGGTGTCCGCCGAGCGGATCTACGCCTTCCCCGGCACACGGGCTGAGGTGGCGGCGCACTACCGGGCAGCGGCCCCCCGGGACGGCTGGAGTCCGGACCCCGACGCCGTGCCCGGCGAGCTGCGGTTCGTCAAAGAAGCCATGAGCCTGCGGATCGTCTTCCTCACCGCCGAGTCCCTCGCGGAAGAGGGCCATGAGAGCCGCTCCGACCTCACCTCTGGTGCCGGGTACTCGATCGGCGTCGACTCCTACGAATAGCAGGCGTGGTCCTTCAGCGGCCCGGTTCGGCCGACGGCTCGCATCGGGGGCCGCCTCGTGCCCCGCGTCGCCGGGGCCCCCTCCTGGGCGCCGTCGTCGAGCACGCGCTCGCACCGACCCGTTGTACCAGGTCAAGGGCGGCCTCCCTCGGGTCGGCAAAGTGGTCGACCCCGCCGTGGCCCGTGCCCGGGTCAGGCCGCCGTGCCGGGCAGGGTCGCGATCAGGGTCCGGAGCTCGTCCAGTTCGAGCGGGGTCAGGTCGGTGAGCGGGGGGCGCACCGGGCCCGCGCCGTGACCGGTGGCGGTCATACCCGCCTTGACGATGCTGACCGCGTACCCGGCCCGGCGGTTGCGGATCTCCGTGTAGGGCAGTACGAAGTCCGACAGCATGCGCGTGACGTCCGGCTGTCGGCGCTCGCGGACGGCGGCGTAGAAGTCGAGGGCGAACTCGGGTGCGAAGTTGAAGATCGCCGAGGAGTAGGTGGTCACGCCCAGTTGCAGGTAGGGCAGGGCGAACGTCTCGGCGGTGGGCAGACCGCCGACGTAGGTGAGGCGTTCGCCGAGCCGGGCGTGGATGCGGGTCATGGTGTCGATGTCGCCCACGCCGTCCTTGTAGCCCACCAGGTTGGGGCAGGTGTCGGCGAGACGGGCGAGGGTGTCCGCCGAGTAGACGGCGTTGGCGCGGCTGTAGACGACGACACCGAGCGAGGTGGACCGGCAGACGGCTTCGACGTGCCGGGCCAGTCCTTCCTGGCCCGCCTCGGTGAGGTAGGGCGGGAAGAGCAGGACGCCGTCGGCGCCGGCGCGTTCGGCTGCCGCGGTGAACTCGACCGCGGTGGCGGTCCCGTATCCGGCCGGGGCCAGGATCGGCGTGTTGCCGGGAGCGGTGTCGGCGGCGGCGGCCACGACCCGTTCGACCTCGGTGGGAGTGAGGGAGAAGAACTCGCCTGTCCCGCCGGCGGCGAAGAGGCCGCCTACGTCGTACTTGGACAGCCGCCCGATGTTCTCCCGGTAGGCGTCCTCGTCGAAGGACAGGTCGTCGTGGAAGTGGGTGACGGGGAAGGAGAGCAGGCCGGAGCCGATCCGGTGGCCGAGTTCTTCCGGGGAGTAGGACGTCATGGGGTGCTCCTGATGGTCGTGGCGGTGGGGTGGCGGTGGGCGGGAGCGGGGGTGTCGCGGGCGGGCCTCACCCCCGGTGGTCCCCCGCGCGGTGACGCGTGGTGCCGGCGCGGGCAGCGCGGCTGTCCGTTCTCGACGCCGCCCGCGCCGGGGCCCTGCGGCCGTCGTCCGGCCGGGGCCCGGCAGCGGCGTGACGGGCACCGGCCCGTCGCCGGCGGAGACATGACGGTGGGTGGCGCCGAGGAGGTGCGGCGGCGCGGTCGGGCCCTACCTCCGGGCGAGGGTGGGTGGGCCGGGGGAGGCACCCCGGTGACGGTGCCGGGTTCGAACCATGGTTGCGTGCTCCGAAGTGCGACGCCCCCGCCGGTCGCGGGCCGCGACCGAGGCATGGGCAGGGTCGCCGTCTGTCCACGTCTGACGCTACGGTCGCGAATGATTCACGTCCAACACAGTTTTTGGATCTCGCGATACCTGGAGAGCATCAGTGTTCACTCTCGCTCAGCTGACGAGCTTCGTGGCCGTCGCCGAAGAACTGCACTTCACGCGCGCCGCGGAACGGCTCAACATGACGCAGCCGCCGTTGAGCCGGCAGATCCAGCTGCTGGAGGGCGAGCTGCGCGTGCAGTTGCTGGACCGCACGAACCGGAGCGTGCGCCTCACCCCGGCCGGCCGCGCCTTCCTGGGGGAGGCCCGCCGCATCCTGCGGCAGTCGGAGCAGGCTGCCCTCGCCGTCCGCCGGGTGTCCACCGGTGAGGCGGGGGCCCTCGCCGTCGGGTTCACGGCGGCCAGTGCCCACTCCGCGCTCGGCTCCCTGCTGAAGACCGCCAGGGCGGCGCTGCCCGGAGTGGAGATCCTGCTTCAGGAGCTGGTGACCCGGGACCAGTTGAAGGCCCTCGGTGAGGGCTCGCTCGATCTGGGGCTGATCCGGCCCACGAGTACGGGGGCCGGCCTGTCCGCCCGCACGGCGCTGCGTGAGGGGCTGCTGGCCGCCCTCCCCGCCGCTCATCCGCTGGCCGCGGGGGAAGGGCCGATGCGGGTCGAGGACTTCGACGGTGAGGACTTCCTGATGTACTCGCCCATCGAGGCCCGTTACTTCCACGAACTGCTGATCAGCATCTTCCGGTCCGCGCGGGCTCGTCCGGTGTTCACCCAGTACCTGACGCAGGTGCACAGCATCCTGGCGTTGGTCGACGGCGGCTGGGGCACCGCCCTCGTGCCCGAGGCCGCGGCCCGGATGCGCTACGGCGGGGTCGTCTTCCGGACGGTGGACCTGCCGGATCCGCAGCCGGTGGAGCTGAGCCTCGTATGGCGGCCCGACAACGACAATCCGGCACTCGACGCCTTGCTCCGGCACCTGTGACCTCGGCCTGACGCGTCGCCTTCACGGAACGGTCATCCAGGAAAGGTATGGCAAGCAACAAAATTCGACATGGACGTGAATCAGAACCAACTCTACGGTCAACTCAGCCACCGGCCGCGTGGCTCGGACCGTAGGCGGCGCCCGCTGTCGCTCTCCTCCCAGGTCTAGGAGATTTGTCCATGCTCGATCTCGTCCGGCAGGACGAGCCGGCGGCACCAGCCGCCCTCGGAACCACCACGCCCGCGCGTCACCGTCGACGGCCGCGAGGCTCCGCGCACGGGAGCCGTCGCCGTCGGACACCCCGGTCGCGCGTGAGGTGACACGCGGGGCGACCGCCCGGCCCACCAGCGTCCGTCGGCACGGAACCCGAACCACCGCACGTCGTACCCGCGCTCGCCCCGGCACACCGCCCCTCCGTGCGGCGTGCCCCGCACCGGACCGCCGCCCCGGCTCCCGGGACGGCCGCGGATCCGCGTCCGAGCGTCCCGCTCCGCCCTCACCGGAGTCGTGCCGTACCCCTGCGGCGTTCGGGCCCGGCTACCCACACCACAGTTCAAAGGGGAACTGCCATGCCACTTCTCGTAGTGGGAATCAGCGTCCTGGTTCTGCTACTCCTCATGACCAGGCTGAAGCTGAACGGCTTCGCGGCCCTCCTCCTGGTCGCCGTCGGTGTCGCCGTCGTCCAGGGCATCCCGGTGACGGACATCCCGGACGTCCTCTCCGAAGGCATCGGGGGTCAGATCGGCGACACGATGCTCACCATCGGACTCGGTGCCATGGTCGGCCGCGTCATGGGTGACTCCGGTGCCGCCCAGCGCATCGCCGACAAGCTGCTCGACGCCTTCGGGCCCCGCGGGGTACAGGTCGCCATGGTCGTCACCTCCATGCTCATCGGCGTGACGATGTTCTACGAGGTCGCCTTCATCATCGTCGTGCCCATCGCGTTCACCCTGGTCAGGGTCACCGGCGCGAGCCTGCTGTGGGTCGGGCTGCCGATGTCGATCGCCCTGTCCACCATGCACAGCTTCCTTCCGCCGCACCCCGGCCCCACCGCCGTCGCGGCCACCTTCGACGCCTCCGTCGGACTGACGCTCTTCTACGGTCTGTTCATCGCGGTGCCGGTCGGCGCGTTCATCGCGCTGCTCTGGCCGCGGCTGCCGTTCATCAGGGCCATGAACCCGACCATCCCCAAAGGGCTGGTCAGTGAACGCCAGTTCAGCGACGAGGAGATGCCCGGCCTCGGCTGGTCGCTGTGCGTGGCGCTGTTCCCCGTCGTCCTGATCGCCGGCGCAGCGGTGACCGACATGGCCGCGTCCGGGGAGAGCCCGCTGCTCAACACCGTCGCGTTCATCGGCTCGGCACCGATCGCGCTGCTGCTGGCCCTGCTGCTGGCCGTCTGGGC
Organism: Streptomyces sp. NPDC041968; assembly: GCF_055589025.1. Taxonomy (NCBI): domain Bacteria; kingdom Bacillati; phylum Actinomycetota; class Actinomycetes; order Kitasatosporales; family Streptomycetaceae; genus Streptomyces; species Streptomyces sp. NPDC041968. The sequence goes on along the minus strand of NZ_JBVJCB010000002.1, from coordinate 284,241 downwards.
CTTCGGGCCCCGCACAGGGCGGAGCCTGGCGGAGGTCAGCGAGTCCTGCTCCTCGGCGGTCAAGGCCATGGCGATGATCCTGCTGGTCATCGGAGCCGGCGGGGCTTTCAAGAACGTGCTGGTGGAGGGCGGCATATCCGAGTACATCAAGGACGTCACCCATTCCTGGTCCATCTCCGCCGTGGTCCTGGCGTGGCTCATCGCCGCCATCCTCCGGGTCGCCCTGGGGTCCGCCACGGTCGCCGTCGTCACGGCCTCCGGCGTGGTGCTGCCGCTGCTCGCCGGCAGCGGTGTGCATCCCGAGATGATGGTGCTCGCCGTCTCCTGCGGTTCGATCGCCTTCTCGCACGTCAACGACCCCGGCTTCTGGCTCTTCAAGGAGTACTTCAACCTCTCCGTCATCCAAGCGATCAAGGTCCGCACCACCTACACCACCGTGTTGTCGGTCCTCGGCCTGGGCGGTGTCCTGGTGGCCGAGCAGGCCCTCGACGTCCTCAGCCTGTGACCAGCGGCCGTCGCACCACCGAACACGAGGAGCCCAAGAAGACATGACCAGGAACCAGCCGACCGTCACCGCGTTCTCCGTCTATCCCGTGGCGGGCCGCGACTCGATGGCACTGAACCTCTCCGGCGCCCACAGCCCCTACTTCACCCGCAACATCGTCGTCCTGACGGACTCCGAGGGGCGCACCGGCCTCGGTGAGGTACCGGGTGGGGAGAAGATCACCCGGACACTCACGGACGCCGAATCCCTCGTGGTCGGCGCGAAGGTCGGTGACTACAAGCGCGTCCTGCGCGAGATCGCGGACCGCTTCGCCGACCGTGACTCCGGCGGACGCGGCGCCCAGACCTTCGACCTGCGGACCACGGTCCACGCCGTCACAGCGGTGGAGTCCGCGCTCCTCGACCTCCTGGGCCAGCACCTCGACGTGCCCGTCGCGGCCCTGCTCGGAGACGGCCGGCAGCGGGACTTTGTGCGGGTGCTCGGTTACCTCTTCTACGTCGGTGACCCCGACCGCACCGACCTGGAGTACGTCCGCGGCCACGACGCGGACGTGGACTGGTACCGGATCCGCCACGAGGAGGCCCTCACCCCCGAGGCGATCGTCCGGCAGGCCGAGGCCACCTACGACCTGTACGGCTTCCGCGACTTCAAACTCAAGGGCGGCGTCCTGGAGGGTGCCGAGGAGGTCAAGGCCGTACGCGCGCTCAAGGACCGCTTCCCCGAGGCCCGGATCACCCTCGACCCCAACGGTGCCTGGTCGCTGAAGGAAGCCGTCGAACTGTGCGCGCCCCTGGTGGGCACGCTCGCCTACGCCGAGGACCCCTGCGGCGCGGAGGGCGGCTACTCCGGGCGCGAGGTGCTCGCCGAGTTCCGCCGCGCGACCGGCCTGCCCACCGCGACCAACATGATCGCGACCGACTGGCGGCAGATGACCCACGCCCTCGCCCTCCAGTCGGTCTCCATCCCGCTGGCCGACCCGCACTTCTGGACCATGCAGGGTTCCGTCCGCGTGGCGCAGCTGTGCGACGCGATGGGACTGACCTGGGGCTGCCACTCCAACAACCACTTCGACATCTCGCTCGCGATGGTCACGCACTGCGGGGCCGCGGCACCCGGCGCGTACAACGCCCTGGACACGCACTGGATATGGCAGGAGGGCCTGGAACGCCTCACCGTCGAGCCGCCCCGCATCGTCGACGGCGAGATCGCCGTGCCCGACGCCCCCGGCCTGGGTGTGCGGCTCGACATGGACCGGCTGCTCGCCGCCCACGAGCTCTACCGGACCAAGGCGCTCGGCGCCCGCGACGACTCCCTCGGCATGCGGTATCTGGTTCCCGGCTGGGAGTTCGACGCCAAGCGGCCCTGCCTCGTGCGGTAGGTAACGGCCTCCGTGACACGGCGGCGGCCCTGCCCACGCGCTGCCTGTCCGGCCCGGCCTGCCGGGCCGGGCCCGCCACCCGGCGGGTGCCCCGACGACATCTGGCGTTGGTCGCGGTCAGGCTGTGGGGAAGCGGGTCGAGGTGATCACGACGGATGCGTAGGGCAGGGTGGCGCGGCCGCCGAGCATGCCGGTCGCGTTCCCGGCGCTGTCCAGGACCTCCGCAATGACGGCGACGGCGCTCGAGGTGGAGCATGATCTGCCGGGTGAAGAGTGACGCGGGCGTGGGAGTGAGCGGGGACGGTGCCGACGTGTGGTACGAGCGGCTGGGGTGGGCGTTCGGGCTGACAGCAAGCGATCCGGCCGAACGCGCTGTTGCGCTTGCGCGTCTGACGGACGCCGAAAGAAGCACCCAGGACGCTCTGGACCGGTACAACAGGGCGTGGCGGCGCGGGTGTCCGCTGGGGCGGCAGGTGGCGCACCGACGCTTCCAGAAGGCCCTGCGGCATTCGCTCCCAGGCGGATTGTGGGACCGGCCGAGCGGTTCCGGTATCAGCACATGGCCGGGTCTTCCCTACGTGCTGTGCTTCCTGGAATGGGAGGCGAGGTATCCGCAGGAGTGGACACGGTATGCCAAGTCATGGGGCACGAAGGAGGGCCTCATACGGGACGTGGCTGCCGCTCACCACGATGACGCGGTCAGGGGCAAGCTGGTGGAACTGGTCGAGACCGTCGTGCGGCGACCCTACCGCTGCAAGGACCGCGAGTACGTGCGCGTGGCCCGGGCCGTGGACGGTGAGGACCTGCGCGGCAGGCTGGACAGAGCAGCGCGGTCGGACGACCCGTGGGCACAGCGTCATGCCGGCTACGTTCTCTGGCTCCTGGATCGTCCGGAGGTGCCCAACACCCGTCACGTCTGGCGGACCTGGCTGGCGACGGCGGCCGGAGAGCAGGCACCGGCTGATCTGGCCCGGGGGTGGGTCGACGGGGCCGGTGACGAGTAGCCTCGACCAGCGATCAGGGCTGATCGCGACCGCCGGATGCTCACCTGGAGCGTTCACCGGCGAGCATCCCCGTGTCCCGGTGCCCGGCACGCCGCTCCGTCTGTTGCTGCGGGAGCGACCGAGCGCGCTGAGCCAGTGCGACGCACCTGACCGTGGCCGCGTCTCGTGTCGGACTCGGCCCCGTGGCCTCCGCGGCCCGCCCGAACGCCCGGTTCAACGAGGTCTCTTCGCCGGTGCGCCGTACCAGTGCCCATGAGATCGAGGACGTCCGTGCTGAGCGGAGAGTCCAGGGACCGCAGACGCAGCTCAGCAGTGGCGATGTGCGGTTCGACGGACGGCCTCGGCGTGAAGGCGGTACCGAACGTTCTCCGGTGAGGACCGGCAGGGCGTCTCGGGCCGAGGTTCGTACCGCCTCGTGGCAGGCCGTCATCCGCAGGTCGCACACCACCCAGGCGTTCGTACGCGTTGTTTACGGCCGGCGTACGGGTTCCGTACGGTCTCGCAGGTAGGATTCCGGTCAAGGAGGTGCCGGATGTCCGAGTTGTTCGACGCGGTCGACGCACTGATCGCGTCCCGCGCCCAGCTGCCGCCGGCGGAGGAGCGCAAGCGGCTGCGGACCGCGCACGGCCTGACCCTCGATCAGGTGGCCGCCGCGCTCAAGGTGCGCCGGGCGACGGTGTCGGGCTGGGAGTCGAGCAAGAAGCCGACCGAGCCCCGGGGCCCGGAGCGCGAGGCGTACGCGCGGCTGCTCAGCCGGCTCGCGGAGCTCTACCCGATGCCCGGCGCGGGAACCGAGCCGCCCACGGCGGCCCCGGCGCCCGCGGCACCCGGCCCGTTCGCCCCGGCGCCTGCCGCACCCACCGGCCCGTCCGTCCCGATGGGAGCCGCTCACGCTCCGGTCAAGGGTCCGGAGCCCGCACGCGCGGTCCCGACGGCGACCGAGGACACCCGGAGCGGCTCCGACCGGCCTCCCGCCGGCCCGCCGACCGCTCCACGACCGGCGCGCACCACCGGGCCGTCGCCGACGCCACGGCGACCGTGCAGGGAGAGTCCGGCCGCGGTACCGGCGAGCGGCACCGACCCGCGTTTCGCGAACGGACCGCTCGCCGTGGTCGACGTCGGTGCCGACGGGCAGGTGCTGGCGTACTGCCGCGGCGGCCTCGTCCTCGACGTGCCCGCCAAGTCGCTCCCGGCGCTGGTGGAGTGGACGCTGGAGGAGGCGAAGCTGGGACAGCCCAGACTGTCCGCCCCGGGCAAGGACGCCGATCCGCTGCTGGTGCTCACCGAGGCGGCGCTGGAACGCTACGGCCTCCCCACCGTCCTCACCGACGAGGAGCGACTGGCCGGCCGGATCCCCGAGGACCACAAGGTCGTCAGGCAGTTGAAGCGCGCGGAGTGGAAGCTGACGAAGCGCGGGTTCGGACCGTGGGCACGGATCTATCGCCCCGCCACCGGCGCGGACCGGGCCTGCGTGCAGTTGTGCATCCCGTCCTGGCAGGCGCTGGACGCCCGGCACTGGGGTCGGGCCGACCGCCTGCCGCCGGCGGAACTGGTCCGCGTGCTGGGCGTGTACGCGTCCAGGGTGATGACGCCGCGCGGCTCCACGGCCGTGACCGGCCTGGAACTGATGACCGCGTTGCACCCGCCGACCCGCGCCTCCGAACCCGGCGCCGACGGCAGACGGCACTCCGCGCACAACCCCGGCTCACTGGGTAAGGACCCGGTGGACTGCGCGCCCTGCGAGGCTCCCGACGGGCACCCGCTCCTGGCGGACCTGCCGCGGTTCCACCTGCGCGGGCCGGACGAGAAACTGTTCGAGGAGGCGTACGACTGGGCGCGGCCGCTCACCGACGACGAGTGCATGCGCCGCAACCTCGTCGGCATCGACGTGAACATGGCCTTCGCGGCCGGCGCCAACGGCCTGACCGTGGGTCTCGGGGCGCCCGCGCACGTCAGGGCGCCGGCGTTCGACCCGAAGCTGCCCGGCTCCTGGCTGGTCGACCTCTCGCACGTCGACCTCTCCCGGGTGAGGGCCGGCAAGGGCGGATGGACCGACCTGGACGCGGACCTGCTGCCCAGCCCGTTCACGCCGAAGGGCGAACGTCCCGAGGGCCCGGCCTGGTACGCGACGCCGACCGTCGCCTACGCGGTGGAGCTGGGATACGAGGTACGTCCGATCGAGGCGTACGTCCGTCCCGAGAACGGCCGTTACCTTGACGCCTGGTACCGGCGGCTGAGGGACGCCTTCCTCACCACCATGGCCGAGCTGGGGGTGCACGCCGACCTGCCCCCGGCCGACTTCCTCGCGGCGATGGAGGGCTGGGAGGAGCGCGACCCGGAGTTGGCGATCGTCGTGTCGGCGATCAAGGCGACCGTGAAGGGCGGCCTGGGCAAGCTGCGCGAGCGCCCACGCGGGGAGGGATGGCGGCCGGGTGAGCCGTGGCGTGCGCTGTCCCGTCCGACGTGGCGGCCGGACATCCGCGCGGCGGTCATCTCCCGTACGCGGATCAACCTGCACCGCAAGATCGTCAAGCATGCGGCGTCCACCGGGCGGTACCCGGTGGCGGTCCTGTCCGACTGCGTCGTCTACGCGGCCGACGGGGCCTCGCCGCTGGACGTGCTGCCCTATCGCGACGGCAAGCCGCTGCCCGGCGGCTTCAAGCTCGGCATCAACCCTGGTCTGGTCAAGCACGAGGGCACCCAGAGCGTTCTGTGGGGCGAGGGCGTGCGGGAGCGTTTCGAGGCCCCGGAGCTGAACCTCGCGCGGTACATCAAGGACGGCACCGTCACCGACGCCGACCACGGGGAGTAGGAGGACGCCACGATGAACCTGTTCGGGAAGGGTCTGGAGAGCGCGGTACAGAAGGCGTTCACCCGCCCGGTGCCCAAGAGCGCGGGCGCGCAGATGCGCTACCTGGTCCGGCAGCTCAAGGGCACCAGGGCCGTCGCCCAGACGCTGCGCGTCTCCCAGCGCACCGTCGAGCGCTACGTGAAGAACCAGATCAGGACTCCCCGCCCCGACCTCGCGGCCCGCCTGGAGCGGGAGGTCACAGCGCGGTGGCAGCCGCAGATCAGGGCGCGGGCCAAGGAGCGGGCGGCCACCACGGGCGGCATCGTCATCGACACCCGGGCCCGGATCGGCTACACCGCACCGGTCGGCTCGACCGACGAGAGCCGGGTCCGGCACCTGACCGTCGCGCTGCCGCCGCAGTACGCCGCGCGTCTCTTCGACGCCCAGCAGGCCGGCGAGAGCGACCAGCGCCTGCAGCAGATCGCCGCCGAGGCACTCAAGGACACCTACTTCCAGGACGGCGGCCGCCGCGCCGGCGCTCTGGAGGAGGTGCGCTTCACCGACGTCGAGCACATCGAGTTCGACCTGTAGGACACGTATCGCATGTACTGCACGTACTGCACGCACGCCGGGTGACCGCCCCCGACGCGGCACGGCCCCACCAGCCGTTCGTGCCCCTGCGGAGAGGGCCGAGAAGAACCTGCCTGCGTTCGTACAACCATTCGTACCGTGGTGAGTCATAGGGCTGAGAGGCGCATGGTGCGCCTGTTGCGTCAAGAAGGAAAATCACGTGCCCCTGGCCCGATCGACCCGACGTCGGCTGGTAGTCGCCGTCACCACCGTCCTCACCGTGACGCCCGGCGTGGGCGTCCTGTCCGTGCCGGCCACGGCCGCCCCCGCGGCGGTGGCGGCGGACACGGCGGCATCCGACGCCGTCTCCATGCCCTTCCTGAAGAAGGCGAAGCTGGTCGACGCCGGTCTGACCGGCTTCGTGACCCAGGCCGACGGGTCCCTCGACAAGCGCTGGACCCGCTACGGGAACCCCGCCGGGACGGGCTACGGAAACCGGACCCACCTCCGCTCGACGCGCACGGCGGACTACCTCGTCTTCGAGGGCCGCTGGGGTATCCAGCAGCGGAACCTCAGGACGCTGTCGTCGTTCGACGTCTTCGTCGGGGACCTGGCCGGTGAACCGCGGTACGCGGGCTCGGCGGCGAGCGCGATCTTCACGACCGTCGACACCGACGGGACCGTCAAGCTGCGCAAGCACACCGCGGACGAGGGCGTGAAGACCGTCACCGGGCTGCCGGCCGGTGCGAAGGACTTCTCGATCACCCCCGGCACCCCCGAGGACGCGCTGCTCACCTTCACCGACGGTGCCCTGAAGAAGTGGGCACTGATCGATCTCGCCACCGGCGCGGTCCACGAGACGCACGAGAGGACCGCCGGTTCCACCGGGGGCGACTTCGCCGTCTCCGGGACCCACGTCGTCTGGACCGAGGGCGACGGCACCGACACCCCGGCGGTGTTCCTCCTGGACCGCGCGTCCGGCGGCGTGCGGCAGCTCCCGGTCACCCCCGCGTACGCGAGTGACCTCCAGGTCGGTCTGGTCGGCGGCTGGGTCGTGTACGGAGAGGCCGACGGCATCTCCGCCGCCGCGCCGAACCCCCTGCACGCCGTCACCGCGTACCACCCCGCCACCGGCGCCTCGGTGAAGCTGCTCGACCACCTGACCTCGTCCGCCGCCGCTCCCGACGGTCTGTACGTGCGCGGCGGCACCGTCGCGGACGGCGAGGGACTGTTCAAGATCACCGCCGGTGACGAGGGCACACCCGTCGTCACCCGGGTGGCGAACGCGGACGCACCCACCAGGGTCGAGATCACCGGCAACACCGTCCCCGCGGTCGTCGACCTCGACCAGAACGGTGGGTCGGCTTCCCTGCGCTGGGACCTGTCCCGGACCAACGTCGACGTGGCGATCACGCTCCGCCACGTCCGCAGCGGGAAGACGGTCGTCGCCACCGCGAAGCACCCCGCCACCCCGTCCGTCACGCTGGACTGGAACGGCCTGGTCGCCGCCGGGTCCGAGGCCGCCCCCAACGGTGCCTACACCTGGGAGGCCGTGGCCGCGCCCCTCAACGGCATCGGTCCGGCCGCCGTCGCCGACGGGACCTTCACCGTCACCCGCAAGGGGCAGCCGCACGACTTCAACGACAACGGCACCCCCGACGTCCTCACCCGGGACGCCGCGGGCAGGCTCTGGCGCAGCGACACCCGCTTCGACGCGGGCACCGGCGCCGGCGGACAGCTCGGCGCGGGGGAGGCCAAGGCCCTCGTCGGCGGGGGCTGGAACCTCTACGACCGCATCGAGGCCACCGGCAACCTCGGCGGATCCGAGGTCGGCGACCTGGTCGCCCGGGACACGTCCGGTGTCCTGTGGCTCTACCAGGGCAACGGCCGCGGCGGTTTCGCCACCCGTGCCAAGGTCGGCGGCGGCTGGCAGGTCTACGACAGGATCGCGGGCGGCTCCGACCTCACCGGGGACGGCCGCAACGACCTCCTGGCCACCGACCGGTCCGGAGTGCTCTGGCTCTACCCCGGCACCGGCAACGCCACCGCGCCCTTCTCCGCGCGCAAGAAGGTGGGCGGCGGCTGGGGCGTCTTCAACGACCTGACGGCCGTCGGGAACATCGGCGGCGCCGCCGCCGGAGACCTCGTCGCCCGGGACAAGGACGGGGTCCTCTGGCTCTACCTGGGCAAGGGCGACGGCACGTTCGCGCCCCGCACGCGGATCGGCGCCGGGTGGGGCCCCTACACCCACCTCGTGGCGGTCGGTGACGCCGACCGCGACGGCCGGAACGACCTCGCCGCCTTCAGCCCCCAGGGCAACTACCTCTACCGGGGTACGGGTTCCTGGAAGGCCCCGTTCCTCGGCCGCCAGTCGATGGGCCTGGACCGCCCCGCCGGCGCCCAGCAGCCCGTCGTCTGACACCGGCGACGCGCGGCCGGGTCCGCCCGCCGGCCCAGCCCGCGTCCCGCCGGACACCCGCACCGTGCCCGGCCCTTCCGAGGGCCGGGCACCCGGCCGGTCAGCCCGTCGACGATTCCTGCGCCCGCGTGAACCCGCTGCTCCGTTCCACCTTGGCCACGTGCAGCGTGTAGCTCCGGTACCACTCGGCTCGCCCGCGCCTCTGCGCCGCGCGGTGCTCGGCGTTGGTCCGCCACGTGGTGAGGGCCTCGGCGTCACGGAAGTATCCGACGGTGATGCCGAGCCCGCCGGGCGTCTGCGCGTGGTCCATCCCCAGGTAGCCGGGGACGTCCTTCACGAGCTCTTCCATGCGTGCGTTCGTCTCGCCGTAACCGCTCTGCTCCTGGGTCCGCACCGTGGTGAAGACGACGACGTAGTACGGCGGTTCGTAAGGCCCGACGGGTCCGGGGGGCGCGTCCTGCGCATGACTTCCCATGACGCCACCGTAAGGCGCTACGCGACGTCCTGCGTCCTCCCTCGTACCGATCTTCGGAAGGCTGATCGGCGCGGACCCACCCGCGGCCCGGACGGCGGGGTGAACGCGCGGCACCCGGCCCCGGCGCCGCTCAGCACACGGTCCGGGGATTGAGCAGCCTGCGCAGGAAGCCTTCCGGGTCGGGGATCAGATCCGCGACGGTCCCGAGGTCCGGACCCGGGACCAACTGGACGGCGGGCGCGAGAGGACCGAGCACCACCGGTGCCAGGAGCTGCCAGTGCTCCATGTGCTGGACGGAGCGCAGCAGTTCCCGCAGGGTCTCGCGCCAGTCCACGGCCGGCACCTGCGAGGGCACGGGGAAGCCGACCAGGTGCCCGGTCTTGCCGCCCGCCGCGGGCATCCGGCTCAGGCCCACCAGCGCGTCCTCGTGCAGCGACGGGTCCTCGTTGAGGTGCTCGCCCCAGATCTGCGTCCGCAGGGCACGGACGGACACGCCGACCCGGTGCGGGGCGCCGCCCATCGTGCCGTCGGTGAGGTCGGTGTCGAAGACGCCGAGATGCAGTTCCGAATCCGTCGTGTGGGAACGGAAGTTGAGGTTGGCGCTGCCCGCGGCGACGTACAGGTCGTCCACGATCATCAGCTTCGCGTGGACGTAGACCTGGAGCGCGGTCGCCGCCTGCTCCAGATGGAAGCAGTGCACGTTCGCGGGCGCGACGGAGGCGATGCGCTGGAGGGCCTCGGCCCGCAGCGCCTTGTGGGTGTCGGCCAGCCCCGGAGCGTCGAAGTCGCGCGCGGTGACCAGGACGACCTGGACGCCCCGGGTGGCGGCGTCCCGCAGGTCGTCGACGAGGGGTGAGGGCCACAGGTACTGGTCCTCGACGTAGATGTAGTGCCGCGCCCGGCGGACGGCCTTGCGGTAGGCGGCCGTGACGGTGAACTCGCCGCCCGGCAAGAACGAGTAGATCCCGTTGCAGGTGAGGGTGCGCAGTACCTGCACGGCCTGCGTGCCGGACAACGGTGACGGTCCGGGCGCCTCCGAGGGGGCGATCGGCGCGGGTGTGTCGTCGACCCGGCTGGGCCGGGTGGGGTCGTTCCAGCGTTGCGCCAGAGCCTGCCAGATCTGACCGACGGCGGGGCCGAACACCGCGCACTGCACGTCGTGCCAGCCGGGCAGCGAGATCTTCTGCCCCAGGAAGTCGGGCTCCCGTTGCCGTACGGGAGGGTCGACGTGCGCGGCGTTGTCCCAGCGGTCCAGGCAGACGTCGATCCCGCCGACGAACGCGGCCGGGCCCTCGGCGGCACCCTGCACCACCGCGCACTTCTGGTGGTGGGAGCCGAATTCCGGCACCCGGGCGTCGAGGACCGCCTGCGCACCGGCGTCGACCAGCCCGGTACGGAAGTCGAAGTTGTCCTTGGACGGCAGGGTCGGAACCCTGGGCCTGCGCACCGGCAGCGTGGAGAAGTGCGAACCGTACAGGAGCGCGCGGACGACGACGCCCTGGGCGCGGAGGCCGCGAAGCCGGTCGAGGATCCCCGCGGAGCCCGCGACCGCCGGGCGCAGCATCTGCTCGGGCGAGAACCGCCAGCCGGCGAACAGGACCTGGTCCCCGCCGCGCAGGCCGTCCAAGCGCGAGGCCAGCGTGTCGTAGTACCCCTCGGCGTCGACGAAGTAGAGGACCACGTTGTCCAGGGTGAAGGCGGGGGCGCGGAAGGGACTCATGTCGCTGTCGGTCAGCAGCCAGTCCTCCGGGGCGGCGGACGGGGCGGGAGGCGGTTGTTCGGACCGCGTCCGCATCTCGTCGAGCTTCAGGACGGTCAGGGGGCCGACGTCGTCGATCACCTCGGGCGGGGGGACTCCGAGCACCTCGCGCTTGAACCGCGCGACCGCGCCGGCGGTCTCGTCCCCGTAGTCGCCGTCCGCCCCGAAGAGGGGGAGGCACTGCGGGTCCCAGTCGAGGAGGACGACCTGCACCTTCCGTACGGCCGGGTCGGCACGGTGCCGGGTGCGTGAGATCCGGTCCTGGTCCTGGGCGATGGACTCCAGCAGGGGATCGCCGGCGAAGAGTACGGAAGTAAGCATGCCGGAACTCCTTCACCGAGGCACGGACGCCCGGGACGACTGCCTGGGTGGACGGGCGTGCGGCGGCCGACCGCACAGCGGGCCCGGCCCGGGTGCCCGCGCCCCACGGGTCGGCACACGTCCATCGTCGCACCTGCGCGGCCGCCCTGCCATGCGAGGCCGCAGCGCCCGACGGTCCTCACGGCGCCAGGTCTTCTCCCCCTGGAGCAAACGGATGTGACGAAGCGTCGGGTGACTGCATCTCGCGTTCGCGGGCGAGCGGACCGAGGCCCCCGGCACAGGTGCGGGCGGTGCTCCTGCGCGCCGTCACCCGCGTGGCGGGCGGTGCGGCTTTCGATTAAGTTGGTGAATTGCAGGAATCACACACAGCCGGAAGCCGGCGCCCGCGGGGACACCCGTCGACGCGCCCCCCTCCGGCCGGGTTCCAGGGCAGTGCGAGTCCCCCGGGCGCCGTCGCGCGGGAGCCACCCTCCGATTCTTCAGGACACCGAAGTCGCGACCGACCTCGGAAGGAGCCTGTCATGAGTGAGCCGGGTACGGTGGCCCGCTCCGTCGAGCACCAGGGCTCGGTGCAGGCCATCGCCTTCAGCCCCGACAGCACCCGCTTCGCCAGTGGCGGAGGCGACAGCACCCTGCGGGTGCGCCCGGTCCTCATCGGCGAGGAACTGGACGTGCCCGTGAGCGGGGCCGTGACCGGCATCGCCTTCGGACCCGGCGGCGGCACCTTCGTTTTCGCCGACTTCGAGCAGGTGTCGTTGCGGAACGGCACGAACGGCCGGGCCACCTGGCAGGGCCCGCTCGAACCGGGCAACTCGGTGAACGCCGTCAGGTTCGCGGGCGACGGACGGATCATCGCCACCACCGACGTCCTCGTCACCGCACTGGACCCCGCCACCGGCGCCATCACCCGGCGCGTCACCGTCGACCCGCCGCTGATCTCCGACGTGGACGTGAGCGGGGACGGCGCCCGGGTCGCGCTGGCCGTCGACCACCGCCACGGCGGGAACCACCATTCCGCCGGTGACGCACGGGTCGTGGAACTGGCCACCGGCGAGGTCCTCGGGAAGCTGACCCCGGACGACGCCGTCCACGCGGTCGCCTTCAGCCCTGCCGCGGACATGGTGCTGTGCTGCTCCGCCGACGACACCGTCCGGATGTTCGAGTCGGCCGGCGGAGCTCCGGTCTGGACCGATCCGGAGGAGCCCGACGAGCACACCACCGCTCCGAACTGCCTGGCCTACGACCCCCAGGGCCGCTGGACGGTGGTCGGCGGCGCCGACGGCTTCGCCCGGGTACTGGACGCCGAGACCGGGCTCGAGAAGTGCCGCGTGCCGAAGCTGCAACCCGGGTCACCCGACCCGGGTTTCGGCGCCGTCACCCATGTGGCGTTCAGCCCCAACGGCAAACTGGCGGCCAGCGCTTCCATCGACAACGTCGTCCGGCTGTTCGGCCTCACGGGCCAGGAGATCTACGCCGCGCCCACCGACGAGGTGCTCGCCCTGGAGTTCAGCCCCGACGGGCGTTGGCTGGGCGTCGGTTGCTTCACCGGCGCCCTGGTGATCGACAACGGTGAGTCCAACTCCACGCGAGGGTGAGGCGGCATGGACCCGCATCAACTCCTGAACGACATCGCCGGTCAGCTGCGCACCCTGGTCCGGGGCGCGGTGGACGGCCTGGTCGGGCAACTGCCCGAGCTGGGCGAGGACCCCTCCGCCGCGGGCACGGTGCTGGCCGGCCGGCTGCTCGCCGTGCACGACCGGCTCCCCGCGGGCGACTCGTTGGTCGAACTCGTCCGGGAGATGCTCGGAGACCTGGCCGTCGACTCACCGGTGCCGCTCAGGTTGCACGGCTGGCGCCGGGCCCCGGGCGCCCCGCTCGGGGTGGCCCTCGTGCTGACCGATCCGTCCGGTCCGGCGGGTGGACGGGCCGTCCTCGGAGTGACGCCGGAGGGGCCGGTGTTCGACCTGGTGGTCACCCCGGGAGCCACACTGACGCTGCCCACCACGGTGCCGCAGCCGTGGAGCGCGGAGGCGAGCATCGCGGTCGACCCAGGGGCCCCGGAGGGCTGGGACGCGGCCTTCGGTCCCGGGCTCCAGCCGGCGGCGGCTCGGGGCACCGCGACGATCAAGGTGCAGCGCACCGGGAAGCTGGCCGCCGGGATGACCGACGGACCGGGAGTGGGCGTCGAGGGAATCGCCCTGACCGTGACCGCCGCCCCCGACAGCGCCGCCGCCTTCGAGATCGAACTGCGCGGGCTCACCGCGGCCATCCTGCCGGCCGCGCTGGCCGCACTCGTCGGGGGCGGCGGGACGGACCCGGCGGCCGGCGGGTCCCGACCGGTCGACGTCACCCTCCGCGCGGACCGGACGGCCGGACTGCGTTTCACCGGCACGGGCACCCTGCGCGTCCCTCTCCCGCTGCGACTGAAAGCACCGCACGTCTCCACCCGGGACGCCGCGATGGAGCTGATCTCGGACGGCGACGGCACACGCGTAGGTCTGTCCGTGTCGGCGACCGCGGGGCTGCCGGGGCTGCCCCTGCGGGTCTCCATGGACGGCGCCGGCGTCGATCTGCCCGTCGCGCTGTCCCCGGGGACCCGCCCGGGCCTCGACGGGAGCAACCCCCGCCCCCGCTTCCCGGACGCCATCGGTACGGAACTCAAGGTGCCGCCGGTGTCGGGCGGCGGCATGGTGCGCCGCACCGAGGACCACAGCTACGGCGGGCTGATCGACATGGACCTCGGCGTACTGCGCCTCCAGGCCATGGCCCTGTTCCGGCCGCCGGACGGGGACGCCCCCACGAGCTTCCTGGTCCTGCTCGCCGCCCAGTTCCCGCCCCCGGGCATCCAGCTCGGTCTGGGTTTCGCGCTGGAAGCGGTCGGCGGGCTGGTCGGCATCAACCGGCGCGTCGAAGTCACCGCCCTGCAACAGCTGGTCCGCGACGGCAACGCCGACCACGTACTGTTCCCCGACCGCGCCGTGGAACGGGCCAAGGAGATCATCGGCTCCCTCGGCTCGGCGTTCCCCGTGGCCCCCGGCAGGATCCTGGTCGGCCCGATGATCCGCCTCACCTGGGGCGTCGGGATGGTGTCGCTGTCCGGAGCGGTGATCCTGGAACTGCCCGCGCCGCCGCGGGCCCTCCTGCTCGGACGTCTCCTGGTCGGGCTGCCCGATCCCGCCCTGCCCCTGGTCCGCCTCCAGGCCGGCGTGCTCGGACGCATCGAACCGGCCGTCCCCATGGTGGAGCTGCTGGTGTCGCTGACCGGCTCGTGGATCGTCGGCCTAGCCGTGCGCGGCGAGCTGTACCTCCTGGTACGCGGCGGCGCGCACCCGGAGTTCGTCCTGTCCGCCGGCGGTTTCCACCCGCGTTATACCCGCCCGGCCGGGGTTCCCGCGCTCGACCGGCTCCAGATCGACCTGGCCCCCGGCAACGGCTTCGGACTGCGCATGGAAGCCTATTTCGCCGTCACTTCCAACGCCGTGATGTTCGGCGGCCAGGTGCAGCTGGACGCGACGATCGCGGGCTGCGGGGTGACGGGTTGGCTCGGACTCGACGCGCTGTTCGTCTTCGACCCGGTGTTCGCCTTCGCCGTGCAGGTGCGTGCCGGTGTCGCGGTCCGTGCGTTCGGGCGCCGACTGGCGGGTGTCGCCCTGGACTTCACGCTCGAAGGGCCGGCCCGCTGGCACGCCTGGGGCACCGGCAGCATCTCGGTGCTGTTCTGGGACGTCGAGCTGGACTTCGACATCCGCTGGGGACCACCCCCGCCCGTCACGGACCGCCGCGGACGCGAACCGCTGCCGGTGCTCGCCGAGGCTCTGCGCCGGACGACGGCCTGGGCGGCGGAGCGGCCGGCCGCCGAACGCACCGGCCTGGTCTTCACGCCCGAGGCGACCGGGAAACTCACCGAGGGAAACCTGGTGCACCCGGACGCCACACTCCGCGTCACCCAGAAGGTGGTACCGCTGGGCGTGCCGATCTCCCGGTTCGAGCGGCGACCGGTGCCGGTGCAGACCTGGACCATCGAAGAGGTGACCTTCGGCGAGCCCCAAGCCGCCGACGGGGCCCGTTCACTGCCCGAGCGCTTCGTCCCCGGCGAGTTCTTCGACCTCACCGAGGACCAGCAGCTCACCGAGCCCGCGTTCGTCAGCCACGCCGGCGGACTGCGGGCGCGCACCGAGCAGAGCCGCACCGGTGAGGGGCACCGCGTCGACGACGGTTACGAGACCGCCTACGAGCCGCAACGGGAACGCGAGCCCTCGCTTTGGCCCGGCCTCCTCCAGCACGAGGCCAGCCTGGCGGCCGGCGCCGCCGAGCGGCTGGCGAGGTGGCGTACCCCGGAGGTGACCGTCACGGTACGACCGGCGACGCTGAGCATGGTCGCCGCCGACACCCTGCAGCCGCTGATCGACGACTTCACCCCGGTCGACGCCACGAAGGACCCCTGGGAGGCCGCCCGCGCCCAGGCCGCGCGACCTCCGCGGTTCGTCGAGACCTGGGAACACCGATGAGCACCCGGGACGGCGCACCCACCCGGACGCCCTCTCCCGTGGGGAGCGACGCATGAGCACGCGATGGTTCTTCTCCTGGGCGCGGATCGGCGCCGGCGCCTCGGCCACCGGACAGGTGCTGCGGACCTCGGTGCGCTTCGGTCGTGACATCGAGGGCCGCCACGAGGGCCCGACGGTGCCGGGGCCGGATCTCGCGCTGGTCGGCCCGGGAGACGTGCTCGGCTTCGACCCCGGCACGGTCCTGCGCGAGGAACCGCGCCCCGGGACGCCCGACGCCCCGGAGAACGTACTGGCCGGGGTCGAGTTGGCCCACGCCGACCTGCCCTGGCTGCTGTCCCCGGCCATGGTGCCGGGGCTCGTCCCGCCGACACCGCAGCCCTGGCTCGCCTTGATCGTGCTGGCCGACGACGAGGCGGCCCCACCCCGGCCCGCTCACCCGCTGCCCGTGCTCACCGCTCCGGTCGCCGCGCTGCCCCGGCTCACCGAGCGATGGGCCTGGGCCCACGTCGAAGCGCGTCTGCCGGACACCGTCACCGAGACGGAGAGCGCGAGGCGCCTCGTCGAGCAGGGCGCGCGCGACCACTCGCCGGGCGTCGTCGCACGGCTGCTGTGCCCACGCCGGCTCGCCCCCGACCGCGGCTGGATCGCCGCGGTGGTGCCCGCCACCGCCGCCGGACGGGACGTGGGACTGCGCGCGGCATCCGTCGGAGCGGCCACGGACGACGCCTGGCCCCTCACCGGCACCGGCACGGTAGACCTGCCCGTCTACCACTGGTGGACCTTCCGTACCGGAGAGGCGGGCACCTTCGAGGCACTGGCACGCCGCCTGGTGTTCCGCCCCGCGGCCGAGGCCGGACTCGGCAGCCGCACCCTCGACGTCGGCCGTCCCTGGCCCGCCGAGCCCTCCCCGGGGCCGGCCACCGTGGCCATGGACGGGGCACTCCGACCACCGGGCACGACGGTGCCCGAGACCTGGACCGACCCCGCCGCCCAGGAACGCTTCCGCACCCTGCTCGCGGAACGCCTGAACGCAGCGGCCCGCCTCCGCGGACCGGCCCCGGAACCCGTGGTCGGCCCGGACGGTGCCGCGGAGGACCGACGGGCCGCCGCCGTGGGACCGCCGCTCTACGGCAGCCACCACACCGGAGAGCAGACCGTGCCCACCGCACCGGACAGCTGGATGTCCGCACTCAATCTGGAGGTCCGCCGCAGAGTGGCCGCCGCACTCGGCACCCGCTACGTGCAACTGGAGCAGGAGTTCCTGATGGCCCGGGCCTGGGAGCAGGCGGGCGAGATCCGGCGGGCGAACCGGCTGCTGGCCACGGGGGAACTGGCCGCCGCCGCGGCCGAGCGCGCCAAGGAGAAACACCTCGGCCCGCTGGGCCTGGCCGACCTGGTCACCCTGCTGGCGCCGGTCAGCGCACGCCTGACCGTGTCCGCCCTCCGGCCGGACGCGGACGCCACCACGCTGGCCACCATGCTCGCCACGGCGGAGGAAGTGCCGACCGGAGCGGCCAGTACGTCCTTCAGCCGGCTGACCCGCGCCAACGGAGCCCTGTCCCGCCGCGCCCACCGCGGCACGGACGGGGGGAGCGCACCAGCCGAACCGGTCCTCGTGCGGAGCCTGCGGACCATGGGCGCGACCGTCGAGGAAACGCCCGGCAGCCCCGGCCTGCCGACCGAACTGCGCGACCGGCTCAGCCCCACGCACCAGCAGGTCCTGCGCATGGCCGACCGTGTCCCCGGCGACTTCTGGGCCCAGCGCACCGAAGACCCCTCCCGGCCGTTGCGGCCGATCATGACCCACCCGAGGTTCACCGTGCCGATCGCCGGAGAGCTGCTCTCCCGCTGGCCCGAGTGGGCCCTCCCGGGCATCGAGTCCCTGCCACCCGACTCGGTGACCCTGGTGGAGACCAACCCCGAGTTCATCGCCGCGCTGCTGGTCGGGCTCAACCACGAGTTCAACCGGGAACTGCTCTGGCGGGAGTTCCCCACCGACCAGCGCGGCACCCCGTTCGCCCGGTTCTGGCCCGGCGACGACGCCGACGTCGAGGAGATCGCGCTGTGGCCGCCCGACGCCCCGCTGGGCAGCCGGTTGCGCACCGGACACGCGGGCGACCTGGCGCTGCTCGTGCGCGGCGCGCTGCTGCGTCGCTTCCCCGCCACCTCCCTGGTCGCCGTACCGGGGGTGGACGGCAGACTGCCGCCCGCGTTCGACGGGGTGGCGGCCACTCCGATGGCGTTGGACGAGTCCACCGTGCTGTACCTGTTCGCCGGTCTGAGCGAGGAACGGGCCCGGACCGAGGACTGGTTCTTCGTGTTCCGCGAACCGATGCAGGGCACCCAGTTCGGCTTCGACACCGGACCGCAGCCCGATCCGATGGAGACCTGGGCCCACCTCACATGGGAGGGCCTCGACGTGGACGCCCTGGGGAGCGTCCCGCTGGACCCGCCCCCGCCCGCCCCGCCCGCGGAGGGCTCGGCCGTGTGGGCCGGTGACGCGGCCGACATGGCGCGCATCGCCTTCCAGCAGCCGTTCCAGCTGGCCTTCCGGGTCTCCAGGCTGCTGGGCGGCTGACCCCCGTCACGAGGACAGGAGCCCCGACATGACCGACGCGTTCGCCGCCCGCGCACAGGCGGACCGGGCCCGCACCGAAGCGGACGCCGCCCAGGCGCTCGCCGACGAGCAGTCGGCCGTGGTGCTGCGCCTACGGGCCCACGTCGCGGCGGGCCTTGCCGACCCCAACTTCCCCGACACGGTGCCGTCCGCCGTGCTCCTCGCCCAGGCCGAGGCCGCACTGCCGGAGCTGCAGAGCAGGGCCCAGCAGCTGACCGAGCTGGCCGCCGCGGCCCAGGAGGAGCTGAGACTGGCCCTCGGCGAGGGGGAGGCCCTGTTCCCCGACGACAACACCGCACCGATCGCTCTGCTTCCGGTACGGCTGGAGACCATCTGGTGGGAGCCGCGGACCCTGCGGGTGCGGGTCTACCCGGACGACCTCCAGCTCTCCTGGTTCGAGCCCGCCCTGACCCCCGCCGAGGCCCGGGCGGGAACCGCCTACTGGCAGAACCCGGGCCCGGAAGCCTGGCAGCAGGTACTGACCGAGCTGCGTCCCGCTCGGGCGTCCTGGACGGTCCACGCCTGCCGCCCGGGCGCTCCGCCGCCCGTGACGCGCCCCGACGATCCGCTGGAGCGCCGCGGTCACGGGGTGCGGATGCCGAAGCGGTGGCGCTTCCTCGGACTGCGCGACGGCCAGGTGGTGGTGGACGAACTCGGCCGCCCGATCCCCGACCCGCTGCCCATCGGCCTGTTGCGCGGCGAGGAGGAGGGCTGGGAGACCGACTGGTTCGAAGCCCTCAAGGCCGGAATGGGCACCGAGCTGGTCTTCCCGCCCGAGAGCACGGAACACCTCGACCAACTGCTCGTCGTCGGTGTGCGTGAGGACACCCCGGCGGACGGCGCGGCCCTGCTGCGCGACCTGCTGCAGGGGCACCGCTTCGGCGGCGGGCTCGGTCTGCTGCCTTCGGGCACCCCCACCAACAACACGCCCCGCAGTCGCTCCGGCTGGTCCTCGGCACCCGCCTTCCCGGGCCCCGACCCCGACCCCGAGACGGGGGAGCGGCCCGTCGCGGACGCGCTGGCCGAGGCACTCGGCCTCCCCGACGCCGGCTTCCTCCGCTCCTGTCCCGGCGCGGCCGACACCGATCCCGCGGCCGTGGCGGCCCTCACCCTGCTCACCTGGCCCACCCTCGGCAAGGGCTTCGCCGAGGCGGCGCTGACCACACTCGACCTGGGCACCAGGGAGGGAACCGCCTTCGCTCCCGAAGGACCCTGGCGCGCGGTCCGCGACCATCTCGCCCGGCAGGTCCGCAGCCGTGGTCCGCTCCCCGTGCTCCGGGTCGGCCGGCAGCCGTACGGAGTCCTGCCCGTCACCGCGCTGGACGACTGGCGCGCCGAACGCGTCGACGACGCGGGAGCGCTGCTCGCACCGTGGCTGCGGCGGCTGCGGGAGTGCTGGCGCAGCGTGCTGAACGACGAGAGCACCGTCGACCCCGTCCCCAGGATCCGGCCGGGCGAGCCGGTGGACGGGGTCGCGGTGGAGGCGTTGCGGCGGCTGCCGGTGGCGACCGGTCTGGCCATGCGCCGGATGAACGGGCCCCGGTTCGCCGTGCCCAGCACCGAGCGCGACGCACCCCCGGCCCGCACGGGCCTGCCCGGGATACCGCCCGACGCGGCGGTGCGCTGGACCACGAGCGGCGACGGCACGACCTTCCTGGGCTGGGGACTGGACGAGGAGACCGGCGTCCCGGCGTTCGTCGACCGGATCGCCCCCGACCCGGAGGCCTTCCCGGCCCGGGCCACGGCGACCGCGGACTACCTCGGCGCCGTACGGGCCTTCCTGGCGGGCGAGCTGGACGCACCGGCGTACGACCTGGCGTGGCCGGTGGAGCTGTCCACGGGCCGGGAGACACCACCCCGGCGCGGCACCTTCTTCGACCTCCCCACCCCGCAGGAGGAACCGGCAGCCGAGGGCGAACCACCGGCCGGGGAACAGCCACCGGACGGCGGGGGACCACCGGGAGAAGGCACGCCGGACACCGCGCCGGACGAGCCGACCGCCGGGCCGGACACCGAACCGGACGGCACAGGACTCCTCGACGCCCTGCTCTTCCTGCCCAACTGGTCGACCTTCCACGGCGACCTCGGCGAGAGCACGGACGATCCGCTGCGCCGGGCGCTGGCCGTGACCGGCGAAGTGGACCAGCTGGTGGCCGATGTGCTGGAAGGACTGAGCGACCAGGACCGCGCGGCCCGCGTCGAGGCCGCCCGGCAGGCCGCGACCGCGCTGCCCCGATTCGAGGAGGCGCTGCGGGCCCTCGCGGCCGTGCCCGTGACCCGTCTGCCCGAGCTGCTCATGGAGGTCGTGGACGTCCACGCGCACCGCCTGGACGCCTGGATCACCTCCCTGGCGTCGGCCCGGCTCGGCGACCTGAGGGCGGGTGGCGTCGTCGGCACCCGGCTCGGGGCGTACGGCTGGGTGGAGAACCTCGGCCCACCGCGGGCGCGGGAGCAGCAGGACATCGTCCTGGACGGAGCGGACACCCCCGTCGAGGTGTCTGCCGAGGACGGCTACATCCACGCCCCCTCGCTCCAGCACGCGGCCACGGCGGCCGTCCTGCGCTCCGGTTTCCTGGGCAACCCCGACGAGCAGAGCTACGCCGTCGACCTCACCTCCCGCCGCGCCCGGGTCGCCCGCTGGCTGCTGGGCGGCGTGCGCCAGGGCCAGACCCTGGGACCGCTGCTCGGCTACCGCTTCGAACGGGCCCTGCACGATGCCGCACTGGACCACCTCGTCGAGCGGTTCCGACGGCAGTTCCCCCTCCCCGTGGTGCCCGAGACCCCGGTGCCGGAAGCCGACGCCGACCTGTGGGCCCGCAGCGCCGAGGCGATCTCCGCGCGCAACGTCGTCGACGGCATGGCCCTGGCCCGGGCCGGGACGGCCGCCTGCGACCGGTCCAGCGTCATCGACGGGGAACCGGTGGTCCGGGCCGACCCGGACCGGGCGGCGGTGACACCGCTGCTGGAGGACCTCGCGGACGCGCTCGACGCGGTCGGCGACCTGGTGCTGGCCGAGAGCGTCCACCAACTCGTGGGCGGCAACCCGATCCGTGCCGGCCTGACCGCGGACACCCTCGGCCGCGGCGAAGACGTACCCGACACCTTCCGCGTGCTGCGTACCCCGCACCGGGCACGCGCGCTGACGCACCGCACGGCCGTGCTGCTGCCCGCCGGACCCACCGGGCCGACCGGTTGGCCGAGCGATCCGGTGGCCGATCTGCACCCCGAACTGGAGAGCTGGGTCGCCCACCTGCTCGGTCCGGCGGCGGGCTGGGCGCTCGGTGGCCGGCTGGGCGACGGGCAGGAGTTCGAACTCGGCGCCGACGGCCTGGGGCTGGGCGCGCTGAGCACGGTACTGGACGCGGCGGCCGTCGAACCGATCGGACTGCACCGAGCGGTGCGCGGTGCCCAGGGCGTGGCGGCGGACACCCCGGTCGCCTTCTCCGGACCCGCCTGGAGCGCGCTGCACGGCACGGCGACCCGGATCAGGACGCTGCTGTCCACCGCCCAGCCACTGCTGCCCGCCCAGCTGCCCGAGGAACCGGCCGGGCGGTCGGCCGACCCGGCCGCCGTCCAGGCGCGACTGGCCGCCTTCGCCGACAGCCCGCGGGCGGTCGACCACCCCGCCACCGCCGAACTGCGCGCCCTTGCGGCGCGGCAGCTCACGCCGGACACGAGCGACGCCTGGCTGTCGCGGGCCAGGACGGCCCTGGCCGACGTCCTCGGCGCGGACCTGCCGCTGCTGCCCGTCCTGAGCGGGCCGACACCGCCGCCATCGAGCCGCGCCGAGCTGCCCGGAGCCGGTATCGAGGACTGGCTCGGGCGCAACGCGGCCGTCCGCCCCGCCGTACGCGCCCTGCACGAGACCCTGCTGCTGGCCGGCGCGCGGGCCGGACGAGCCGAACGACTGCGCGCGGCCCAGCATCCGACCCTCGACGGCGACGCCTGGATCGGCGGCACCTTCCCGGCCGGGCAGCGCCCGCCCGCGACGACCCACCTGGTCTGGCACGCACCGGCCGACCTCGCGCCCGACGCGAGGGTCACCGGCCTCGTCCTCGACGAGTGGATCGAGCTCCTGCCCGGCTCCGAACAGCCCGCGCAGACGTCCCCGCCGGCCCCGCAGACCGAACTCACCGGAGTCGCCTTCCACTACGACCGCCCGGACGCCAAGGCCCCGCACAGCATGCTCCTCGCGGTCCCCCCGGACCTCGGCCGCGGCTGGACCGCCGACGCCTTGGTCCAGGTGCTGCGCGAGACCCTGGACCTGGCCCGGCTGCGCGCCGTCGACCGCGACGACCTGCAACGACTCGACGACCTGCTCCCGGCGATCAGCATCTCCCAGCAGGGCGCGACCGGCACCGCCCTGTCCCGGATCGAGACCGAGCGGCCGAACACCGACCCGCAGGGGCCGTTCCGGCTGGAGACCACGCACCGCACCGCCGACGTCGAGTCGGGTCTGGCGGCCCGGGTGCACGACCCGCTGTGGCTCCTGACCCGGCAGTGGCAGTTCGGGGAGTTCGCCGCCCAGGACGCGGGTTCCCCGGCGGTGGTACGGATGACCGGCGCCAGCGCTCCCATCGACGCCTGGCGGCCCGCCGCAGCCGCCGACTGGGTGCGCTACGACCCGCGCCTCGGCCCGCTGGACACCGCCATCGAGGACGAGCCGCCGTCCCCGGCCGACCAGCGGCTGCGCGCCGAGGGAGGCGCCGCACTGCTGAGGATGTGTCACGACGCCGCCC
The DNA here is from genome assembly GCF_055589025.1 of Streptomyces sp. NPDC041968. Lineage (NCBI taxonomy): Bacteria > Bacillati > Actinomycetota > Actinomycetes > Kitasatosporales > Streptomycetaceae > Streptomyces > Streptomyces sp. NPDC041968. The sequence goes on along the minus strand of NZ_JBVJCB010000002.1, from coordinate 261,155 downwards.
TGCCCGCCACCGCGCTCGACGCGCTCACCCCTCACCTGCTGCGGACCGGGGAACCGGACGCGAGCCTGGTCGGCCTGCTCGCCGGCCGGATACCCGACGCGGCGTCGGTGGCGGCGGCGCTCGACGCGGGCACCCTCGCGGACGGACCGGACCCGCGGCTCGGCGAGGTACTCGCCGCCTGGCGCGGCTGGTGGGCCGGCCGGCAGGCCGAGCACGGTCCGGACTGCTTCGACCCCAACCGCTTCGAGTACGCCGTCGAACTGTCCGCCGCAGGGACGGTGCTGCGCGCCGCGGAGTACCACGGCGACGGCCTCGACTGGTACTCGCTGGACGTGCATCCGGACCCCGACGCGGTGGGGGCGCCGCCGGGGGAGCGCCTCTCGTTCACCGAGGAGAGCCTCCCCGCGACGGTGCGCTACGGCGGGCTGCCCGCCGACCGGTTCTGGGAGATGGAGGACGCCCGCGTCGACCTGGGGGCGGCGGACGTCTCCACACTCGACACCGGACGGCTGCTGCTGATCTCGTTCGCCACGGTCTTCGGCAACGACTGGTTCCTGGTCCCGTTGGAGGTCCCCACCGCCTCCCTGACCGTGCTGGACCAGCTGCTGGTACGCGATGTCTTCGGCCGCCACCACCTGGTGCGGCGCGCCGGCCGGGACGACCCGAGATGGTCGATGTTCCAGCTGAGCGGTCCGGATCCGGACCACCCCGCCGCGACGGGGCTCCTGATGCTGCCCACCGAACGCGGTCAGTCGGGGCAGCCGCTGGAGCGTGTGATGCTGGCCCGCGACGAACTGGCCAACCTGGCGTGGGCCGTGCAGCACCACTTCACCGACGACCGGGGCGAGCAGGTCGACCGCCGGGACCGCTGGGCGCGCGCCCGGCCGCCCGAACCGGCGGTGGCCGGAGAACTGCCCGCGTACGCCGTGCAGAGCATCGTTCCCGACTACTGGTTCCCGCTCGTTCCGGAGGCGGTCGCCCCCGACCGGATCCACTTCCGGCTGACCCCGCTCACCGGCCCCGGCCGCGACGCGGCCCCCGAGGGCCGGCTGATCACCCCCCATCTGTGGGTGCACGAGGAGGAGGTGCCGCGCGACGGGGTGCACGTCGTCCGCCGCCCGGTGCTGGCCCGCTGGTGCGACGGCTCGTGGCACAGCTGGGTGCGCAGGGAGAAGAGCCCCGGGACGGGAGAGAGCTCCAGCGGACTGGCCTTCGACACGGTGCGTCCCACCGACCCCTGGCCGTGACGGCACCCGGGCGGTCCACCGGGCCGGCCGACGTGCCGCCGCCCGCCGCCCGCGGGGGCACCGCGCACGGGGTTCAGCCCGTGGCCAGGGCGGCGTTCCACACCGGACTGTCCACGTAGTGGTTGTCGAAGCGCTCCGAGGACGCCTCGATCTCCTCGAAGCCCGCCTCGCCGCGCATGACCCGGCCCAGCAGCCGCAGGTAGTCGAAGCGCGCCATCCCCGGAGTGAAGGTGAACAGCACGTCGGCCGTGCACCCGGGGGCCGCGGCGAAGGCGTGCGGGGTGTGCGGCGGCACGAGCAGGAAGTCGCCGGCGCCGAGCACGGTCACCGTTTCGCCCGTCAGGACGCGCAGGGAGCCGTCGACGACGTAGAACATCTCCGCGGCCCGGGCGTGGAAGTGCGCCGGAGCGCCCACCGCGCCCTCGGCGAAGGTCGAACGGTAGCTGGTCAACAGCCCGCCCGTCGCCTCGGAGTCGGCCAGCAGCGTCATCGTGCTGCTGGGGTCGCTCGTCGTCTCCGCCTCGTCGGCCCGGGTCACAACCGGCGCGAAGTCGGTACGCATGTCGCTCATCTCGTGCTCTCCCCTGTTGGCGGGCTCCCTCGATGCCCTTGTACTCGCCATTCTGGGCGGTGAGTTGACCAGGTGAGTGGTGCAATCGAGGGCCAGGACCATGGGCCAATTCCCAGGCCGTCCGGCGACGGGGCACGGAGCGGCCGGGACGGCCACGGGCGGCCGCGGTACGGACCCCGCGCGCTGTGACGGGCGGTCGCGGCATCCGGTAGAAATACCGGATGCTGCATCTGCGCGTGATCACCCCCGCCGACCGCACCGACGAGGTGGTCCATCTCATCGAGCGGACGGTGGGCACCACCCACCTGGTCGTGCTGCCCGGCGTCGCCCGCGACCCCCAGGGCGACGTCGTCATGTGCGACGTTGCCCGGGAGGCCGGCGACGAAGTCGTCGGCGGACTCAGAGCGTTGGGCATCGACCACTGCGGCGCCATCACCGCCGAGAACATCGACCTGTCGTTGTCCGAGCGCGCCGACAAGGCGGAGAAGGACGCGCCGGGCGAGCCCGCCGACGCGGTGCTGTGGGAACAACTGGAAGAGGCGACGCACGAGGAGTCGACCCTCTCCATCACCTACGTCGCCTTCATCACCATCGCCACGATGATCGCGGCCTGCGGCGTGGTGCTCGACAACGCGATCCTCATCGTGGGAGCGATGGCGGTCGGCCCGGAGTTCGGTCCGCTGGCCGGCATCTGCACCGCCATCGTGCAGCGTGCCCCGCGCCTGGCGCTGCGCTCACTGATCGCCCTGCTGGTGGGCTTCGCGGTGGCGATGGCGGTGACGGTGGGCTTCAGCTGGATCATGGCCGGGTTCGGCCTGTTCACCGAGGGCATGCTGGAGGGCGAGAGGCCCAACACCGGTTTCGTCTACGCCCCCGACGCCTTCTCCTTCGTGGTGGCGATCCTCGCCGGTATCGCGGGCACGCTGTCGCTGACCTCTGCGAAGTCCGGCGCCCTGGTGGGCGTGGCGATCTCCGTCACCACGGTCCCGGCCGCCGCCAACGCGGCCGTCGCGCTCAGCTTCGGTGACACCGACCAGATGGTGGGCTCCAGCGAACAGCTGCTGCTGAACCTCTTCGGCATCGTCGTGGCGGGCACCCTGACCCTGGTCGCGCAGAAGGCCCTGTGGGCGACCCAGCGCAGCCGGTTCAGGAAACCGGAGAACTCCTGACCCGCCGTGCCCCGACGCCCCTCGCCCGGTGCCCGCCCCGCGCCGGCCCCATGCGGCCCGGGGCGCCCGGACGGACGGTCAGGCGTTGCCCGGGCCGCGCACGGTGGTCAGTTCCGACAGCCCGGAGACCTCCAGCACCGGTGCGAGGAGCGGGGAGGCGATGAGCTGGAGGCGGTCGATGTGGCGGAAGAGGACGCTCAGTCCCGCGCTGTCGAGGTACTCGACCTCGGTCAGGTCCAGGACGAGAGGGCCCTGCGTCGTCTCGATCGCTCTGGCGAGCGCGTCGGTGTTGCTCATGTCGATCTCACCGACGGCTGTCAACTGATGGACACCGTCGGGCCGTCGACTGGGAGTCAGGGTCAGAAGCGTGCTCATCAGGCAATCCTCGTGTGCATGTCGACGGTGGTGCCGGCGGTGCCGGAGGTGATGGTGACCTGGTGCATCAGCGCCCGCATCAGGGCCACGCCCCGGCCGCGGTGGCTGTTCGCCACGGGCTGCGGCGCCTTCCAACGGCCGGTGTCGGCCACCGTCAGGCGCAGGTCGTCGACCAGTGCCTCGGCGCGCAGGCGCACCGTGTCGCCGGGAGCGTCCCGGTGGCCGTGCTCGATCGCGTTGGCACACGCCTCCCCGGCCGCCACCAGGACGTTCTGCACCATGTGCGGGGGGAGTTCACACTGGTCGAGCCAACTGCGCAGCGCCTTGCGGACCGGCGCCAGCTGCGAGGACTCGGCCGGGAAGGCCACCTCCAGGGGGGCCGGGTGGCGGTACAGCAGCAGAGCCACGTCGTCGTCGTAGCCGCCGGAAGGCGCCAGTTGCGACATGACGTGTGTGGCGAGATCGTCGACCGCCACGTCGCGGCCCGCCTGGACGGCTTCGCCGGCCTGGTCTATGCCCGCCGTCAACGGGCGCCGACGACGCTCGACGAGACCGTCGGTGTACAGCAGCAGCGTGGCGCGGGCGGGCACGGTACAGGTGCCTTCGGGGCGTTCCCTGCCCGGACGGACCGCCAGCGGCAGGGAGCGGCCCTCGTCGAGCAGGACCAGGGTGCCGTCGGGGTGGCTGAGGATCCCCGGCGGATGGCCGGCGCTCGAGTAGGTGAGGCTGCCGGTGTCCGGATCGAGGACCCCGCAGAACACGGTGGTGCACATCGCGCCCGGAACGCCGGCGGCGAAGTGGTCCAGAGCCATCAGGGTCTGTGCCGGGCTGGAGTCCTGCAGCAGCAGGGCGCGGCACGCGCTGCGCAACTGACCCATGACGGTGGCCGCTTCGAGACCGCGGCCGACGCAGTCCCCGACGACGATCCCGATGCGGCCGTCCTGGAGCCGGACGGTGTCGTACCAGTCACCGCCGACCTCCAGCGGGCGGGTGGCGGGCTCGTAGCGGACGGCGAAGCCCTCGGGGAGGTCGGACGGCCCGAGGATGGAGCGCTGCAGGGCGATCGCCGTCTCGCGCTGCTGGTCGATCTGGTAGGCGCGGGCCAGCCCCTGGGCGAGCTGGCCGGCGAGGAGGGACAGCAGCAGCCGGTTCTCCTCACCGGCGAAGGGCCGGTGCTCGCCGAGGTCGATCCACAACACCATCGCCCCCTCCGGATGGCTGACGGTGATGCCCGCGCCGTCGGCGTCGTCGACGGGCGTCAGCAGCGGCCCTTCGAGCCAGCCCGACAACTGCTCCCGGCGCTCGGCGGACAGGTCCTGCCAGCGCAGGTCGGCGTCGGTCGCCGTCACCGACACCTCCTGCCCGGTGGGCGCGACCGCGGCCAGCACGCACTCCGCACGCCACAGGTCCTTGAGCACCGTGAGCGAGCCCGCGAGGGCCTCCGACAGGCTGGTCGCCTGCGTCAGCCGCATGTTCAGGGCGGCCTGCGCGCTCTCGCGCTGCACCCTGTAGTGCTCGGCGGTGACGTCGCGGAAGGTGCCCACGGTCACCTGGCGTCCGGTGTCCGGATCCTGCGCCCGGTTGAAGGTGGCGGTCACCCACAGCCGGTGACCGTCGCGGTGCACGACGGGAATGGTGTACGACCCCTTGGGATCGTTCAGCACCTGCGCGAAGGCCTCGCCCACCTCGCGGTACGCCTCCGGGTCGCGCTCGGCGTCCGGCCACCAGGGGTGCACCGGCCGGTAGGGCAGGCCCTCGGGATCGAAGCCCAGGATGTCGGTGAAGGCCGTGTTGATCTCGATGACGGCGCCTTCCTCGTCGCAGACGAAGAACGCCTCCTGCAGGGAGTCCACCAGTGCCTTGCGCCAACGCGCCTGGTGGTTGCGCAGCCGTGCCAGCTCGACGTTGGCCCGCACCCGGGCGAGGAGCTCGGCCGCGGCGAACGGCTTGACGAGATAGTCGTCGGCACCGGCCTGCAGACCCTCGATGGACGCCTCCTGCCCGGCCCTCGCGGACAGCAGCACCACGGGCACCGACACGGTCCGTGGGTCGGTGCGCAGAGCGGCCACCAGACCGAGGCCGTCCAGGCCGGGCATCATCACATCGCTGATGACCAGGTCGGGGGCGTGGGCCCGGACGGCCTCCAAGGCCGCCAGACCGTCGTCGACGGTGTCCACCTCGTACCCGGCGCCGACCAGGAGCCGCGTGAGGTACTCGCGCATGTCGGCGTTGTCGTCGGCGACGAGCACACGCGCGGAGACGGTGGGGGCGGTCGCGTACCCCGACGGGTCGGCGGCGGTCACCGTGGTGCGGGCGTCGGAGGCCACCTCGTCCGGCAGCCAGCGCAGCGCCTCCTGCACGTAGGGGTCGGCGGTCGACGAACCCCGGCCGTCCTGGGAGGGTGCGAGGGCGTCGGAGGGCAGATGGGCCGCCCCGAACGGCAGACGGACGGTGAAGCAGGTGCCCCCTCCCTCGGTGCTGTCGGCGGTGATCGTGCCGCCGTGCAGCCCCACCAGCTCCTTGACCAGGGCCAGCCCGATACCGCTGCCCTCGTTGGAACGGGACCGGGCGTTCTCGATCCGGTGGAACCGCTCGAACAGGCGCGGCATCTCCGCCGCGGGCACGCCGATGCCGGTGTCGGCGACGGTCACGACGGCGTGCGTGTCCTCGGCGCGTACGCCCACGCGGATCGAGCCGTCGAAGGTGAACTTCAGCGCGTTGCTCAGCAGGTTCAGGATCACCTTCTCCCACATGCCCCGGTCGGTGTACACCGGCTCGGGGAGCTTGGCGCAGTCGATGTGGAAGTCCAGACCGGCCTTGTCGACGGCGGAGCGGAACACGCTGGCCAGGTCGGCGGTGACCAGGGACAGGTCGACCGGTTCGAAGCGGGCCTGCATCCGGCCGGCCTCGATGCGGGAGAAGTCGAGCAGGGAGTTGACCAGTTTGCCCAGGCGCAGTCCGTTGCGGTGGACGACGTCCAGCTCTTCCCTCACCTGGGCGTCGGCTCCGGCCAGCTGCGAGCGGAGTTCCTCCACCGGTCCCATGATCAGGGTCAGCGGAGTGCGGAACTCGTGGCTGATGTTGGAGAAGAAGGCCGTCTTGGCCCGGTCCAGCTCCGCGAGTTCCTCGGCCCGCCGCTGCTGGGCCTCGTAACTGCGGGCGCTGGCGATGCCCGCCGCGAGGTGACCCGCGACCAGCTCGACGAAGCCGCGGTAGGTGTCGTCCAGCGACCGGTAGCGGTTCAGCCCGGCCACCAGGAACCCGTAAGGAGAGCCGCCCTGCTGGAGCAGCGGCAGCACCAGCGCCTGCGAGGGCGAGCGCGGCCAGTCGCCGGCCGGCAGCTCACCGAACGGGGCGTCTTCGAGCGACACCAGCACCGACTCGCCGCGCGCGGGCGCCGCAACCGGCCAGACACCGGAGCCGTCGGCCGGCAGCGTCGCGGGCGCGGCGGGGTGACCCCCGGCCAGTCCCGTGGCGTCCGCCAGCTGGGCCGAACCGTCGTCCCCCAGGAGGTACGTCAGGGTGAACGGCAGATCCCGCCGGTTGCCGTTCAGCTGCTGGTTGGCGAAGGCGAGCCACTCCTGCTCGGTGCGGACCACGCTGGGATCGGAGCCGAGATCGCGCAGGGTCGCCATCCGGCGTGCGCCGATGACCCGTTCGGTGTCCTCGCTGACCACGCAGAGCATGCCGACCACGGTGCCCCGGTCGTCCCGCAGCGGACTGTAGGAGAAGGTGTGGTAGCTCTCCTCCGTGTACCCGGACCGCTCCAGGAACAGCAGCAGGCCCTCGTCCCAGGTCGCCTCGCCCGTGCTCATGACGGTGTCGATGCGCGGGCCGATGTCGTCCCAGATCTCCGCCCACACCTCGTCGGCCGGCCGGCCCAGGGCCCACGGGTACTTGGCGCCCAGGGTGTCCCGCCGGTAGGCGGCGTTGCAGAAGAACGTGAGGTCCGGACCCCACGCCATCCACATCGAGAACCGGGAGGACAGCAGGATGCTCACCGCGGTCCGCAGACTCTGCGGCCACTGCTCCGGCGCGCCCAGCGCGGTCGCCGACCAGTCCACGCGGGCCAGATCCTGGCCGATCTCCTGGTCGGCAGTGAACACGCCTGTTCCGACCGCTGACGCGGTCTCACAGGCAGCGTCGTGCGAACGCTCCACCGGGCCCCTTCCCTCACGCCGCCGACAGGCAGCCGAGACGGCGGGCCCGCGGGACGCCGTCTCTCGCCTGACTCCTTGCCGACCGCCCACCGCCGCCCGAGGACAGCTCCGGGGGAAGGCACCTGCATCGCCACTGCGGTCGCCGCGTACCCGGAAAAGCCCGGGGGCCTGCCCACCACGTGCGACGACTTCGTAGGATAAGCCAGCCGACCGGGTACACACCGCCCGGACGGTCACAGCGGCCGGACGCGAGGAGCAGGGGAGACGATGACGGCGAGCCCCGTGCAGGCCGGCCCGGCGCTACCGGTCGCCGAGGAGGCGCGGCTGGCCGCCGTCCGCCGCTACCAGGTACTGGACACACCGCCCGACGGTGCCTTCGACCGCATCGCGTCCCTGGCGGCACGCCTCTTCGACGCGCCCATGGCCACCGTGGCGATCGTCGACACCGACCGCGTGTGGTTCAAGGCCGCCCACGGGATCGGCGGCGTCACCGAGACCGACCGCGCGCCCGGCCTGAGCGCCTCGGCCATCCTCCACGGCGAGCCCTACGTGGTGACCGACACCGACACCGACAGCCGCGCGTTCGCCCACCCCCTGGTCCGCGGCGACCTCGGCGTCCGCTTCTACGCCGCCGCGCCCATCACCACGGCCGACGGACAGCGCCTGGGCACCGTGGACGTCCTGGACACCCGGCCCCGCAAACCCACCGACGACCAGCTCGAGGCCCTCCAGGACCTGGCCGCGCTCGTCATGGACGAGCTGGAGCTGCGGCTGTCGGCCATGCGCACGGTCGCGGCCGAACGCGAGCGGCGCGCCGAGGCGGAGCGCCTCGCCCGAGCCCTGCAGCGCACGCTGCTGCCGCCCGCCCTGCCCGACGTCCCCGGCCTGCAGGCGGCGGCGGCGTACCACACGGCGTCACCGGACGAGGTGGGCGGAGACTTCTACGATCTCTTCCCCCTGGACGACGGCCGGTGGGCGTTCTTCCTGGGCGACGTGTGCGGCAAGGGGGCGGACGCCGCCGCGCTGACCTCGCTGACCCGCTACACCCTGCGCGCGGCCGCCATCTACGACCCGGATCCGTGCACGGCGCTGGCCAACCTGGACGCCGTCCTCAAGGGGGAGTACCAGGGCAGTGACCCGCGTTACTGCACCGCGGTCTTCGGCGTCCTGCAGCCCCTGCCCGACGGTTCCCACGCCATCACGCTGGCCGGCGGCGGGCATCCCTCCGCCCTCGCGGTGCGCGCGGACGGAACCGTGCAGGCGATCTCGACGGCGGGGGGACAGCTCGTCGGCATGCTGCCCGACCCGCAGTTCGTGCAGAACACCACACGGCTCCTCCCGGGTGAATGCCTCCTGCTGTACACGGACGGTCTCACCGAAGCGCGCACCGCGGACGGCACCATGCTCGACGAGGACGGTCTGACCCGTCACCTGACCGAGACGGCGCCGCGCACGGCCGACGAACTGCTGCGGTCGGTCGAGGCGCTGCTGGAGCGTCTGGGCGAGGGCGTCAGTGACGACACCGCCGTCCTCGCGCTGTCCGTACCCGTCCCCATCGAACCCCGTCCCCAGGAGAACCGGTGACCGACTCCGAACACCTGTTGACCGTCACCCCGCACGCGACCCCGTCGGGAACCTTCGTCCTGGAGGTGTCGGGCGAGTTGGACCACCACACCGCCCAGCTGCTGACCCAGGCGGTCAACGACGCCCCCTTCGAAGACAGCGGCGTGGTCATCGACCTGTCCGACCTGACCTACTGCGACTCCACGGGTATCACCGTGCTCATCAGCGCCTACCAGAGAGCGCAGGCGACCGGCTCTCCGCTCAGCCTGGCGGGGGTCAATCCGGACCAGATGCGCGTCTTCTCCGTCGTCGGACTCGACCAGGTCTTCACCTTCCACCCCACCACCGCGGCCGCCATCGCCTCCCTGGGAGGGTGACCGGGCCCGGTCACGCCCTCCCGCTTCTTCGGCGGCGACGGTGTCGGCGGGCCGGGGACGGACTAGACTGGCCGGTACACGCGTCCAGCCGCACGAGACGTGGGGCCTTGGCCGATCGGAGCGGTGGGGGAGGGGTTGGGGACCGCAGTGCTCACACACGAGCGTACGGAACGCCGGGTCCGTGACATGGAGCACGGTGATCACCTGTGCCTGGCGTTCGCCGATGACGACGAGCAGCGCCGGGTGGTCACGGCCTACCTGTCCGCCGGAATGGAGCGCGGTGAGCGGGTCATGTACTTCGCCGACCAGTGCGCCCCGGCGGACGTCATCGGCTGGCTGAGCGGGGCGGGTGTCGATCCCGGTCCCGCGCTGGAGACGGGTCAGCTCGTGGTGACCACGGCCGACGAGACCTACCTGGCGTCCGGCTCCTTCGACGCCGACGACATGGTGACCGTCCTGGAGCGCGAGGTCAGGGACTCGCTGGCCGGCGGCTACACCGGGTTCCGGGTGAGCGGTGAGATGGGCTGGGCCCTGCGTGCCGTTCCCGGCGCCGACCGGCTCGGCGAGTACGAGACCAAGGTCAACTCGGTCTTCGCCGGGCAGAAGGCGTCCGCCATCTGCCAGTACGACGCACGCCGCTTCACCAGCGCGCAGCTGGACGGATTCGACCGGTGCCACCCCGGAGCCGTGGAGGCCCAGCCCCTCCACGACGACGGTACGCTCCGACTGCTCCCGACCTTCCACGCCGGGCATCGGGCACTGCGCGTGGCCGGCAGCGTCGATCACCGCACCACGCACGCCCTCGCCGCGGCGCTGGACACGGTGGTGTCCTGGCCGGGCGACCTCCGGGTGGACATGACGGACCTGGAGTTCATCGACCTCGCCGGGGTCCGCACCCTGTCCCGGCGCGCGGCCGGGCTGGAGCCGGGCCGGCGACTCCACGTGGTGGAACTGGCGCCCCTGCTCTGCCAGGTGATCAGCATGGTCGGGTTCGACGAGACGCCGGCCCTGGTCGTCACCCCGCGGAGGGCCACCGCGTGACCGAGCCGCTCACCCTGGACCCGCTGCCCGCGCACGGCGGCAACCTCGCCCACCAGGCGTTGATCTACGGCAGCGACGACGAGTTCCTCGCCGCGACGGTGCCGTTCTGCCTGGACGGACTGGAACAGGGCGACGCCGTGCTGGCGGTGACCACCCCGGGCAACACGGACCTGTTGCGGCAGGCCCTCGACGGGGTCCGTGCCCACATCGACTTCGCGGACGCCGAGGAGTGGTACCGCACGCCCGGTCGCACGCTGGGCGACTACTACCGGTACGTCGACCGGCTCACCGGCACCGGGGGGCACCGACGGGTACGCGTCATCGGTGAGCCCGTCTGGACCTCCAGGGACGCGCTGGAGACGGCCGAGTGGACCCGCTACGAGGCCGCCGTCAACGTGGCCTTCGCCGACTGCCCGGCCTGGATCGTCTGCCCCTACGACACCCGTGTCCTGCCGGAGAACGTGGTGGCAGGGGCCCGCCGGACCCATCCGGTGATAGAGGCGGCGGCGACCGTCCTGCCCAGCGACCGGTACGTGGATCCGACGGCCGAGGACGGCTGGCGACGGCCGCTCCAGCCCTTGGGCACGGAGGACGGAGACCTCGTCATGCGCTTCGGACCCGACCTGTCGGCCGTGCGGGCCGAAGTCGCCGCGTCCGCCGTCCGGATGGGCCTGTCCGAGGACGGGACCCGGCGTCTGGTCTTCGCGGTCAACGAGGTGGCCACCAACGCGGTCCAGCACGGCGGAGGCGCCGGGGAGCTGGTGATGCGACGCTCGGGCCGGCGTGTGGTGTGCGACGTCACCAGCACGGGCGACAACGACTCCGGCTGGTTCGTGGGCTATCTGCCCCCCGACCCGCAGCGGCAACGCGGCCACGGCATGTGGGTGGTGCGCCAGTTGTGCGACCTGCTCGAGGTGCACACAGCTCAGAACAGCACGACCGTACGCCTCCACGTCAGCCTCGGCTGAGAGGCCCGGCGCCGTCCGGCGGACGGGGACGGGCACCGTCTAACGGAGCGCGATCAGCGCCGTGACCCGCTTGCCGGCCGCCTCGGGCCGGATCTCGAGGGACTGGCTCAGGGCGGCCACGATCTCCAGACCGTGCTGCCCCACCCGGCCGGGATCGGCCGACCTGCGGACCGGCAGCGTGGTGCCACCGTCCCGCACGGTGACGGTCAGCGTGTCGTCGGTGCGGGACAGGGTCAGTTCGATGAGCCCGCGCCCGTACTTCACCGCGTTGGTGATGAGCTCGCTCACCACCAACTGGACGGCGTCGGCCGCCCTCTCGGACACGGGGTGCTCGCTGCCCCGCTGGGAGGCGCTGAGGTACTCGACCGCGACCCGACGGGCCTCGGCGATCCGCAGGGTCTCCCGCCGGAACGTCGTCGAGATCCCCTGCGGACCCGTCTGCGCGCCGTCCGGCGCCTGTCGTATCGACGGACCGTTCTGCCCTGACCCACCCATGTCAATCGCCACGTTACCCCCGTGTGATGCGCTGCGCGCCGACGTCTCCCGCTTCGCCGGAACGTTCGCCGTCCCTACGATAGTTCCGCTCTCCGCCGGTCACTGCCCTTCGCCCGGCGAGAGAGCGGCGCCCGCTGTCCCGGTGGCCCGCGGTCGAGGGCCCCGGGCTCAGGCCGCGTCGAGCATGCCTTCGCGAAGGCGGGCCAGCAGGCGGGAGATCAGCCGGGAGACGTGCATCTGGGAGACGCCGAGGCGCTCGCCGATGTCCTTCTGGGTGAGCTCCTCCACGAAGCGCCAGTGGATGATCTGGCGGTCGCGCTCGTCCAGCTCGGCGATCATCGGGGCGAGCGCGTGGAAGTCCTCGACGAGGGCGAGGGCGGTGTCCTCGGCGCCGATGAAGTCGGCGAGGGCGGACTCGCCGTCCTCGCTGCCGCTGATGGCCGCGTCGAGGGAGGCGGAGTTGTAGCCGTTGGCCGCCAGGCGGGCCTCGGCGACCTCGTCCTCGGGCAGGCTCATCAGCTCGGAGAGTTCCTTGGTGGTGGGGTTGCGGCCCAGCCGGCTGCGCAGCTCCTCGGTGGCCCGGGCCAGCTGGACGCGGGCCTCCTGCAGGCGGCGGGGCACGTGCACGGCCCAGGAGGTGTCGCGGAAGAAGCGCTTGATCTCACCGACGATGTAGGGGACGGCGAAGGAGGTGAACTCGACCTCGCGGGTCAGCTCGAAGCGGTCGATGGCCTTGATCAGGCCGATCATGCCGACCTGGACGATGTCCTCCATCTCCTCCGGTCCGCGGCTGCGGAACCGGCCGGCCGCGAAGCGGACCAGGGACATGTTCATCTCGATGAGGGTGTTGCGCGCGTACTGGTATTCCGGCGTGCCCTCTTCGAGGACCGTCAGCTGCTGGAAGAAGAGCTTCGACAACTCCCGCGCGTCCTTCGGTGCCACCTTGGACGGGTCCGCCACCTCCGGCATGCCCGTGGTGGTGTGCTCGGTGATCCGTGCGGTCATCGTCGCCATGATGGGGCCCTCCCTGTTCCAGCTGTCTGCTCGTCAGCAGCGACCCGGCCAATACCCCCGGCCTGGGGGTGTATGCAACGCCGTACGACTAATTTTTCCATACGCTGCTCCGACGGCGCCGCCAGGTGCGCGGTGACGGGGGGTGTAGACCTGTCGGCGTGGGGCATTCGGTGTTCTGCCTGACACGCCCCGGTCCCCGATCGAGGCCGCCAGGTGCCATGAGGCCGTTACCGGCGGGGTTTGTGAGGGGAGACGCACCACAATGATCATTCCGGCGGAGAAGGAACTGCGCTCGGTCCTGGCTCGGTTCGCTCAGGCGCGCATCGAACACGACGTGTGCCCCACCGGCCTGACCAGCAGGACACTCGAGGACACCACCTACACGCTGTGCGTGATGACCGGGGCCCGCACGGCCGAGGACGCCCTGCGCACGGCCGATGCGCTGCTCGAGCAGTACGCCGGCCGCACGGGCGTCTCCCGTGAGGAGGAGGCACTGGCCGCGTAGGTCACGGCCGGGGGTGGGCATAGGCTTCCCGTCATGAACCGATGGGAGCAGCTGACCGGCGGCGGGTCCGGAGAGCGGTACGCCGCTCGTTTCGCGGAACTCGCCGAACGAGGTCAGGACGTACACGGCGAGGCGCGTCTGTGCGCCACACTGGTGCCTCCCGGATCGCGCGTCCTGGACGCGGGCTGCGGCACCGGGCGGGTCCTGGTCCAGCTCGCCGAACTCGGGTACGACGGCGCGGGCGTGGACCAGGACGCCTCCATGCTCGCCGTGGCCCGTCGCACCGCCCCGCGGCTGACCTGGGTCCAGGCCGACCTGTCGGACTTCGACCCGGCCGCCGCGGGACTCACCCCCGGCTTCGACCTCGTCGTCGCGGCGGGCAATGTCTTCCCGCTGCTCGCCCCCGGCACCGAGGCCGCCGTGGCCAGTGTGCTGGCCCGGGCCCTGCGCCCCGGCGGCCTCCTCGTCGCCGGCTTCGGTCTGGACCGGGAGCACCTGCCGGTGCCGCCCGGCCTCACCCTGGCGCAGTACGACGCGTACTGCGCCGAGGCCGGCCTCTCCCTCACCGACCGTTTCGCCACCTGGGACGCCGACCCCTACGAGGGGGGCGGCTACGCGGTCAGCGTCCATCGCCGCTGACACCCGGGGGCCGCGCCGTCCCGGGCGGCCCCACCCGTGCGGGTCGGTGAGCGCCTCGGTCAGCGTGGCGCCGTCCCGGGCGGCGACATGCGGGTGAGCATGGGGTGGCCCATTCCCCCTCCGCACCGAGGCGATGCGATGCCCGACCGCGCCCGTGACGTCCGCCCCGAGCCCGCCGCACCGAGGGGTGCCCTCCATCCGAGGCTCGCCGAACGCTGGCTGTTCAGGGGCATCTACGGTCTGGTGCTGGCGAGTGCCATGGTGGCCGCGCTGGACGTCCCGGGCGAGGCCGATCCCGGGCAGGACGCGTTGTGGGTCCTGCTCACCGCGCTGGCGTCCGGCGCTGCCCACGGGTACGCGCACGTCATCGCCCGGCGTGCGTCGGGCGAGGGGTCGGCCAAGCCGAGCAGGGCGCGGGCGGTGCTGGCCGAGTGGCCGCTGACCGCCGCCGTACTGCCCACCGTGTGCCTCCTGCTCGGAGCGGTCGCCGAATGGTGGTCGGAGGAGACGGCGGTCGAGGTTGCCCTGCTGTTCAACACCGTCGCCCTGTTCGTGTTCGGGGTCTCGGCGGCCCGTACCGCCGGGCTGGGCTGGCCGTCCTCCTGCCGGGCGGGTTTCATGGACATGCTGATCGGGCTCCTGGTCATCGCCGCGGACGCGCTGATCGAGTAGCGCGTCCGCCGGCTGCCGGGGATCACGGCCCACCCCTTCCGCGCGTCCCCCCTGTGACGCTGAGCTCATCCGATGCGACACGCCACGGTGTATGAATGCCGGAAGACCGGTAAGGCGGCTGGAATGAGCAGCTTTCCCGGAAGGACCACTCCCAGTGAGGGCGGGTTTCCCGCGGTCGCCCCTGGACGCGAGCCGTCGGCCCGCACGGTGCCGGCGGTGAGCGCGGCCCCCATGCAGCCCCGGCGGGACGGCGAGGGAAGCCTCGCGCACGTGGTGGAGACCCTGTTGGACAAGGGCCTGGTGCTGAACGCCGACATCATGGTCTCGGTCGCCGGGGTCGAGTTGCTGGGCATCCGGCTGCGCGCGGCCCTCGCCTCCTTCGAGACGGCCGCCCGCTACGGACTGGAGTTCCCTTCCGGCACGGACACGGAGACCGCCGCGTGGCGCGAGACCCGGGAGGAGAAGGAGACCTGTCCGGCGTGCGGCAAGCGCGCCCCCGTCGAGCAGTTGCTGAACCAGTGGTGCCCCTGGTGCGGCTGGCGCAGTGCGCAGGCCCAGTTGCGGGACGGCGGCGGGCAGGCCGAACTGACGGGCCGCCAGGAGACGGACGGCCGGGGAGCCGTGGAGGGCGGCGTGGCCGACGAGGAGGCCGCGAGCGGACGAGAGGCCGAGCGGCGTGACTGACCCGACCCCGATGCGACCCACCCGCGAACCGAGAGTGACCCTGGACGACCTCGTCGAGGTGCTGCTCAACAAGGGCGCGGTCCTCCACCTCGACCTCATCGTCGCGGTCGCGGACATCCCGCTGATCGGCGTCTCGGTGCGGGCGGCCATCGCCGGGATGGAGACGATGCTGGAGTACGGCATGATGCGCAACTGGGACGAGGCCACCCGCGCCTGGGCCGAGCGCTCCGCCGTCCGCCGAGCCCTCGACCTGCGCGAGGGGGAGAGCGTCGTCCGCCGGATGAGCGGCGGCCACCTGCTCACCGAGGGCGTCTACCACGGCTGGCGGCCCGGCACCGTGTACCTCACCGACCAGCGTCTCCTCGTGCTGCGCGAGGAGCCCAGGGAGGTGCTCTGGCAGACCGAACTCGCCGCCGTGGGCGCGGTCCGGCTGAAGCCGGAGCGGACGGTCGGCGGCGAGGAACGCCTGCGCCTCGAGGTCCGGTCGGCCGGCGGCCGGCGGGACCTGCTCTCGGCCAGGGAACCGGAGGCACTGCACGACCTGCTCGTCAAGGCCCTCGCGGGGCGCCTCGCACCGGTCCTGCCGGCCGGGTCCGCCGGGGAGGAGGAGCCGCCGATCGCCGACGGACACCTGTGGTACGAGGAACCGCGCAGGTCCGGCCCGTTGTGGCGGGGAGGCCGGGGCCGGCTCACGGCCGACCGGCTCACCTGGAAGTCGCCCGTGGACGGACGGCCCGCGCTGGTACTGGACACCACGGACGTGGCCGGGGTCGAGCGCGCGGCCGGGTACGGGCCCGGCGGCGAGGGGAGCGTCCTCGTGCTGCGCACCACGGCGGGCGAGGAGATCCGGCTCTCCGCCGACGACCCGGAGCGCTGGCTCCGGTGGCTGACGTCCGCGGCCCCCGAACCGGCCCTCGCGTGAGCGGTACCGGGACCGTGCAGGAAAGAGAAGGGAAGACGACATGCCGTTGACCGTCGACGAGAAGAGCCTCAAGCACGGGGTGCTGTCCCTCGTCGTGACGCTGGTCGAGGTGATCCAGGAGGCCCTGGACCGCCAGGCCATGCGGCGCATCGACGGCGGCGACCTCGCCCCGGAGGAGGCCGAACGCCTCGCCGACGCCCTGCTGGAACTGGACGAGGCGATGGAACAGATCAAGGAGGACCACGGCATCGTCGGTTCGGTCGCCGACCTGCACCGCGGGCTGGACGAGGTGGTCGACGACGTCGTGGACAAGCTGATCAACCCGCAGCGCTGGGCGGAGGAGGCCGGCCGATGACGGAGAACACCGCGCTGTACGTGTACGCGCTGCTGCCCGACCGGCCGGACGCCGCCGCGGGGGTCACCGGTCTCGACGGGCGGCCCCTGCGCGTGGTGGCCGTGCCGGGCACCGGCGTCGCCGCGCTGGTGCACGAGGCCACGCCGGCCCCCTTCCAGGGTGACGACGACCGGGTGCGGCGCTGGGTCGCCGAACAGAGCGAGGCGGTCACCACCGTCTGGGAACGGGTCGGCAGTGTGCTGCCGATGACCTTCAACGTCCTCGTCGCGGCCGACACCGCGTCCGGACGCACTGCCGAGCAGCGGCTCGGCGACTGGGTCAGGGATCAGGAGGCCGACGTCACCGGGCAGTTGGAAGCGCTGTCCGGGCGGTGCGAACTGCGCGTGGAGGTCACCCTCGACCGGGAGGCCGCGGTCGCCGACGGTATCGCCTCCGACCAGGCGGAGACCGGGGCGGGAGCCCGGTCGCCGGGCATGCGCCGGCTGCTCGCCAAGCAGCGGGAGCAGCGCGAGAAGAACGCGGCCGGGCAGGTCGCGGACACGCTGCACGCCGGACTCCGGCGTCGTCTGCTGTCGGTGGTCGAGGACCTGCGCGACCGCGGTGCGAGCCACCGCGACCCGGCGGAGACCGACGTCCTGTCCGCGGCCCTGCTCGTCCGGCACGAGGACATCGACTCGGTCGGTGCCGTCCTGAGCGACGCGCAGGCCGGGCAGCCCGCGCTCCGCATCCGCTTCCTCGGCCCCTGGCCTCCGTACTCGTTCGCCGAGACGCGCCCCCAGGCGGCGGTGGAGCACGCGGCGGGCTGAAACGGGTGGGGGCGGCCACCCGGTCCGGCCGGACGGTCCGGGTGCCCGGCACGGCATCAGGAGCCGTACGGCCGGCGGCCCGTGTCCTCCAGATTGCGCCGCAGGCTGCCCGGGGCCCGTAGCGCCTTCTCGATGCTTTCGAGCGACCTGCCGCGGGTCTCGGGGACCTTGAGGACGACGAAGACCACGCACAGCACGTTCATCGCGGCGTACAGGAAGAACGTTCCCGAGCGTCCCACCGCGTTGATCGTGCTCAGTGCGGTCACGGCGATCAGCAGGTCGAACCCCCAGACCGTGAGCGTGGCCAGGCTCGTCGCCGGGCCGCGCACGCTCAGCGGCAGGATCTCCGGGGCGACGAGCCAGACGACCGACTGCATGCCGATGCCGTTGAACAGGATGTAGGCGAACAGCGCGGCGATCACGGTCCAGCGCTGGGCGGGTGAGTCGTCCCGCAGGAAGGCGGCTCCCAGCACGGTCATGGCCAGCCCGGACAGCGGCACGAAGCAGAGCATCGTGCGGCGCCGGCCGAGGGCGTCCACGGCGATCGCGCCGGTGACACCCGCGATGACGAGCATCGTTCCGATACCGATGCCGGTGAGCAGCGCGACCGAGTCGCCGAACCCGGCGTCCGACAGCATCGTCGGGGCGTAGTACACGACGGCGTTGATCCCGGTCAGCTGTGAGAAGGCGGCCACGCCCAGGGCGACGACCAGGGCCGGCCGGACCCAGGGCCTGGTGAGGGCTCGGCGGTCCGCGCGGGGGGCGGCGGCCGAGACTTCGCGGATGCTGCCGATCTCGGCCTCGACGTCCGCGTCGCCGGGGCGAAGGCGGCGCAGGACGGCCGCCGCCGCTTCCTCGTGACCGTGTTCGACGAGCCACCGGGGGCTCTCCGGCAGTCGCAGCATGCCGACGGCGAGCACCATCGCCGGCACGACGGCCAGCCCGAACATGATCCGCCACCCGCCGCTGCCGGCGAACAGCCACCCGCACAGGTAGGCGAGCAACTGCCCGATGGCCACCATGAGCTGGAACAGGACCATGAGGCGGCCGCGGATGGCCGCCGGGGCCAGTTCGGCGATGTAGACCGGAACCATGTTGGACGCGCCGCCCACGGCCAGGCCGAGCACGAAGCGGGCGGCGATCAGCGACCCGGTCCCCGGTGCGAGCGCGGCGCCCAGGGCGCCGGCGGCGAAGACCACCGCCACCCAGAGGATCACCCGGCGCCGTCCGAAGCGTCCGGCGAGACGGCCCGAGCCCAGTGCGCCGACCATGGCTCCCACCAGGATCACGCTGACGACGATCTCCTGCCCTCGTGAGGACAGCCCCAGATCCTCGCGGAGGTGGAGCAGGGCACCGGAGATGATGCCCGTGTCGTAGCCGAAGAGCAGACCGCCCAGGGCGGACACGGCCGCGACCGCGTAGACCTGGGTGGGCCGACCGGCGGACGAGCGGGTGCCGTCGGAGGTGCGGGCGACCGTGGCGGTCTCAGGCATCGCCCATGACCAGACCCTCGATGGTGTGCTTCTGCGTCACCGGCGTCAGCTCCTCCACGACCGGGCAGTCCAGGTGCCGCCGTACCCGCTCCGGGAGCGTCTCCCAGTAGGCGCGGGTCACCGCGGTGTCGTGCCGGTCGCCGTTCGTCGCCTCGGGCCCGTCGACGCCCAGGACGAGAACGGGCCGGGGCTTGACGGAGTGGTTGGTGGTTCCCCGGTGGATGGTCAGGGCCGTACGTGCCGAGATGTCCCCGCGCTTCGGGTACTTGCGCACGGCCCGCTCCGCGTAGCGCGGGAAGTGGGAGCGGGGCGGGAACATGCCGTGCTCGAACTCCTCGCTGTCGTCCCACTGGGTGCCGGGAGCGATCTCGAAGGGGCCCATGTCCTCCTCGGTGTCGACGGTGGTGACGTTGAACGCGAGGGAGGTGAGGCGCCGTTCGCGGCGGGTCTCCTCGGGCATGGGGAAGTCGCGGTGCCAGGGCTGGTTGACGGCGCCCTCCAGGGGGACGTCGAAACCGAGTTCCACGATGCGGTAGTCGGGGCCGAGGGTCGCGGTGCACAGGGAACGCACCCAGGGATGGTCGACCAGGTCCACGAACCCCCTGATCTGTTCGGGGTGGATCTCGACGTAGTAGCGGTTCGGTCCGCGGCCGACCGCGCCGCCGGGACGGGAGCGGGCCTCCTCGAAGGCCCGGGCGACGTCCTCGCCGAGCGCGTCGGCCCACTGGGGAGTGAACGCCCCCTTGCACGCGGTGATGCCGTCCTCGTACAGGGCCCGCACGTGTGCGGACACGTCGAGGTCCAGGTCGTCGACGTCGATGCCGGGGAAAACGGGCACGGTCATGTGCGCCTCCTTGCGCTGTGCGGACGGCGACCATGTTGCGACGTTGATTGCGACGTTGCAATAGCTGGCCGCAAGATTCTGGAGACTGTCACCGCAGCGTGCGAGGATGTCCGCTGTGAGTAGTCGTCTGAAGGATGTCGCCGCGCTGGCGGGCGTCTCCACCCGCACGGTGTCCAATGTCGTGAGCGGTTCGGTCTCGGTGGCCGAGGAGACACGGGCGCGGGTGCAGGCCGCTCTGGACGAGCTGGGCTACCGGCCGAACGTCGCCGCCCGCAATCTGCGAGCCGGCCGCACCGGCCTCATCGGTCTCGCCATCCCGGAGCTGTACTCACCGTACTTCGGCGAACTCGCCAGCCTGATCGTCCACGCCGCCCGGGACCGCTCATGGACCGTCGTCATCGATCAGACCTTCGGTGATCCGGAGGCGGAGCGGCGGCTCCTGGAGGGGGACGGCGGCCGTCTCGTCGACGGTCTGATCATCAGCCCCTGGGCCCTCGGCCCTGAGGAGCTGACCGGCCGGTCCCGTGACGTCCCCGTCGTCCTCCTTGGCGAGCGGCAGCCGCGGGGACTGGCCGACCGGGTCGCCGTGGACAACGTCCTCGCGGCCGAGGAGGCGACGGCGCACCTGCTGGCATCGGGCCGCAGGCGCATCGCGGCGATCGGCCCGCAACCGCATCTGCGCAACGAGACGGCCCGCCAGCGCCTGGAGGGTTACCGCAGGGCTCTGCGGGGCGCCGGGCTGGAGCCGGACCCCGCCCTCGAACAGCCCGTGACGACGCTGCACCGGGGGGACGGGGCGGCGGCGATGGCGGCACTGCTGGACGCGGGGGCCCGGCCGGACGCGGTCTTCGCGTTCACCGACGAACTCGCCCTGGGCGCCCTGCACGTGGCCCACGAGCGTGGGCTCGGCGTCCCGGAGGAGCTGGCCGTCGTGGGCTTCGACGGCATCGAGGACGGACGGTACGCCAACCCGCCGCTGACCACCGTGGTCCCGGACAAGCGGCAGATCGCCGAGCGCGCCCTGCAGTGCCTCGCCGATCGCATATACAGCCCGGCCTCCAGGGTGGCGCCCCTCGACATCGTGGTCCCGTACCGCCTCGACGTGCGCGCGAGCAGCGGCCACCGCACCGGCTGAGTCTCCGCCTCGGTCTGTGTCGAGGTGCGGGACGGGCTCCGTCACGGGGCGTTCGCGTCGGGCCGGGCCGCCGGGCCGCCGGGCCGTCGGGAGGGCGGGGAGGGCCTCCCCGGTCCTCAGGCGGCCGGTCACCTCGAACTCCGCGTCGCGGGCGGCCCGTCGGGCCAGGGTCCGTCCGTCGGCCTCGGCCCTCACGTCGCGGGTGACGCCGAGGCTCGTCACCGCGCGGCTGCCCGCCGCCAGGACGCACCAGTCGCCCTCCGGCGAGCGCCAACGCGTTCCGGCCACCATGTGCTGGCCGAACCTGCTGCACGCGGCCGTGTCGTCCTCCCGCGCCACCGGTCAGGCCCTCGAGGTAGCGGGTGGTGGCGACCGGGGATCTGCTGCTGCCTGTCTCTCGAACGAGTCAATCGCGTGAGGGTCACATGACGTGCGGTGCTCCACCGGTTGACGCGTGCCCGAGCTGGCCCTCGGCGCGCGGGCGGGATCGCCCGTTTCAGGTGAGACGGTATCGGGTGAAGCGGCGGCTGTAGCATGCCCGTCATGGCCGCTCACGCTTCCTCCCGGGACGCCGCGCCGCGCGCGAGCGACCGTCCCGGAGACACCTCGCCCTTCGCGCTCGGCCTGCTGCTGCGGCGGGCGCACTGGCGTGCGGCCGGCCTGATGTCGGAGGCGCTGCGGCCGCTCGGCCTCGAACTGCGGCACTTCGCGGTACTCATCGTGCTGGTCGACCGCGGTCCCACCATGCAGCGGGACCTGGCGGCGGAGACGGGGACGGACAAGGCGGGGGTGATGCGGGTCGTCGACGACCTGGAACGCAAGAACCTCGCCGTGCGCAGGGCCGTCCCCGGGGACCGCCGAGCGCGGGCCGTGGAGATCACCGCCGAAGGGCTGGAGCTGTTCGACGCGGCCCACGTCGCCGCCGAGCCACTCGCCGAGCGACTGGTCGCCGACCTGGGGCCCGAGGGCTCCGAGCAGCTGACGCGTCTGCTGACCCGCCTCGCCCATCCGGGCGGCGGCGGGGAGTAGGGCGCCCGGACGAAGGACGCCCCGGCTGTGGGCCGGGGCGGTGCGGGCCTCGGCGTGCGGGTTCAGCCGCCGCTGTTCGCGGTGAGGCGCTCGGTGAGTTCCTTGGCCTTGGTGACGGCGTCGGCGTGGGCGCGTTCCCGAGAGGTCTCGAACAAGGGCGTGAGCTCGGACATGGCCGGGTTGCGGGGGGCCATGGTGAGTTCCGGAACGATGAAGTCGAGGTCCAGGCCGAGGGTGCTGCGGAGTACGGCTTCCAGGTAGTTCTGCACGAACTCGAAGTCCTCGCGCGGGGTGCCCGGCGCGTAGGAGCCGCCGCGGCTGGCGACCACCACGGTCGGCGTGCCCTGCGCGGAGGGCGCCTCCCCTGCCGTGCGGCCGAGCAGGAGCACACTGTCCAGCCATGCCTTGAGGGTGGACGGGACGGTGTAGTTGTACATGGGAGCGCCGATCAGGATGGCGTCCGCCCGCTCCAGTTCCTCGATGAGCTCCAGGCGTACGGCGAACGCGGCGGTCTGCCGAGCGGTGCGCTCGGAGGGGTCGGCGTAACCGGCGGACCAGGCGTCGGCGGTGATGTGCGGGACGGGGTCGGTGGCGAGGTCGCGGTAGATCACCGTGCCCTCCGGGTGCTGCTCCTCCCAGGTGCGACGGAACGCGGCCGTGACGGAGCGGGACGCGGACGCCTCGGCCGGGAACACGGACGAGTCGATGTGCAGAAGCGTGGCCATGGAGCTTCTCCAGAAAGCGGTATCGGGGCCCGGCGGGAGCCGGAGCTTTTGCTGCTCGGGCATCTAGTTATACACGAGATAGTCGCGAATGATACTGTCGCAATCGCAACCATGATCATGAACGACAGGGAGATGTGTCCTCATGGATGTCTACGAGGCGGTCGAGACCCGGCGCTCCGTACGCCGCTTCACCGACCGGCCCGTCCCGCAAGAGGTGCTGAGGCGTGTGCTGTCCGCCGCAGCCTGGGCGCCCTCCGGGTCGAACCTCCAGCCCTGGCACGCCTTCGTGCTCAGCGGCGGGCCGCTGGCCGCGCTCAAGAAGCGCGCGGGGGCCCGCCTCGCCGCCGGTGACCCCTGGGACGAACCGGAGTACGAGCAGTACCCGCCGCAGCTGAAGTCGCCGTACCGCGAACGCCGGTCGGCCTTCGGGGAGCAGCGGTACGGAGCCCTCGGCATCGCGCGCAAGGACACGGAGGCGCGCCAGAGGGCGGCGTCCGCGAACTGGGAGTGCTTCGGGGCACCCGCCGCACTGTTCTGCTACATCGACCGCGATCTGGGCCATCCGCAGTGGTCCGATGTTGGCATGTTCCTGCAAAACGTGATGCTTCTGCTGCGTGCGGAGGGCCTACACAGTTGCACACAGATGGCTTGGGCGAAGTTCCACAGGACCGTCGCGGAGACCGTCGCACCCCCGCGCGACCTGATCCTCTTCTGCGGCATGTCCATCGGGTACGAGGACAGCGCCGTGCACGCCACCCGGACGGGCCGGGCCGCGCTGGAGGAGACGGTCACGTTCGTGGACGGCCCCTGACGCTCCCCCCTTCGCGGCGCTCGAAGCGCCGTTTGCCTCCGTCGCCCACACAGTGGTTCCTGGGCCACACGTTCTCGGAGAAGAGGAGAGGCACGCCATGAAGATCGCGGTGATCGGCGGTACCGGGCTGATCGGCTCGCAGGTCGTCGAGAAGCTGGACGCGGCCGGACACGAGGCCGTACCGCACTCGTTGTCCACCGGCGTCGACGTCCTCAGCGGGCAGGGGCTGGAGGGGGCGATGGAAGGAGCCGGCGTCGTCGTCAACCTGACGAACAGCCCCACCTTCGACGACGCGTCCCCGGCCTTCTTCCGGGACTCCATGGACAACCTGCTGGCCGCGGCACGCAACGGCGGTGTGGGCCACTTCGTCATTCTCTCCATCGTGGGCGTCGACCAGGTGCCCGAGCTGGACTACTACCGCGCCAAGGTGCTGCAGGAGGAACTCCTGCGAGGCGGTCGGGTCCCGTACTCGATCGTGCGCGCCACCCAGTTCATGGAGTTCATGGCCGCGGTCCTGACCTGGACGGCCGACGACGAGAACGTCCGCCTGCCCGCCACGCCGATCCAGCCGATCGCCGCGAAGGACGTGGCCGCGGCGGTGGCCGAGGTCGCCGTCGGCGCCCCGCTGAACGGCATCCGCAACATCGGCGGACCCGAGGTCTTCGCCCTCGACGACCTGGGCAGGCTGACGCTCTCCCGCAAGGGCGACACCCGCTCGGTCGTCACCGATCCGACCGCCGGCATGTTCGCGGCCGTCAAGGGCGACGTCCTCACCGACATGGACGCCCACCTGGCTCCCACCCGGTACACCGACTGGCTCTCCTAGGTGTGCCGCCGGGGGCGGCGGGGGGCCGTCCTCCGACGGCCCCCCGCCACACCGTGCCCCACCGCCCGCTGCCGCCGTGCGGGCGATGGTGTCCGGTGCGATCGCGGCTCAGTGCTCCCCCGACCTCGCGGGGTTGAGCCCGGCGGTGCGGCGGATCCGCTTGGTACGACCGCGTTCCGCGAGGAGCCGGAGCACCTCGGCGTTCGAGGTCGCGGCGGCCCTGAGCTGGAGCCAGTCGGACGCGGCCAGCAGGTCGTCCGGCCGCCACGGCCCCTGCCGCACCACGACGCGGAGCAACGACCACTCCAGCAGACGACGTGTGAGGAACGGGTCGTTCCCGACCGCCCGCGTCATCGCCTCGCTCCACGCCGTGAATCCGGGGCCGGGAAGGAGGTCACCGGCCCGACGGTCCAGGTGGCGCAGTACGGCGGACCGTGCCATCGTCCGGTCCGGATCGCCGAGAACCCGTGCCACCACGGCCGGCTCCCGCGCGCCGGTGGCCTGGGCAAGCTCGCGGAGGTGGGCGGCGAAACGCGCGTGCTCGGCAGGCTCGTCCGGGGCGGTGGCGGGGGCGTTCACTCGGTGTGGTTCCCTCCCTCGCGCCGAAAGTGGGAACGCACGGTGCTGCCACGCTCCCGCGTACCCGCCATGGGCCTCCGACCTGCGATGTCCTCCAGACCTGTCACACATTCCCCCGCAGAACTGTCATCAGTGTGTAACTCCCTACCCGGCTAGGAGAAACCATGGAATCGCGTCTCAACTTCTTCGGCAACGCCTTCGCGGGCAAGATCCTCCGGCACATCAACTCCGCCAGCAGGATCGCCGCGGAGTCGGGCCTGCCGACCGCGACGCAGGAGTTGGTGAAGATCCGCGCCAGCCAGATCAACGGCTGCGGGTTCTGTACCGACATGCACACGAAGGACGCGGCTGCCGCCGGAGAGACCCAGCTGCGGCTCAACCTGGTCGCCGCGTGGCGTGAGGCGAACGTGTTCACCGAGGCGGAGCGCGCGGCGCTGGAACTGGCCGAGCAGGGCACCCGGATCGCCGACGCGGCCGGGGGAGTCCCCGACGATATCTGGCAGAACGCCGCCAAGCACTACGACGAGGAGCAGCTCATCGCGCTCGTCTCCCTCATCGCCATCATCAACGCCTACAACCGGATCAACGTGATCAACCAGCAGCCCGCCGGCGACTACCAGCCCGGTCAGTTCGGCTGACGCCCGGGACCCGGCGGCCGCCGCCGGTACGCCACCCGCCACGCCGACGGTGTGTTCCACCCGTGGGCGTGGCGTCATGTCGGCTTCCGCCACCGCAACGCCGGTCGCCGTCGGCCGACGGAGTGCCCCAGCAGGTGGACCTGGAGCGTGGGGACGCCCCGCTTCGGGATCGACGAACCCGGGAACCCCGGCCCCGGACACGCATGAGCCCTCGGTGAGAACCTCACCGAGGGCTCAGCCGGTCACCGGCCCGGTGCTTCCTCCGCACGGCCGCGGCAGTGCGCGCGGATCAGCGCGACCACGGTGTCGGCGGTGTGGGTCAGATGACTGCGGCCGTCGGGCAGCAGAGCCGTCCGGCTGATGTAGCTCCGCGGCCCGACGTGCGTGGCCGGCTCGAAGCGGTGCACGGTGATCCTTCCCTCGCGGGCGGCCCGGTTCCAGCCGCTGCCGCGGAGGAGCGGCCAGCGCTGCGGGAACATCCAGGTACCGACCCGCTCGATCCGGTCGCCCGAACCGGTGAGCCGATGTACGTGCTCGGCGCGGGTGAGGTCGTTGGCGCCGTTGTGGAAGCCGCCGAACATGATGAGCAGCAGGGGGCAGCCCAGCCGCTCGTGCAGTTCGCCGACCGCGCCGGTGGCCACCTGCGCTCCGCCGCTGTAGCTCAGCAGGACCACGGGTACGCCGCTGCCGGGCCGGTACCCGGCGAGCCGCAGCTGGGTGGCGATCTGCGAACCGACGGCCCGGTTGTACAGCGGCCGGTAGCGGTGGTCGGCGGCCACGAAGATCTGCATGACGTTGTGCAGGAAGAGCAGCAGACCCACGCGCCGGCGCAGCCACGACCACACGGGCCGGTCGGCCAGCGGGTCGGCGAGCGGCGAGTACGGCTGGACCTGTCCCAGCACCCGCAGTTCCGGCGCCCCGTCGAGCACGGCCCTGACCAACTGGCCGCCGTCCCGGCTGTCACGGACCCGGCGCTTGCCGATCCCGTCCAGATAGACCAGGTAGGCGTCCGGGGGGCGGTCCGGGTCCGCGCCGCGTGCGTACGGCACGCCTTCCGGCAGCTCGGTGATCGGGTCCCGCCAGCCGGCACCGTAGGCCAGCACCTCGTAGCGGGCCAGCAGGCCCTCGGCGAGCAGGGCGGGCCCGAGGGCGACGGCCCAGAGCACGAAGTCGTTCACGGCGTCTCCACCGCGTCGGTGGCGCTGATCCGCACGACCAGCCGCCGTACCCCTTCGACCGTGACCCCGAGGAGCACTCCGGCCACGGCCACGCAGCCGGCGGCGGTCCACCAGCCCAGACCGGTCTCCGCGGACAGCGGACCGGTCAGACCGGCGCCCACCCCGACGAAGAGCAGGAGGTGGAGCAGGGGCCCGAGCAGGGGGAACGCGAGCACGGCCGAGAGGGCCAGGGGGACGAGCAGGCCGGGGGTCCACTCCAGCCCGCCACCGGGAGGCGGCGAGGACAGCAGGAGTTCGGCCAGGGTCCAGGCCGTCAGCGGCCAGAGCGCGAACACGGCACCCTCGACGACCGCGCCGGCCAGCAACAGCCGGACGATCCGCCTGCGGGGCACACCGGGTCGGCCCACCGCGACGGGCGTGACGCGCCCGAGGGCCTCCGACAGCCCGGCGAGCACCAGCAGGGTGACGACGACAGGCGGCATCGTTCAAGCCTCCTGCGGAGGGACGGGGGCCGGGGGAGCGGCCGGGCCGTCCGGACGCAGGTACCGCTCCAGTTCGTCGGCGGCCCGCCAGTACCCGCCCGCCTCACGCTGAGTGGCCCGCAGACCGGCCGTGGCCGCCGGGAACCGGGAGTCCTCCAGCAGGCGCCGGGCGACACCGCGCACCGAGTCCTCGGTGACGTTCTCCGTGCGGATCGACAGGCCCGCTCCGAGCTCCACGACGCGGCGGGCCACCATCGGCTGGTCGGCGCCCTGCGGGACGACCAGCAGCGGGACACCCGCGAACATGGCCTCGTTGACACTGTTCATCCCACCGTGGGTGACGAACAGCGCCGCACGGTCCAGCACCTCCAGCTGCGGCACGGAGCGGCGGACGATCACGTTGACGGGCAGGGCGCCCAGCGCCGCCGGGTCGGTCTGGCCGGTGGAGACCACCACCGTCCCTCCCAGGGGGGCGAGCGCCGTGGCGAAGGTGCGCAGCAGCCGCGGGTCGGCGTTGAAGACCGTGCCCAACGAGGCGTACAGCACCGGGTCCCGGAGCCGGTCGGACGGGAAGGACGGGTCGTCCGGCCGGGCGCCGATGCTGGGGCCGACGAACCGGTAGGACCGGTCGAACTCCTCGACGGCGGGCTGGAAGGCCCGCGAGGTGTACACGAGGTTCAGCGGCTGCCGTATGTCGGCCAGGTCGAGCAGGGGCACCCCCGACGTGGCGTAGCGGCGGTGCAGCGCCAGCCGTGCCGCCGCGTAGCCGAGGAGGCTGCGGGGGCGGGCCGCCGCCGCGGTCAGCAGCTCCCGTGAGCCGCGGGTGGGGCTGGGCACGTGGCGGTTGTAGGCGAACGTGGTGAACGACGACGCGGCCGGCACGCCCAGCTCACGGGCGGCGAGCGCGCCCCACAGGCAGGCGCTGTCGTGGACGATCAGGTCGGGCCGGTCGCCGCGCAGGTCGGCGAGGACGGCGGGAAGCAGACCGAGTGCGGTGCGCGCCAGGGCCTCGACCAACGTGACGGGCGTCGGCGGGTCCGGGAGCGGCTGGTCGCCGCCCGGGTAGAGGCGCACGGTCGCACCGGTGGCCGCGATCTCCTCACGGAACGCGGGGGACGTGTGGTACGTGACGGTGTGGCCACGCCGGACCAGTTCGGCCGCGACGGGCAGCGTCGGGTTGATGTGCCCGTGCATGCCGATGTTGAGGAACGCGATGGTACTCACAGGCCGGCCCTCGCAGCGATGCGGTGCGGTGCCCACCCGGTCACGGTCGACGCGGCCGGTTCCGGCTCGGTGACGGCGGGGCCGGCCGGGGCCTGATCGGCCCGGTACAGGCCCGGCCCGCTGACCCGCAGGCCGTCGATGAAGCGTCCGGCCGTCGTGGCGGCGGCGTCGATGAGCCGCCGGCTGTGGCGGAAGTCCCACGGGGCGGGCCAGACGTCCGTCCCGGTCGGCAGGACGACGGTCGGCACCCGGCGGGACACCTCGGCGAGGTCCCGTTCGATC
This sequence comes from Streptomyces sp. NPDC041968, assembly GCF_055589025.1. Classification (NCBI taxonomy): domain Bacteria; kingdom Bacillati; phylum Actinomycetota; class Actinomycetes; order Kitasatosporales; family Streptomycetaceae; genus Streptomyces; species Streptomyces sp. NPDC041968. Next base: position 232,346 of record NZ_JBVJCB010000002.1, on the reverse strand, counting down.
TGACGGTGCACGAGCACCAGGCCGACCCGCGACGCGATGGCACCCGCCCGCGGGGGCGGCGTGGTCTGCGGCAGCGGTGAGCTCTCCGGGCCGGTCGGCACCACCACCACGCTGGCCGCCCCCGCCCGCAAGGCCGCCAGGACCGGAACGTACGCGATCAACCCGCCGTCGACGAGGGTGCGGCCCTCGCGGTCGACCGGGGGGAGGATGCCCGGGATGGCCGCGCTCGCGAGCAGGGCGGTCTCGAGGTCACCGTGGTCGAGAAGTGCCGGAGCACCGGTGACCAGGTCCATCGCCACCGCCGTGAACGGCACCGCCAAGCGCTCGATCCGCGACGGCAGCCCGGCCCGGGCGATCAGGCGGCGCAGGCCCCGGTCCGTGAAGATGCCGGCCCGCGAGGACGGGAGACCGAGCTGGTACACGTCGCGGCGGCGCAGTTCGGTCCACACGTGCTCCAGCCACGGGGCGGCCCGGTCGGGATGCGCCGCCGCTATGGCCCCGTTCAGTGCGCCCACCGAGGTGCCGATGATCATGTCCGGTCGGAATCCGCGCTGCTCCAGGGCGTGCCCCACACCCACATGAGCCGCTCCGAGCACGCCACCGGCGCCCACCACCACGGCCACGGTACGGGGGAGGGCGTCCAGGCCCACCGGCTCCGGGCCTCTCGGGTCACCCTCGCCGGAGCCGGTGCGCTGCGACGGAGCCGACGGATCCCGGCGGCGGGTCAGCATCATGATGTACCTCTCTCACCCGTGGAGGGGCGTCGTATCGCTGTGCTGGAACCAGGACCGGGCAGGCCGCCGATCTGTGACAGCGAGGCTCCCGCCGCACCCGGAGCACGGCAGGGGCGAGGCCCGCGGGACAGGGCGGGACAGGGCGGGGCACGGCAGGGACCCGGCTGGCCGCCGGCGGCCCGGCCGGCGACCGGTGGGACGGTCCGCGGGCGCGTGCGACCGGCCCCCGTTTCCCGCCCGGCGCTCCCGGCGGGCCGGTTGTAGCATGGCCGGTAGCTGTGCCGAAGGGGGCACCATGCACGCAGTCGACGGCCCCGGCTCTCTCGACGAGGCGACACGGCGGTTCCTCGAGGCGCGGCCGCGGCTCTTCGGAATCGCCTACCGCGTACTGGGCAGCGCCGTCGAGGCCGAGGACGTGCTGCAGGAAGCGTGGCTGAGGTGGCAGAAGGCCGACCGCACGGACATCGTCGAGCCGGCCGCCTTCCTGGCCACCGTGACCACCCGCCTAGCGATCAACACGGCCCAGTCCGCCAGGGTCCGGCGTGAGGCGTACGTCGGCCCCTGGCTCCCCGAGCCCGTCGACACCAGCTCGGACCCGCAGGTGGGGGCGGAACGGGCGGAGGCCGTCGAGATGGCGGTGCTTCTCCTGCTGGAGCGACTCAACCCCGTGGAACGGGCCGCCTATGTCCTGCGAGAAGCCTTCGACTACCCCTACAAGCAGGTGGCCGCCATCCTGGAGACGAGCGAGGGCAACACCCGCCAGCTGGTGAGCCGGGCCCGCAAACACCTCGCCACCGAACGCCGCGAGCAGGTGAGCCGGTCCCAGCACCAGCGTCTTCTGGAGGTGTTCCTCACCGCGGCGCAGACGGGCGACCTCGAGACCCTGGAGCGGGTCCTGGCGGCGGACGTCGTCAGCTACACGGACGGCGGAGGCATCCGTGGAGCGTCCCGGATCCCGGTGGTCGGGCGTCCGCACGTCTCCAAGTACCTCGCCGCCTTCGCACCCCGCTTCTGGCCGCGGTCCGACGTCAGCTGGGTCGAGGCCAACGATCGCCCGGCCGTGCTCGTCCGGTCCGGGGGAGAGGCCGTGGCCCTGCTCTGCATCGACGCGTCGGCGCAGGGCATCGACCGGCTCATGTGGGTGATGAACCCGGACAAGTTGTCGTCCTACGTGGCGTCGTCGAGCGGCTGAGCCCTCGGTCGGGGCTCGTCGGCCGCGCCCGCGCACACGGTGTCACAAACGGCCCGATCGACCGGTCGTACTGGAAGACGACCCAAGTGATCGGAACAAACATGGCTCTCACCGAACAACGTCTGTCCACGTTGGTGCTCGTGATCGGTACGGGTGGCGCCGGCCTCCGGGCCGCCATCGAACTGGCGGAGGCCGGGATGGACGTCCTGGCCGTCGGCAAGCGTGCCAAGGAGGACGCCCACACGGCCCTCGCCGCGGGCGGCATCAACGCGGCGCTGGCCACCATGGACCCCGAGGACAGCTGGCAGCAGCACGCGGCGGACACCCTCAAGGAGAGCTACCTGCTCGCCGACCCTCGGACCGTGGAGATCGTCACCAAGGGCGCCGCCCTGGGCATCGACGACCTGGAGCGCTACGGCATGGCCTTCGCCAGGGAGGACGACGGCCGCATCTCCCAGCGCTTCTTCGGCGCGCACAAGTTCCGGCGCACCGCCTTCGCCGGCGACTACACCGGCCTGGAGATCCAGCGCACGCTCATCCGGCGTGCCGACCAGCTCCGGATCCCCGTGCTCGACGGCGTGTACATCACCCGGCTCCTGGTGCACGACGGCGCCGTGTTCGGGGCCTACGGCTTCGGGCTCACGGACGGACAGCGCTACCTCATCCACGCCGACGCGGTCATCCTGGCGGCGGGCGGGCACACCCGCATCTGGCGGCGTACGTCCTCGCGGCGCGACGAGAACACCGGTGACTCCTTCCGGCTGGCCGTCGAGGCCGGAGCCCGGCTGCGCGACCCCGAGCTGGTCCAGTTCCACCCCTCGGGCATCATCGAGCCGGAGAACGCGGCCGGCACCCTCGTCAGCGAGGCCGCACGGGGCGAGGGCGGCATCCTGCGCAACGCCCTCGGCGAACGCTTCATGAACCGCTACGACCCCGAACGCATGGAGCTGTCCACGCGCGACCGGGTCGCCCTCGCCTCCTACACCGAGATCAAGGAAGGCCGCGGCACGGACAAGGGCGGCGTCTGGCTCGACGTCTCCCACCTGCCCCGGCAGACGATCATGAACCGGCTGCCCCGGGTGTACCAGACGCTGCTGGACCTGCAGATGCTGGACATCACCCGCGAGCCGATCGAGATAGCGCCGACGGCGCACTACTCGATGGGCGGGGTCTGGGTCAGGCACGAGGACCACAGCACCGACGTACGCGGCCTGTACGCCATCGGTGAGGCGTCCAGCGGACTGCACGGCGCCAACCGTCTGGGTGGCAACAGCCTCATCGAGCTGCTGGTCTTCGGCCGCATCACGGGACGGGCGGCGGCCGCCTACTCCGAGGCGCTGACCGCGCAGCCGCGCTCGGCGGCAGCGGTGGCACTCGCGCGCGCGGAGGTCGACGACCTGCTCGCCGCGGACGGGCCGGAGAACGTACGCGCCCTGCAGCGCGCCATCCGCAACACCATGACCGAGCACGCCGGTGTCGTCCGCGACGAGCAGGGGCTGCGGGCCGGGCTGGAAGAACTCGGCGTGATCGAGAAGCGCATGGAGGACGTCGGCGTCCACCCGGACATCGCCGGCTTCCAGGACCTCGCGCACGCCTTCGACCTGAAGTCCGCCGCCCTCGCGGCCCGGGCCACCCTGGAGGCGGCCCTCGAACGCCGCGAGACCCGAGGCTGCCACAACCGCAGCGACCACCCGGACACGGACCCCGCACTGCGGGTCAACCTGGTGTGGTCCCCGACGGCCGGAATCACCCACGAGAGCATCGCGCCGATCCCCGAGGACATCGCGACCTTGATGGAGGAGGTGTCCGCCGAAGGAAAGCTGGTCGAATAGGCGGAAAGCTCCCGCGCGTTCAGCCCTCCGGCATTCCGCGGGTCGCGGGTCGCGCTCTGCGTTCCGGTCCCCGTGTCACACGCGCGGCCGCCGTCCGGTCCTTCCTGGTGAGGGATGAGACCGGGCCGGGCGGACCGCCTTCCGGGCGTGCCCCGCACCCCTTACGAGAAGACGTATCGAGAGGACGGACATCATGAAGGTCGTAGTCGTCGGAGGCACCGGCCTCATCGGCTCCAAGCTGGTCGCCAAGCTCACGGAGCACGGCCACGAAGCCGTCCCCGCCGCGCCCAACACCGGCGTCAACACACTGACCGGCGAGGGGCTCGCCGAGGTTCTGCGGGGTGCCGACGTCGTGGTCGACGTCTCGAACTCCCCGTCCTTCGAGAAGGACGCCGTCATGGAGTTCTTCCGCACCTCGACCACCAACCTCCTCAAAGCAGAGGCGGAGGCCGGAGTGACCCATCACGTCGCCCTGTCCGTGGTGGGCACCGAACGGCTCCCCGAGAGCGACTACTTCCGCGCCAAGGTGGCACAGGAGGAGCTGATCAAGGAGTCGGGAATCCCCTACTCCATCGTCCACGCCACGCAGTTCTTCGAGTTCATGGCCGGCATCGCGGCGTCGTCGACGGTCGGCGACACGGTGCACCTCGCCCCTGTCGGGATCCAGCCCATCGCCGCCGAGGAGGTGGCCGCCGCCGTGGGCCGCGCGGCCACCGGGGCTCCGGTCAACGGCGTCGTGGAGGTGGCGGGCCCCGAGGCCTTCCAGCTGGACGAGCTCCTGCGCGACGCCCTCGCCGCCCAGAACGACCCCCGTACGGTGGTGACGGACCCGCACGCCCCGTACTTCGGCGCCGAACTCCAGGAGACCACCCTCCTGCCCGGCCCCGACGCCCACATCGCCGAGACCCGGTTCGCGGACTGGTTCGCCACGCAGGCGTGACCTACCCGCAGTCGTGACCCGTCCGCAGTGAGGTGGCCCCTGTCCGCAGGGGCCACCTCCTTCTGTCGTCTCCTGCCACTGTTCCGTCCCCGTGGCCGGCCCGCCGACCCGGCCGGCGGCGCAGCGAGAGGGCGGAGCGGCGATCCCGCGCCACTCCGCCCTCCCGGATCACGGGCCGGTCATCGGACCGTCCGTGCCGCCTTCCCGATGAGCCGGGCGACGTCGTCGGGCTGGGACACCGCCACCGCGTGCGACGCCCGGACCTCCTCCGTGCGGGCCCCGGCCCGTTCGGCCATGAAGCGCTGCGTCTTCGCAGGGATGTTGAGGTCCTCGGTGGCCACGAGCGCCCAGGACGGGATCGTCTTCCAGGCGGGCTCCCCCGAGGCCTCCTCCAGCGCGGAGTTGGTCACGGGCCGCTGGGCCACCGCCATGAGATCGGCGGTGCTCCGTGCCACGTCCGCGGCGAACTGGTCGCGGAACTTGGGCTGCTGGATGTAGAGGTCCGCGTCCTCGGTGCCGTCGGGGTGCGTGATCGGGACCGGGTGCAGGGCCTGCCCCAGCGAGCTGCCGGGGTACTTCGACGCCAGCTGCAGCGCGCTCTCCCCCTCGTCGGGCATGAAGGCGGCGGCGTAGACCAGTGCCTTCACGTTGTCGGCGCCCCGGGCCGCGTTGCTGATGACCGCACCGCCGTAGGAGTGCCCGACGAGGATCACCGGCCCGTCGATGCCGGCCACGACCTGCCTGACATAGGCGGCGTCGGTGCTCAGCCCGCGCAGCGGGTTGGCGGCGGCGACCACCGGATAGCCGTCACGCTTGAGCTCCTTCACGACCCCGTCCCAGCTGGAGGAGTCGGCGAAAGCGCCGTGCACCAGTACGACGGTGGGCTTGCGGTGCGGCGAGGACGGTCCGCTGTCCGCACCGGCCGGGGCGACCGACGTGGCGAGCAGCGCCGCGGCACCGCCGGCGGTGACCGCCAGGGAGAGCGGCATGCGGACACGCCGGAGGAGGGAACGACGGTTCATGGGGAAACCTCTTCGGGGTTGATCGGCCGAGCCACTGGTGTGCCCGGGCGACGGTGATGCCGTGGTCCGGCAGAGAGCCTGTGTGCGGCTTTCGCCCTTATGACAGGGCGAATGTTCATCTTGTGACGGATGGCGGTGATGGTGTTTCCTCACGCCGTACCGGTGTCGCCGGGCCACCGGGCCCGCCTACGCTTCTGCAGCGCACCCAGGCCCAGCCGCAATGAAGGACGCACCATGCCCGCAGACCCCGGTCAGACCCCCGATCCCGCTGTCGTCAGTGTCTCCCTGGCAGCCGAGTCAGCTCTGCTGGAGGCGCGGATACGCATGCTCCAGGAGGCGATCCACTTGATCGACACACGCATGGCGGCGGTCTCGGAAAGGCTGCACAGGATGTACCGCACGCCTGTTGCGTTGACGTCCCAACAGTGGCAACAATTGATGAGGCATCCTCTCGACGCCTGTCAAGGGAACCTGGAGTTCGGCCGCGGCCTATGATGGCCGGGGAAGAGTCGAGGATGAGAGGAACACATGGTCTCGGCAACCGGCGCCGCGCACAACATCGAGGTCACCGCTGAGAGTCTGCAGGAAGACCTGGCGCGCCTCGAACTCCAGAAGCAGGCACTGGAGAGGGAACTGGCGGCGGTGGTGGCCCATCTCGGCTCCGTCCAGCGGGCGCTCAGCGCGCTCGAGGTGCTGATGCGGGCCCCGTCGGCCGCCGAGGCGCCTGCCGTTTCCGGTGCACCGGCGGCAGCGGCACCCGCCGAGGAGACCGCGGCCCGGACCGCTCCCGCGCAGGCCCCCGGCCCGGACGCGACGCGGACACCCGCCGACCGGCGGTCGGGACGCCGGGCCACCGGGAAGCAGCGCCCCTCCGGGACCGGCGCGGAGCCGGACCAGCGCGGCTACGGCAGGCTGACCGAGCAGATCCTCGACTACTTCGCCAATGTCGGCGACGTGGACGTGCGCGCCCGTGACGTCGCGGCGGCCCTGGGCCGGGACAGTGACAGCGGCAGCATCAACGCGGTCCGCAGCACGCTCGACCGCCTCGTGGGTGCGTCCCGTATCCGCAGGTCCGGCCGGGGTCTCTACCGCGCCGAGCGATCCTGAGGCCCGCGTTCGACCGGCAGTGCTTCACACGGTGTGAGAAACACCGTGAACAGCGCAGGAAGCCCCGGGTGGCCCGTGGACGCCAGAGGTCCCGGGTTGGTCGCCGTTCCTGAGGTCCGGCAAGGTTCAGCGGTCCGCTTCCGCCGCCGAGGCGCCGGGCGGAGCTCCGGGTCCCGTTCGACGGCACCGCCCCGCGGCGGAGGCCGTGTCGGTCAGCCGGCCGGAGAACGAGCCGTCCCCGTCGTCGGACAGTGACCAGTAGGCGATTTCGACGGACTCCCCGTCGGATCGTCGATGATCAGCGTGGCGGGGAGTTCGTAGGACCGGGGATCGGCGGCGCGTCCCGGGTCGGCGAAGTCCACGGTGACGAGCGCGGTACCGGTCCATTCGCCGTGCGGTACACCGCCCGTCTCGCCGGACACGTCGTCGGTGGCCCTTTCCGTCCCGGTCTCCGTGTCCGTCCCGTACGTGTCCTCGTCGGGTTCGCTCTCTCCGTGAACGTGGGCTCGGGATCGGTGGGTGTCGTCCCGGCCTCCAGCGGGGTGTCGATGGCCGGCTCGGAGCCGGTCGCGACCGTCGCGGGCGTGCTGCTCGTGCTCGTGGTGGAGCCCGCCGTTCCCGAGCCGTCACCGCCGCCGCACGCCGTGACCGCCGTGACACCGGCGAGGCAGCGGCCCAGCACCGCGACGACGCGTCGGGTCAGCGGGCGCGGCCGGCCGGAGCCGCGGGTACGCGGCTGTTCCTGAAGTCGCGACATGTTGTCGTCCCCCCGGCGGTGCCCCCCGGCAGCCGCCTTCCTCCTGGACGGGAGCGTCGATCATGGAGAAAGGTGCAAATCGCGCGAACCGGCGAGTGAGGCGTGTCTCATCACAGCTCGGCGGCTTGTCTATGCAACAAGTTGCATAGAAGGATCCGGAGCATGGCGCTCGAACACGCGATCCTCGTCTCCCTGCTGGAACAACCTGGCTCGGGCTACGAACTCGCGCGCCGCTTCGAACGGTCCATCGGGTACTTCTGGACCGCGACCCACCAGCAGATCTACCGCGTGCTCAGGCGCATGGAGGCGGACGGCCTGCTGGACGTCCGCGAAGTGGCACAGCGGGGGGCACCGGACAAGAAGGAGTACTCCGTCGCGCCGCCGGGCCGCGCGGCACTCGCCGCGTGGCTGCACGAGCCGGTCCAGCCGGAGAGCATCCGGCACGAGCTGGCCGTGAAGATCCGCGGCGCGGCCTTCGGCGATCCGTCCGCGCTCATCACCGAGGTCGAACGCCACCGCGAGGCACACGACGACCGCCTCCGCCGCTACCTCGCCGGCGAGGCAAGGGACTTCGGCGCCCCCGGCCCACCGCGGTCGCTCGACGTCGGCCGGGAGCTCCAGCACGTCGTGCTGCGCGGCGGCATCGCCTTCGAGCGGATGACCATCGCGTGGCTCGACGACGTCCTCGACACCCTGCACAGACTCCGCGCCGCACCGCCCGGCGGCCGGGGCTGACGCCGAACGCCGCCCGCACCCACCCCGTTTCCCGTCCCGCCCGTATCCGTCGGGCACGTCCGACCCGATCCCCGGAAGGCACCCCTCATGGCCGACCAGCTCCTGTTCAACCCCCGCACCTACGACCCGGCGCACTTCGACCCGGAGACGCGCAGGCTGCTGCGTGCCACGGTCGACTGGTTCGAGGCGCGCGGCAAGCGCAGGCTGATCGACGACTACCGCTCGCGCGCGTGGCTGGAGGACTTCCTCGCCTTCGCAGCGAAGGAAGGCCTCTTCGCCACCTTCCTCACCCCCGCGGCCGACGGCGACCGGCCGGACCAGCGCTGGGACACCGCCCGCATCGCCGCCCTCAACGAGATCCTCGGGTTCTACGGCCTCGACTACTGGTACGCCTGGCAGGTCACCATCCTCGGCCTCGGCCCCGTCTGGCAGAGCGACAACGCCGACGCCCGCGCCCGGGCGGCCGAACTGCTCTCCCGGGGCGAGGTGTTCGCGTTCGGCCTCTCCGAGAAGAGCCACGGCGCCGACATCTACTCCACCGACATGCTGCTGGAACCCGACGGGGAGGGAGGCTTCCGGGCGACCGGCTCCAAGTACTACATCGGCAACGGCAACGCCGCCGGGCTCGTGTCGGTGTTCGGCCGCCGCACCGACGTCGAGGGGCCGGAGGGCTACGTCTTCTTCGCCGCAGACAGCCGTCACCCCGACTACCGCCTGGTCAAGAACGTCGTCGACTCCTCCAAGTACGTCAGCGAGTTCCGCCTGGAGAACTACCCGGTCGGGCCCCAGGACGTGCTGCACACCGGGCGGGCCGCCTTCGACGCCGCCCTGAACACCGTCAACGTCGGCAAGTTCAACCTGTGCACCGCCTCGATCGGCATCTGCGAACACGCCATGTACGAGGCCGTCACCCACGCCCGCCACCGCATCCTGTACGGCCGCCCCGTCACCGCCTTCCCGCACGTCCGGCGCGAGCTGATCGACGCCTACGTCCGCCTGGTCGGCATGAAGCTGTTCAGCGACCGGGCCGTCGACTACTTCCGGTCCGCCGGGCCTGACGACCGCCGCTACCTGCTCTTCAACCCGATGACCAAGATGAAGGTCACCACCGAGGGCGAGAAGGTCATCGACCTGATGTGGGACGTCATCGCCGCCAAGGGGTTCGAGAAGGACACCTACTTCGCCCAGGCCGCGGTCGAGATCCGGAGCCTGCCCAAGCTCGAGGGCACGGTCCACGTCAACCTGGCGCTCATCCTGAAGTTCCTGCGCAACCACCTCCTCGACCCGGTGGAGCACCCGCCGGTGCCGACCCGTCTCGACGCGGACGACGACACCTTCCTCTTCCGGCAGGGACCGGCCCGCGGGCTCGGCTCCATCCGGTTCCACGACTGGCGCACCGCCTTCGACACCTACGCCGGGGTGCCGAACGTGGCCCGCTTCCGGGAACAGGCCGACGCCCTGTGCGCGTTCGTCACCACCGCGGCACCCGACGAGCAGCAGAGCCGCGACCTGGACCTGCTGCTCTCCGTGGGGCAGCTGTTCGCCCTCGTCGTGCACGGTCAGCTGATCCTGGAACAGGCCGAGCGGACCGGCCTCGACGAGGACGTGATCGACGAGCTGTTCGCCGTCCTCGTCCGCGACTTCTCGCACCACGCGGTGGAGCTCCACGGCAAGGACTCCGCCACGCGGCTCCAGCAGGACTGGGCCCTCGGCGCCGTCCGGCGGCCCGTCGTCGACGAGGCGCGCTCGGCGCGCGTCTGGGAGCGGGTCGAGGCGCTGTCCGGCGCCTACGAGATGGCCCCGTAGCCGGCACGGGCGGCTCCGGTACCGGCGCGGGGGACCGGTACCGGAGCCGTCCCTTCCAGTGACCGCCGCCGCGTCCGCCGGGGCGCGACGGGGCTCCCGGGCCCGTCGGACAGGCGCTAGTGGAGCCGCCCGAGAGCCTCCCGTACCCGCCGCGCGTCGCGCAGGCGCTGCTCGTAGGTGGCGCCCAGGGCGAGCAGTACCAGTCCGGCCAGAGCGGGAGGCGCCCACCGGGGCAGCGCGCCGACGACCTGGGCGGCGTACGGGGCGAGTTCGTGCAGTGCCACCAGGGCGAGCACGGTCCCCCCGAGGACGAGCGGCGCCTGGAGCCGGTGGCGGGCTCCGGCCAGGGTGACGGCCAGGGCCGCGGTACCGAGCAGCAGGGGCCGGAGCCAGTGCGGGTCGCCCCACGTCATGAGCAGGCTCGGCACGGCGGTGACGGCCAGGCCGGCGCCGTATGCGGGCCAGGAGGAGAGGTCAGGGTCGCGGCGGCGCCTCAGGAAGCCGACGACGAGTGCGGGCACGGTCACCGGCAGGGTGTAGGCCTCCGGAGTGGTGACGTCCCAGGCCGCCCACCGCACCCAGGTGGCGAGCAGGAGCAGCACGGCGGCGACATGGGCGGCCGGCCGCCGGTCCGGGCGGAGCGCGGCCCCGGCCGCCACGAGTCCGCAGAGGGAGAGCACCAGCGCCAGCATCGGCGGGTCGGTCGCGGCCAGGGCGAGGGCGAGCAGCCCCGCCGCCGCGCCCGCCCCTTCGACGGACACGGCCGTGGCCCGGCCCACCGGGCGGGCCGCCACGAGGGCCGCGACGGCGGGCACGAGCAGGACCAGCAGCGCGGTCTGCGGCGGCTGCCAACCGGCGGACGCCCCGATCGCGCAGGCCAACGCGGTGGCGTGGACGAAGGCGGCGGGCGCGGCGAACGGGCCGAACCCCGGGCGCGCGGCGGCGGCGCCGAACCCGAGGGTCGCCGCCACGAGCACGCCGATCGTCACCGGCTCCGAAGCCAGCGAGACCAGGACGAGAGCGACGGAGGTGACCAGGGCCAGCACCATGGCCGTGAGCATCAGCGGCGACGTGCCGCCGGCCGCACGACGGGCCCGCTCCGCACCACCCAGCGCGGCCACGACCAGGGCACCCTGCACCACCAGGCCCGCGCCGTAGGGCAGTTCCAGCACGCCCGGCAGGACCAGCAGCGTCGCCCAGCCCGAGACGATCGCCCCCACCGCCGCGAGCGGCCACTCCTGCGCGCGGCGCCGGGCCACCACCGTCAGGGCGCCCGCGACGACGGCGAGGACGAGCGGCACGGTGGCCGCGTCGGGGGGCCAGGGCACGTCCTGGAACACGGCGGCCCGGAAGTCACGCGGCACACCGGACCAGGGCCGCTCCAGCCCGGTCACCGGACCGATGAGCGTCCCGGCGACCAGCGGCACGGACCACAGCACCGCGAGGCCCTGGACCGCCAGCGAGGCGAGTACGAGCCCCCGGCGGGACGCCCGGTCAAGGGGTGTCCGCACGGCCGCGAGCAGAGCCGCACCGCAGACCAGGTACCCCGGCACCATCCACACTGCCGGCAGCGACGCCCGCAGTACCCCGCCCGCTCCGGCGACCGCGCACAGCCCCGCGGCGGTCGCGGCGGCCACGGTGACACCGGACTCCCGGACGGACCGGGCCGCCACCAGGGCGACGGCCGCGGCGAGGACCAGCAGCACCGCCGACCGCGCGGCGGTGCCCGGACCGTCCGCGCTCCACCCGAGCACGCCCGCCGAGACGACCCCCACCGCGCCGGTGCAGAGCGAGCCGACGACCGCGACGATCCGGACCGGCAGCGCCGGTGCCCGCAGCGCGACGGCGGTGCCGGCCGCCGCGGTGGCCAGCAGAGCGGCCGTGACCGTGTGGGCACCCGCGCCGGCGGCCAGCGCCCACAGGAGCAGGGGGAGATGGGCGGTGGCCGTCGCCAGCGGCAGGGGGAGACGGAGCACGGCCCGTCCCGGCCCGCGGCCCTCGGCGCCGGTCCCGTCCTCACCCCGGGCACCGTCCTGATCCGCGTTCCCGTCCCCGTCGCCGTGAGCGGCCGCCGGCACCAGGGCGGACACGGCCGGCCCGTAGGCGGCCCAGGCTCCCGCCAGCAGCGCCGACGCGGCGGCCGCGTACGTCGGCGCGTCCGTGCCGGTCCACACCACTTCGCGCAGTGCGTAGGCGTCGAGCACGGTCAGGGCGAGTCCGAGGCAGGCGACCGCCTCGGCCGTGGACTCCAGTCCGCGCCGCAGCAGCAGCACCGGCGCACCCAGCGCGCCGACGGTCACCGCGCCGAGCACCAGTGACCGTCCGACGATCCCCATGTGGCCCCAGCCGACCAGGGTGAAGGCGATCGCGGCGACCGTCAGGAGCACGCCACCGAGGACCAGCAGCACGTTCTGCACGCCGGGCGCGGTGGTCTCCGGCCGGTGTGCGGCGGCGTCCCGCACCGGCCACACGGGCGGCACGGTCCCGTGGACCCAGCCGCCTCCGGCCGCGGACGCGGCCCGCAGCGTGTCGAGCAGCCAGGCACGGCGCCGCAGCAGGACGGCCCGTCGGGCGTCCAGGTGCCACAACTCGGCGTCGAGGAGCCGCAGCTCCTCGGCCGGGGGCGGAAGGTTCGTCATGCCACGGAGTGTGCTCCCCGTCACCGGGCCGGACATGAGCGCGGGTACTCAGTCCCTACTCAGGTACGGGCTCCCGAGACCCCGCCTGTGACGGAAGGGGCCCGTCCCATAACCTCGTGCGTGAGGACGGCGGACGCTCCGCGCGTCGACACCGGGGGAGGCGATGGTGCTCGCTAGAGGGACACGGTGGTTCGTGGGGGCGATGGCCGTACTCTGCGTGATCCTCGTCGGCTCCGGTTCTTCCGGCGGCCCCGACTCCGGCCGGCCCGTGGAGCCCGCGCGGGACGTGGTGGCGAACCGCGTCATGACGTGGAACCTCTGCAACCCCTGCAAGGAGAGCAACGTCCACCGGGCCGCGGAGATCGCCTCCTTCGCCCCTCAGGTCCTCGGCGTGCAGGAAGCCTGCGTGCGGGACGTCGAGGCGATCCGGGACCACCTGGAGAACATCCACGGTCTCGTCTACCACGTCGAGTACGGGATGGTCCTGGAGAAGCGGAGCCGCTGCGGGGGAACGCCGTGGAACCCGGGCGCGTTCGGCCAGGCCGTCCTCTCCGCCGCGCCCATGACCGACCACGTCAGCGAGGAGTACCCCGAGGGCGGCTCCGAGGACCGCGGCTACATGGCGGTCACCACCGAGATCGGCGGCCAGGACGTCCGGGTCTTCAACACGCACCTCGCCCAGCGCCGGCAGGAGTCCGTCCGGGCGGCGCAGGCCGCCGTGCTCGCCACCGAGGTCGCCCGGCACGAACGCGCCGTCGTCCTGGGCGACTTCAACGCGGTGCCGGACGCCCCCGAACTCTCGCGCCTGTGGGCCCTGGCCGTCGACACGGACCCCCGGTGCCATCCCACGCGCACCGCCGCCGGCACCTGCGGGGTGACCACGGACTGGCAGAGCAAGTTCGACTACGTCTTCCTGCGCGGCATCGCCCCCGGCGAGCACCGCGTGCACCCCTCCCGATACTCCGACCACCACCAGTTGTACGCCGACCTCGATATTGCGTGATCCGGTCTGGGCTATCGTTCTGAGCGCCCTGGAGATCACGTCCGTCGCGCGGACAAGGAGCGGCAACACGCCCTTGTACAGACGGGATTCACAGTTCCTGAACGGAGTCCAGGGCCTCCGCCCGATCACACGTAGAGAGAATCGGATGCGCATCAGAAACACGAGCCTCGCGCTCGTAGGCTCCGCGATGGTGGCCGCCCTGGTCACCGCCTCGCCGGCCGTCGCGGACTCCACCCCCACACTTCCCCGGCCCTCGCTCACCGGTGTCCTCGCCGTGCAGAAGCAGGCGATGGCCGCCGGGGCGCCCGGCGCCCTCACCCGGATCGACTCCGGCTCCGCGGTCTACCGGCTCTCCATGGGCAAGGCGGACCGGGCTGCCGGGACGGACATGGACGCCGACCTCAGGTTCCGGGTCGGCAGCGTCAGCAAGAGCTTCACCACCGTCGTGCTGATGCAGCTCGTCGCCGAGGGCCGCCTCGACCTGGACGCGCCGGCGAACGACTACCTCCCCGAGGCACTGCCGGACGACCGCATCACCGTGCGCCACCTGCTGAGCCACCGCAGTGGACTGTGGGACTACACGAACGACATGTTCTACCACACCGTTCCGGGCTTCGAGGCTGTGCGGAACAAGGTGTTCACGTACCAGGAGCTGATCGACCTCTCGACCGCTCACGCCCCGACCAACGAGCCCGGTGCCGCCTACAGCTACTCCAACACCAACTTCGTGGTGCTGGGGCAGATGATCGAGCACCTCACGGGTCAGCCGATGGCCGCGCAGTACGAGCAGCGGATCTTCAAGCCGCTCGGCCTGCGGAACACCTCGTACGTGCACCCGCGGACGACCCTCACCGGTTCGTACGCGCGGGGCTACGTCCGCGAGGACGACACGACGCTGCCGCTGGTGGACTCGACCGAACAGACCGTCTCCTGGGCCCAGTCGGCCGGCGCGGTCATCTCCAGCTCCTCCGACCTGAACCGCTTCTTCGCCGCCCTCGTCACCGGCAAGCTCGTCGCTCCGGCGCAGCTGCGGGAGATGATGAGCCTGGTCCCGGTCAACGCGGACGGCACCCAGTCCTACGGACTCGGACTGCGTGGCCGCAAGCTCTCCTGCGGTGTGACCGTCTACGGCCACACCGGCACCGTCCAGGGCTACTACACCTACGCGTTCACGACGGCCGACGGCAAGCGCCGGATGACGTCGATGGCCAACACCTCCAACAACGGCACGGTGAATACCCTCCTCGGCGGGACCCTCGAGGCCGCGTTCTGCGGCACCGACCCGACCCGGGCGAGCACCCTCGCCCGCTCCGCCGCCGGCGGGGGCGTCACCGAGGACATCGCTCCGCAGGTCGTCCGCGACTGACACGCTCCCGTCGGGTGACCGGGAACGGTCGCACGCGGAGCGCCGGCCGACGGCCGAGCACGGCCCGGCCCGCCGGTACCACTCACGGGCGGTACCGGCGGGCCGGGGCGGTCGTGGAGCCGGCGGGCGCCGCCGCTCAGGGTCCGGGAGGGTCCTCGACGACGGCCTTCCGGTGACCGCACCGCCCGCCGTCCGCCGCCCGTGGGACGAGCGGCCTCACTTCAGGTGCCGGTCCAGGAACCGGCATCCGTCCTCCAGCTCGAACCACGGGGTGCCGGTGTGCCCTCCGGTGTTCGCGTGCAGCGTCTTCTCCTCGCTGCCGAAGGCGTCGAACAGCTCCAGGGCGCGTTGCCGGGGGTTCCCCTCGTCGTCCCACTGCAACAGGAACAGCAGCGGAACGGTGACCCGCCGGGCCTCCTCGCGCTGGGCGCGGGGCACGTACCCCCCGGCGAAGAAGCCCGCGGCCGCGATGCGCGGTTCGACCACCGCCAGCCGGATGCCGAGAGCCGTCCACCCCCCGGAGTACCCGACCGGTCCGCCGGTGTCGGGCAGTTCCAGGAGGGCGTCCAGGGTGGCCCGCCATTCCGGGACCGCGTTCTCGACCAGCGGGCCGATGAGGGACTCGAAGATCTCGTCGACCGGCTCGCCGGCCCGCATCGCCCGCCGAAGGTCGGCACGGGCCCGCTCGTCCGCGGCGGACCGAGGACGGTCACCGCACCCGGCGGCGTCGATGGTGGCCACCGCGTAGCCGCGCGCCGCGGTGTACCTGGCCCGGGCCACCAGCCGGGGGTCGGCCTTGGGCAGACCGTTGTTGTGGGCCATGAGGACCAGCGGGGCGGGCGCGGATCCGGGCGTCCACAGGGTGCCAGGGATCTCCCCGAGGGTGAACTCGCGCTCGAGGACGCCGTCGTCGAGGCGCTGCTCGGAAGTGAACTGCATGGTCGTGCCTTTCGGGAGTACGCGTGAACGGCGCTCCCGGGCGACCTATCGCCCGACCGTGACCCCGAAGGGGAGCACCCATGTCGATACTGCGTTCACGGGTACCACCTCCTCCTTCATTCGCACGGCCTCGGGGAGAGTAGCAACGGCCCACCGCGGCCCGCCAACGCATTCTTCGCGCAGGCGCCGCGGCCCGCCTCCCACCGGTTCGCGCCTGTCACAACGGGCGGGTCCGACCGGTCCTCTTCACGGACGACCGGTCCCGCCTCACGGACGACCGGTCCTTCTCCAGGACGCCGACAGGAACAGAGGACACCGTGCGAGAGATCTTGATCGTGGGCGGCGGCTACGCCGGCTTCTACACCGCGTGGGGCCTGGAGAGGAAGCTGCGCCGGGGCGAGGCACGGGTCACCGTGGTCGACCCCCGCCCCTACATGACGAACCAGCCGTTCCTGCCCGAGGTGGTCGCCGGATCCTGCCCGAGGTCACCGACGGGCCCGGCGAGTGGGTGGTGCGGTCGCTGGAGAAGCGGGGTGCGCGGGTCCACCTGAACACCCAGCTCGTCTCCGCCGAGGACGGACACGTAGAGCTGTCCGACGGCGTCGCCTACGACTCGGGTCTGATCGTGTGGACGGCGGGCAACGCCGCCAACCCGATCGTGCACAACCACACCGACCTGCCGGTGGACGAGCGGGGCCTGCTCACCGTCCGCGCGGACCTCCAGGTCGGCACGGACACCGAGGCGGTGCCGGACGTCTGGGCCGCGGGGGACGACGCGTCGGTGCCGGACCTCGCGGTGGGGCGC
This sequence comes from Streptomyces sp. NPDC041968, assembly GCF_055589025.1. NCBI lineage: Bacteria > Bacillati > Actinomycetota > Actinomycetes > Kitasatosporales > Streptomycetaceae > Streptomyces > Streptomyces sp. NPDC041968. The sequence continues at coordinate 215,469 of NZ_JBVJCB010000002.1, read as the reverse complement.
CCGGGGGCCCGTACGGTGCCCAACGCGCAGCACGCGGTCCGACAGGGCAAGCGTCTGGCGAAGAACATCCTGGCGTCGCTGCGAGGCCGGCCGGCCAAGAACTACGTGCACCGCAGCCTGGGGGTGGTGGCGACCCTGGGGCTGGGCCGGGGCGTCTTCCAGTACCGAAGCCTGGTGATCAAGGGGTTCTCGGCCTGGCTGATGCACCGCGGCTACCACGTCCTCGCCGTACCGAGCTGGGAACGCAAGGCGCGTGTCCTCGCCGTGTGGGTCACCGCCGCCCTCTTCGGCCGGGACATCGTCTCCCTCGCCTCGGTCCAGCGCCCACGGGAGGCCTTCGTCTCCCACGGGGCCCCACGGCCCGGCGAGGGGGCCACGAGCGTCGGCGCCGAACGAGGCGACCGTGACAGGCCTCGGCCCCGACTCCGCGGGCCGTGGTGGGAGCGGTGTCACAACCCGTGCCCCTGCTCGGTCCACCTTCCATACCGACAAGAACAAGACGTCACCGTAGCGACCGCTGCGCGCTGGGCGTGGCACCCCGCGGACCGCGGATGGCGGCCCGCGCCCGCCGCCGCGGCAGTGGCGCCCGAGGTCCGTTCGAGGGGAGGATGCGCCATGGAACACGCCGGTGAGGCGGTGCCGATCGCGGAACTGCTCGACGAGCGACGGCACTTGCTGGAGGTCGCCCACTGGATGCTGGGCAGCCGGGTCTCGGCTGAGGGCGTCGTCGACGAGGCGTACCGCCGGTGGTACGGGCTCACGGACGGGCAGCGGGCGCGGGTCGCCGCGCCGAGGGCCTGGCTGACGCAGGTGGTGGGCGGCATCTGCCTGGCCCGGCTGACCCTGCCCGACAGGGGCGAGGAACCACGGCGACCCCGGCCGGGCACCGAGGCCCGGGAGGCGGGGGTCGAGGGCGAGGCCAGTGCGGTGCTGTTGCGGGCACTGGAGTCCCTCGCACCGGCGGAGCGGGCGGCCTTCGTGCTCAACGACGTCTTCGGGGTCTCGCCGGGTACGGTCGCGGGCGTCGTCGGGCAGTCGGAACCGCAGTGCGCCCAGCTGGCGGGCCGGGCCCGCCGGAGCCTGCGCGCCCAGGGCGCACACCCCACCTCGCCGCGCAGGCACGCAGAGGTAGTGAACGCCGTACGGCAGGCGTGCGCCGACGCGGACAGCGGCCGGCTGGCTTCCCTGCTGGCCCCCGACGCCACCGCCTACTTCGACGGGGGCGGCAAGCTCCGCGCCCTGAGCCGTCCGGTCGACGGCGGCGAACGGGTCGCCCGGAGCCTGCTGACGCTGCTCTCCCGCCACCCCCGCACCACCCTGGACACCCACTCCGTCAACGGGCGCGCGGGCCTCGTCGCCCGCTACGACGACCAGGTCGCGGCCGTCATCACCCTCGACATCGCCGGATCGCACGTGGTGCAGGTCTGGGTGGTCCTCAACCCCGACAAACTGCGCGAGTGGAACCGCCCGCGCCCCTCCGACGCCTGAGACGCAGGTGGCTGAGACGCGGGCGCCTGACACGTGGGTGCCCGTGACGCAGCTGCCCCGGCCGTCGGGGTCAGGCCGCCACGTCGTGGTCGACGCGCACCGCCGAGACGTCCAGGGCGAGAGTCAGCCCGTCACCGCCGAGGACACCGCTCGGGTCCGGTGCCGTGCTCCGGGTGAGCCCGCAGTCCCACCGGCGCAGGACCGCCGCCCCCGAGAAGTGGACCCGGTGCGGCGTGCCGGACGGAGAAGCCGATCGTGCTGCGCGCCGGGTCGACGGTGTAGACACCGGTGGCCGCCGCGGACGAGTCCGTGCTGTGCAGCGCGGCCCGGTGACGGTGGAGGAACATGATGGTGGCCTTCTGTGAGGTCGCGGGAGTTCGGTGGCCGGCACACGCCCGCACGGCGGCGCCGGCCACCCCTGGACTCCCGTCACCGGGCAGGTCGGTCCCGGCGGCGGGCCCGTGGACCAGCCGGGTGCGTCGGCGTCCACATCCGGAATGACCAGGTGCGGTCGTCTTCTGTGACAGGTGCGGGACGCGCTCGCCGGCGGGGCGGACGGGCAGGCCGTCAGGACACGAGGGTGATGGTCGTCGGCGTCCCCTTGTCGGCCATGCGCGCGTACGGGCACAGCGAGTCGGCCTTCTCCAGCAGCGCGGCCGCCACCTCCCTGGTGACGCCGGGCCACCGGACCACGAGGTCGACGCTCAGCAGGTAGCCCCCGTCCCCGGGGTCACGCCCGAAGGCGACCGTCGCCGCGACGGAGATCTCCGCGGGGTCGAGGCCCTCCTGCCGCGCCACCAGGGCCAGCGCGCCATGGAAGCAGGTCGCGAACCCGGCCGCGAACAGCTGCTCCGGGTTGGACCCGCGGCCGTCACCGCCGAGCTCCGCGGGCATGCGCAGTTCGAGGTCCAGGACTCCGTCGGCCGAGCGGGCCCTGCCGGACGCCCGCCCGTGCGCGGCCACACCGCCGTGCACGGTCACGGTGGTCGTGTAGAGGGGGGAGAACGTGTCCCCGTCGAAGTCCTTCTCGGTCGACAGGGAGGGCAGCGGGATCCGTTCGGTCACGGCAAGGCTCCGATGGCGTCGTGGTGCGTGTCCCGGCGCGGGACCGGGGACACGTGCACTGGGGATGGCGCTGGTCCGGGTCTGGACTCCCGGGTGACCGGTCAGCCGCCGTTCCTGTGACATGCGCCCGACGCCGCGGGCAGCGGCCGCGGCGGGTCAGCCGCTCAGGGACGCCACGTAGGGCGACAGCTTGGCCGGGTTCATCACCCACATGATCCGGTCGATGCCGTCGGCGGAGACGTCGACGGACAGCAGTGCCACGGCCGTACCGCCCGCACGGACCAGCACCGCGGGCCGACCGTTCGCCTCGACCCAACGGGTGTCCGCCTGCGGCCAGAACCGGGGCGCGAAGGCAGCGAGGTAACGGGAGACGTGCGGGCGCCCGACCACCGGGATCTTGGACGCGCCCCTGATCCCGCCGCCGTCCGCGTAGCTGACGACGTCCGCGGCGAGGACGTCTTCGAGCACCTTCAGATCGCCGGTCTGCGCGGCGGAGAGGAACACCTCCAGCAGGCGCCGGTGGGTCGTGGGGTCGACACGCTCCCTGCGCTCGTCGGCCAGGTGCCTGCGGGCTCGGCTCACCAGCTGGCGGGCGTTGGCACCGCTGGTCTCCAGGATCGAGGCGATGCGGTCGTAGGGGTAGTCGAACGCCTCCCGCAGCACGTAGGCGGTGCGTTCCACGGGGTTCAGCTTCTCCAGCAGGAGCAGCACCGCCATCTCGACGGCCTCGGCGCGCTCCGCTCCCAGTTGGGGGTCCGGCGCGGTGTCGACCGGTTCGGGCAGCCACGGACCGACGTAGGTCTCCCGGCGCACCCGGGCGGACTGGGCGAGGTTGATGGAGAGGCGGGTGGTGACGGTGGTCAGGAAGGCGCCCGGCTCGTGAACGGCGGCGCGGTCGGTGTTCTGCCACCGCACCCAGGTGTCTTGGACGACGTCTTCGGCCTCGGCCGCGCTGCCGAGGATGCGGTAGGCGATGCCGAAGAGCCGGGGGCGTACCGCCAGGAAGTCCCGCGTCGCCCGGTCGAGGGGGTCGGGGTGAGCGCCAGCGTGCATGGATCGTCCCTTCTCGCGTGGCACCGGACATGCTACAAGCGGGCCCTGACAACCGTGTCAGCGGGCACACCGTGTGATTTCGACGGCCCGTCGTGGCCAGAAGGAAGGCCGCTCACCTGCTCAGTAGGTGCTGCTCGGGGGCGGTTCCTCTCTGCCACTGGCGCAAACGGTGTCACAGTGTGCTAGGTTCATGGCAGTGCTCCGGACACCGGTGGACGGTACCCGAGGAGGGCCCGGAGCACGTGCGCACCCGCCTCAGGAGCCGAGCGGGTGAGCGCCCCGGGTGTCCCCTCGATCCCCCGTGAGCCGGCACCCGGGGCCGCGTACGTTCCCGCGCCGAGGCACGAGTGGCGGCCCGTGGGCCCCCGGGCACCGGACCTACTGCGCGCCGTCTCCGTCGCCCTTCCGTCGGCGCAGTCGGCGCAGTCTCTCGGAGGTGTCCCGGATACTCGCGTCGACGGCGTCGAGCGCTTCCCGCAGCATCAGGGCACGCGTCTCCAGCAGAGCCGCCTGGGCGGCCAGGGACACCCCGAGGTCGGTGGTGTCCTCCGGCACGTCCTGGCCTCGGGTGGTAGGGGTACCGGACAGCACGGGCGTCACTTCCTTCCTGGCGGCGAGGACTCCGGGCGAGGTCACCCGGCCGTCATGGGCATAGACCGGACAACCGCGGCGGTTGTGACAGCCCCCGGTCCGCCGGTCGCCTGCGGTGGGGGAGGGGCGCGTCGAGGCGTGAGTGTGGCGTTGGGCAGCTCGGGCGCCGGCCGGCGTTCCCCGCCGTGTCCGTCCACGTGCCCGAATCGGTCGGAGCCCTCCTGCCACGCCTGCTGGTCCGGACGACGTCCTCGTGGGTACGGCCCAGGAAGTTCCACCACATGACGGTGTCCTCCCCGAACGGCGGACCGCTCAGCAGCACCGTCCTGGCCGGCTGATCCGCGGAGCACGACTGGTGCAGCCGGGTGGTGCCGGGAGGCACGTGACCCAGATCCGCGGGGCGCAGGACGGCGCCTTCCAGGGCGACTTCTCCGGTGTCGACGAGGAGACCGTGCTCGAAGGCCCCGCCGACGTCGAGGGCCACGGAGGCACCCGCCTCCAGGGTGATCTCCGCGCCCAGCAGGGGCGTGAAGGTGGCCGCGGGGGACGCGACACCGGCCAGCGCGCCCAGGAAGACGCGGGCCAGCCCGCCCGGCAGAGGCACCGGGGCGGGGACGTAGTGCTGGAAGTCGCGGGCGGCGGCGCGGTGCGCCTCGGGCAGCGCGACCCACAACTGCACCCCGTGCAGCACGGTGGTGTCCGCCGTGGAGAACTCCGAGTGGCTGATGCCGAAGCCGCCGGTCATGAGGTTGAGTTCCCCGGGACGGACGAGGGCGTGGTCGCCCATGCCGTCACGGTGCTCTACCTCGCCGCTGAACAGCCGGCTCACCGTCTGCAGCCCGGTGTGCGGGTGCGGCGCGACACGCATGCCGCCGGTCAGCGCCACATCGTCGGGGCCGGAGTGGGCGGCGAAGCACCACGCGCCGATCAGCGTCCGCCCGCTGCGGCGGCGTCCGCCGTACGGTCATGGCCCGCGGACCGCCCAGAGGCACGCTCCGCGCCGTCAGGACCTCCACTCCCCGGGTACGGCCCCCGCCCGAGCACGGCACCTCCACCGGCTGGGTCTCCAGGTTGCTCATGGTGCTGTGTTCTTACTGCCTGCGCCACGGCTGCCTGTGCCGGGCACGCCGGTGCCGGGGGAGGGGTACCGACGGGCCGGTCACCGGTCGAGGCCGTAGCGCTCACGGGCCAGGGCGACCGAGGACGGGGCGACCTGCCCGGACCGGGCCAGCCGGTCCAGCGCCGTGACCACGATCGACTCGGCGTCCACCTCGAAGTGGCGACGCACGGCCTCACGGGTGTCCGAGAGCCCGAATCCGTCGGTGCCCAGGGAGTAGTAGTCCTGCTCCACCCACTGGCTGATCTGGTCCGGCACCTGCCGCATCCAGTCGCTGACGGCCAGCACCGGCCCCGGCGCGCCGGACAGCGCGGCGGTGACGTACGGGGTCCTGTCCTCGCCCCGCATCCGTGCCGCGTCCGCCCGCATCGCGTCGCGGCGCAGCTCCGTCCACGAGGTCACCGACCACACGTCGGCGTGCACGTCCCAGTCGGCGGCCAGGAGTTCCTGGGCACGGAGCGCCCAGTGGACGGCCGTACCCGAGGAGAGCAGTTGCAGGCGCGGGCCGGTCGCGGTGGGCTCGGCGGCCCGGAACCGGTAGACGCCCCGGACGATGCCCTCCTCGATGCCCGGTACCGCGGGCATGGGCGGCTGGATCTTGGGCTCGTTGTACACGGTCAGGTAGTAGAAGAGGTCTTCGGGCCGCTCGCCGTACATGCGGCGCAAGCCGTCACGGACGATCACCGCTATCTCGAAGGCGAACGCCGGGTCGTAGCTGATCGCCGCCGGATTGGTGGAGGCGAGCAGGTGCGAGTGGCCGTCCCCGTGCTGGAGGCCCTCACCCGTCATCGTGGTGCGCCCGGCGGTGCCGCCGACGACGAAGCCGCGGCCCATCTGGTCGGCCAGCGCCCAGAACTGGTCGCCGGTCCGCTGGAACCCGAACATGGCGTAGAAGATGTAGAACGGGATCATGGGCTCGCCGTGGGTGGCGTACGAGGTCGCGGCGGCCGTGAACTCGGCCACGGAACCGGCCTCGGTGATGCCCTCGATGATCACCTGGCCGGTCCTGCTCTCCTTGTAGTGGAGCAACTGGCCGGCGTCGACCGGGTCGTAGGTCTGCCCCAGCGGGGAGTAGATCCCGGCGGTCGGGAACAGCGACTCCATGCCGAACGTGCGGGCCTCGTCGGGGATGATCGGCACCCAGCGCGCACCCGTCCGCTCGTCCCGCATCAGGTCCTTCACCAGCCGGACCAGCGCCATCGTGGTCGCCGCCTCCTGGTTGCCGAAGCCCTTCTCCAGCGCCTCGAAGGGCTTGGCGGGCGGCTCGGGCAGCGGCCCCGCGACCACGCGCCGTGACGGCACCGGACCGCCCAGCGCGGCCCGCCGCTCGCGCAGGTAACGCACCTCGGGCGAGTCCGGCCCCGGGTGCCAGTACGGGACCCGGTCGCCCGCGAGGGCGCCGTCGGGAATGGGAAGTTCCAGGGTGTCGCGCAGCGCACGGAACTGCGCCGTCGTGAGCTTCTTCATCTGGTGGTTGGCGTTGCGGGACTCGAACGCCGAGCCCAGCGTGTGGCCCTTGACCGTCTGGGCGAGCACCACGGTCGGCGCGCCCCGGTGCTCGACGGCGGCCCGGTAGGCGGCGTACACCTTGAGGGGTTCGTGGCCGCCGCGGGAGTTCTGGAACAGCTCGACCACCTGGGCGTCGCTCAGGGAGGCGGACACGGCGGAGAGCACGTCTCCGGTGAAGAACCTCTCGCGAACATAGGCGGCGTCCCGGGCGGCCAGCGTCTGCAGCTGCGCGTCCGGCACCTCGCCCAGACGCGTCACCAGGTCGCCGGTCGCGTCCTGCGCCAGCAGCGGGTCCCAGGCCTCACCCCACAGGGTCTTGACCACGTTCCAGCCCGACCCGCGGAACCGCGCCTCCAGCTCCTGCACGATCTTCGAGTTGGACCGCACCGGACCGTCCAGGCGCTGGAGGTTGCAGTTGACGACGAAGGTGAGGTTGTCCAGGCCCTCGCGGGAGGCCAGGGTCAGCGCGGCGAGCGATTCCGGCTCGTCCATCTCCCCGTCGCCGAGGAACGCCCACACTCGCGAGGCGGAGGTGTCCTTGATGCCGCGGGCGTGCAGATACCGGTTGAACCGTGCCTGGTAGACCGCGCCGAGCGGTCCCAGCCCCATGGACACCGTCGGGAACTCCCAGAGCCACGGCAGCCGCCGGGGGTGCGGGTAGGAGGGCAGGCCCCTGCCACCGGCCTCACGGCGGAAGGCGTTCAGCTGCTCCTCGTCCAGACGGCCTTCGAGGAACGCCCGGGCGTAGATGCCCGGGGAGGCGTGCCCCTGGAGGAACAGCTGGTCGCCCGATCCGTCACCGTCCTTGCCGCGGAAGAAGTGGTTGAAGCCGATCTCGTAGAGCCAGGCCGCGGACGCGTACGTGGAGATGTGCCCGCCGAGCCCCAGCGGCGCCCCGTTGCTGACCATCGCGGCAGCGTTCCACCGGTTGAGCGCGGTGATCCGGGTCTCGGTCTCCAGGTCACCGTCGAACGTCGGCTGGGCGGCGACCGGGACGGTGTTGATGTAGTCGGAGGACAGCAGGCCCGGCAGGGACATCCCGGACCGTGTGGCGAACTCGTGCACCCGCCGTACCAGGTAGACCGCTCGCTCGGGTCCAGCGTTGCGCACGACGGCGTCCAGGGAGGCCTGCCATTCGACGGTCTCCTCGCGGTCACGGTCGGGCAGCTGGTCGAGCTCACTGGGCGCGGAGGCCCCGGTGAGCCGGGACGGGTCATTCATGGCGGCCTTCCTGGCACTGCGTGGTGGTGGGAACGGCGGACGCGGACGGTGCCGCGCGGCAGCCGGTGGGCGCACGGCACGCCCTCGCGGACGGGCGACGCACCACCGTGTTGACTACCCCCATGACCGGACGGCTCCGGATGCTGTGACACGGAGACCGCCGGCCGCCGTCGTCGCGCCGTCGGCCGGACCAGGCAATCGTGCTGTCTGCGTCGCCCACACTTCACAACACGCACCGCTGCTCGTACCAGTCACACGGTGTGTAAGGTCGCATGTGCCGGGTCGGTCGACCCGCGCAGGTGCTTCCGCTCCGCACGGAAGCCCTCGACGACGCGAGGAACAGCACATGAGACAAGTTCGCCTGGGCCATCACGGCCCCGTGGTGTCGGCCCAGGGCTTCGGTGCCATGGGCCTGAGCGGGGCTTACGGAGCCAGTGCCGACGAGAAGGAGGCCGTCGCCACCCTCAACCACGCGGCGGACCTGGGCATCACTCTGTTCGACACGGCCGAGTCGTACGGCCCGTTCGAGAACGAGCGGCTGCTGGGTCGCGCCCTGGCCCATCGCCGTGACGAGGTCATCCTGGCGACCAAGTTCGGTCTGGACTTCTCCGACGACGGGCAGCCCGGTCCACTGGACGGCCGGCCCGCACACATCCGACGAGCCGTCGAGCGCTCCCTGCGGCGCCTGAACACGGACCACATCGACCTCTACTACATGCACCGCCTGGACCCGGCCACTCCGGTGGAGGAGACGATCGGCGGAATGGCCGAACTGGTGGCGGCCGGGAAGGTGCGCCACATCGGGCTCTCGGAGGTCTCCGCGGACACCGTCCGCCGTGCCCACGCGGTGCACCCGCTCACCGCGGTGCAGTCGGAACTGTCGCTCTTCAGCCGGGACCCGCTGGCATCCGGCGTCAAGCGGACCCTGGACGAGCTGGGCGTCGGGCTGGTCGCCTACTCGCCCATCGGCCGCGGCTTCCTCTCCGGGGCCATCCGCAGCGTGGACGACCTGGACGAGGACGACTCCCGCCGGGAGCTGCCGCGTTTCGCCCCGGAGAACATCGCCGCCAACCTCGAGCTGGTCGACCACGTCCGGGCCGTCGCCCAGCGGCACGGGGCCACCCCCTCTCAGGTGGCGCTGGCCTGGGTGTCGGCCCAGGGGGCGATCCCCATCCCGGGCACCAGACGCCGTGCCTACCTGACCGAGAACGCCGCCGCCGCCGACCTGGTCCTCACCGCGGAGGACCTCGCGTCCCTGGACGCGGTGGTCCGGCCCGAGGCCGTACGGGGAGCCCGCTACACCCCGCAGCAGCTGGCGTCGACCAACCGTTGACCCGGGCGCGGTCACCCGCCCGCAGGCCGGCCGGGCCCGCCTGCTGCAGGCGGCACCCGGACGGTTCGCTGTCGCGGCGGCCCACCGACTCCGTCTCCCGGCAGCGGGCGGTCCGGGCGGTGGGTCGTGAGCGAGGGTGCCGAGGAGGGCCCGGACGGCAGCCGCATGGGCGTGGCCGGTGACTCGGTCGGCGGCAACAGGCGGCGGCCCTCGCGCACCTGGCCAGGCAGCGCGGTGACGTGACGTTCCTGCACCAGTCGCGGTACCACCCGGTCACGGACGCGGCCCAGGACACCGAGAGCTACCGGACCTTCGCCGACGGCCGCCGGCGCTGGTGATCGTCGACGAGTGCGACGTGCTGCGCGACGAGGGCGAGGCGTACGCCCGCGAACTCGTCCAAGTCGGCGTGCCGACCACGAGCGTCCGCTGCAACGCGACCCTGCACGACGTCATGATGCTGAACCCGGTGCGCGGGACCCGGGCATCGAGTGCGGCTGTGGAGCAGGCCGTCCACGTGCTGCGTCAGGCGCCGGGGACCGACTGACGCGCCGGGACCCGGCAAGCGCACGGCGTACGAGTACCGGGGTGCGTTCCACGCGCCCCGAACCGACAGCCTTGGGGGAGGCGAGGAGGGGCGAACGGGGTAGTCCCGCGTGCACGGAACCGCCACAGGTTCGATTCTGTGATCATGAGCATCCGTCCCTGGGTCGTCGTGGAACCGCCGGACGACCGCGGTCTTCGTCGTGTCACGCTGGGTGGCGAGGAGGTCGGCAGCGCCTGGTCCCCGTCCGAGCTGCGCACGGTGCTCGGTCGACTCGGCTACCCGAAGGACGTGGATCTGGCGGACCGGTCCGCCCTGTGCTGGCGCGGGGGCGACAGCGACGTCTGGCCCGACCGGGCCTGGCGGAGACGCTCGGTCATGGCCCTCATGGTGGTCGGGCTGCTGGTGTCCATGGTGCTCAACGCGGTCATCGGCTGGCCGGACGCGGCGGGAGCCCTGACCTTCGCGCAACGGATCACCGGAGTCCTGTTCGTCCTTTCCGGGCTCGTGCTGGGGGCCGCGGCCGTCGCGGCACTCGACTACTGGGGGAGACGGCAGTTCCGGGCCGCGGGAGCGGTCGTCCTGCTCGGCGTGATCGTCGCCCTGGCCACCGACAGCCTCCTGTTGCTGCTCTGGTTCGAGGAGCGGGAGTACACGCGTCACCTGCTGGTGTACCTGCCCGCCGTGTGCTGGTCCCTCTGGGCGTTCTGCCTGCTCGTGCGCCAGAAGTCGTGGAAGGGGGTTCCCCAGCCCAAGAGGTTCGCGGCCGGGGTGGTCGCCACGGCCCTCCTGACGGCTGTCAGCCTTGCCTATTCGACCATGTACCAGCCGGCGGCCGCCCCGATGCACTTCACCCTAAGGGCAGAATTCGGGAAAGCCTGGAAGGACGACAATCTCGCCTTCGTGCACGTACCGCTGACCCTGCACATGAAGAACACCGGAGGCATCCCGGTGTACATCATGAACGACATCTACACGGTGCGCGGAAGAGTCGCCCTGTATTCACCGGGGGACGAGGGGCTGATGGAGGAATGGCGGCAGAGCGTCGGAAAACAGGGAGCGCGCGAAGGGGAGGCCGAACTGTATGTCGACCAACTCAGATACTTCACCGTCAGCAGCGGAAGGTTCTACGAGTCCGGCGACGCTCTCGACGTCGGCCAGGAACACTCCCTCAAGCGTGTGTTCCAGCTTCCCAGGGACGTCGGGTACGACACCGTGAGCGTGGACGTACAGATCTCGTACATGCGGAAGGACCGGGGGAAGCTGGACGTCGAGGAATTCAGGTCACCTCACCCCTCGTGGAACGAGCGGGACAGGCGCTACTACTGCGAACCGGCCGTATGCGGAGGGCAGCTCATCTACCGCGCCAGAGTGCGCCACAACAACAACCTCATCAATGTGACGCGCAAACCGCGCTATGTGACGGCCGTCTGGTCCCCGGGGGGCCGGTTCATCTCCTCGATCTCGTCGTTCCCGTTCAATTTCTCCGGAGCGGGCGACTACGGCGAGGAGAGACGGGAGCTGGAGAGGTACGGAGCCGCCAGTGCCCGGGTGGATTCGGAGATCTCGGTGGCGGAGCTGCTGAAGTCCGCAGGGGTCTGACCGGTCGCGTGCCGGTCAGGAGAGCCAGGTTCCCACGGTGATGCCGAACTTCTCCTCGAGGTAGGTGGCAGTCTGCTTGCAGGACAGGGCGGACCCTCCCAGGCTTCCGAACAGCTCGTCGTGCGGGACGAGTTCGGCCAGCTCCGTGATGAGCGGTACGACTTCGAACGGGCCGCGGGCGTTCTCGTTGTTGCGCAACCGGGCGAGGACCTCGAGCCGGTCGTCGGTCTTCTCCTCCGCCTTCCAGAAGTCCTTGATTCCTTCCCCTTCCCAGTCCGGGGGAACCAGCTTCTCCAGTCCCTGGGCGAGGGCGGACTCCGAGGTGGAATCGAAGATGGCACTGGTGCAGACCGCGGCGGCCTTGCCGAGCGACTCCTCCGGGCGCTCCTGGGCGGAGGCGGCCTGCTCCTGCTGGTCCTTCATGCGAGCGGTCTTGTCATCGAGATCCCTGGTCGCCTCGGACCGCTCCTCCGACGAGGTCTCGGGGTCGCTGATCTTCTTCAGCAAGGCGCTGACCTGCTGAGTGGCGGTGACAAGTCGCTCGCGTTCCTCCGGTGGTGTCCTCTTGTCCCGAGTTATCTCGTCGGAGCCGCTCTTCCCCGGGAGCGCTTGCCTCACGGTCGTGTCCGGGGCCGGCGTCCCGCTCCGGTCCGGTGCGCGAGCCGAGTCCCCGTCAGCGCTGTGCTGCGCGGCGAAGGCGCTCTCCTTCACGCCGGCGATCATCTTGTCCCGCAGTTCCTGCGGCGTACCGGGGGCACAGATCAGCGGCAGGGTGGACGTGGAGCGTTTGACGACCAGGATGAGCATGGACCGTTCCTCGGCCGGAGCACGGGGATCGCTGACCACCCGCAGCGTCGAGGTCACCTGCTTCACCACGGAGGTCAGCTCCCGGCGCAGCTCGGGCGGAGTCCGCGGGTCGTTGATCGCCGCCAGTGCGGTGGTCAGATGCTCCGCGCTCTCGACGACGCCCTGCCGGTCCTGCGGCAAGGTCTCCGGGCTCTCCACCGTGGAGACGAGCGTGATCAGTGTGTCCACGGTGGCCGTGAGCTCTTCGGGAACGTCCTGTCTCATCCGTTCCAGGTCCGTCGTGGCTTCCGCGATGCCGGTCTCCTGGTCGGGCGAAGGGGCGGAGGTCTGTCCGTCCGTGGTGTCGGCGTCCGGCGACGGGGAGTCTTCGGACGGCTCGCCGGGCGGGTCGGAGTCCGGTTCCGCCGGCTCCGTTGTGTCGCTCGGCTTCGGCGGCGTCGTGGTGTCCGGCGCCGGGGGCGTCGCGGGATCGTCCGGTTCACCCGGCGTCGACGAAGGAGAGGGTGGCGGGTCAGTGACCCGCGCCGGCGCTCCGGCACTGGCTCCGGGCACCTCCCGGGGATCCGCCGTGGCCACCGTCGCACCCACGGGCAGGACAAGTGCCGCTGCCACCACGGACGCACCGGCCGTGTGAAGGAGGTGTCGCCGAGAAATTCTGGCCATGATGGTTCCAGACACGCTTGGCGCCGTGCTGTTCTCGCGCGCCCCCGACTGCGCGACTGACATGACGGACCACGGCAACTTCAGGTCCTTTACACACCACGCTACGACGACGACCAGGGGGCGGCAAGCGTGCCGGCGCTCAGAGACGGAGTCCTCGGAGGGCGCTGTTCCGGCACGTCCGCGTACGCCCCCCATGGGGCGTCGCCGGCGTCGTCGGCGGTCCAACTGGACGAACCGAAGCGGCAGTCGGCAGCCATCCGGTCTCGAAGCTCCCGCGGTTTGCCGGACCCTGTCGTCGGACGCATCGTGGAAGGACGGGGGAGTACCGGCTGCGCGGCCGGTGGCTCATGCGGCTCCCGCCGCCCCCTCCGGTCTCACCCCGTGGTCGACACGATCCCGTGTGACGCAGAGGAAAGGACCCGCCGTGCCCACTCCATGGATGCCTCAAGCACTCAAAGCGGACGTAGGGGACCACGCGCCGTGTGACGCGGAGTTCCCGGCCCGCGCGATCGCCCACATCACGGCGGACAGGGAGGCCACCGCCGGTGCCCCCCTGGACCTGGTCCCCTTCGCGAATCTCAAGGGTTTCTTCACCGACGGCGGCAGGGGTTCGGCGCCGCACGTCCTCTGGGATCCCTTCACCGGAGCGTTCGCCCAGTTCCTGCCCGCCACATCCCGCAGCAAGGCCCTGTCCGACGCCCCCGGCGGCACGCGTACCAACCGGGCGGGCAAGGTCGTCCTCCAGGTCGAGGCCCTGTTCTTCCCGCACTGCCGCGTCGGGGGCGAGGTGTTCGCGAGGCTGGTCGACACCCCGTGCAAGGGCTGGGCCGAGCTGCACTCCTGGATCAGTTCCTGGGGCGTACCGGACGTCTGGCCCATGGGCCGCCCGACCTCCCTGTCCCGCAACACCTGCCCGGACGACACATGGCGGACGCGGGGCGGGTGGTACGCCCACGGTCAGGTCCCGGAGAACGATCACGTCGACCCCGGATCCTGGCCCTCGTTCCTCGCCGGTCCGGGAGAACCGACCCCCGCGAGGCCGCTGGTCGAGCCGTTTCCCGGTGCGTCGTTCTTCCAGGCGGGTCGCACCTCACCCGTCATCGCGAGCATGCACGGTCGGCTGGTCGCCGAGGGATGCGGCCGCTACGCGACCGGCAGCCGGAAGGACGTGTGGGGCGCGGGTGACGTCCGGTCGTACACCGCCTGGCAGGAGAAGCTCGGCTTCGAGGCCGACGAGGCCGACGGCATCCCCGGCAGATTCAGTTGGGAGCGGCTCGAAGTGCCCCGGTCATGAAGCCGTCCGGCACGCCGTGGAACGCCCGCACGAATGCGCTCCGACACATCGTCAGAACGCCACCTGTCGGCCCGCTTCCGGGTTTGCGCGGGCCCTCTTCCGGGCGCATGGTGGAAGTGGCATGCATCTGACCGGCGGCCTTGCGAGCGCCCCGGGGGGCGGCCACAGGATTGACCTCTCCTGCGTACTCCGGTGCGCGGGCACCTCGTGTACCGCAGGGCGACTCGGGTCGTGAGTCGGGTGCCGTGGGGGCACATGAGGAAGGAGTGAGGGCCATGCCTGCGTTGGCGCCATTCCCAGGAGCGGCGTTCTTCCACAAGGGGCAGCGCAGTCCCGTGATCGCCTCGATGGGCAAGCGACTGGTGGCCGAAGGGTGCGGCAAGTACAAGAGCGGTCCGGGGCCCGTGTGGACGGAGGCCGACCGGGCTTCGTACGCCGCCTGGCAGAAGAAGCTGGGCCTCAGCAAGGACGACGCGGACGGCATTCCGGGGAAGCTCTCCTGGGACCGGCTGCGCGTCCCCTCGTCGTCGCCGGCACCGTCGGCCTCCGGCGGGCGCGTGGCGTCCCCCGTACCGGGGCACCCCGTCTCGACTCGCTACCGGGTGAAGGGGCGGCACTGGAGCCTCGGTTACCACACCGGCGCGGACTACGCCGCCCCGAAGGGCACCCCCTGTGTCGCGGTACGGAGCGGTTCCATGGTCCGCAGTGGAAAGGACGGCAGCTTCGGCAACTTCCTCGTCCTGCGTGCCGGCGGATTCGACTACTGGTACTGCCACCTCTCCGAGCAGACCGTGAAGCGGGGCTCGGTCAAGGCAGGCCAGAAGATCGGGGAGGTGGGCTCCACCGGGAACTCCACCGGGCCCCACCTGCACTTCGAGAAGCGTCCGGCCGGTGGCGGTTTCGGCTCCGACCTGGCACCGACGTAGGGGCGGTGCACCGAGGCCGCCTCGCTGCGGACGACCCGTGGCCCGTGGGAGGCGTGCGTGCCCCTCGGCGGGCCGCACGGCTCCCGCGCGCCGCTTGGCGGATCACGGCGTTCCCTTTTGGCTTTGGCGGATCACGGCGCCACTTTGCCACCCTGAACAGGACCCCGGTCGACTTGGGCGGCGCACCGGCCGACAAGGGCACCGCACCGGCCCACCGGGACAGCGCGCACGAGGACAGCGCGCATGGCGCTCACTTGGACAACGCGCCGCCCTGGGACGGATGCAGGGGCGGCAGCCCCGGGAACGCGCCCGGTACCAGGACCGGCTCCAGCCGGATCCGATCCTGTCTGCTCAGGTAGCGCTCCAGCTCCGGTGGCCGGTAGCCCGTGTCGCGGTCGTACCGCTCCTTGGCGGGTACCGCGAGGAACTCGTTGCCGTCGGGCTCGCCGTCGTCGTTCACCGCCTGCCCCAGCGGCCGGTGCAAGGGCGTGGACAAACGGTACATGCCCGTCCGGGAGACGTGGAGAGGGCCGGAACCGTCCGGTCGTACGCGGAAGTTGGTACTTTCCTGAGGCCGCATCACCTGGGGCCCCGTGGTGCTGAGCACGTCGGAGTCGAACTCCAGCCCGTGTCCGCGGGCGTGGTCCACCATCCACAGGAGGGCGATGTCCGACAGCCCGGTCTCCTCGTAGCCGCCGCCGACATCACTGTGGACGCCGGCGAACCAGACCTGCTTCAGCTCCTGACCCCGCGCCGCTGCTCCGGGATGCTGGTGCCACAGCGTCGGCCGGAACGCCGAACGCTGCTCGTCGGCGGCCAGCGCGTGGAACGCCGCCTTGATGCGACTGCTCAGATCGGTGTTGTGGAACGCCCATCGGCGGTTGAAGCGGCTCGCCGCCGGCCGCAGCCACGTCGTGCTCGGCGCCGGGATGCCCAGGGCGCCGACGGTGTCCCACACCCCGACGAAGGCGATGTCCGTCTCGTGCGCGTACGAGCGCCGGAACAACGTGGCGGCCGCGCCGTTCGGTTGCTCGATCCGGTCGCGGTAGAGGGCCCACGCATCCGGTACACGGTCGGCGTGGTCGCGGCGCAGGATGCCGCTGTTGCGTATCAGCCCAGCCAGGCTGCGGACGGTGAAGGCACCTCGACTGAACCCGAAGAGGAACAGTTCGTCGTCGGGTTCGTACGTCTCGACGAGGAACCGGTAGGCGTCCACGACGTTCTGCGAGAGCCCCATGCCGAACGCGCCGCCGCGCAGGCGCTCGCGCCGATGAGTGCCGACACCGCTGTGGTAGTAGACGCGTTGTTCCTTCCCGGCGACGGAACCGGGCCGCACGGAGAGAGCCACTTTGGCGACGTTCGTCTTGCTCGGCTGATCCGCGAAGTTCCACGTACCGTCGCAACAGACCACCAGACGCGCGGACATGATCATCCCTCCTCGCGCATGCCGTGGAGCGGCGCACAGCACCACTTCCAGGGTGACACCGTCCGGTGCGCCGCGCGACGCGAGGACCGGGCCGAATGCGACGGTCGTGGGCGCCCCGGTGGCCATCGCGGGACGGGTACGGGACCGGCGGCGCCGACCGGCGCCGAGCGCACTCCTCCTGAGTTGCGGACGAAGGCCAACGGACGGATGCTGGAAGGGAGTTACCGCCCACTCGCTCCGGGCTTCCGGTCCCGGCCGCCCGGGCGGGTCGACGTATCCGGTTCTCCCGCCGTGGCGCCATCGGCGGCCACCGTTGCCGCTTGCCGACCGGTCGCGTCCCGCCGGTTCCCAGAGAGGCCGCCCCCATGCACCAGAGCGTCCGTGATCACTGGATCACGTTCAACGACCCGCTCGAGGGCCGAGTGCACTTCATGTACCTGGACCAGAAGGGATGGGTGAGCACAGGGATCGGCAACAAGATCGACCAGACGGCGGCGGCCGACTCCGCACCGAGTCCCGCGGAGCGGTCCGCGTCCCTGGCGCTCGCGGGCGAACTGCGGTGGCTGAACGCCGACGGCTCCCCGGCGACGGCGGACCTGGTCGCCCACGACTGGGACAAGGTCAAGGCGCACCTGCACCTCGCCCGGCAAGGGCACAAGGCCTTCCAGCCGCCGTTCACCTCACTGCACCTGTCGGACGAGGAGATCGACCGCCATGTGTTCGCCAAGCTGGACCAGATGGAGGCGTTCCTCACGGCGCGGGCCCCCGACTTCTCCGGGTTCGCCTCCTGGCCGGCCAACGCACAGCTCGCCACGCTGAGCATGTGCTGGGCACTCGGACCGGCCTTCCGGTTCCCCAGGTTCCAGGGCCATGTGGCGGCGCGGGAGTGGAACGGCGCCGCGGACGAGTGCCACTTCACCCCGGACGAGGGAACCATCAGGATCCGGAACAGGCTCGACCGGGCGCACTTCCTGCTGGCCGGGACCGTGGAGGCCCGCGGTCTCCCCGCCGACCGGCTGGCCCTCGACCTGTCCGACGTGTTCGGCGTGCAGGGCGCGCTGCTCATTCTCGGCTACGACCCCGGGGCCCAGGACGGGGCCGACGGGCCGCGTACCCAGGGCGCGGTCCGTGCGTTCCAGAACGACAACGGCCTCGACCCGAACGGCTCCCGCGAGGACCCGGCAGCCCTGGCCGAACTGAGCGTGCGGTTGTCCGCCGCGGGCTTCACGGTGCTCGGGGTCTGACCGGGGACGCCGTCCTGTCCGGACCCCGTCCCACCGCGTGACCCCGAATCGACACCATCCTCTATAGTGTGAACAGTGTTCCGACACGGCAGGACGATCCCGTGGGGCGGTGCCGGAACATGTGTTGCCGTACCTGTGTCCAGCGCCCAGCAGGTACGGTGCCCCGGTCGCCGACTTGCTCCCCCGTGGGTCGGCGACCGGGGTCTGTTCGTTGCGTCCCGGCCCGCCCATGCCGGTCCGCCCTTGCCGTCCCGGCCGACTTCGAGCCGGTGGACGCGCGGCGCCCCCGAGCCGTTCCCGGACGCCGCCCTCGCTCCGAAGCGCAGGTCGCGGCGCTGCCGTTCGGTGTGTGTGCGGCAGGTCCTCTGAAGCCGCGGGTCGACTGGCGCCTCTTGCTCTCCCCGTTCGACCGCTCCGGACATGGCCACCGCCAGTGCCGCCGCCGGTGCGGGCGGGCGAGCACCTCGACGGCTGGCGCCTCGGTGTCGACGCCCGTTCTCCCGGGTCACACGGTGGCACGCAAACATTGTGAGAAAGCGCTTACCAAACTATCGATTGCCATGGAGGCTTCTTCTGCCCAGCCACCAAACGCCGACCCCCCGCACCACCGAGGCGTCTGGACCGGCCACCGCGATGTCGACGGCACGGACTTCTGGACCGAGTTCGCAGGGCACGGCCGCATCGTGCACCGTTCGCTCGACGAACTGACCGAGAGGCCCACCACCACACACCCGACCCGACAACGATGCAGGAGACCCGCATGTGCACTGTCGACAGCGAGCAGACCGACGCGTCCTTCCCCGCGTTGCCGGGAGGAATCGGCGTCTCACGGCTCCGCGTGTACGACGTCGAGGACGCACACGGCGAGGCGGGCGGCACCCCGCACGTCCACCTCGCCTGCGCCGAGGGGTACTACGTCCTGTCCGGCTCCGGCGTCGTGCAGACCCTGGGCGTGGCGAGCGGATTCGCCACGACGCCCCTGCGGCCGGGCACCCTCGTCTGGTTCGACGGGAACGATCCACCGGCTGGTCAACGGCGGTGGACTGGAGATCCTCGTCATCATGTCCAACTCGGGACTGCCCGAGGCCGGGGACGCCGTGCTCACTCTGCCGCCGCACCTCCTCGCCGACCGTGAGACGTACCTGGAGGCGGCCGCGCTCACCGGCGAGGGAGAAGCCCGGACGGCCTCCGCCGTCCACCGCCGCGATCTGGCCCTGGAGGGCTTCGCGGCACTGCGCGCCGCGTACGACGAGGAGGGGCCGGGCGCGCTGGACGCCCTCCACCGCGCGGCCGTCCGCATCGTCCGTCCGGCCCACGCCTCGGTGACGACCACCTTCTCGTCCCGGCCCGCGCCGCTCAGTTCGCCGAACCGACCAGGAATCCGAGTCCCGCCATCAGCCCGGCGTAGGCGACCAGCAGCGTCAGGCTGCTAAGGATCAGCAGCCAGCCGGTCACGATGGTGAACAGGGCCACACCGCGGTCGCGGCCCCCGAGTCGCTTGCCGCGACGGCGCCCGAGGTGTCCGGCCGGGACGGCGACGGCTCCGCACAGGAACATGGAGGCTGTGTAGAAACCGCCCCACATCAGCCAGAACATGGGGGTCATCACGATGGCCAGGATCAAGCTGACGCCCGCACCGGCGGCCCAGAGACCGATCCGGGCCGGTGTGTTGCGGACGACAGCACTCGCCGCGGCTGCCTGTCCCGTGTCGCCGGCCACGCTGGGTTCCTCCCCGTCAGTTGCTGGAGCAACCCTACTGGGTGGATCAGGCCGGTCAGGGCGGTCGAGCGCCCCATCAGGTCAGGGCCGTGCGCCGAAGGCGCGACGGTAGACGGCGGGGGAGACGCCGAGGCCGGCCCTCATGTGCGCCCGCAGGGAGTTGGCGGAGCCGAAACCGGCCCGGTGGGCGACCAGGTCGATGGACAGGTCCGTGGTCTCCAGCAGTTGCTTGGCCAGTTCCAGGCGTTGAGCGGTGAGCCACTGCACGGGGGTCATGCCGACCTCGTCACGGAACCGGCGGGTGAAGGAGCGCAGGCTCATCCGGGCGTGTTCGGCGAGCTGGGCCAGGGACAACGGCTCGCCGAGGTGCTCCAGGGCCCAGGCCCGGGTGGCCGTGGTGCCGGCGACGGTGGGGTCGGGGATGGGCCGGTCGACGTACTGCGCCTGCCCGCCGTCCCGCCAGGGCGGTACGACGCACATGCGCGCGGCCCGGTTGGCGGTGGCCGCTCCGTGATCGCGGCGGATCAGGTGCAGGCAGAGGTCGACGCCCGCGGCCACTCCCGCGGAGGTCAGCACGTCACCGTCGTCGACGAAGAGGACCTCCTCGTCGACCTTGACCTTGGGATACGCCCGACGGAACTCGGGAGTCAGGTTCCAGTGCGTGGTGGCGGGACGGCCGTCGAGGAGCCCGGCCGCGGCGAGGACGTAGGAGCCGGAGCAGATGGACACCAGCCGGGTGCCGGGCCGGATTCCGGCGATGGCCTCGGTGACCTCGGGCGGCAGCGGGCCGCCACGGCCCAGCTCGGGCATGGCGTGGGTGGGCGGGACGATGACGGTGTCCGCCTCGGCCAGTGCCTCCGGTCCGGCCGCGGGCTGCACCACGAAGCCCGCGTCGCTGAGGACGGGGGCCGCGTCGGCGGTGCAGACGACCACCTCGTACAGAGGACGGCCCTCGGAGTCCAGCGCACTGCCGAAGACGCGGGAGGGGATGCCCAGCTCGAAGGGCGGTACGCCGGGCAGGGCGAGCACCGCGATCCGGTGCCGCCGACCGGCTCGGACCGTCCGGCTCCGGGCCGTCCCCGCCGGAACCCGCCGCGCAGTGCTCATGGCCAGATCCTGTCACATAGTGGCCCAAGGGCCAACACCGCGGGCCGCCGGGAAGGCCGATCGTGGAGGGCGTCGCCGGGTCTCCGGCGGCGCGTACCGATGGAGACGAAGGACGAGGCCGGGAACATGCGTGCAGTGGTCGTGGAACAGTGGGGCGGACCGCAGGAGCTCAGTGAGCGCGAGATCGAACGCCCGGAGCCCGGGTTGGGTGAGGTCCTGGTGCGGGTGCGCGCGGCCGGGGTGAATCCGGTGGACTGGAAGACCAGGGCCACGGGCTCCCTCATCGAGTGGGGCACCCCGCCGGCGGTCGGCTGGGACGTGTCCGGCACGGTCGAGGCCGTCGGTCCCGGCGTGGGCGTCTTCCGTCCCGGGGACGAGGTGTTCGGAATGCCGCTGTTCCCGCGTCAGGCCGGCGGATACGCCGAGTACGTGGTGGCGCCGGCCCGGCACCTGGCGCGCAAGCCGGCCGGACTGACCCATGTGGAGGCGGCGGCGCTGCCGCTCGCCGCGCTGACCGCCTGGCAGGCCCTCGTGGACACCGCCGACGTCCGACCGGGGGAGCGCGTGCTGGTGCACGCCGCGGCCGGAGGCGTCGGGCACCTCGCGGTGCAGATCGCCAAGACGCGCGGTGCCCACGTCATCGGGACGGCCAGTGCGGCCAAGCACGCCTTGGTACGGGAACTCGGGGCGGACGAGGTGATCGACTACCGTTCGGTGCGGTTCGAGGACGTGGTCTCCGACGTGGACGTCGTGCTGGACGGCCTGGGTGGCCGTACGGCCGAGCGGTCCCTGCGGGTGGTGCGCGAGGGGGGCCGGCTGATCACGTTGCCGGGGCCCGACGACGTCCCCGCCGCCCCGGAGGGGGTACGGGCGATGTGGATGCTGGTCGAGCCGGACCACCACGGTCTGCGGGAGATCGCCGCGCTCGTGGAGCGAGGCAGTCTGAAGCCCGTCGTCGAGACGGTCCTGCCGCTGGCCCAGGCCGCGAAGGCGCACGAGATCGGTGAGCAGGGTCGCACCACCGGCAAGATCGTCCTGACGGTTGACTGACCGCTGAGGTCCGGCCGAGGCGCGGCCGGGCTCGGGACGGCGGCGCGGATGGCGTGACCGGCGTTCGCCCGGCTGCCTGCCTCCCGGGCCGCGGAGGAGATCCGGTCCGCCCGTCAGCCGATCGGGATGCCGGTCAACGGGCCGCACATGTAGTTGCCCGGTTCGGTCGGGTCGTCGCTGATCCAGAACTGGACCCACAGCTCGGCGAACTCGGAGCGGCTGAGGCAGCCGTCGGCATCCCGGTCGAGGATTTCGAAGGTCGTCCCCACCGCGACCTCGCGGCCGTGCCACACGTCGATCAGGCGTCGGTGCTCACCGCGTGAGATGCGGCCGTCCCCGTCCTCGTCCACCGCGTCGAAGACGGTGTCGGCCGTGGCGGTGACGGCTTCGCGCATGTCACCGAGCCGGTCGACCATGGCCAGGAGGTCGTCCATGTCGATCCGGCCGTCCCGGTCCGTGTCGACGGCCGCCGCCAGCTGCTGCCACCAGCCCAGCATCACGCTCCGCACCCGGTCGGCCAGCCCGGCCTCCGCCGTGACGCGGGGCAGACGGCCCCAGCGGGCCGCCAGAGCGTGGAAGTCCTCCTCCTGCAGGTACCCGTCGCCGTTCGCGTCGAAGGCGTCGAACATCGCGCGGAGCTTGACGCGCTGGAACTCACTGGCCATACGAGCCCTCCTCGTTGCCGGAAGTGAGGAGAGGCTGTCCAAGCGCGCCTGCTGCCTAACAGCGCTCGCGCGCACTCCCCGGAGACTCGGTAACACCGTGCGCCGGTTCCACGCTCCGTGCGCCGGTGCTCCGACAGACGCGATCATGGACCGCTGCTGCCCCTGCCCGGCCGCACCGGCTGAAGTATCCTTCCCGCCACCGCACACCGAGTCAGAGGATCAAGGGCATTGACTGGCCTGTCTGCTTTCCCGCTGCCGTTCCACGCCTCCCGCTCCATAGCGTTCGCGACGCCCCGCACGCTGAGGGAACTCCAGATGATGCGTTGCAGCTCGCTCATCAGGGAAAAGCCGGGGTGGTTCGAGAAGATGCACGATGCCGACATCGTCGGCAGATGGTCGCGAGAGGCGATCGCCCAGGGCCTCACCGAAGCCCAGGTGCGTTTCGTGCTCGACGAACTCTCCCACTACGCCTCGCTGCGGGACGCGCGAACCGGTGCCGAGGTGTCCGCCGTCGACGGGGTGTGGCAGTCGGACACCCTGGTCGACGAAGAGCTCAGAGGCCGGCTGCGCGAGGCGGTTCGTGTCCTGGAGCAGGTACCCGAAGCCGAACGGGACTGGCATCCCGGATCCGGCGGCCAGGTGCTCGACCTGGTGCACCCCTCACTTTTCTGCCTCGTGCGAGGGGTGAGTGGCGAGCCCGAGAAGGCCTGGCGAAACCCGACGAACCGCTACTCGAAGTACGAGTTCTCGGAGAGGTTCCAGTGGCTGCCCACGGACGTCGACGTCAGTGACGACGGTGACGCCGTCTTCCGTTCGTACGTCAACAACGTCCACCCCGAGACGCATCGCGCCCTGTCCTCCGTTCTGCCGGACCTGTTCGCGCGCATGCTCCCGCTGCTGGAGAACGTGCTCACCGACCTGCGCCATCCGCGCCCTCTGCGGATCACGGCAGATCCCTACGGGTGGTACGACTCCGAGCCGGAACACCCCGACCAGGCCGCCTACAGCGATGCCGAGGCCTACGCCGAAGCCCTGCGCGCATGGGAAGTGGCCCAGGACGACTGGTGGGAGAACCGCCGCCCGGTCC
Source organism: Streptomyces sp. NPDC041968 (assembly GCF_055589025.1). Taxonomy (NCBI): domain Bacteria; kingdom Bacillati; phylum Actinomycetota; class Actinomycetes; order Kitasatosporales; family Streptomycetaceae; genus Streptomyces; species Streptomyces sp. NPDC041968. The sequence continues at coordinate 191,961 of NZ_JBVJCB010000002.1, read as the reverse complement.
TTCCGGACGCTCCGGCCTTCACCCCGCCCGAGTCGCCCGACGAGGACGCCCGGGTCTCCCTGCGCGGTCGCCGTCTCCAGGTCATCGTCAAACTCGCCACCGTTCACCTCACCCCGGACAAGCCCGAGTACGCCGGCGGTTCCTGGCACGTCGAGGGGATGCTGAACGAGCGGATCGTCTCTACCGGAATCTACTACTGGGACAGCGAGAACATCACCGAGAGCCGGCTCGGATTCCGCTCCGCACTGGACGACCCGGACTACGAACAGAACGACGACAACGGCCTGCGCGAGGTCTACGGCCTGGAGGACGAAGACGCGCTGAACCAGGTGCTGGGTTCGGTGCCGACCCCGGCCGGCCGCTGCCTGGCCTTCCCGAACGTCCTGCAACACCGTGTCGGCCCGTTCGGCCTCGCGGACCCCACCCGGCCGGGACATCGCAAGATTCTCGCGTTCTTCCTGGTCGACCCGTCGGAAACGATCGTCTCGACATCCGACGTGCCGCCGCAGCAGCCGTGGGCCGACACCTCGACCATGACGCTCGACCAGGCCAGGGAGTACCGCGAGCAACTGATGCAGGAACGCAAGTTCTTCGTCGACGAACACAACGAGCAGCTCTACGAGCGGGAGTTCTCCCTCTGCGAGCACTGAAGACGGCCCGGCCCGGCCACGCTTCCCCCGCCCGGTTCGCGCTCTGATCGTCGCGTCGGCAGGATAGGGGCATGACCGAGATCCGCACCCCTCGCCTCGTCCTCCGCCGCTGGCTGGACGACGACCTCGTCCCGTTGTCCGAGATCCACGCCGACCCGGTGGTGATGCGGCACCTCGGCGACGGCAGGCCGCGCTCGGTGGAGCAGACCGCCGAGGACATCGAGGGCTGGGAGGAGGAGTGGGACGAGGAGGGGTTCGGGGTCTTCGCGGTCGAACTCCTGGGCTCCGGTGAACTGGCGGGTGCCGTCGGCCTGTCCGTCGCCGACGCGCCCGCCGGGGCAGCCGGTCAGGTCGCGATCACCTGGCGGCTGGGGCGGGTCTTCTGGGGACAGGGCTACGCCTCCGAAGCGGCGCACGCCGCCCTGGAATTCGCCCTGCAGGACCGCGGACTCGACCGGGTGGTCGCCGTACTGAGGACGGAGGACAGCGCATCCACGGCCGTGGCCGACAAGCTCGGCATGCGGCCCGAGGGTTCCGCACCGCACCCGGTCCACGGCCACGAAGTGCGGATCTACGGTATCGACCTGACGCAGTACCAGGTGTAGCGGCGGGGCGCCGTGAGCCCCGGGCACGGCGCCCCCCCGGGACGGCTACGTCCCTGATCCGGCGCTCTGGTTCCTGTGGGCGTGGAAGCGTGCCTTTTTCTGACGGTTTCCGCACGTGTTCATGTCGCACCATTTACGGGTGCGGCTCTGGCTGGTGTCGAAGAACGCGGCTCTGCACGTCGGCGATGCACACAAGGCCAGCTTCCCGTCGCGTTCGCCGGCGATGATGCCGATCGCGTCGGCGGCGACGACGCTCAGGGCATCCTCCACGCTGGAAGCGGAACCGAGTCGCCACTGTCGTCTGTTCTCGGGCGTGAGGACGGCCGCGGCCCGGCCCTGAGTGCTGCGGTCGTTGATGACTTGGACGGCGGGCGCGGGGAGGGAGTCCCCGAGAGCGGCCGCCGTCAGGGCCGCGTGCATCGCCTCCCTCAGCTCACGGGCGAGTTCCCACTGGGCGGCGGTGCAGGACTGCACGGTGAGGCCGCTCACCGCCAGCCAGTCGACGAGTCGCTGCGGGGTGGGAATGCGCTCCACCGGATCCCCGCACCGCTCCGTCAGGGTCGCCGTGAAGCTGGTCGCCAGCACCTTGCCGAGGCGGAAGTCGGGAAACCGGGCTTGCATGGAACCACCTTAGCCGGTTGTGCCCGGCCGTCGAGGATGTTAGAACCGTCTTAGCCGGTTCAGGAACCACCTCAGCCGGTTCGCGAAAGGATCAAGTCCGGTTCCGCGACGACCTGGAGGCCCCGTGTCCCGCGACGTGCAAGCATGCGAGACCCACGCGACCGACGCCGAACTCGACGATCTGCGCACGCGACTGGCCGCGGCGCGGCTGCCGGAAGCGGAGACCGTACGTCGCTCCGAGCGCGGTCCTCGCCGGTGGGACCAGGGTGTTCCGCTCGCCGACCTCGCCGCTGTGGTGGACTACTGGCGCACCGGCTACGACTGGCGGTCGTTCGAGGGCCGCCTCCACCGGATCGGCCAGTTCCGGACGACCGTCGACGGTCTCGGCATCCACTTCCTGCACCGCCGGTCCGCACGCGCGGACGCCACTCCTCTGATCCTGACGCACGGCTGGCCGGGCAGCGTGGCCGAGTTCACCGAGGTGGTGGACGAGCTGGCCGATCCGGCGGACGCGGCCGCGCCGGCGTTCCACGTGGTGGTCCCGTCGTTGCCGGGCTTCGGCTACAGCGACAAGCCGGCCACCACCGGGTGGGGTATCGAGAAGATCGCGGCCGCCTGGGTGGAACTGATGGGAAGGCTCGGCTACCGCAGGTTCGCGGCCCACGGCGGTGACTGGGGAGGTGTGATCACCACGGTCCTCGGCGGCAGGTTCCCGGCACAGGTCCTCGGCATCCACACCACGCTCGCGCAGGCGCCGCCCGGGCTGACGACGGACGGGCTGACGGCGGCAGAACGGGCCTGGGCCGAGGACACCCGCGCCTTCTGGCTCCACCGGGCGGCGTACGCGAAACAGCAGGCCACCCGGCCGCAGACCATCGGCTACTCGCTCGTCGACTCACCGGTCGGACTCCTCGCCTGGATCCTCGACAAGTTCGCCGAGTGGACGGACACCGAGGACAGCCCGTTCGAGACGATCTCCAGGGACAGGATCCTCGACGACGTGACCCTGTACTGGCTGACGCGGACCGGAGCGTCGTCGGCCCGGATCTACTACGAGAGCCACCAGTCGCTCGACCCGGACCTCCGGGTCGACGTCCCCTCGGCGATCACGGTGTACCCCCGCGACATCGAGAAGTGCCCGCGGCCCTGGGCACGGGAGCGGTACCGGCGGATCGTCCGGTGGCGGTCGCCGGACGCCGGGGGACACTTCCCGTCGCTGGAGGTCCCCGGGTATTTCGTCAGGGACCTGCAGGAAGGCCTCGCGGCAGTGCTGGCCGCCGGTCGGTGAACGCGGCCGGTCCGGAGCCCGGAGCCACCGCAGGGGGCCCGTCCTCCTCGCGGGCCCGTCGGCACCGCCCTTTCGGTCACGCGGGGGCGGCCCCCGTCCGGTCGAGGACGGGTTCGAGGCGTACGACGATGCCCTTCGACGTGGGCTGGTTGCTGATGTCGGCGACGCTGTCCAGCGGCACCAGGACGTTCGTCTCGGGGTAGTAGGCGGCGGCCGATCCCTTGGCGGCCGGGTAGGGCACGACCTGGAAGTTCTCGGCCCGGCGCTCGCCGCCGTCCGTCCAGACACTCACGAGGTCCACGCGGTCGCCCTGGGAGAGGCCGAGTTCGGACAGGTCGGCCGGATGGACGAGCACGACGCGGCGACTGCCGTGAATGCCGCGGTAGCGGTCGTTGTCGGAGTACGGGACGGTGTTCCACTGGTCGTGCGAGCGCAGCGTCTGCAGCAGCAGGTGGCCCTCGGGTGCCCGGGGGACCACCCGCTCGTTGCACGTGAACAGGGCCTTGCCGACCTCGTTGTTGAAGACGCCCTCGTTGACCGGGTTGGGCAGTTGGAAGCCGCCCGGGCGGGTCACCCGCGCGTTGAAGTCGTGGAAGCCCGGCACCACGCGGGAGATGCGGTCGCGGATCGTGCCGTAGTCGCCCTCGAACTCGTCCCAGGGGAGGTCCGCCTTGCCGTCCAGGGTCCGCCGGGCGAGCCGGCACAGGATGGCGACCTCGCTGAGCAGCATCCGGGAGGCCGGTTCGAGGCGCCCCTGCGAGGTGTGCACCTCGCTCATCGAGTTCTCCACGGTGACGAACTGCTCGCCGTCGGCCTGCACGTCACGCTCGGTGCGCCCCAGGGTCGGCAGGATCAGCGCGGTGTCACCGCAGACGGTGTGCGAGCGGTTGAGCTTGGTGGAGATGTGGGCGGTCAGCCGGCACGAGCGCATCGCCTCCTCGGTGACCTCGCTGTCGGGAGCGGCGCGGACGAAGTTGCCCGCCAGGGCGAGGAAGACCTTGACGCGGCCCTCGCGCATCGCCTTGATCGAGTCCACCGAGTCCAGGCCGTGCGGGCGCGGCGGGTCGAAGCCGAACTCATCCCGCAGGGCGTCGAGGAAGGTGTCCGGCATCTGCTCCCAGATGCCCATGGTGCGGTCGCCCTGGACGTTGCTGTGGCCGCGCACCGGGCAGGCGCCGGTCCCGGCGCGCCCCAGGTTGCCGCGCAGCATCAGGAAGTTGACGATCTCCCGGATGGTGGGCACGCCGTGCTTGTGCTGGGTGATGCCCATCGCCCAGCAGACCACGACCCGTTCGCTCCGCAGGACCTCGTCGCGGACCTTCTCGATCTCCTCGCGGGTCAGCCCGGTCGCCGCGCGCACGTCGTCCCAGTCGACGGTGCGGGCGTGCCGGGCGAACTCCTCGAAGCCGGAGGTGTGGGCGTCGATGAAGTCGTGGTCCAGGACGGTGCCGGGCCGGGCGTCCTCGGCCTCCAGCAGCAGGCGGTTCAGGGCCTGGAAGAGGGCGAGGTCACCGCCGGGCTTGATGTGCAGGAAGCGGTCCGCGAGCTGGGTGCCGCGCCCGAGGACCCCGCTCGGCTTCTGCGGGTTCTTGAAGCGTCGCAGACCGGCTTCCGGCAACGGGTTGACCGCCACGATCCGGGCTCCGCCCCGCTTGGCCTCCTCCAGGGCGGTGAGCTGGCGCGGGTGGTTGCTCCCCGGGTTCTGCCCGACCAGGAAGATCAGGTCGGCGTGGTGGAGGTCGTCGAGGCTGACGGTCCCCTTGCCGGTGCCCAGGGTCTCGCTCAGGGCGAAGCCGCTGGACTCGTGGCACATGTTGCTGCAGTCGGGCAGGTTGTTGGTGCCGAAGGCGCGGGCGAACAGCTGCAGGACGAACGCGGCCTCGTTGCTGGCGCGGCCGGAGGTGTAGAAGACGGCCTCGTCGGGGGAGGACAGCGCCCGGAGTTCGCGGGCGAGGACGCCCAGGGCGTCGTCCCAGCCGATGGGCTCGTAGTGCTCGGAACCGGGCCGCTTGATCATCGGCTCGGTGAGCCGCCCCTGCCGGTTGAGCCACATGTCGGAGCGGGCGGCGAGGTCGGAGACGCTGTGCTCACGGAAGAAGTCGGCGGTGACCCGGTGCGTGGTGGCCTCGTCGTTGATGTGCTTGGCGCCGTTCTCGCAGTACTCGTTGCGATGGCGCCGCCCGGGGGCCGGGTCCGCCCAGGCGCAGCCGGGGCAGTCGACCCCGCCCACCTGGTTCATCGTCAGCAGGTCCACCCCCGCCTTGCGCGGGGAGGTCTGCTCCAGGGAGTACTCCAGCGCGTGCACGACCGCGGGGACTCCCGCTGCCCACTTCTTCGGCGGTGTCACGGAGAGGGTCTTCTCCGGCTCCTCGCCGGGCGGGTTCTGCATCGGTTCGCCTTTCTCTTGCCGTGTCCGCTCTCGTGCCGTGTCCGCCACGCCGGTCAGCCGACGGGCCACTGGGCCACGCGGCTCCTGGGCGGTTCCGGTCGATCGTGCTGTACGCGGCCGTTGCGGATGGTCCCGCGCCAGGCCCCTCCCGCCTGCCCCAGCCCCTCGATGAACTGCTTGAACTTCCCGAGTTCGCCGCGTACCAGCCGGGCGGTCAGGCTGGTGGCCGCGGAGGAACGGGTGAGGATCCTCGCGGCTCCCCGGGGCTCCAGCAGCAAGCGGACGGTGAGCGCGGTGCCGCCGGAACCCGTCGGCCTGAACTCGACCTCACCCTGGTGGGAGGGGTGCTGCTCCAGACCGCGCCAGGCCAGGTAGGCGTCGGGGTCCTGCTCCACGATCTCGATCGCGAAGCGGTGGCGCAGGGGTCCGTAGCCGAGGGTCCAGGCGGTCACGGTGGGCCTGATCTGCTCGACTCCCTGCACCACGTCGGAGAAGCGCGGGAAGGTCTTGAACTGCGTCCACTGGTCGTACGCCGTCCGCACCGGCACCGCGATCCGCACCGTCTCTTCGATGTGTCGCTCCCGCAGCGGACGGCGACGCGTGACACCGTCGGTGTGCGTCCCCGGTGTGTTCGGCACGACCTGCCGTGCGTCGTCGGCATGCGCCATCGTGATCCACCTTCCGGTGTCTGCGGAGCCGGACGACCGGGCTGCCGGCCTCCTCCGTGCGTCAGGGCTGCTACTACGGTTCCCCCATCGTGCCCTTCGAGTCACTTCGGTGCGCCAAGGCACCCACCCGGTCCCGGCCCCCTGGCCACCGCAGGGGCCCGCGACCCGCCCCGCCCCGGAGGGGGAGTCCGCCCACCCGGTGGAATCCGGCCCGGCGCCGCGGGCATTCGGCGGCACCGCCGGGCTGCACGATCATGTCGGCTGTCTCATGGAGGCATGCCCAATCCTTCCCGGCGGACCCTGCTCCGCGCCTCGCTCGCCGTGCCCGGCGCCGGTCTGCTGCCCGCCTGCACCGGCTCCGGTCCCGTACCGCGTCCCGATCTCCAGGGATACGGAAGCCCACGGACGTTCGTCCCGGACGGCCCACGGGGGTACGTCAACCCGTCCGACCCGGAGGTCCTCGCGGCCGAGCGCGCCCGCGGTCTCGGGCCGGTGCGCACGTACCGCGTCACCGCCGCCGAGGCGCCGCTGGACCTGGGCGGGCGTACCGTCCGGAGCTGGGCGTACGACGAGGCGCTGCCGGGGCCGCTGATGCGCGCGAGCGCCGGGGAGGTGCTCGACGTGACCCTCGCCAACCGGCTGCCCGCCGCCACGACGCTGCACTCCCACGGAATCCGGCTGCGCTGCGACATGGACGGTGTCCCCGGCCTCACCCAGCCGCCCGTCCGGCCCGGCACCGACTTCCGCTACCGCTTCGCCGTCGACCACCCGGGGACGTACCTGATGCACTCCCATGTCGGGATGCAGTCGGACCGGGCCCTGTACGCACCGCTGATCATCGACGACCCGCGGGAACCCCTCGCCTACGACGCGGAGTGGATCGTGGTGCTGGACGACTGGCTCGACGGCGTGGAGGGTTCGACCCCCGACGAGGTCCTGGGCCGGCTCAGACCCGCCGGCGCGGCGACCTCCGGCCATGCGGCCATGGGCCCGGACCGCCCGGGCTCCGGCGCACCGGCCTCGACGTCCCCGTCGCCCGCCCGCAGAGCCGCAGGCCCCTCCCGGGTGCTGCACGGGTCCCGCAGCCGGATGCTGCACGGGGTGGCCGGCCATGTCGACTACCCCCACTACCTGGCCAACGGACGCCTGCCCGACAGTCCGTCGGTGTTCCGCTGCCGCCCCGGCGACCGCGTCCGGCTGCGCATCATCAACGCGGGCGCCGAGACCGCCTTCCGCGTCGCGCTGGGCGACCACACCATGACGGTGACGCACACCGACGGCTATCCGGTGCGGCACAAGGAGACCGACGCCCTCCTCGTCGGCATGGCGGAGCGGTACGACGTCCTCGTCACCGCCCGGGACGGCGTGTTTCCCCTGGTCGCGCTGGCCGAGGGGAAGAAGGGGCAGGCCCTCGCCGTGCTGCGCACCGGCAAGGGGACCAGGAGCCTCCCGCCGGCCGACGCCCGCCCGGACCAACTCGGCGGACGGACCGTGCCCGCCCGCCGTCTGGTGCCGGACGACTCGGTGGCCCTGGAGGACCGTGAGCCCGACCGCGAACTGCGGATCCGCATCACCGGCGGCATGGCCGAGTACGACTGGGGTTTCGACCACCAGGCGTATGCGCCGCAGCGGCGCCACCCCGTGCGGGCCGGCGAACGGGTCCGCCTCACCCTGATCAACGCCACCGACATGTGGCATCCCATGCACCTGCACGGCCACACCTTCGCCCTCGCCGGTCTGGACGGCGCGGGCGCCCGCAAGGACACCGCGGTCGTGCTGCCGCACCGGAAGCTGGTGGTCGACCTGGACGCCGACAACCCCGGGCTGTGGATGCTGCACTGCCACAACCTCTACCACTCGGAGAGCGGCATGATGACGGTGCTCGGCTACCGCAAGTGACGGCTGCGCCGGCCGAGGCGACTCAGGGTGTGCCGACGATCAGAGCGTGGCGCCGTCGCGCACGGTCGGCCACCTCGCCCTCCACAGCGGACAGTTCGGCCAGGTGGTTCACCCCCTCCGCCACGTCACCCGGCCCCGAGAGCCTGGCGAGCAGCGCCTAGGTCGCTTCTGCCACGAGCCCCGGTTCCAGGTGCAGGGCCCACCCCCGCTGCTCGCCCACCGTGCCCCGACCCCGGAACCGGCCGGCTGCGCGTGGCGCACCGGCGCAGGCCATCGGTGTCCCACCCGAACCCGTCGTCCGTCAGCCGGCTGGAGGCCCCGGCAACCCCCTCAGTCGCTCGCGGCGCTCCCGCCGGCTCCGGTCGGGCGGCGGTCCGCGACGGCGTCGACGATGGCCGCCACCCCCGCGCGGTCGGTGGGCCGGGGGTCGACGGAGTTGTGGATCGAGAAGCCTTCGACCAGCGCGTCCAGGGCACGCGCCGTCAGGGGGTCGAAGTGTCGGGCCAGGGACTCCCTGCTGGCCCGCATCCAGGACCGCATGACCTCACGCACCTCGGGATGGCGCGAGGCGAAGGCGTAGAGCTCGTAGCTCAGCAGCAGGTTGCGGTCGGTTCCCCAGACCTTGCCGCTGATGATCTCCACCACGGCCTCCCGGGCCTCCTCGGGTGTCCGGGCCGCGTCCAGCAGAGCCCCGTAACGCGAGGACACGGACTCCGCGAGACGGGTGAAAGCCGAGGTGAGCAGGGACTGCATGTCGTCGAAGTAGTAGGTGAGCGAGCCCAGCGGCACTCCCGCCGTCTCGGCGATCCTGCGATAGGTCACCTTGATGGCGCCGTGCTCGGCGATGACGTCGAGCGCGGCGTCCAGGATCCGCTCGCGCCGCCGGGGGTCGTTGGGTCCGCGGGTGTTGCCTGCCATGCCCCTGGCCCGCCCTTCTCTTCCGTCTTCCACCGGCACCATCGTAGTGTGTACGTTTGTACATACCTGGCCGAGGCCCGTGCCCGCGCTTCCTCCTCCATGACCCAGCGGAGCCTTCTCTTGACAGAACGCACTGTGGACCGGCGCCGTACGGCCCTGTTCCTGTTCTTCTTCCTGCCCGGCATCGCGATGTCGTCCTGGATCACGCGTACTCCGGACATCCGCGACCAGTTGGAGGTGTCCACCGCGCAGATGGGGCTGGTCCTCTTCGGTCTCTCCGTCGGCTCCATGAGCGGGCTGCTCTGCTCCGGCCGCCTCGTGTCGAGGTTCGGCACCAGACCGGTCATCGGGTTCGGTGCCCTCCTGATACCCGTGAGCATGCTGGTCATCGGCGCCGGTGCCACCGTGCCGTCCCCACCCCTGGTCGCCGTGGGACTGTGCGTCTTCGGCATCGGCATGGGCGCGGGGGAGGTGGCGCTGAACGTGGACGGTGCCGACGTGGAGCGCACGGCCGACAAGGCGGTCCTGCCCCTGCTGCACGGAGGTTTCAGCCTCGGCACGGTCGTCGGAGGCCTGCTGGGCATGGCCGCCACCGCCGTGGCGTTCCCCGTCCACTGGCACCTGGTCGCCGCCGCACTGGTCGCGACCGCCGTCCTCCCCTACGCGTTGGCCGGTGTCCCCTCCGGGGTCGGCCGGCGCGGTGCGCGGCAGACCCCCGACGCGGAGCGCGGCTCGGCGCCGCTGTGGCGGGACCGCAGACTCCTGCTGATCGGGGCCATCATCCTGGCCATGGCTCTCGCCGAGGGCGCCGCCAACGACTGGCTGCCGCTGCTCATGGTCGACGGCCACGGACTGGACGCCACGGTCGGCTCGCTCGTCTACGTGGGCTTCGCCGCGGCGATGACCGTGGGACGCTTCAGCGGAGAGTTCTTCCTGGAACGGTTCGGCCGCGGCACCGTGATGCGCGCCAGTGCCGTCTCGGGCGCCCTGGGCCTGGTCCTGGTCATCTTCTCCGACAACGTCGTCGTGGCGTCGGCCGCGGTCCTGTTCTGGGGGCTGGGCGCGTCCCTGGGCTTCCCCGTGGCGATGTCGGCGGCGGGTGACTCGGGCCCCGACCCGACCGCCCGGGTCAGCCTGGTGGCCACCATCGGGTACACGGCCTTCCTCGTGGGGCCGCCCGGCCTCGGGTTCCTCGGGGACCACTACGGGCTGCGCCCGGCGATGACGCTGGTGCTGGCCTTCGTCGTCGTGGCCGCCTTCCTGGCGCCCGCCGCCGACGCGCGCGGTCGCGGTTCCACGGCCGTCCACAAGGAGGCGCCCCGGTCCGAGGACTCGGACGCGTTCCCGGCCCAGCTGCCCTGAGCCCTGCGGCCACGGCGGGCGCGCGGCGGCCCGGCCGGCCCCTCACTCGGGCTCGCCGCCCAGAGCCAGACGTGCGGCACCTCGCGCTCGGGGTGTCGTCGGCCGGGTATGCGGGGCGATGCGGGGTACAACAGTTGCTGGCTCCTGCTGCCAGGAGCTGGAACACGCACACAGGGCTGTTCCCGGGTAGAACGAAGGATCGACAGCATGGCCAGCGGCACCGTCAAGTGGTTCAACTCCGAGAAGGGCTTCGGCTTCATCGAGCAGGATGGTGGAGGCCCGGACGTCTTCGCCCACTACTCCGAGATCGCGGGCAACGGCTACCGCGAGCTGACCGAAGGCGAGCACGTCACCTTCGAGATCGGACAGGGCCAGAAGGGCCCGCAGGCGCAGAACATCGTACGGGGCTGACCGTACGGCGGTGGCCCCGGCTTCGGCCCCGGGGCCACCGCCCGCTTCACGGGCCGTGCGGTTCCGGAGGCGCCCGTGACCGGAGCGCCCCACCCACACTCGCCGCGCCGCTGCCGGACCTGGACGTGCGGCCGGTGCGGGTGCCCGGATCAGGCCGCAGCAGCAGGCGCCAGCAGGTCGGCGGGGATACCGCCCATGTCAGGGGCGTAGAAGTTCCTGATCTCGGTCTCCCAGAGGTCCACCCGGACCCGGTCCTCCGCGTCGGGCTCGAAGGCTTCGAAGAGCGCATGGATGTTCGGCAGATCGAAGCCGACCCCCCTCAGCATCCCGGTGAACACCGGTCGGCTGACCATCCCGCTCCCGTCCACGTCGCCGAAGTGCGCGAAGCCGGACGCGAACGCGTCGATCGCTCCGCTGAAGCGCTCCGGCGACAGGACACACGCCTGGTACTCGTCGTAGGTGATCCGGCCGTCGCGATTCGCGTCGAGTTCGCTGACCAGCGTGTTCCAGTAGCGCGTGAACCCGGCGCGCATGGCCTGCTTCCGGGACTCGTCGGCATCGGGGACGGCTGCCGCGACCCGGCTGCTCATCAGCTCGAAATCGTCGGATTCCAGGACACCGTTCCCGTCGGCGTCGAACAGGGTGAACACGAGCTTGACCCGGTTGATCGCTTCCTCGCGCATGGGTTCTTGTCCTTTCGTCGGACCCGGGGTGGGACGGCCGTGCAGGACAGCCGCTCCGCATCTGTGCGCGACGGCCCGGCGGTGCGCCTGCGGTGGATGAGGCGGGCACGCGTGCCGGGGCGGCAGCCGTGCCCGCCCGACCCGTCGTACCGCCGTCGCGCTGTCACTATGCGGGCTGCGGATTCAGGGGCTTCGGGAAAGGCGTTCTCTTCAGCAGAACGAATGAACATGGCTCCCTTGCGGCATGAAACGCGCGCTCGGGCGAGAACCGATGCGGACCGGCGCGCACGGCGCACTGGACAGGCCGGCCGTGCCCCGTTCCCTTTCCGCACGCTCTACCAGCGGTCAAGGGCGGCGGAAATGATGAGCACACCGCACATGAACCAGGTGATCCGCACCCCTGTGCCTCGGCCAGGCGGACGTGCGGTGGAAGGAGCTCATGGTGTTGCTTCTCATCTCCCCGGACGGTGTCGAGGAGGCCCTCGACTGTGCGAAGGCGGCGGAACACCTCGACATCGTCGATGTCAAGAAGCCCGACGAAGGCTCGCTCGGCGCCAACTTCCCCTGGGTCATCCGGGAGATCCGCGACGCGGTCCCGGCCGACAAGCCCGTGTCCGCCACGGTGGGAGACGTCCCGTACAAGCCGGGCACGGTGGCTCAGGCGGCGCTCGGCGCGGTCGTCTCCGGCGCCACGTACATCAAGGTCGGCCTCTTCGGGTGCACGACGCCCGAGCAGGGCATCGAGGTCATGCGTGCGGTCGTCCGTGCGGTGAAGGACCACCGCCCCGAAGCGCTCGTCGTCGCCTCCGGCTACGCCGACGCCCACCGCATCGGCTGCGTCAACCCACTGGCCCTGCCCGACATCGCCGCCCGTTCCGGTGCCGACGCGGCCATGCTGGACACCGCCGTCAAGGACGGGACACGCCTGTTCGACCATGTTCCTCCGGACGTCTGTGCCGAGTTCGTCCGGCTGTCCCACGCATCCGGTCTGCTCGCCGCCCTCGCGGGCAGTGTCGGGCGGAGAGACCTGGGTCCGCTGACACGCATCGGTACGGACATCGTGGGCGTGCGCGGGGCGGTCTGCGAGGGCGGGGACCGCAACGCCGGAAGGATCCAGCCGCATCTGGTGGCCGCCTTCCGGGCGGAGATGGACCAGCAGTCCCGGAAGCACGCTGCCGGCGTTCCCGCCGCGGACTGACCACCGCATGCCGACCACTGTCACAGACCGATCTTCCGAAGGCCCGACAGCGCGGCTCGCCGTCGTCGACCCGGCCACGGGGGAGACCTTCGACGAGGTCCCCGACCAGCGGCCGGACGAGTTGGACGCGGTGATCGACCGGGCACACCGGGCCTGGCAAGGCTGGCGCGCCGATCCCGCCGCCCGCACCGCCGCGTTGCACAGGGCCGCCGACGCCGTGGAGACGGCCGGCGACGAACTGGCCCGGTTGCTCACTCGCGAGCAGGGCAAACCCCTGACCGAGTCCCACGCGGAGATCGCCCGCACGGCCGCCCGCCTGCGCTACTTCGCGGACCTGGCTCCCAGGACGCGGCGCATCACCGACGGACGACCCGTGCACAGTGAGATCCGCTGGCGCTCGCTCGGACCCGTCGCAGCGATCGTGCCGTGGAACTTCCCCGTCCAGCTCGCGGCGGCGAAGTTCGCGCCCGCGCTCGCTGCGGGCAACACCATGGTCCTCAAGCCCTCCCCGTTCACCCCGGTGGCCACCCGGCTGCTCGGCTCCGTCCTCGCCGCCGTCCTGCCCGAGGACGTCCTGACCGTCGTCACTGGCCGCGAACCCCTCGGCGCCCGCCTCGCCTCACACCCGCGCATCCGGCACGTCACCTTCACCGGTTCGGTGCCCACCGGACGTGCCGTCGCCCGGGCGGCGGCGGCCTCGCTCGCCCGGGTCACCCTGGAACTGGGCGGCAACGACGCCGCTGTGCTGTTGGACGACGTCGAGGTGGACCGGATCGCGGACCGGCTGTTCTGGGCCGCGTTCCGCAACTGCGGGCAGGTCTGCATGGCCGTCAAACGCGTCTACGCCCCGGCCCGGCTGCACGCCGAGCTCGTCGAGGCCCTCGCCCATCGCGCGAAGACGGTCACCGTCGGGGCCGGCCTCGACCCGGCGACCCGGCTGGGCCCGGTCAACAACGCCCCTCAGCTGGCCAGGGTCGAACGGGTCACGGAGCAGGCACTGGCGGCCGGTGCCCGGGCGGCGGCCGGCGGTCACCGCCTGGACGGCCCGGGCTACTTCTTCGCTCCCACGATCCTCACCGACGTACCAACCGGAAGCCCGGTGGTGACCGAGGAGCAATTCGGACCGGTTCTGCCGGTGCTGCCGTACCGGAGCCTCGACGAAGCCGTCGACGCCGCCAACGGCACCGGATACGGACTCGGCGGATCGGTCTGGGGCACCGACCTGGACCGGGCCGAGGCGGTGGCCGACCGACTCGAATGCGGCACGGCCTGGGTCAACCACCACGCCGAACTGTCCCTCGCCCAGCCCTTCGCGGGCACCCAGCACAGCGGTGTGGGCGTAGCGGGCGGTCCGTGGGGGCTGTACGGCAACCTCCGGCCGTTCGTCGTCCACCGCCCGCGGGAGGAACAGGGATGAGGTTCCAGGCGGCCGTACTGCGCTCGTACGAGGCCCCTTTCACCGTCGAGGAGATGGTCCTGCGCACGGAACCAGCCGTCGGCGAGGTGCTGGTCGAGATCGCCGGCTGCGGAATGTGCCGGACCGACCTCGCGGTCCGGCGGTCTGCCGGCCGCAGCCCGCTGCCGGCGGTGCTCGGCCATGAGGGCTCCGGGGTGGTGGTGCGCACGGGCGGCGGTCCCGACGCCGCGATCGGCGTCGGCGACCACGTCGTGCTGAGCTTCGACTCTTGCGGCAACTGCCGCAACTGCCGCAGTGCGGCTCCCGCCTACTGCGACTCCTTCGCCTCCCTCAACCTCTTCGGCGGGCGCAGCGAGGACCCGCCGCGCCTCACCGACGCGGCCGGAGTGGCCATGGCCCCCCGCTGGTTCGGCCAGTCCTCGTTCGCCGCCTACGCGCTGGTCCCGGCCCGCAACGCCGTCCGCGTCGACCCCGCACTGCCCCTCGAACTGCTCGGCCCGCTCGGCTGCGGTTTCCTCACGGGCGCCGGAGCCGTCCTCAACAGCTTCGGCGCCGGCCCCGGCGACACCCTCGCGGTCTTCGGTGCGGGAGCAGTGGGCCTGGCCGCGGTGATGGCGGCCACCGCCGCCGGCACGCTGACCGTCGCCGTCGACAGGCACCCCGAACGGCTGGCCCTGGCCGAACGGTTCGGCGCGATCCCGCTGCCTGCCGCGACGACCGGACTGCCCGACCGGATCCGGCGGTTGACCGACGGCGGAGCGCAGTACGCGCTGGACACCACGGCCTCGCCCCCGCTCGTCAACGAGGCGCTGCGCGCTCTTCGCCCCACGGGCATTCTCGGCCTGGTGGCACGGCTCCACACCACCCTGCCGCTCGCCCGGGGAACACTGGACCGAGGCCGCGGCATCCGCCACATCTGCGAAGGCGACTCCGTGCCCGGCGTACTGATACCCCGGCTGGCCGGACTGTGGCAGGCCGGTCTCTTCCCCTTCGACCAACTGATCCGCACCTACCCGCTGGCCGACATCAACGAGGCCGAAAGCGACTGCGAAGCGGGCCGCGTGGTGAAACCCGTCCTGCTCCCGGAGGAAGGAAGCCGATGACAGAGACACGCGGCACCGCGGACTCACCGCGTCGGACAGGCGGGCACCGCACGGTCCCCGCTCCGGCCGACGGAGGAGGCAGCGCCGGCACGGCGCCGCGGCACATGGACGGGGAAGGCGTGGACGGGGGAGTGGGACTGACCGCCCTCCTGGTCGCCGCGGCCCGGACGATCGAGACCCATCGCCACGACAGCCTGGCGCAGGACGTCTACGCGGAGCACTTCACACGCGCCGCCCCGGTGTGCGCGGACTGGCCGGTGCGCCTGGACGGGGTCCCGGACGGAGACGCCGATCCGCTGTGGGGACGGTTCGCCCGCTACTTCGGTCTGCGGACCAGGGTCCTCGACGACTTCCTCCTCCGGTCGGTCCGCAGCGAGGCCCGGCAGGTCGTCCTGCTGGGCGCGGGGCTGGACACCCGCGCCTTCCGGCTGGAGTGGCCGCCCGGCTGCGTGCTCTTCGAGATCGACAGAGCGGGCGTGCTGGCGTTCAAGCACCGGGTACTCACCGACCTGTCGGCCGTCCCGAAGGTACGGCGCCTCGCCGTACCGGTCGACCTGCGCGCCGACTGGGTCACCGCGCTGACCACCGCGGGGTTCGACCCGTCGGCGCCGAGCGTCTGGCTGGCCGAGGGGCTGCTCTTCTACCTGCCGAGCCGCGCCGAGACGTATCTCATCGACACGGTGGACCGGCTGACCACCGCTGGCAGCGCCCTGGCCTTCGAGGCCAAGCTGGAGAAGGACCTGCTGGCCTACCGCGACAGCGCGATCTACACGGCGACGCGGGAGCGGATCGGCATCGACCTGCTCCACCTCTTCGACAAGGGGCCGCGCCCCGACTCCGCGGGCGACCTGAGGGCCAAGGGGTGGTCCACCTCGGTACACACCCCCTTCGACTTCACCCACCGGCACGGCCGCGGCCCCCTCCCCGAGCCGAACGACGCGCTGGAGGGGAACCGGTGGGTGTTCGCGCACAAGCCCCTGGCCTGACACCCCCACGCACGGTGGCCTGCGCGAGCACGGCGGACGCGAGCTGACAGCGGACGGTGAGGAGGCGGCAACGGCATGGTGGTCCATCGAAAAACCGGGCGGCACCGGGCCCTGCTTGCGGCAGGATGCTGTCGTGCATCACGTGCTGTGCGGTCTGGCCGCCAACAAGAGTCTGCCGTCCGAGCTGGTCGACCGGCTGATCGCGGTCGCGGACGCCGACATCGCCGTGGACCTGGCACAGCGGGCGGACCTCAGCCGCGCGCAGGCGGTGGCCCTCGCCTCACGCGTCGAGGACAGCGCAGTGCCGCTCGCGTACGCAGGCCTGCTGACCGCCGACGACGTCGATCCCGCGACGCGACCGGACGTCGCGCTCGCCCTGCTGGCCGAACGCGCCGGACGGGTGGAGTGGACGCGCGCCTTCGCGGAGGACCCGGTCGTCGAGCGCCGGGAGAAGCTCGCCGCCTGTCCCGGCCTGCCGCCCGACGTGGTGGAGATCCTGGCCACCGACCCGGACGTCAGGGTCGTCGCGGAATTGGCGTTGTGGACATCGCCGGAGACGGCCACCGGACTCGCCAGGCACCCACACGCCGAGGTCCGCCGGGCCGTGGCGGCCAACGAAGCGACGCCACCGGCCGTACTGGCGGCTCTGCTCAGCGGCGAGGGGCTGCCTCCCGCGCAGCGGTGTTCGGTCTGCGAACGTGAGCAGATCCCGTTCACTCACGATCCGCGATGCTCGCGCCCTGACTGCGACCTGCCGTCCGGAGCCTCCTGTGAGGGCTTCCACGAGTCCAGCACGCACGAGACGCAGCGGATGGCCCTTCACCATCCGGCCACACCCACCGAGGCCGTCCTGAGCTTCGCCGGCCATCCCTCGCTGCTGCTGCGCTGGGCGCTCGCCGCGCGCCCCGATCTGCCGCCGGAGGTGTGCGCTCGGCTCGCCGCGGACCCGAATTCCGGTGTTCGAGCCGACCTCGCCGAGAATCCCTCGATCGACGATGCCCTGGTCCGCATACTGGCCACCGACCGTGACCACGAGGTGCGGCGCAGGCTCGCCCACAACCCACTCGTCCCGCTCGACGCTCTGACCGACCTGGCCCGCGCCACCAAGATCGGTGCCACTCTGCTGCCGCGGATCGCCTCCGCGTCCCCCGACGAGGTCGAGAAGCTGGCCGCGTCACCGAACCCGGCCGCTCGGATGCTCGTGGCCCAGCGACGTGATCTGTCACCCGTCGTACGGGACGCGCTGGCAACCGACTCCGACGCGAAGGTGGTCAAGTCCATCGCCCCGCACCCGGGTCTCTCGGAGGGCCGGCTGCGCGCCATGCTCGAACGGCACGGAGTCCGGGTCGCCGCTCAGGTGGCCGCCAATCCGGATGCGCCCCCGGCGCTTCTGGAGACCCTGGCCCGGCAGGTACCCCCGGTGCCGAAGGTGTTCCGTGTGATCGCCGGCCATCGCAACGCGTCGGCACCGGCTTTGCTCGCCTGTCTGGCCGACGCCCGGGCGAGGCCGGTGGCGGCAGGCCATCCGGCCCTTCCACCGTCGGTCACCGAAGGGCTGCTCACCGACGCCGACTGGCGGGTGGTGGAGGCGGCAGCGGCCAACCCCTCACTGCCCCTCGACGTGATGTCGGATCTGATACCACGGCCGTGAAGGTCTCAGGCGGTGCCCAGGCGGAACGACGACTTCGGCCGGCCCCTGAGCCTGACCGAATGCGCTCGAACGAAACCGCCTAGCCGCTCCGGCGGGCGGTGAGCAGCAGATACTCCGCTTCGATGGCTCCGTCCCGCAGCACGCCGCCCGCCAGGTCGGCGAGGGCCGCGTCCAGGGCGGCGGTCCGCTGGGGGTCGTCGGCGATGTTCCGGTAGACGGTGATCGTCGGTCCGTAAGCGGTCTTGAAGAACTCTCGGAATTCCTCCGGCTCGCTGAACGTGTCCACGCGGAGCTTCCGCCGATGTGCCCCGACGTCGGTGACACGGTCGCCGAGCAGGGCTCGTACGTGCTTCTCCTGCCCCCACAGCGGCGGCGGCTGGGCCCCCGGGGGAGGGGGCGGTGCGTACGGCTTCATCACGGCGAACATCTGCCCGATAAATCCTTCGGGGGTCCAGCTCAGCAGCCCGATCGTGCCGCCGGGCCGGCAGACCCGAACCAGTTCGTCGGCGGCGGCCTGGTGGTGCGGGGCGAACATGACCCCCACGCAGGACATCACGGTGTCGAAGGCACCGTCCTCGAACGGCAGTGCCTCGGCGTCCGCCTCCTGCCAGCGCAGTACCGCGCCGCGCGCCTCCGCCTCCCTGCGGCCCACGGCCAGCAGCTCGGGAGTGAGGTCGGAGGCCACCACGTCGCCGCCGGCCAGGGCGGCGGGGATCGAGGCGTTCCCCGATCCGGCGGCGATGTCCAGCACCCGGTCCCCGTCCTTGATCGCGCAGGCCTCCACCAGTGCGGGGCCGAGAGCCGACACGACACGCGTGGCGACGGCAGGATAGTCGCCGAGCGCCCACATCGTCCGGTGCTTCGCCTTGAGCGCGCGGTCGGCCTCACGCGCGTCCGCCGTTCCGGTCATGGAATCCGCCTCCCTCGTCGGTACGGTGCCGATGACCGTTCTTCTTCGAGCATAGGAACCCGGCGGGCCCCCGGCCCGGCGAACGCCGCCCGACCGTCCGCGCCACGCCCCCGCAGCGACCCGCTCCGGGGGTTCTCAGCGTGCACCTCCGCCATGCCGGATGTCAGACGGCCGGTGTGTCGGCTTCGGGCGCGCGACTGCCGGAGGATGCCTGGTAGCGGAGACCGTCCATCAGGAGGTCGAGGAGGCGTGTCATCCGGGCGTGGTGTTCGGGGGTCGTGGCGGCGAGGGACAGGCCGCTGAGGCTGAAGAGCACGTCTTCCGGTTCGATGTCCGCGCGCAGCAGGCCCGCCGCCGTGCCGGCCCGGAGCAGGTCGGTGATCGCGCCGGTGAGCATGGTGCGGCTGCGGGAGAAGGGATCGCCCCCGGTCGCGATGAGGGCGCGCAGCGCGTCGGACATCCCTCGTTTGGTGGTCATGTAGCGGACGAAGCCGTCCATCCAGGCGCGCACGGCGGCGTCCGGTGGTCCGGCCTCCAAAAGCTCCGAGGCGGAGTCGCAGAGTTGGGCGAGTTCGCTGCGGTAGGCCGCCTCGACGAGCTCCTCGCGGGTGGCGAAGTGGCGGTAGAGCGTGCCGATGCCCACGCCCGCTTCCTTGGCGATCGCGTCGAGGGTCACGTCCGGCCCGTCCTGGGCGAAGGCGCGCGCGGCCACCTCGATCAGTCGGTCGCGGTTGCGGCGCGCGTCGGCGCGCAGCGGCCGGGGGGCGGGGGCGGTCACCTGGTTCTCCTCCTGTTGCAAACGGAGCCTCCTCCGTTTAATCTCGAATTATGCGGAGCCTCCTCCGGTTCCTACTCTATCGGCCGCAGCCGCGGCTCGTGCCTCTGGCCAGACGGGAACGACCATGAACGCCAGCACTCCCACCTCACGCCTCACCACCCCCTTCGGCGCGGAGACCACCGCCGCCGAGGTCGTCTCGGGTGTCGACCTGACCGGCCGCCGTGCCGTCGTCACCGGTGGCGCCTCCGGCATCGGCGTCGAGACCGCCCGCGCCCTCGCCTCGGCCGGCGCACAGGTGACCCTCGCCGTCAGGGACACCGGCGCCGGCGCGCGCACGTCCGAGGACATCAGCGCGACCACCGGCAACAAGGACGTGCACGTCGCCCACCTGGATCTGGCCGATCAGGACTCGGTCGCCGCGTTCGTCTCCGCGTGGGACGGGCCCCTGCACATCCTGGTCAACAACGCCGGTGTGATGGCCTCACCGGAACTGCGCACGCCGGAAGGCTGGGAGCTCCAGTTCGCCACCAACCACCTCGGGCACTTCGCGCTGACCCTCGGCCTGCACCCGGCCCTGGCCCGGGACGGCGGCGCCCGCGTCGTGGCCGTCAGCTCCAGCGCCCACCACCGTTCCGGGGTCGTCTTCGAGGACATCCACTTCCGGCGGCGCGCCTATGAGCCCTGGTCGGCGTACGGCCAGTCGAAGACCGCCAACGTCCTGTTCGCGGTCGAAGCGGCCAAGCGCTGGGCGGCGGACGGCATCACCGTCAACGCGCTGATGCCCGGCGGAATCCGGACCAACCTCCAGCGCCACGTCTCCGACGCGGAGCTCGCCCGGCTGCGCGCCCAGGCGTCGGGCGGCACGGAGCTGAAGTGGAAGACGCCGGAGCAAGGCGCGGCGACCTCCGTCCTGCTCGCCGCCTCACCGCTCGTCGAGAGGGTCAGCGGCCGCTACTTCGAGGACTGCAACGAAGCCGTCCGTGGCAGGTTGACCGCCCGCACCGGCGTCGCGGACCACGCCCTGGACCCCGAGGCGGCCGCCTTGCTGTGGCAGGTCTCCCAGGACACCTTGGCCGCCAGGGGCTGACCGGCCTCGGTCGCCGATGCGCGCTCGGGCCGCACGACGGCTCATCCCCGCCTTCCGGGCGAAGGACGAGGGCGCGACCTGCCCTTCCGGCGGCCGCCCCGAGGTTTCAGTCGGCGGAGATGCCGCGGCCGCGCAGCTCGTCCTGGAGTTCCGGGCCCAGGAACTCGGAACCGAGGACTCGCCGGAGCTTCGGAAGGAGAGTCAGGTCGTCGAGCGAGGAGATGTCGAACAGGTCGTCCTCGCCGTCCCACACGGGAGCGCACTCCTGGTAGACCTGGTTCCCGCCGTCCATGCACAACTCCTCCACTCCCGCCAGGAGTTCGTCGCCGATCTCCAGCGACTCGAAGAAGGCGCGCGCCTCGGGCACGACCTTGTAGTCCAGGCCGTGCCGGTGGGCGTACTCCCAGGGGTCGCCGCCGAGGCCGCGCTCCCGCAGCAGATCGGCGAGCCGGAACGGAGGAGTGAGCTTTTCGTCGATGTACATGAGCTGCTCGACGACGACGAGCTTGAAGTTGAAGTCCTTGAACTGGGTCATGCGCACAATCTAGGCCGCAGCGAGTGCGGCAGGTCCACGCGGTACGGGCCCCGTTCACCGGTACCGAAGCCGCGGGGATGGCATTCCCCGGGCGGGCCTGCCCGGTCGGGCACGGGAGCGGGCGACACGCCACGGACGGCGGATGGCACGGACACGCTGCCGAAGGTGGGCCGACCGCCGATTTCCGTAGCCTCGTCCTTCTTCGCCGAAGGGTTTGTATCGGGGGTTCGCACTGCCCGAAAGTCGCCCGCTTTAAAAGGAGTTGGCGGATGACCGAGGTCACCTGGCAAACCCTTGTCACAGGAGTTGTCGACCCCTAGTCTCTAAACCGCTCCTGATGCGATCCCCACTTCGTCTCGTGGAGGTTCCTCGTGTTGCACGGTTCCCGGCCGGGCTTCTCCCGCAGGCCTGCCGTACGGTCGGCCGGTCCGCCCGGCGGCCTTCCGGCGTCGGGATCGGACAACGAGAATCAGTGGCCATGACAACGTTATCCCCGGTGTCCGGACGCCGGCCGCCTCGGCGCCGTCCGCTCCGCTCACCCTGATGACTCTCGGGAGGCCGACGCCCGCCGCCGGCCCGCCCGAGCGGCGCGGAACACCCGGCCCGGCCACCGACGAGGTGGTTCATGCCGTCACCCGGCGCTCGCCCACACCCAGGCACAGCACCGCGGGCCCGCTCCGCGCTCGCAACCCTTCCCAGCCCCCACGCGCAGGAAGAAGGACGGTACGTTCGTGGCGACCACGAGTTTCCCCGACGCCTCACCCGGCAAGCAGAGGAATGCCACCGCTCCGGCTGCCCCCGCCCCTCGCGCCCCGGCAGGAGGCGGTGCGCACCGCGGCGCCGCCTCGGCGGACGCCTGGACGGCCCACGTCTCCCCGGGGGACCCGGTCGTCACGGCCGCGGAACCGGAATTCGCCCGCCAATTCGGCCTGAGTACCGACGAGATACGCGGGCGCCGACTTCTCGACCTTCTCCGTTCTCCCGTTCCCGCAAGGCTGCGAAAACAGTTCACCTTCCTCTCCTCAGGACGTTGCCGGCGATTCACGGAAACGGTGACCTACCGGGACGGCACCGGACGGGATTTCCTGGCGGAACTCACCGGGGTCGCCGTCAGGAAACCCTCGGGCGATGTCTTCGGCGTCGTCATTCTCCTGCGCAGGGCGGGAGCGGCACACCGCGCGGCGGAAATGCGTCGGGCCGAGGACAGACGCGTACCACGGAAGGGCGCCCTGGCGGAGGCCGCCGCCGGGCCCGTGCTCAGCGCGCTCGACGCGCAGGTTCTCGAGGGTGTCGCGCGCGGAGAGTCCACCGCGCAGTTGGCCTCCCGTCTCTATCTGAGCCGTCAGGGAGTCGAGTACCGCGTCGGTCAGATGCTGCGGAGGTTCGAGGCGTCCAACCGCCCCGCCCTGGTGGCGCGTGCGCACGCCCTCGGAATGTTCGCCGTCGGCCAGTGGCCCCCGCGCGTTCTGCCGGAACGCGTGCGGTAGCACGGTCCGCCGTTCTCCGAAGGTCCGGACAAGGTGGCCGTGGCGGTGACACACCGCCACGGCCATTGCACGTACGGGACCGGCCGTGGCGCCGGCCGCCGTCTCACGCCACCGAGGGCAGCCACGCCTCCTGGAACCGTCGGCGGGCACGGAAGAGACGGGAGCGAACCGTGCCCAGGGGCAGGGCGAGCACCTCGGCCATCTCCTCCTCGTTGAGTCCGTAGGCGCGCAGGGTGAGGACCTGCCGGTGCGCCTGGGACAACCGCTCCAGCACATCGCTGATGTGCACCGCGTCCAGGGGGTTCGCCTCCTGCCGCGACTCCAGCTCGGAGCAGCTCCGCTCCTCGCCGTAGCGCTTGGCGGTACGGACGGCCTCGCGGACCGTCACCGAGCGCACCCAGCCGTAGAACGCGGCCGGTTCGCGCAGGGACCCCAGGCCGCGGTAGATGGCGAGCAGCGCCTCCTGCGTGGCGTCCGCCCCGTCGTCACGGGTGATGGAGCGGCAGATGCGTGCGACGTAGGGCGTGATGCCGGTCAGCAAGCGGTTCATCGCCTGCTCGTCGCCCGCCTGGGCTCGGGGGAGCAGCACCAGGGGAGAGGGGAGTTCGCTGACGGTGGACATGTCGGACAGAGGCTCCTTACGGCAGCCGGGCGGACGGGGGTGCGGGTGCGTGAGCGGGGAGGCGCGTGCTCAGCCGGTGGTCGGGCGGGCCGGCTCCGGCTCGGGCTCTGGCTCCGTGGCGGTCGCGGTCGCGGTCGTGAAGCGGAGCAGGCCGGCGCGCACGTCATCGCGGAACGCCCGCATGAACGACGGGCTGAAACAGGCGGTGGAGTGCGGGAACTCGATGGACAGCCGCCCTTCGAAGGAGACCACGCACGCCATCACGGGGCTGCGCCCCGCCTGGGGGAAGTAGTGCTCACGGGCCGGCACCAGCCGCACGTCGACCGCCCGCAGGCCGCGCGGCAGTCGCGGGCCGGGAACGACACCCATGTTGGTGGCGATCACGGTCGCCATCTGCAGGGCCGGGTTGCGAGGGATCTCCGGCGTGATGCGCACCTCGTGGAAGTGGTCGCCCCGCGTGAGGAAGTCGCTCAGCCGGGCGTGCACGGCACGGGCCAGCTCCAGCGGCTCAGACGTCTCGGAGACCGCCAGGGTCTGGAGGTGCGTCGTGACCGCGGGCACCATCGCGGAGGCCGGCAGCGGCGGGGACAGGCGGGAGCGCAGGTCGACGGGGGAGAGGCAGCCGAGTTCGCGGGGGCCGTGGCCGTCCAGCCGCCGCCGGGCCGCGGCCAGCAGCGACGAGGCGACCAGCGCGTGCACGGACACGCCGGAGGCGCGTGCCGTTGCGCGCAGGCGCGAGGTGAGGTCCACGTCCAGGGTCAGCCGGCGGACCTCGATGTGTCCGGCCGCGTCGGCCCCGCCTTCGGCGGCGGTGTCGTACGGCACCAGCGCGACCGGGTGCCGGCGCGTCTCCTCCAGACGGCCGTCGAGGTACTTCGCCGTGTCGGCCTCGTCGGCAGGCGGCAGCAGCCGGCTGACGGGCTCGGGCCAGGACGGGAGACCCGCCTCGGCCGTCCCGTCGGTGTGCTCGCCGTCGACCAGGGCGCGGTAACGGTCCCACAGCGCGTTGTGCAGGGCGATGCTGCTGTGCCCGTCCGTGACGGTGTGGTCCACCACCAGCACGAACAGGTGGCTCTCACCGTCGGGCGCGCTGACCAGGACGGCGCGGCTCAGCGGACCGCCGACCGGCAGGGGCCGGTTCAGCTCCGCCGCGTAGGCCTCCTCCTCGTCGCCGGTGCGGACGGTCAGGGTGGGCCGCTCGTCCTCGGCCAGGAGGCGCAGCACGTGGTCCGTGCCGACCTGCTCGATGCGGGACCGCAGCGTCGGGTTGGTGCTCGTCAAGGCGTCGAAAGCGGCCGACAGCGCCGCGGCGTCCACGGGTCCGCGCAGGCTGCAGGACAGGACGGCTCTGCTTCTCTGACCCACGTAGAGCGTCTCGACCGGACACAGCGCACGGTGCATGCCGTCAGCCTTCTTTCCGTCGTTCATGTCGGGGGTTCCACGGCCCGGAGTCGGCCTGCCGCCGCCGGCGGTCCGCCGGGGTGCGGCCCTTCGAGAGTGCACGGCGGATCGCGGCCGAATCCAGCCGCGAACGCGGTCCGGAGGGAAGTCGCGTGATTTCCCTAGAAGTTGCACCGGCACCCGCACTCCCCGGCCCCCCGTTCTCCAGGGAAACCCCTGAAGCGGCGCCGCACGGGCCCGGTCCCGCTTGACCCGCCCGGTCTCGCTGCCGCACCGTGATGTGCCGTGAACCGGGGCCGGGTGACGCGATCCCCCCGCCCTCGGCGTGCGGCCTCCCGTCCCGCCCACCGGGCCGGCCCCACCCGTGCACGAGCGCGAGCGCGGCGGGGAGCGGTGGCCGCACACGTCCGATCCGGCCGGGCCTTCGCCGTCCGGGACAGTTACGGCTTGCCACGTGAGGGTTGTGCTATGTCACTCCAGGAGGACGAACGTCGACCGCTGTCCGGAGCCCAGGAGGGCCTCTGGTACGCCGGGCGGCTCGCGCCGGACAGCGCCGCGTACAACACCGCGGAGGCGGTGGAGATCCACGGTCCCCTCGACACCGGCCTGTTCGAGACCGCGCTGCGACGCACCGTCGGCGAGGCGGACACCTTCGCCCTGCGGTTCGGCGACACCGACGAAGGCCCCCGCTGCCGCACCGCTCCGGACGCGGACACCTGGCCCCTGCACCGGGTCGACGTCAGCGGCGCCCAGGACCCCGAGGCCGCCGCCTGGGCCCACGTCCACGCCGACCTCGCGGCGCCCGTGGACATCGAGAAGGGCCCATTGTTCGCGCACACCCTGCTGACCCTGGCCCCCGACCGCTTCCTGTGGCTGCTGAGGGCCCATCACCTCCTGCTCGACGGCTACAGCTACAAGCTGCTCGGCCGGCGCCTGGCCGAGACGTACAACGCGCTGGCCGAGGGCCGCACACCGGACCCATGCGGGTTCGCGCCGGTGAGCAGGCTCCAGGAGCAGGAGGCGGCCTACCGCGCCTCCGAGGCGTACACCCGCGACCGCGACCACTGGGCGCGCCACCTGGCCGACCTGCCGGAGCCCGCCCGTCTCACCTCCCGTACGGCCGCCCCCACCGCGCCCTTCCTGCGCCGCGCCGCCACGCTGACGCCCGCCGAGGCCGACGCCCTCGACGCCGCCGCGGCCCGCCTCGGCGTCCGGCGCACCGAACTGCTGACCGCGGCCACCGTCGCCTATCTGCACCGGATGACCGGCGCCCGTGACCTCGTACTCGGCCTGGCCACCATGAGCCGCCCCGGCAGCGCCGCCCTGCGCACCCCCGGCACCGCCTCCGACGTCCTCCCGCTGCGTGTGGCCGCCGCCCCCGGCACCTCCGTCGCGGAACTGGCACGGGCCGTCGCCGAGGAACTGACGGCGCTGCGCCGCCACCAGCGCTACCGGGGCGAGTTCCTCCGCCGCGACCTGGGGCTGATGGGCACCGGGCGCCGACTGTACGGGCCGGTACTGAACATCGTCCCGTTCGACGAGTCGCCGGACTTCGGCGGGCACCCCACCACCTGGCACCACCTGTCCGGCGGAGCCGTCGACGACCTGCAGATCTCGGTGCGCCCCGGCGGCCGGTCCGGGGGACTGTGGCTGGCCTTCGACGGCAACCCCGCCCTGTACCAGGAGGACGAACTGGCCCTGCACCGGGACCGGTTCCTCACGCTGCTGCGCCGCCTGACCGAGGCCGATCCGACGGACCCGGTGGGCGACCTGGACGTCCTGCTGCCGGGCGAGCACCCCCGCGACACCCCCGTGCACACGCATGCCGTCGAGCGGACGCTCACCGAGCTGTTCGAGGAGCGGGCGGCGGCCGGACCCGAGCGCTCCGCCGTCACCTGCGGGGACGAACGGCTCACGTACGCGGAACTCAACGCCGAGGCCAACCGGCTCGCGCGGTTGCTGGCCGAACGCGGGGCGGGCCCCGGCCGGGTGGTGGCGCTGGCCCTGGAGCGGGGGACACGGCTGCTGCCCGCCCTGCTGGCCGTCCTCAAGACCGGCGCCGCCTACCTCCCCCTTGACCCCGGCCACCCGGCCGAACGGCTGCGGCTGGTCGTCGAGGACGCCGCCCCCGTCCTCCTCGTCACCGAGCGCGCCCACGCCCACCTCGCCGGGGACGCGCTCCCCGTGGTCCGCCTGGACGACGAGGAGGTCGCGGCGGACCTCGCCCGGCGATCCGCCGCCGACCTCACCGACGCCGACCGTCGGGGACCGGTGCGCCCGTCCGACATCGCGTACATCATCCACACCTCCGGTTCCACCGGCCGCCCCAAGGGCGTGCCCGTCCCGCACGCCAACGTCGTCCGGCTCTTCGCCTCGGCCGCCGAACAGTTCACCTTCGGCGCCGACGACGTGTGGACGCTGTTCCACTCCTACGCCTTCGACTTCTCCGTCTGGGAGATCTGGGGCGCCCTGCTGCACGGCGGCCGGGTCGTCGTCGTCCCCTACGCCGTCAGTCGCTCGCCGCGCGAGTTCCTGGAGCTGCTGCACCGCGAGGGCGTGACCGTCCTCAACCAGACGCCGTCCGCGTTCGAGCAACTCGTCGACGCCGACGCCGACGCCGACGCCGACACCGAACGGCACGGGGACGCCGGGGCGTTGCGCTACGTCGTCCTCGGCGGAGAGGCCCTGCGCCCGGCGCGTCTGCGCCCCTGGGCCGACCGGCACGGCCTGGACCGCCCGGTGCTGGTGAACATGTACGGCATCACGGAAACCACCGTGCACGTCACCCACCACCGCCTCACCCGCGCCGACCTGGACGACCCGCGCCGCGGCAGCGTCATCGGCACCCCCCTCGCCGACCTCCGCGTCCATCTGCTGGACGAAGCCGGCCGCCCCGTGCCGCCCGGGGCGACCGGCGAGATGTACGTCTCCGGCGCCGGGGTCGCCGCCGGATACCTCGGCCGGCCCGACCTGACCGCCGACCGCTTCCTCGACGACCCCTACGGCCCGCCCGGCACCCGCATGTACCGCTCGGGCGACCTGGCCCGGCGCCGGCCCGACGGCACCCTCGACTACCTCGGCCGAGCCGACGCCCAGATACAGCTGCGCGGGTTCCGGGTCGAGCCCGGCGAGATCGAGGCCGTCCTTGCCTCCCACCCCGGCGTGACACGTGCCGCCGTCGTGGCCCGCCGCGCCGACAACGGCGCCCAGCACCTGGTCGCCTACACCGTCCCCAGCGGCGCCGCGCCGGTGAGCCCCGCCGAACTGCGCGCCCACACCGCCGCCCACCTGCCCGAGCACATGGTCCCGGCCGTCTGCGTCCCGGTGGACGCGCTGCCGCTGACCGCGAACGGCAAACTCGACGTCCGGGCCCTGCCCGACCCCGACTTCACCGTCGCCGCCTCCGGGAACCGCCCGGGAACGCCCGAAGAGGCCGTGGTATGTGCCCTGTTCGAGGACGTACTGAAACTGCCCCGGGAGACCGTCGGCACCGACGTGAACTTCTTCGACCTCGGCGGCGACTCCCTCCTCGCCACCCGTCTGCTGGCCCGCCTGCGGCACGACACGGGTGCCGAGATCCCCATCACCGCCCTGTTCGAGACGCCCACCCCGGGCGCCCTCGCCCGGCGGCTCACCGCACACACCGGCGGCGCCCTGCCCCGCCCCGTCCTCGGG
Organism: Streptomyces sp. NPDC041968; assembly: GCF_055589025.1. Classification (NCBI taxonomy): domain Bacteria; kingdom Bacillati; phylum Actinomycetota; class Actinomycetes; order Kitasatosporales; family Streptomycetaceae; genus Streptomyces; species Streptomyces sp. NPDC041968. The sequence continues at coordinate 163,617 of NZ_JBVJCB010000002.1, read as the reverse complement.
GACGCCGTACGCCCGCAGCGCGTGCCGCTGTCCTTCGCCCAGGAAGGCATGTGGTTCCTCAACCGGCTCGACGGCCGAGCCGCCACCTACAACATCCCGCTCCTCGTCACCCTGGACACCGCCCCCGACCCCCGGGCCCTCCAGGCGGCCCTCGGCGACCTGGCCGACCGGCACGAGATCCTGCGGACGGTGATCGCCGAGCACGGCGGCGTCCCCCACCAGCGCGTCCTGGCGCCGGGCGAGTTGCGTCCGGCGCTGCACCGGGTCGACTGCCCCGTCACGGAGACCGCCGCCCACATCAGCGCCGCGGCGAGGCACCGCTTCGACCTGACCGCCGAAAGCCCCCTCGCCGTGTGGCTCCTGGGCTCCACCCTGCTGTTCGTCCTGCACCACAGCGCCGCCGACGGCTGGTCGCTGCGCCCCTTCGCCGACGACCTGAGCACCGCCTACGCCGCCCGCCGCGCCGGCCGGGCACCCGACTGGACGCCGCTGCCGGTCCAGTACGCCGACTACGCGTTGTGGCAGCGCGCCCTGCTGACCCCCGAACCGGACGGCCCCGGACGGCTGGAACGGCTCACCGCGCACTGGCGCACGGCCCTGGACGGCCTGCCCGAGGAGTGCACCCTGCCCGGCGACCGACCCCGCCCCGCCGCCCCGGGCGGTGGCGCACACGTCGAGACCGTGGTCGACGCCGACCTGCACCGCGCCCTGGTGCGCCTCGCCGACCGCTCGGGCACCAGCCTCTTCATGGTGCTGCACGCCGCGGTCAGCGCCCTGCTCACCCGCTGCGGCGCCGGTGAGGACATCGTCCTCGGCACCCCGGTCGCCGGTCGCACCGAACCCGGCCTCGACCCCCTGATCGGCCTGATCACCAACACCCTGGTCCTACGGGCCGACACCTCCGGCGACCCCGCCTTCCGGGACCTGCTGACCCGCGTCCGCAGCGCCGACCTGGCCGCCCTGGACCACCAGGACCTGCCCTTCGACCGTCTGGTCGACGCGCTCAACCCGACCCGCGCGCCCGGCCGGCACCCCCTGTTCCAGGTGATGCTGGCCCTCCAGAACAACGAACCGGCCGTCCTCGCCATGGACGGGCACCGAGCCGAGTTGCGGCCCACCGCCACCGGCACCGCCAAGTTCGACCTGTTCGTGGACGTCCTGGAACGCCACACCGCCGACGGCACCCCCGACGGCCTGACCCTGCACGTCGAGTACGCCACCGATCTGTACGACGCCGGCACCGCCGAGGCGTTCGCCCGCTCCCTGCGCGAGGTCCTGCGCACGGTGAGCACCGACCCAGGCGTTCGCGTGGGACACCTTTCCGCGCTCCCCGAGCGCACCTCCGCCCCGGCAGCGACCGACCCCGCGGAACTGGAGGCCGCCGCCCTCCGCGTGTCCGGCGTCCGCGACGCCCACGCCCTGCCCGGCACCGACGGCACCCCACCGCGGCTCTATGTGGTGCCCGGGCGGGCGGACGCCGCCGAACGCGTCGAGGACGCCCTGGACCGCGCGGGCCACGACACCGTTCGCGTGACCGCCGTCAACACGCTGCCCCGCACCGAGGACGGCACCGTCGACACCGCGGCCCTCGAAGCCCTGCCCGCCGTCGACCGTACCGCCGCCCGGACCTGGCGGGACCGGCTGGCCGCCCTCCCCGGCGTCACCACCGCCGAGGTGACGGTGGAGAACACGCCCGAGGAACCGGACCGCCGCCACACCGGCCTGCCCGTCCGCACCGCGGCACCCGCCCCCGCCGCCGGCCGCACCGGCCGCTCGTCGGCCGTCCCGGCGCTCAGCGAGGGCCCCGCCCTCCGCGAACCCTCCGTGCCGAGCTGGGCCGAGGCCCTGCGCCGCGCCGCCGAACGGGGCCGGGGCGACATCGTCCACGTCCACGCCGACGGCAGCGAGCACCGGCGCAGCTACGCGGCCCTGATCCCCGAGGCCTCCCGCGTCCTCGCCGGGCTGCGCCGGGCGGGCCTGCGCCCCGGGGACCAGGTCATCCTCCAGTGCGAGGCCACCGAGGACTTCCTCGCTGTCCTGTGGGGCTGCGTCCTCGGCGGTTTCGTCGCCGTCCCGCTGACCGTCCCCGCCTCCTACGACACCCCCTCGGCGGCGCTGACCAAGCTGGAGGGCATCTGGCGGATGCTCGGCCGGCCCTGGATCGTGTGCTCCGCGGGCCGCGAGGCCGGGCTGCGTGCCCTCGCGGCCCGGCAGGACCGGCCCGGGCTGCGGCTCACCACCGCCGACGCCCTGCGCGAGGCGCCCGAGGACCACGACTGGCACCCCGCCCGACCGGACGACCTCATCCTGATGCTGATGACGTCGGGCAGCACCGGCCTGCCCAAGGCGGTGCGGCTCACCCACCGCAACGTGCTGACCCGCTCGGCCGCCACCGAGCAGACGAACCGGCTCGGCGCGGACGACGTCTCCCTCAACTGGATCCCGCTCGACCACGTCACCGGCGTGGTGATGTTCCATCTGCGGGACGTCTACCTCGGCTGCCGCCAGATCCACGCCCCCACCTCCTGGATCCTGCAGGACCCGGCGCGCTGGATGGACCTTGCCGACCGGTACCGGGTCACCGTCACCTGGGCGCCCAACTTCGCCTTCGGCCTCCTCGCCGAGCAGTCCGACCGTTTCGCGGACCGCGACTGGGACCTCTCGCCGATGCGGCTGGTGATGAACGCCGGCGAGGTCGTCGTGGCCTCGGCCGCCCGCCGCTTCCTGCGCGCGCTGAAGCCGTTCGGCCTGCCGCAGGACGTGATGCACCCCGGCTGGGGCATGTCCGAGACCTGCTCCGTGGTCACCGACGCCGTCCTGCCCGCCGAACCCCGCGACGGCGAGGGCACCTTCGTGAGCTGCGGCCTGCCCTACCCGGGATTCGCCATGCGGATCGTCGACGAACGGGGCACGGTCCTCGGCGAGGGCGAGGCGGGCCGCTTCCAGGTCCGCGGCACGTCCGTGACCGGCGGTTACCACGACAACCCGGCCGCCAACGCGGAGGCCTTCACCGAGGACGGCTGGTTCGACACCGGCGACCTGGCGTACCTGAGCGACGGCGAGCTGTACATCACCGGCCGCGCCAAGGACGTCATCATCGTCAACGGCGTCAACCACTACAGCCACGAGATCGAGGCGTGCGTCGAGGAACTGCCGTGGGTGGAGAACAGCTTCACCGCGGCGGTCGCGGTGCGCACCGACCCGTCCTCGCCCACCGACGAACTGGCCCTCTTCTTCCATTCCGGGCCGGACGTCACCGCCGGCGCCCTGCGCGAGATCACCGGGAAGGTGGCCCGGGAGATCGGCGTCAGCCCGGCCTACCTGATCCCGGTCGCCCCGGACGCCGTCCCGAAGACCGAGATAGGCAAGATCCAGCGCACCAAGCTGCGCAAGGCGTTCGAGGCGGGCGACTTCGACGAGGAGGTCCGCCGGACCCAACTGCTGCTGGGCACCGAGACCACCGTCCCCGACTGGTTCCTGCGGCCGGTGTGGCAGCGGGCGGAACGGCCCGACGCCCGTCCGGCCCTCCCCGGCCGGCACACCCTCGTCCTGGCGAACGGCGACCTTCCGGAGCCCCGGGCCCTGTCGGTCCAGCGGCTCGCCGACGCGCTGCGCAAGGACGGCGGCCTGTGCACGGTGGTCGGCACGGGCACGGAGTTCGCACGGCTCGACGCCGCCCACTACCGGGTCCGGCCCGGCGAGGTGAGTGACTACACGGCGCTGCTCGGGCAGGTGGAGCGCGACCGGCCGCCCGTCGACGCCGTACTGCACCTCGGCGGCCTGCGGCGCGCCGGCGCCCCCGAGACGGAGCCGCACGACACGGCCGGTGCGGAGGACCTGCTCGCGTTCGCCCGCGCCCTCGCCGCCCGCCCGGGCCGGCCCCACCCCGTCGATCTGCTGTACGTGACGGCGGGCGCGCAGGCCGTGCGCCCCGGTGAACGCCCCTCGCCCGGCCACGCCGCGGCGGGCGCACTGCTGAAGTCGCTGGGCGAGGAGTTCGGCCGGCTGCGCGGCACCCACCTCGACCTCGCTCCGGACGCCGCTGAGGACCCGCTGCCCGTCGTGCTGGCCGAGGCGACCGTCACCACGGACGGCGCGGAGGTGGCGTACCGCGACGGACACCGCCATGTACGCCGCCTCGCCCCCCTGCCCGCCACCCCGGCCCGCGCCGAGCCGCCCGCACACGACGGCTTCACCCTCCTCACCGGGGGACTGGGCGGTGTCGGCGTCGAGGTGGCCGCGCATCTGCTGCGCACACCCGGTACCCGCCTGCTCATCGTCGGCCGCACCCCGGACCCCGAGGGCGACGCCCTCCCGCGCCTGCGCGAGCTGGGCGAGGTGCGCTACGCCCGTGCCGACGTCACCGACGGGCAGCAGGTGCGGGCCGCCGTGGAGGCCGCCGCCGAGACGTGGGGCGTGCCCCTGTCCTCGGTGCTGCACCTGGCCGGGACGCTCGTGGAACGCCCCGTGAGCGAGCTGGACGCCGCGACCTGGCGCCGGGCGCTGGAGGCGAAGGTGCGCGGCGCGTGGACGCTGCACCGCCTCACTGCCGACCACCCCGTCGGCACCTTCATCACCTTCTCCTCGGTGAACGGCTTCTTCGGCGGCGCCCTGAACGCTGCCTACGCCGCCGCCAACGCGTGCCTCGACGCCCTCGCCCTGCACCGCCGGGCGCTCGGCCTGCCGGCCCAGTCCCTGGCCTGGAGCATGTGGCGCGAGCGCGGCGTGAGCCGCGGCTACCGGCTCACCGCGCTCACGGAGGCCCGCGGCTACCGGCTGCTCGACACCCCCGCCGCGCTGCGCTCCTTCGACCTGGCCCGCACCCTGGACGAACCCCACCTGCTGATCGGGGCCGACCGCACCGCCCCCTGGGTCCGCAGCCACGTCGACGCCCCCGCCCGCCAGGTGCGCCGCCTGGCCGCGCGCGTCGGCCTGGAGGACGGCACCGACCTGGGCGCCCTCTACCACGCGGCGGCCGACACCGCCCGGACGGCCGGACTGTCCGACGCCTGGACGCTGCGCTCGGCGGGCGCCACCCCCGCCACGGACCGGGCGGAAGCGGGGGACGACCTGCGGAAGCTGGAGCACCGGCTCGCGCAGGTGTGGCGCGGCGTACTGGGCCATGACCGGGTGGGCCGGGACGACAACTTCTTCGACCTCGGCGGGAACTCCCTGCTCCTCGTCACCGCCCAGAGCGCCGTCAACCGCGCCTTCGGCACCGACCTGTCGGTCGTCGACCTCTTCGCGCACCCCACCGTGCGCGACCTGGCCCGCCACCTGTCGGCCGCCGGCGCCGCTCCCACGGCGGCGGCCGAACAGCCGCCCCGGCACGCGGACGACGGCCTCGACCGCGCCAGGGAGCAGGCACAGCGGCAGCGCGCCGCCCGCGCCCGCCGCACCGCACGGCACGGGAAGGACCGCGGACGTGCCTGACACCCCCGCACCGCAGGCGACGCAGACCCCCCACGACCCCCGAGAGGACGAGACACAGGCCGTGCACGACACCACCGCACCCCACGGCGAGGACGTCCCCGCCGTCGCCGTCATCGGCATGGCGGGCCGCTTCCCCGGCGCCGACGACCTCGACGCCTTCTGGGACAACCTCGCGGCCGGCCGCGAGTCCGTACGGCCCGTCACCGACGAGGAGTTCCTCGCCGCGGGCGGCGACCGACGCGACCTCGACGACCCCACGCTGGTCCGGATGGCGTCGGCCGTCGAGGGCATCGACCGCTTCGACTCCGGCTTCTTCGGCTACAGCCCCGCCGAGGCCGCCGTCGTCGACCCGCAGCAACGGTTGCTCCTGGAGACGGCCTACCACGCCCTGGAGGACGCCGGCTGCCTCGGCGACGACCGTACCCGCGAGGCGTTCGGCGTCTACGCGGGCGGCGGCGACAGCCGCTACTACCCGGCCCACCTGCACCCGCGCTTCGCCGGGCAGCCCGGTTCCGTCGAGCTCGTCCACGCGGCCACCGCCAACTCCCTGGGCACCCTCGCCACCCGGGTCTCCTACGAACTCGGGCTCACCGGCCCCAGCGTGTCCCTCCAGACGGCCTGCTCCACCGCGCTGGTGGCCGTGCACACCGCCTGCCAGGACCTGCTGGACCACCGCTGTGACACCGCGCTGGCCGCCGCGGTCTCCCTCAACCCCTCCGCCCCACTGGGCTACCGGCACGTGCCCGACGGGCCGTTCTCCCCCGACGGGCACTGCCGTGCCTTCGCCGCGGACGCCGCCGGCACCTCCTCCGGCGACGGGGTGGGAGCCGTCGTACTCAAGCGGCTGGACGACGCCCTCGCCGACGGCGACCGCATCCGCGCCGTCATCCGCGGCAGCGCCGTCAACAACGACGGCCGCCGCAAGGTCGGCTTCAGCGCGCCCAGCGCCGCCGGACAGACCGAGGTGATCCTCGCGGCCCAGGCCGAGGCGGAGATCGACGCCGGAACCATCGGCCTGATCGAGGCGCACGGCACCGCCACCCGACTCGGGGACCCCATCGAGGTGTCCGCGCTCACCGAGGCGTTCCGGCACAGCACGCCGCGGACCGGGTTCTGCGCCCTCGGCTCGGTCAAGACCAACATCGGCCACCTCGGGGCAGCCGCCGGCATCGCCGGGCTCGTCAAGGCCGTCCTCGCCCTCGAACGCCGGCAGATCCCGCCGAGCCTGCACTTCGACCGGCCCAACCCGCTCATCGACTTCGACGCGAGCCCCTTCCGCGTCCCCACCGCCCTGGAGGACTGGCCCGAAGGCGAGCACCCCCGCCGGGCCGGCGTCAGCGCCTTCGGCATCGGCGGCACCAACGCCCACGTCGTCCTGGAGGAGGCCCCGCCCACCGCCCCCGCCGCACCCCGCCCGCCCGAGGACGGCCGCCGCCTGGTGCTGCCCCTGTCCGCGCGCACCGCCGGCGCCCTGCGCGGCCAGGCCGACGCCCTCGCCCGGCACCTCGAACGCCGCCCCGGTCAGCGCCTGGACGACATCGCCCACTCCCTGCGCACCGACCGGCCCGCGCTGCGCCACCGCCTCACCGTCACGGCGGCCACGCGCGAGGAGGCCCTCGACGCGCTGCGCTCCGCCGTACCCGCCACCCCGCCGGTCCCCGACGACCCGGCCCGTGTGGCGTTCCTGCTGCCCGGCGGCGGCACCCAGTACCCCGGCATGGGCGCGCAGCTGTACCGCGACCACACCGTCTACCGCGACACCGTCGACGAGTGCGCCCGCATCCTGCGGCCCGACCTCGGCACCGACCTGCGCACGGCCCTCTTCGAGGAGCGCCGGCCCGACGACACCGCCGCGTTCCTCGGGCTCGTCGTCACCGAGTACGCCCTGGGGCGCACGCTCATCGAGGCGGGCGTCCGCCCCGACGCGCTCCTCGGCCACTCGCTCGGCGAGTACACGGCCGCCTGCCTGGCCGGGGTCATCGACCTCGCCGACATGCTGCCACTGGTCACCGAACGCATCCGGCTCATCAGCTCCGCCGGCGGCGCCACGGTCGGCGTGGCGGCCCCGGCCGAGGAGATCGGGGCGTTGCTCGACGACGACCTGTCCCTGGCCGCCGTCAACGGCCCCGGCGCCTGCACCGTCGCCGGACACGTCGACGCCGTCGCCCGCCTGGAGGCCGAACTGACCCGACTCGGCGTCCCCTTCCGCCGCCTGCGCATCCCCGTGGCCGCCCACTCCCACGTCCTGGACCCCGTCCTGCCCGCCTACGAGGCCCACCTCAGCGGCGTCACCCTGCGCCCGCCGCGCATCCCTTACGTCACCAACGTCACCGGCACCTGGGTGACCGACGCCCAGGCCACCTCCGTACGGCACTGGATCGACCACACCCGGAACACCGTGCGGTTCGCCGACGGCATCACCGCCCTGTGGGACCGCCTCCGTCCCGTCCTCGTGGAGATCGGGCCGGGCGACACCCTCACCAAGCTGGCCGCCGCCCGGCTCGCCGACGAGGCGCCGGTGACGGTGACCACCATGCGGCACGCCAAGGCCGAGGCGTCCGACGACTTCGTCCTCGCCGAGGCCCTGGGACGGCTGTGGAGCGCAGGCGTCGACCACGCCCTGCCCCCGGTGCCGGGCACACCACGGCGGGCCCCGCTGCCGCCGTACGCGTTCGACCGCCGGCGCCACTGGATCGACGCCCCCGGCGCCCGCACGGACCCCGGCGACGCCGGGACCGAGCGGGAGGACGGCCCCGGCCTCGCACCCCGGCCTCGGCTGACCACGGAGCACGTACCACCCCGCACCGAAAGGGAACGGGAGGTGACCCGGCTCTGGGAGGAGACCCTCGGCATCGGCGGCATCGGCCTGCACGACAACTTCTTCGACCTCGGCGGCGACTCGATGCGCGCCGTGCTGCTCGCCGGACGACTGCGCCGGACCGGCGTCCTCGACGTCCCGGCGGCGACACTGCTGGCCGCGCCCACCGTGGCGGGCGTGCTCGCCGCCGTCGACGAACGGGACGAGGGAACCCCGCACACCGCCCCCACCGCGCTCGGGCCGCTGCTGCCGCTGCGCGCCGAGGGCACCGCCGCACCGCTGTTCTGCGTCCACCCCGGAGCGGGTGTCTCCTGGCGCTACACCGGTCTGCTGCCCCATCTCGGCGGCGACCAGCCCGTCCACGGCATCCAGGCGGCCGGGCTCGACGGCACCCGCCCGCCCGCGCCCGACGCCGCCGCCATGGTCGCCCACTACCTCGACCTGGTGCGCCGGCTCCAGCCGCACGGACCGTACCGGCTGCTGGGCTGGTCCTACGGCGGATTCGTCGCCCACGCCATGGCCTGTGCCCTCCAACGCGACGGCGAGCGCGTCGAACTCCTCGCCATGCTCGACGCCCCCCAGCCGCACGGCACCGCCCACGACCCCGACGCGGCCGAACGCCAGGTGGCGGCGCTGCTGTCGAGAGTGGCCGGTCTCCCCGTCGACGCGGACCCCGTGCCCGTGGACACCGTCCTGGACCGGATCGACGCCCGGGTCACCACCGACCCGTCGAGTGCGCCCGTCACCCGGGCGGAGGCCGCCGCCATAGCCGCCGTGATGCGCAACAACCTGCGCATCGCCCCGCAGTTCGCCCCCGGCGTCTTCCGCGGCGACGTGCTGTTCTTCAGCGCGGTCGAGGAGGAAACCGCCGGCCGCCCGGCCGATCTCGCGGTGCTGCCCGGCAAGGCCGACAGCTGGCGGCCCTACGTGGACGGCACCCTCCACGAGCACCACGTGCCGTGCGGTCACTACGACATGACCGAGCCCGAGCCGATCGCCCGCATCGGCGAGGCGGTGGCCAAGGCCCTGCGCGGCCTCGGCGATGGAGGCGCCGTACCCCCTGCCCCGTAACCCCTGCCCAGTGAACCCGCGTTGAGGAGAGCCAGCGTGAGAGCGACCCAAGACCTCTACGAACTCGGCGACGCGCCCGACATGGGCACCGCCCCACGGAAGATGTACGCCTCGCTCATCCGTCGCGAGCGTTACGGACAGCCCGTCGACGCCTTCCGGACCGAGGTGGTCGACGTGCCGCCCGTGGGCCGCGGACAGGTCCTGGTGAAGGTGATGGCCGCCGGGATCAACTACAACAACGTCTGGGCGGCCCTCGGTTCGCCCCTCGACGTGATCGCCGCCCGGCAGAAGGCGGGCGCCACCGAGGACTTCCACATCGGCGGCTCCGACCTCTCCGGGATCGTGTGGGCGGTCGGCGAGGACGTGCGCGGGGTGCGGCTCGGCGACGAGGTCGTGGTCCTCGCCAACCGCTGGGACGAGAGGGCCGAGGACGTCCGCCTCGGAGCGGACCCCACCTGGTCCGCCGGCCAGCGGGTGTGGGGGTACGAGGAGAACTACGGCTCCTTCGCCCAGTTCGCGGTCGTCGACGACTACATGTGCCACCCGAAGCCCGCCCGGCTCTCCTGGGCGGAGGCGGCCTGCTACATGGCGACCGCCGCCACCGCCTACCGTCAGCTCTTCGGCTGGCCCCCGCACACGGTGCGCCCCGGTGACCCGGTGCTGATCTGGGGCGGCGCCGGCGGCCTGGGCTGCATCGCCATCCAGCTCGTCCGACACGTCGGCGGCATCCCCGTCGCGGTCGTCTCCAGCGAGGAACGCGGCGAGTTCTGCCTCAAGCTGGGCGCCGAGGGCTGGATCGACCGGCGGGACTTCGATCACTGGGGACGGCTGCCGGACACCTCGGACGAGGAGGCGATGGGCCGCTGGCTCTCGGGCGCCCGCGCCTTCGGCCGACGCCTGTGGGACGTGCTCGGCGAGCGGCGCGGCCCGCGCATCGTGCTGGAGCACTCCGGCGCCGACACCGTCCCCACCTCCCTGTACCTGTGCGACAACGGCGGCATGGTCGTCCTGTGCGGCGGCACCACCGGCTACAACGGCGACGTCGACCTGCGCTTCCTGTGGATGCGGCAGAAGCGCCTGCAGGGGTCGCACGTCGCCACCGCCCGGGAGGCACGTGAGGTCACCCGGCTCATCGACCAGGGCATCATCGATCCCTGCCTCTCCCGGACCTTCGACTTCGACGAGATCGGCCTCGCGCACCAGCTCATCCACGACAACCGGCACCCGGCCGGGAACATGGCGGCGCGAGTGGGGGACCGGATGTGAGGTCCGCTGTGGCGGCGCGCCGGACGGGGTGGTTCGCACACCGCCTGAGGGGTACCTGCGGCCGGGAACGGCATACGCACGATCCCGGGAGGTACCCCATGGGCAAGCTGGGCGAGATGATGACCAAGGCCAAGCAGATGGCCAAGGGCCACCCCGACCAGGCCGACAAGGGCGTCGCGGGGGCCGAGCGAACGGTCGACCAGCGCACGGGGGGCAAGTACGACGCCCAGACCGACAAGGCCGCCGACGCCGCGCGGCGCTCCTACCGTGACGGCGGCCCTGCGGGCCGCTGAACAGGAACGGCGGGCTGCCGCCCCGGTGCGATGCGCCGGGGCGGCAGCCCGTGCTCAGTCGTGGGCGCCCGCCCGGCCGAGGACGTAGCTGAAGACCCCGGCCCCGACGCGGACCACCCGCACCCGCACGGCGTGGGCGGGGTGCGCGCGCAGGCGCACGAGCAGGGCGTCTCCCGACGGGCACACGCGCAGATCCCGCAGGCTCCCCGCCGACCAGGGCGGAGGCTGTCCCCCGGGGACCGTTCGACGCCGGCCCCCGGGCCCGTCCCGGTGCCGGCCGTTGTCCGGCGCGGCGGCCGGGTGCTCGCGGCCGGGCCTTGCCTGGCGCTCGTGCGGACGCCGGGCCCGATGCCCGTCGACCGGCTCGGCCTGGCGGCCGTTCAGAGGCCCGGTCTGTTGATCGTCGACCGGCCCCGCCCGGTGCCCGTTCACGGATCCGACCTGGCGCCCGTCTCCGGGCACGGCCAAGGCCTTCCACGCGGCCTCCTTCGCGGAGAACAGCGCGGTGACCGACCAGGTCGTGCACGCCGGCCGGGCGGGAAAGCGAGGCAGCTCCTCCTGCTCCTCCTGGCCGAGGAGCACCTCCTCGTCGGCCCGCAGCACCAGCCGTGCCGCCGCGCGGGGGAGGGGCCGCAGCTCCAGGTCGCAGCCGAGCGGCACGGCGGTCCCCGGCGGGCGGGCCACGGCGACCGCGACGCCCGCGCTGTGCGAGATCGACGCCGCCCGGCCGGGCGGGAACACCGGCAACCGCCCCGAGCGGGGTATCTCACCGCAGTCCAGACCCACTGCGCGCAACGCCCGCCGGGCGGCCCGACGGCCCGCCAGGAACTCCAGCCGGCGGCGTGCCGGCATCGCCGCCGCCGCGGCCGCCTCGGCAGGCCCCGCCGGTTCCGGACAGGGCTCCGAGACGGCCGCGACACCCAGACCGAGCCCAGCGGCGGCCAGCAGCGGACGCAGTTCGGACAGCGCCCGTTCCGCTGCCGGGTGACCGCCGCCGCTCACACCCGCAGCAGCTTCTTGATGATCTTGCCGGCGGGGTTGCGCGGCACCTGCTCGATGAACTCCACCCGCCGCGGACGCTTGTAGGGCGCGAGGAGCCCCGCGACATGCGCGAGGAGGGCCGCCGTTCCCAGCTCCGCGTCCGGCTCGGGGACGACGTACGCCAGCGGCACCTCGCCGTAGTCCTCGTCGGGCATGCCGACGACCGCCGCGTCCCGGACCGCCGGGTGGGACATCAGGGCGCGCTCGATCTCCGAGGGGTAGACGTTCTGGCCCGCCCGGATGATGACGTCCTTCGTACGGTCCACCAGGCTGATGCGACCCTCGTCGTCCATGAAGCCGAGGTCGCCCGTCCTGATCCAGCCGTCGGCCGTGATCTCCCGGGTGGCCTCCGGGTCGTTCCAGTAGCCCTGCATGACACCCGGCCCGCGCACCACGATCTCGCCGATCTCACCGGGCGGGAGTTCCCGGCCGCCCCCGTCCACCGCGCGGGCCGACATGCCGGGCACGACGCGTCCGCACGGGATACGGGCGGCGACGTCCCCGGGGGCGGGGTGTTCGTCGGGGCCGAGGGTGACGAACGGGCCGCCCACCTCGGTCATGCCGTACACCTGGCGGAAGCCGCAGCCCAGCCGTTCGACCGCCTCGGCGTACACGTCGAGCGGCATCGGCGCGGCGCCGTACAGGACCTCTCGCAGGCTCGACAGGTCGGCGCGCCGGGACGCCTTGGCCTGGAGCATGAAGCGCAGCATCTGCGGCACCAGCCACATGTGGGTGGCGCCGTGCCGCTCCACCGCGGTCAGCGCCCGCTGCGGGGTGAAGCCGGGCATCAGCACGACCGTCGCGCCGGCCGCCAGATAGGTCAGGGACACGACCATGCTGCCGTGGTACAGCGGGCAGCAGTTGACCATGACGATGTCGTCGGTGGGCCGGGCCATCACGAGCCAGCCGAGGGCGATCGCCCGGAACGACCCGCTGTCGACGGTGACGCCCTTGGCCTGTCCGGTGGTCGCCGAGGTGTGCAGCACGGCGATCGGGTCGGTGTCGGCGACGTCCGGCAGGTCCCGGTCGGCGGCCAGAGTGCCCAGCGCCGTGAAGGAGGGTTTGTCGAGGGCCAGCCTGATCCGCACCGACGACGGCAGTTCGGGATGTCGGTCCAGCAGGTCCGACTCACCGATGACGGCCACCGCCCCGACGCGCTCGACGATCCCGGCGACCTCGGGCTCGGCCAGGCTGTGGTTGAGCGGTACGAACAGTGCCCCGAGGCGGGCGAGCGCGAAGTAGCTCTCAAGGACCTCGATCCGGTCCTTGGAGAGTACGGCGACCCGGTCACCCCGCTCGATGCCCAGTTCGGCCAGCCCGCGCGCCAGTTCCAGGGTGCGGTCGTGGAACTCGGCCCAGGTGACGCTGCGTTCCTCGTCCACCAGTGCGGTCCGGCCGGGCCGGCACTGCCGGTTGCGCTCCAACAGCTGTGTCAGCCACATCACGCACCGCCGCTCGCACCGGCGGCACCGCCGACACCTGCCGTGCCACGCGTCCCGGCGGGGGCGTGCTCGGCCACGAAGCGCTCGTAGTCGGCGATCGTGTGCAGCCCCTCCATGTCCTCGGCGGTGATCTCCACGCCGAGCCGCTGCTCGACCAGCAGCACGAGGCGCACGAGGTCCCCGGAATCGATGCCGCTGGCGGCCAGGTCGACGTCGGCCCCGATCCGGTCGGCGTACTCGGCCGTGCCCGTGAGTTCGACCAGCAACTCCCTGATGGTGCTCATGGTTTCCCCTTTCGCCTCGGCGTGCCGGCCGCCGCGGTTCTCGAATGACACCCCCTCAAGAGGCGGAAGCGGCACCGTTCCACTCCCCGGGCCGACCCGTGAGCTTTGTCACGCGCCCGAACCTCGCGTCACGGGGATAGCCGGGCCGCCCGCCCGGCCTCTTACCGCAACGAAACGATCCGTTCCGCCCGGCCCCCTCCGGCCGGACGCGGGCGGTCACGAGGCGAAGGAGTGATGCGAGTGCCCAGGCAGCCGGTACGGGGCCGGGCCCCGGGGCGGGGCCCGACGCGCCGCGCCACCACGGCCGCCGGCGCCGGACACGCGGGCGGCGCCCGATGACCGCGCCGACCCTCGCCGGTACCGCGGACGACCAGGAGGCGCTCGCGCGCTTCGAGGCGCTCGTCGCCGACGGCGGGACGATCGAACCGCGCGACTGGATGCCCGACGGATACCGCCGCATGCTCGTCCGCCAGATCGCCCAGCACGCCCACTCCGAGATCATCGGCATGCAGCCGGAGGGCGCCTGGCTCACCCGTGCCCCGTCCCTGCGGCGCAAGTCGGTGCTCATCGCGAAGGTCCAGGACGAGGCCGGCCACGGCCTGTACCTGTACTCCGCCGCCGAGACCCTCGGCGTGGACCGCGCCGACCTGCTGGACGCCCTGCACCGCGGCCGGCAGCGTGCCTCCGCCACCTTCAACCACCCCGCGCTCACCTGGGCCGACACCGGCGCCATCGCCTGGCTGACGGACGGCGCCGCCGTCATCAACCAGGCGCCCCTGTGCCGCACCTCGTACGGACCGTACGCCCGCGCCATGCGCCGCGTCTGCCAGGAGGAGGCCTTCCACGTACGGCAGGGCTACGACCTGATGCGCGCCCTCTGCGAAGGGACCCCCGAGCAGAAGGAGATGGCGCAGGACGCGGTGAACCGGTGGTGGCTGCCGGCCGTGGCCCTGATGTTCGGTCCGCCCGACACCGAGGCGGACGGCGCCGACGCGCGGACCGCCGCGCTGGGCGCCGCCGTCTCCCGCCGCGCGAGGACCTGGGGCATCAAACGCCACACCAACGACGAGCTGCGCCAGCGCTTCGTCGACACGTGCGTCCCGCAGGCCGAACGCCTCGGCCTCACCCTGCCCGACCCGGCGCTCCGCTGGAACGAGGAGCGCGGCCACTACGACTTCACGCCCGTCGACTGGAACACCTACCGCGAGGCACTGGGCGACGACACCCACTGGTCGCGGCAGCGCGTCGCCCACCGCCGGGCCGCCCACGAGGACGGCGCCTGGGTCCGCGAGGCCGCCGCCGCGTGCGCCGCCCGGACGGACAGGGCGGAAGGGGAGGACGGATGAGCGGGGCACGGGAGGGCGCTCCGGCTTCCTGGGAGGTGTTCCTGAGGGGACGCCGGGGCCTGGCCCACCAGCACGTGGGATCGGTGCGCGCGGCCGGCCCGGACGCGGCGCTGGCCGCGGCCCGCGACCTGTACACGCGCCGGGGCGAGCCGCTCTCCCTGTGGGTGGTCCGTTCCGACGCCGTGCACGCGGCCTCCCCGGACGAACGCGACCCGTACTTCGCGAGCGCCCGGCACAAGCCGTACCGCTACCCCGAACACTTCGCACCGCTGACCGAGGAAGGCCCCGAAGGTGAGCACCACCAGTGACGTCAGGGGAGTGCGCCCGGACCTCCCGCCGGACCAGCCCTCCTGTTCCGCCGCCGACCTGTCCCTGCACCTGCTGCGTCTCGGCGACGACGCCCTCGTCCTCGGACAGCGCCTGTGCCAGTGGATCACCCGCGCGCCCACCGTCGACGAGGATCTGGCCCTGTCCAACATCGCTCTCGACCTGATCGGCCACGCCCGCGCCCTGTTCACCCGCGCCGGAGCGCTCGACGGGAGCGGACGCACCGAGGACGACTTCGCCTACGCCCGCTCGGACCGTGAGTTCACCAACGCCCTGCTCACCGAACTCCCCAACGGGGACTTCGCGATGACCGTGGCCCGGCAGCTCGCCTACACCCACTACGCCGTCCTCTTCTACGAGGCGCTCGCCCACAGCGCCGACACCGAACTCGCCGCGTTCGGGTCGCGCGCCGCCAAGGAGGTCGCCTTCCACCGGATGCACGCGGACCGCTGGACGGTGACGCTGGGACGCGGCACCGAGGAGAGCGCCCGCCGGATGCGGCACGGCCTGGAGCGGGTGTGGCCGTACACCGGCGAACTCTTCGAGGAGGACGCGGTGCTGCGCCGCCTGGCCGCCTCCGGTACGGCGCCCTCCCCGGCACCGCTGTACGAGACGTGGCTGCGGCAGGTCACCGCCGTCGTCTCGGAGGCGGGACTCACCGTGCCCACGCCCACCTGGTCGGCCAGGGGCGGCCGTGCGGGCCTGCACACGGAGGAGTTCGGACCGCTGATCGCCGAACTCCAGTCCGTGCGGCGCCAGTTTCCCGGAGGCACCTGGTGAGCGGGTCCGCGCCGGCCGAGGTCCGGCTCTCCGCCTCGGAGGTGCGCGAGAGGGTGCGGGCCCTCCCGGACCCGGAGCTGCCGGTGATCGGTCTCGGCGACCTCGGTGTGGTGGGCGCCGTCGCCCCGGGCACCGACGGTGTGCTGGAGGTGGAGATCACGCCCACCTATCTGGGCTGCCCCGCGCTGCCCGAGATCACGGCCGCGGTACGGGAGGTCCTGATCGCCTGCGGCCACCCCGAGGGCCGCGTACGGCAGGTCCTGGCCCCGCCCTGGACGACGGACCGCATCACCCGCGAGGGCCGGCGCAAGCTCGCCGCGCACGGCATCGCACCGCCCGTGTCCCCGGCCCCCGACGGCGCGGTCCCCGTCGAACTGGCCGGTGTGCCCTGCCCGCGGTGCGGCTCCCGGGCCACCCGGCCGCACAGCCCCTTCGGCCCCTCCCGCTGCCAGTCGGTGCTGTGGTGCACGGCGTGCCGTGAGCCCTTCCCCCACATGACCGCGCTGTGAGGCACACCGTGAACACCGCCACCATCACGTCGTCCGTCCCGACGGCCGCCCCCTCCCACCGCGTGCGCCGCCACCGGCTCCGCGTCACCGAGGTCCGTCACCTCACCGTCGACACCGTGGCCGTCACCCTCGACGTCCCCGACGCCCTGCGTACCGTCTTCACCCACCGCCCCGGCCAGCACGTCACCGTCCGGCGTCCCGAGGCCGGCACCGAACCGCACCGCAGCTACTCGATCAGCCCGCCCCCGCACGCCCCCGACAGGCTCCGACTGGTGATCAGGCGCGGCCGCCCCGACGGCTTCGGCGTCCACGCCGCCACCCGGCTCACTGCCGGTGACCACCTCGAACTCTCCCCGCCCACCGGCGCCTTCGCCCTGCCGGCGCTGCCCGGCGCCCACCACGTCCTGTTCGCGGGGGGCTCCGGCATCACGCCGCTGGCTCCGATGGCCGCCCACGCGCTGCGCCACGACCCGGCCTGCCGCGTCACCCTCGTCCACTCGGTGCCCACCTCCGCAGACGCCTTGCTGGCCGACGAACTGGCCGAACTCAAGGACGAGTTCGTCGACCGGTTCACCGTCCTGCACGTGCTGACCCGCGAGGACCGGGGAAGGGGGAGCGACGGCCCGCTCGCGCGGCGGCTCGACGCGGCCGGACTGTGCCGCCTGCTGACGGCCCTGGACGCCGACCCCGGCCCCGGCACCACGTACGCCCTGTGCGGTCCGCCCGGGCTCGTCGACACCGTGCGGGGGGTCCTGGCGGACCGGGGCGCCGATCCCGCACTCGTCCGCCGAGAGCTCTTCACGGCGGCCGGCACGGCACCGCACCCCACGGGGGCGCCCGGGGGAGCGGTACGCGCGCCCCGGTCCCCGCGGGCACCCGGACGGGCACAGGAAGCGGGTTCGGCCCGGGTCACCGCCCTGCTCGACGGGCGCCGCCGCGACGCCACCGTCCTGCCGGGCGACACGGTCCTCCTCGACGCGCTGCTGCGTGCTCACCCCGATGTGCCGTACGCGTGCCGCGAGGGCGTGTGCGGAAGCTGCCGCGCCCGAGTCGTCGCCGGTCAGGTGGCAGCGGACCGCCAGTACGCCCTGGACGACCGCGACCGTGCCGCCGGCTACACGCTCGTCTGCCGGGCCCGCCCCCGCACCCCCGAGGTCGCCCTCGACTTCGACGCCTGACCCGCACCCCACCCGCCTCGCCCACCCACCTCCATGACCACTCACCCAAGGAGCCCCACGATGACCACCGCCGCCCGCCACGACGGAAAGACCGCCCTGGTCACCGGGGGCAGCCGCGGCATCGGCAGAGCCGTCAGCCGCCGCCTGGCCCGCGAGGGCGCCCTGGTGGCGGTCCACTACGGCCACGATCTGACGGCCGCCGAGCGGACCGTCAAGGAGATCGAGGCCGACGGCGGCCGCGCCTTCCCCGTGCACGCGGAACTCGGCGTCCCCGGCGACGCCGACACCCTGTGGTCCGCCTTCGACCGGGCCCTGGCCGAGCAGGACGCGCCGACGGGACTGGACATCCTCGTCAACAACGCGGGCATCACCGTCCCCCGCCGCATCGCCGACGTCACCGAAGCCGACTACGACCGGGTCTTCGCGGTCAACACCAAGGCACCGTTCTTCATCATCCAACGCGGGCTGGACCGCCTGCGCGACGGCGGCAGGATCGTGAACATCTCCTCCGTCGCGACCCGCGTCGCCTTCCCGCCGATCGTCTCGTACACCATGACCAAGGCCGCCCTCGACTACCTCACCCTCGCCCTGGCCCAGGAGCTGGGCCCCCGAGGCATCACGGTCAACGCCGTCGCCCCCGGCTACACCGAGACGGAGATCAACCCCACCCTCGCCGTCCCGGAGATCCGCCGCAGGTACTCGGAGGCCTCCACGTTCGGCCGGCTCGGCGACCCGGTGGACATCGCCGACGTCGTCTCCTTCGTCGCCAGCGACGACGCCCGCTGGGTCACCGGCCAGTGGATCGACGCCTCCGGCGGCGCGCACCTCGGTGTGTGACCCGAACGCACCCCTAGGAGAAGCGATGAACGACAGCACGACCACACTCGGCGAGCCGGTGACGGACGACGCCCTGACCCGCCCGTTCCCCGGTGCGAGTCCCTACGACACCTACGTGCACGCCTCCGTCCTCAACTCCCTCCAGCAGCCGCTCACCGAGGCCCCGGACGAGATGGGCTTCCTCGTCACCACCCAGGTGATGGAACTCTGGTTCACCCTGATCGTGCACGAGTGGCGCACGGCACGGGTGGC
Source organism: Streptomyces sp. NPDC041968 (assembly GCF_055589025.1). NCBI lineage: Bacteria > Bacillati > Actinomycetota > Actinomycetes > Kitasatosporales > Streptomycetaceae > Streptomyces > Streptomyces sp. NPDC041968. Next base: position 144,740 of record NZ_JBVJCB010000002.1, on the reverse strand, counting down.
CTTCGCCAAGGACGACCTGCCCGCCGCCCTGGACGCCCTGACGCGCAGCCGCCGCGCGCTGACCGCCCTGGGCGGCGCCTGGGCACCCATCGCCGCGCTGACCCCCGCCCAGTTCAACGGCTTCCGGGCCGCGTTCGGCAAGGCGTCGGGCTTCCAGTCGGCGATGTACCGGCACATGGAGTTCCTCCTCGGCGACAAGTCGTCCAGGCTGCTGCGCGCCCACCGGGGAGACCCGGCCGTCCACGAGGCGCTCGCCGAGACCTACCGGGAACCGTCCCTGTACGACGAGGTGCTGGCCTACCTCCACCGACAGGACCTGCCCGTCCCGCGCCACGTCCGCGAGCGCGATGTGACCAGCCCCTACACGAGCGACCCGGGAGTCGTGGAGGTGTGGCGGCGCGTCTACGCCGGGCCCCGGCACCATCCCCACCTCACGCTCGGCGAATCGCTCACCGACATCGCCGAACTCGTCACCCGCTGGCGGTTCGAGCACGTCCTGGTCGTCCGCCGCGCCATGGGCGCCAAACCGGGCAGCGCCGGTTCCGCCGGGCTCACCTGGCTGGAGCAGCGGGCGGCCCGCCCGGTCTTCCCCGAACTGTGGGAGGCGCGCGGTGACGTCTAGGGCCATCTCCGCCTTCGCGGCCGAGGAGGAACAGCGCGTCCTGAGCCTGAAGCCGGTGCTGGCCCCGGCGCACGGCCGCTACGGTGACCACCCCCACCAGTCCTACGACGCCTGGCCGTCCGACGACCCCGACGCTCCGCTGGTGATCCTGCTGCACGGCGGCTACTGGCGCTATGACCGGATGCACCTGACCCCGTTCGCGGCGTACCTGTCCCAGCAGGGCTTCGACGTGCTGCTCCCCGGCTTCCGGCGGTCCGGCGGCGCCGGCGGCTGCCCCGAGACCTTCGACGACGTCGCCCGCCTCGTGGACACCCTGCCCGAAGGGCGACCCTACGTCCTGGCGGGCCATTGCTCCGGCGGCCACCTGGCGCTGTGGTGCGCCGCCCGGGGCCTGCTGCCGCCCGGCTCCCGCTGGCACACGCGCACCCTGCCGACGAGCGTGCTCGCCCTCGCACCGCTCACCGACCTCACCGCCACCCGCCGCGACCGCCTCAGCGACGACGCCGCCCTCCAGCTCCTCGGGGGCGAGGAGCAGTTCGAGAAGTGGCTGCCCGAGGTCGACCCCCTGACCCTGCTGCGCGACGCCGGCACCACCGGTGTGCCCACCGTGCTGCTGCACGGCACTGCCGACGAGGAGGTCCCGCTCAGCCAGTTCAGCGACTACGCCGCCGTCCACCGGGACCTGCGGAGGGTCGTCCTGCCCGGCACCGGCCACTACACCCTCATCGAGCCAGGAGCCCCCGGTGCCCGCGCGGTCGCCGACACCCTCCGGGAGATGGCGGCCGCCTTCCCCCCGGGGCGCCCCGGCCGCGCGGGCGAGGAGGCCGCACGCCGATGACCACCGCACCCTCCGTGCCCGCCGCCCTGTACGAGCGGGCCGCGCGACTCGACGCCGACGACGCCCTGGCTCCCCTCCGCGCCCGCTTCCTTCTCCCACCGGACGTCGTCTACCTGGACGGGAACTCCCTGGGCCCGCTGCCCGCCGCCGTCCCGGCCGCCCTCGACGACGTGGTCGGGCGCCAGTGGGGCACCGGGCTCATCGGCTCCTGGAACGCCGCCGGATGGTGGGAGGCACCCCTGCGGGTGGGGGACACCGTCGGCGCGCTCATCGGGGCCGCGCCGGGGCAGACCGTGGTGGGCGATTCCACCAGCGTGCAGCTGTTCACCGCGCTCGACGCCGCAGCCGAGCTCCGTCCGGACCGCCCGCTGCTGGTCACCGATCCCCGGCACTTCCCCACCGACCGCTACCTGGCCGACGCGGTCGCCCGCCGCCGGGGCCTGGAGGTGCGGCGGGTCCCACCGGCCGCTCTTCCGCGCTTCCTCGCCGCCGAGGGCCACCGGGTCGCCGTCGTCAGCTACGCGCCCGTCGACTTCCGCACCGGCGAGCTGTACGACATGCGGACGCTGACCGGGGCCGCCCACGACGTCGGCGCCCTCGCGCTGTGGGACCTGTGCCACGCGGCCGGCGCCCTGCCCCTCGACGTCGACGCCCTCGGCATCGACCTGGCCGTCGGCTGCGGCTACAAGTTCCTCTCCGGTGGCCCCGGCGCACCCGCCTTCCTCTACGTGGCGCACCGCCACCACGCCTCGCTGCGGACTCCGTTGCCCGGCTGGACCGGTCATGCCGACCCGTTCGGCCTGGCCGACGAGTACACGCCCGCCTCAGGCATCGCCCGCGCCCGCATCGGCACCCCGCCGATCCTGTCCCTGCTCGCCCTCGAAGCGGCCCTCACCGCCTTCGAGGGCGTCGACCTGACCCAGGTCCGCGCCAAGAGCCTTTCCCTGACGGACTACTTCCTGCGTTGCGTCGACGAACTCCTCATCCCTCTGGGCTTCACCTCCGTCACTCCGGCCGAGGCCGGCCGCCGCGGCAGCCAGGTCAGCCTTCGCCACCCCCACGCCCGTGCACTGGTCGTCGCCCTCGCCGATCACGGCGTGATCGCCGACATGCGCGCACCCGACCTGCTGCGCTTCGGCGTCAACGCCCTCTACACCAGCCACCGCGACCTGCTCACCGCCGCGCTGCGCCTGCGGGACCTCACCCGGCGGGCCGCCTACGACCCCGCGCCGCCGACCGTGGGCGCGGTGACCTGACGGACGCCCCGTCGTCGGGCGCGTCGAGGGCGTCGAGGGCGCCCGGGCGGCGGAGCGGTCGGCGAGGTGGCCGCGCGGGTGCGCGGCGACGACGGCGGCTCATCCGGCCGCCGGCGCCACCGCCAGTTCGGCGGCGATGGCGTTGAGCAGGGTGTCCAGGACCACCGGGTACGCGCTGTGCGGCATCCGGGCCGCGAGCCGGCCGGCCGTCGCGGCGATGTTCGGGTGGGTGGCGGCGGGCAGCCGGGCGTAGAGGGAACCCCACATGTTCTCGTCGGCCTTGCGGGCCTCCTCGGGCAGCGCCAGTGAGCCGGCGTCCAGCGCGGCGAAGGCCAGGGTCAGGTCGATGAAGGCGTGGTAGAAGCGGACGGCGGCCCGGTCCGCGAGGCCGGCGCCCCGCAGCAGGCCCAGAATCGCCTCGTCCACGGCGATCTCACGGGCCCGCCCGCTCACCCGGCTCGCGGTGAGCACGGCGGCCTGGGGGTGGGCGAGGTAGGAGGAGTGGAGGGCCAGGCCGAGGGAGCGCAGGTCCCCGCGCCAGTCGCCGTCCGCAGCCCATCCGTCCAGCGCCCGTCCCATCAGCTCGTTGCCGATCGCCCGCGCCAGGTCGTCCATGCCGCCGAAATACCGGTAGACCGTGCTCGGGTCGGCCCCGAGCGCCGCGCCCAGGCGCCGGGCGGTCAGCCCGCCGGTGCCGTGTTCGCGCAGCACCCGCAGCGCGGTCTCCACGATGAGCGACTCGGAGAGCACCGCGCCCTGCCGCGTCGGCCTGCGCCTGCGCCGCGCCTCCTCCGGCACCACCTTCTTGGGCATCGGCCGCTCCCCTTCCGCCATCGCGGCGAACCACCGCGAGCCTTATGCCAACAAGGTTGACCTTAAAGCAGGGCCCGCTGTTGCATCGACACCACTACGGAGGCGACCGCCTCCGGTACGAAAGGTGTCAGTCATGCGAGTGCTTCTCGTCGGCGCGGGCGGTGTCGGCGGCGCCGTCACCCGGATCGCGGCCCGCAGGGAATTCCTGACGCACATGGTCGTGGCCGACTACGACCTCTCCCGTGCACAGGCGGCGGTCGAGGCACTGCCGGGGCAGGAGGACCGGTTCAGCGCGCTGCGCCTGGACGCCTCCGACGAGGAGGCGGTCCGCCGGACCCTCACCGCGCACCGGTGCGACGTCCTGCTGAACGCGACCGATCCGCGTTTCGTGATGCCGCTGTTCCGGGCCGCCCTGGCCGCGGGAGCGGACTATGTCGACATGGCGATGTCGCTGTCCGCTCCGCACACCTCACGGCCGTACGAGGAGTGCGGGGTGAAGCTCGGCGACGCGCAGTTCGAGCTGGGCGAGCGCTGGGCCGCGTCGGGACGCCTGGCCCTGGTGGGCATGGGCGTGGAACCGGGCCTCTCCGACGTCTTCGCCCGCTACGCCGCCGACGAGCTCTTCGACGAGATCGACGAGATCGGCGTCCGTGACGGCGCCGACCTCACGGTCGAGGGCTACGAGTTCGCCCCCTCCTTCAGCATCTGGACCACGATCGAGGAGTGCCTGAACCCGCCCGTGGTCTACGAGAAGGAGCGCGGCTGGTTCACCACCGCGCCGTTCAGCGAGCCGGAGGTGTTCGACTTCCCCGAGGGGATCGGGCCGGTCGAGTGCGTCAACGTGGAGCACGAGGAGGTCCTGCTGATCCCGCGCTGGGTGGACGCCCGGCGCGTCACGTTCAAGTACGGCCTGGGCGACGACTTCATCGCCCGGCTCAAGACGCTCCACGAGCTGGGCCTGGACTCGACCGCCAAGGTCACCGTGCCGGGCGAGGACGGACCGGTGCGGGTCTCCCCGCGCGACGTGGTGGCCGCGTGCCTTCCGGACCCGGCGACCCTCGGCGACCGGATGACCGGCAAGACCTGCGCCGGCACCTGGGTGACCGGGTCCAAGGACGGCCGGCGGCGCGAGGTGTACCTGTACCACGTCGTCGACAACCAGTGGTCGATGCGCGAGTACGGTGCGCAGGCCGTGGTCTGGCAGACGGCGATCAACCCGGTGGTCGCCCTCGAACTGCTCGCCACCGGCGTCTGGTCCGGCCGAGGCGTCCTCGGCCCCGAGGCCCTGCCGGCCCGCCCGTTCCTGGACCTGCTCACCGAGTACGGGTCCCCCTGGGGCCTGCGCGAAGAGGCGTGAGCCGCGGGAGGCGGTCTGCCGACGTCCCGCCCGTCGCGGGGGCCGGGTGCCTGGGAGGACCCGGCCCCCGCGTGGATCCGGTCGGCGGGGCCGCCCCGCTCGACGAGGACCTCTCCCGCCGCGAAGTCACGCTGCGTGCAGCGGTCGGCGAGGGCGGTGAGCACGTCGACGTCCTCGAATCCGCGCAGGACGGCCAGCTCGGTGAGTTCCCGGGGGATCACCCGGACCGTGGCGGGTGATCCCCTGCATCTGCGGCGCGGACTTGGTGGTGGTGGCGAGGTTGCGGGCGGCTGCGGTGCTCAGGGACTGCTGCGGCGCCCGGGGTGTGTGGTCCGAGCTTCCGGGACGCTGTCGACGGACATCGGCGGGCCTTCTCCCAGCGCGGTGGGTCGTCCGGCGCACACGGGTGCAGCGACCGGGAGACAGCGAGGGGTGGGCAACGAGCGGGCGGGATCACGGTGATCCGTCCACACGGCGAAGCTCGCGGGTGAACTGGCCTCATCCACCAGGGGGACGGGGTGCTTACCTCGAAGCGATGACAATCGGTGGAATGCGGTCTATCGGTCCGCTGCGCGTCAACGTCCGTCCGCGGCTGCCGAGACCGGCTGTCCAGGCCGGCTGTCCAGGCCGGCTGCCCGGACCGGCTTCCGGCCGGGCCACGGCGACGGTCACCGCCCCCCGGTGCGCGGCGAGAGGGCCGCCAGGGTGAGGAGCCGACGCGGTCGAGCCGCGTCGAAGACGGACGTTAGGCACGTGATCCTCGGGTACTCGCTCTGCGTGCCAAGGCCACAGGCTGGTTGCCGGCCTTGGCCGTGACGAGTTGAGCAGAGAGGGAGGTTCCCGAATGAGCATGGTCAAGGAAGCCGTGGACGTCGAGGTTCCGGTGCACACCGCCTACAACCAGTGGACACAGTTCGAGGAGTTCCCGCACTTCATGGAGGGTGTCGAGGAGATCAGGCAGCTCGACGACCGCCGTAGCCACTGGACCACCAAGGTCAGCGGGGTGAAGCGCGAGTTCGACACCGAGATCGTCGACCAGCTTCCCGACGAGCGCATCACGTGGCGCACCACCACGGGGGACACGAAGCAGAAGGGCACCGTCAGCTTCCAGCGCCTGGACGACACGCACACCCGGGTCGAGCTCGTCATGGACGTCGAGCCCACCGGTGTGGCGGAGAAGACCGGTGACATGCTGGGTGTGATCGACCGGCGGGTGAAGGGCGACATGCAGCGCTTCAAGGAGTACATCGAGGGCCGCGGCGGAGAGACCGGCGCTTGGCGCGGCCGCATCCGGCCCGGTGGGTGACCTCTTCCGCTCGCTGAGGTGAAGTGCTGCCGGCGCAGGTGACCGCACGCGCCGGAAACGCCGACGCCGGCCCGCACCCCGCTGGGGGTGCGGGCCGGTCCGCGTCGGTGAGCCGCGGCGGTCTCTTCCGTGCCACTTCTATGATCACCAAGGGAACCCCAACTCGCGGGCGCCACACAGACGTTCGCTCTGGGTGCTTCTGCTGCTCGCCCTGTCCCTGCTGCTGACCCGACGTCAGCGCCTGCGCGGACGGCAACGACCGCGTCCGGCTGGAGGCCGGTCTGCTCGACTCCAGCGCGTACTCCCAGGGCGTCGTCGCGCAGTTGAACCGGCTCGAGGGACTCGGGTGCGACGTCAAGGTCATCGTCCAGCAGGGCGCCGGCCGGGACGTCCTGGTCGGTGCGGGCGTCGACTGTCGGGTCGTACCACCTCACCGAGAACTCCGCGACCGGCGCCAACGACGCGATGCTGCGCGTCGTCGACGGCTGGGTCACACGAACCGGTGTCCGCTGCGCCGGTCGGGGGAGCGGGTCCGCCCCGCGGGTGCGGCGGCCGCCCCCGGGTCGGGTGGTTCGGCATGATGTGTCGGCCGCGGGACCCCGCGGCCGAGGATCCGGCGCCGCTCGACCGCCCGGAAATCGCCGGGAATCCGCCGCGAAAGGGTGCCGATGCCGAGACTGCCGTCGCCCGCCGCGTCCTTCGGTGGCGGTGGACGCGCGGTCCGGGTGTCCGTCGCCTCGGCCGCCGGTTTCTACCCCGCGGCGTACCTCCTGGACCGGCCGGTCCTCGCGCTGTACGCCCTGTTCACCCCCATCGCCTTCGCCGTCCTGTCCCCCCTGCCGGGTTCGGGCCGCCATCGCGCGGGCAGCGTGCTGCGTGCCGCGCCGGCTGCCGCCGCCACGATCGCGCTGGGCACCGTCCTCGCGATGACGACCTGGACAGCGGCCCTCGGCATGCTCCTCGTCGCTCTCGTCCTGACGTTCGGTGCGGTCTGCGCCCCGCGGCTCGCCGGCGTCGCCCCCGGGCTCCAGCTCTGCTACATCCTGGCCTGCTTCCCGCCGTACGCCCCCGCCACCCTGCCCGAACGGCTCGGCGGACTGGCATGGGGCGCCACGGCACTGTTCCTGGGCGAACTCCTGCTGTTCCCCTCCCCACGACGGCCGTCGTACGCCTGGCGGGTCGCGGACGCCCTCGACCTGGCGGCCCACGCGGCGCGACTGACGCGGCGGGCGGACCCCGTCGACAGCGAGACGATCCGGCGACTGCGGACGACCGGGCGGGAGCTGCGCTTCTCGTGCCAACCGCACGGCGGCCGGCCGACCGGCGCCGGCCGGACCGACCGGGCGCTGGCCCATGCCGGTTCCGCCACCCGGCGGCTGCTGGACCAGTTGGCCGCGTTGGGCGAACTCCCGCCCGCTCCGGCCGACACGGCCTCGCAAGCTCTGTTGCACGGCCTTGCGGCGACGTGCGAGGAGACCGCGGGCATCCTGCGCGGTGATCGCCCGGCCGGCGGTGCGGAGCTGATCGAGGAGATGACGGCGCGGTTCCTGGACGAGCGCAGTGACCCTGCCACGGCAAGCCGTGATCGTCCTCATGAGCTTCTGCGGCGCAGGTCGACGCTGCTGACGGCGGCGGTGTCGACGGTGACCGCGCGCACGGCGGCGGGCCTCGCGGCGGGTGGCGACCGCGCGGTGCCCGGGCTGCCCCACGAGCAGTTCTGGTACGCGGGGTTGTCGACGGCGCGTCTGTGGCTCGTGCGGGTGCGCGGCAACCTCACGCCGCGATCCGTCGTGTTCCAGAACGCGGTCCGTACGGCGCTGGGGCTCGCCCTCGCCCGTCTGGTGGCCGGGTCGCTCGACCTGTCGCACGGCTTCTGGGTGCTGCTGAGCGTGCTCACCCTGGCGCGCACGACGGCGGTCGGCACCTGGTCGGCCGTACGGGCGGCTGCCACCGGGACCCTGTTCGGCGCCGTGCTGGCGGGCGCGCTCATCATCGGGGCGGGTGACGCGACCGCGGTCTACGCCGGTCTCTTGGTGCCGATGATGGTGCTCGCCTTCTCCGTGGGACCCGCCGGCGGCCCGGCGTGGGCGCAGGGGCTGTTCACGCTGGTGGTGTCGACGGCGTTCGCCCAGATCGCCCCCGTGACCTGGCGGCTGGAGGAGGCACGGCTGGTGGACGTGCTGACCGGCAGCGCGATCGGGCTGGTGTGCGGGCTCCTCGCGTGGCCGGCCGGCGCGCGCACCGAGATGCGGCGCAGCGTGGCGGCGCTGCTGCGGGCCACCGCGCCCGTGGTGCGGGACACCGCCGACGCGGCGGCCGGCCACGGCGCCGGCCCACGGACCGACACGTCCGGGAGGCCCACGGCCGGCTCCTCGTGGCCCGCGCTGCACCGGCTGCGCATCGCGGAGGCGGCATACGCCCAGTTCCGCACGGAGCCCGCCCTCCGTGCGGACGACGACGGCCCCGACTGGCTCGCCGCCCTCAACTACGGCTCCCGTGTGCTCACCGGCGCCTACTGGCTGCCGCCCGCGCAGGGCGCCCCTGCCCTCCCTCCCGTAGCCCGGCAGTGGATGGACACGGCCGCGCGGCAGGTGGCGGCCGCCGGCCTGAGAGCGGCGGAACTGCCCCGCGGGGGAGTGAGGGTCCGGCTCGCGCCGCTGCCGTCCGTCCCCCCGTCCGCCATGACGCCCGGGGCGTGGTCCCTCCTGGTCGATCTGGAGGTGTGGCTGCACGCGCTCGCCGCGGACCTCGCCACGGCCACCGGGGCGGACCGCCCGGGCCCCGCGGACGAGGCCGGCTGACCGGGTCGACGCGTCGGCGGGAGCACTCGCCCCCGGTGGGCGGCGTCGCTCCCGCGGGTGCCGTGCCGGTCGCGCCCCCCCGCGGCAGGCCGGCAGCCGGGTGGCACCCTCGTCCGGTGCCGGGGCGAGGAGGACTCGACGACCCGGCACCGCTCAGTTCTCCGCGTTCCCGTCGTCCTCCGTCCCGGTGCGCAGGTCCAGGGTCCAGTTCTGGCCGACGAGGTCGTGGCCGTAGCTGTGGTGGCGCTCCTCGTCCACGAGGGTGAAGCCGAAGCCCTGGTAGATCCTGCGTGCGGCCGTGAGCACGTCGTTGGTCCACAGCGTGACCTGCTCGTAGCCGGCCTCACGGGCGAAGGCGAGGCACCGCTCGACCAGGCGTGTCCCGAGGCGAAGCCCTCTGCCCTCCGGCGTGACGAGCAGGATCCGCAGCTTCGCCACCTTCGGCTGGTCGCCCGAGACCAGGAAGACGCACCCCACGCGCCGACCGTCGACCTCGGCGATCCAGCCCGCCTCACGGGCCGGATCGTGCTTGGCGCCGTAGTCGGCGACGATCTTCGCGACCAGGGCCTCGAAGTCGGTGTTCCAGCCGAACTGCTGGTCGTAGGCCTCACCGTGGGCCATCACCACCCATCCCAGGTCGCCGGGACGGTCGGCACGGCGTAGGACGACGGTCGTCTGATCTTGCCGAGACATGGGCTGCTCTCCTGGCCCGTGGGCGTGCTGTTCACTGAAACAGTTGTTTCAGTTAGGCTAGCCGCATGTCGCAGGAAGCGCCAACCCCCTCCGCACGCCACCGCGAGCTGCTGGAAGCGGCCTACCGGTACGCGCTCGCCCACGGCCTGTCCGACCTGTCGCTGCGCCCGCTGGCCGAGGCCATCGGCTCCAGCCCACGGGTCCTGCTCTTCCTCTTCGAGAGCAAGGACGGCCTGCTGCGGGCGTTGCTGGCGCGCGCCCGGGCCGACGAGCTGGCGCTCCTGGACCACGCCCGGCAGCCCGAGCGCCCGGACGGTCTCGTGCCCGCCGTCGAGCGGGTCTGGACGTGGCTCGCCGCGAAGGAGCACCGGCCACTGCTGCGGCTGTGGGCCGAGGCGTACACGCGCTCCCTGGCCCAGCCCGACGGGGTGTGGGCCGGGTTCGCCCGGGCGACGGTGGAGGACTGGCTAGGCGTTCTGGCCGGCTTCCAGCCGCCGGCCGAACGCGACAGCGAGCCCGGCGCCGCCCGCCGCACCCTGGCCTTGGCTGTCCTGCGGGGCGCCCTGCTCGACCTCCTCGCCACGGACGACGAGGACCGGATCACCGCCGCCGTCGAGTACCAACTGGCCCTGCTGCGCGACAGCACAGCAGCCTGACGGCCTCGTCCACTCGACGCCGCTCCCGTCGCGGCGGCTTCGGCGCGCCCGGGTCGCGCGGCGGACGCCGGGAACCGGCGGCCGCGACACCTACGGTGAAGTCGTCGCGGGGCGCGGCCGAGGAGGTCACGGGCCCTCCGCGAACGCGGGGGCGTGATCGGCGGCCCACTGGTGAAGGGTGCGCGGCGCGGTCCCGAGGACGTCGGCGACCGTGGTGGTGACGTACGCGGGCCGCCCGACCGCCGCGCTCCACGCGGCGAGCAACATGTCGACGGTCGAGCGGGGCGTGCCCTTCGCGAGGATCCGGAACTCGGCCGGTGTCATCTCCTCGAACGCGATCTGTCGCCCGAGGGCGTGACCGATGGCCTCCACCTGCGCGGCCTGGGTCAGCGACTCGGGGCCGGTGAGCACGTAGTCGCCTCCGACGTGTCCGTCATGACGGAGGGTCCGTGCCGCGACGGCTGCCACGTCGCGGTCGTCGACCGGTGCCGTCTCGGCGGCGCCGTGAGGCCACCGGACGACCTGACCGGCCCGGATCGCGGGCGCCCACCAGGCCAACGCGTTCGATGCGAGCATTCCGGGCCGGATGACCGTCGTGTCGAGGCCGGTGGCCGTGACGAGGCGCTCGAGGTCGGCGTGCAACCGCGCCGTCGGGTTGGGCTGCTGGAAGAAGGGGTGCGGCGTCCGGTGCGGGGAGGAGAGGAGGACGACCCGCCGCACATGGCCCGAGAGTCGCTCGACGACTGCCCCGGCTGTCTCGCGTGGAGCGGTCCAGACGAGGAAGACCGCACCGGCACCGCTCAACGCCGGATCGAGCGACTCGGGCACGGTGAGGTCGCCGGTGAAGACCTCGGCCTTCGCGGGCAGCGCCGCCGCCTCGGAGTCACGGGTGAGGGCGCGCACCGGTACACCCGCGTCGAGGAGCAGGTCGACGACGACGCGGCCGATCCGTCCCGTTGCGCCGGTGACGAGCACGGGGGAGATGTCTGTTCGGGTCATGCAACCATGAAAGCGTTACTAGGTTAAATAAGCAACTCGGTCACATAGGTTACCCTGGTCAGATGAGCGAGCCGGTGGGGCTGCGAGCCCGTAAGAAGGAGCGGACACGCGACGCCATCGGCGACGCGGCAGTGGCCCTGTTCCTGGAGCGCGGCTTCGAGCAGGTCTCGGTCAACGACATCGCCGCCGCGGCCGAGATCTCCAAGCCGACGCTCTTCCGGTACTTCCCCACCAAGGAAGACCTGGTCCTGCACCGGTTCTCGGACCACCAGGGCGAGGCGGCACGCGTCGTAGGTGACCGCGGACCCGGCACCGACCCGGTGACGGCGCTGCACCGGCACTTCCGCGCCGGACTCGATCGCAACGACCCCGTCACCGGCCTCAACGACCATCCCGAGGTGGTGGCGTTCCACCGCCTGGTGTTCACCACGCCGAGCCTGGCCGGGCGGCTCGCGCGGTACCAGCTCGAGGACGAGGAGACGCTGGCGGACGCCCTCGGGGCGGGCGTCCAGGCCCGTCTCCGAGCCGCCCAGGTCCTCGCGGTCCAGCGGGTGCTCGCCCGGACCAACTGGCAGAGGATCGCCGAGGGTCGGGCCGCCGCCGACGTCCACCCCGAGGCCGTGGCCGACGCCGACCTGGCATTCGACCAGCTGAGGTGACACCGGTGGCCGAGCGGTGGACCCACCGTCAGTCCGGCGGTGCGAGAACGCAGAACTCGTGGCCCTCCGGGTCGACCAGGCACGTCCACGGGACGTCGCCCTGTCCGACGTCGAGGTCGGTGGCTCCCAGCGTCCGCAGGCGGGCCGCCTCGGCTGCTGGGTCGTCACCGGCATACGGCAGCAGGTCGAGGTGGAGGCGGTCCGGCACCGTCCTCACGTCGGGTGTGCGGAGGAACTCGAGATACGGGCCGACACCCTTGGCGGAGCGCAGCACCGCACGTTCCTCCGTCACCTCGTGCAGGGTCCAGTCCACCGCCTCGCCCCAGAACCGGGCCATGACCCGTGGATCCTCGCAGTCCACCACCACCGCGGCGATCGGTCCGGTGTCCCGGTAGACCTCCCGAGGCTCCAGCACGCAGAACTCGTTGCCCTCGGGATCGGCGAGGACCGCCCAGGGCACCTCGCCCTGGCCCACCTGAGCGGGTGTCGCGCCGCGAGCCAGGAGGCGGGCGATCAACTCCGCCTGGTGGGTCGCGGAGGTGGTGGCCAGGTCGAGGTGCACACGGTTCTTCGTCCTGGCCTTGGCTTCCGGGACGGGGACGACATCGATGCCGACGGCGACCGGGTCCGGCCACACGAGGCCGCCGCCGGGTCCGACATAGGTGGTCGCGCCCGGGCTGTAGGCAGCCCAGCCGAGGGCCTCCGCCCAGAACCGCCCGACCGCCGAGTGGTCGACGGCCTTGATGTTCACGTGAACGGGTCGCAGAGCCATGCCGGCGATCCTATGAGACGCGGACATCTCGCCGGAGACGCCGCGAACCGGCGGTCGTGGAGCGGCTGGGCCTCCCGGGCCGGGTCAGCGGCGGCTCCGGCGCCGGGCGAGGCGGTGGAAGCGCTTGGGTCCGGCGGTCGGCGCGGGCAGTGTTCCCGCGACCGCGTCGGCCAGCAGGGTCCCGACCGTTTCCGCCGCGCAGACGCGGTTGGCTCCGATGCCTCCGGAGGGCCCGCGTTTGATCCAGCCCACCACGTAGGCGCCGGCCGTCCCGGTCACCCGCCCGTGCTCGTGCGGCACCGTCCCGGTGGCCTCGTCGTAGGGCAGTCCCGTCTGCGGCACTCCGCGGTAGCCGATCGCCCGCAGTGCCAGGCCGGCCGGGATCAGCAGCTCACCGTCCCCGTCGGTGGCGCGCACGGCGCGCAGGTCCGCGTCGCCGCACATCTCCAGCGGCGTGGACAGGAAGCGGAGCACGATGCGCCGCCGCACCGAGGTGTCCGGTGGGACGGACCAGTCGACGGCCTCCCGCGCCACGTCCCGCAGCACCGCCGCCTTGCCGTTCGGCCGGGAGCCGTCGATCACCGCGCCGATGCGGGGATCGTGGTCGTCCACGACCAGGTCCACCTCGGGTAGGTGTTTCAGGGCCAGCAACTCGGGCCGGGTGTACGCCGCGTCGTCCGGACCGCGCCGCCCGAGCAGCACCACCTCGCGCACCTTGCTGCGGCGCAGCTCCGCCAGTGCGTGCCGCGCGATCTCCGTGCCGGCCAGGGTCTCCGGGTCGGAGACCAGAAGACGGGCGACGTCGAGGGCGACGTTGCCGTTGCCGACCACGAGGACGCGCTCGGTCGAGAGGTCGACGGCGTCCGGCGCGACGTCCGGGTGCCCGTTGTACCAGGCGACGAAGTCGGTCGCGGACAGGCTGCCCACCCGGTCCTCGCCGGGTATGCCGAGCCGTCGGTCGGCGGCGGCGCCCACGGCGTAGACGACCGCGTCATGATGGGCCGCTACCTCCTCGGGCGTGATGTCCCGGCCCACGTCGAGACCGAGGTGCAGGCGCACGCGCGGGTGGGTGAGGAAGCGGGCGAACGTGTCGCCGATCTTCTTGGTCGCCGGATGGTCCGGGGCGACCCCGTAGCGGATCAGGCCACCGGCGGTCGGGAGCCGGTCGATGAGCGTCACCTCGGCCCGGGTGTGCAGCAGCAGGTCCTCCGCGGCGTACATCCCCGCCGGCCCGGTGCCCACGATCGCGACCCTCAGCGGCCCGAAGTCCGGGGGCAGGACCCGGTCGAAGACCGGCTCGCCCCAGGGATGGAAGTTCGGCCCGGACCTGTCTCCCGTGTCCTGCGCCTCCGCTTCCGTCCGTGCGAAGTAGGCCGCGTTCATGTCGGCGTACTCCCGCTGACCGGCGGGCAGGCTGTCGACCGGGAAGATGGCGTCCACCGGGCACGCGTCGGCGCAGGCACCGCAGTCGATGCAGGTCTCCGGGTCGATGTGCAGCATCTCGGTGCTGCCGAAGGCCTGCTCCTCGGGCGTGGGGCGGATGCAGTTGACCGGGCAGACGGACACGCAGGTGGCGTCGTTGCAGCAGGTCTGGGTGATCGCGAAGGCCATGGCGTGCGCTCGGCTCCGGGTGTCAGATGAGGTGGGCGCGCTGGTAGAAGAACAGCGCGGGCTTGGTGAGCAGGCCGACCGAGGTCAGGAACTCCATGAGGCCCGAACAGCTCGACCGCATCATCGACTTGTGGTGCTCGTTGGCCTTCGCCTCGCGGAGGGCGCGCTCCTCGTCCAGGCCCGCGTTCGCGTAGACCTCGCGGTTCACCATGCTGGTGACGATGACGTAGGCGGCCACGGCGATCAGGAGTGCCTGGATCCGGCGGCGGGTGCGTCCGGCACGGGCGAGGTGCCTGCGGGTCTCCTCGCGGGCGAACTTCATGTGCCGCGATTCCTCGACGACATGGATGTTGTTGATGGTCCGGACGAACGGTACGACCCGTTCGTCGCGCATCCAGTCGCGCTGCATGACGTCGAGGACCTCCTCGGCCACCAGGATCGCCGCGTAGGCGGCCTCGCCGAACGCGACGGTCTTGAAGAGCCTGCCGAGTTCGACGGCGATCCGGTGCGGCCGGTACGCCGGAGCCCCGAGCTTCTTCGCACCGCGGGCGAACATGATCGAGTGACGGCACTCGTCGGCGATCTCGGTGAGCGCCCACTGGAAGGTGTCGCTGGTCGGGTCCTTGGCGTAGATGTCCCGCAGCACCATCTGCTGCAGGATCATCTCGAACCAGATGCCGGTGCTCGCGACCGATGCGGCCTCCTGCCGCGTCAGCGCCTTGCGCTGGGCCTCGCTCATCTCGTTCCAGTACGCCGTCCCGTAGAGCGTGCTCCACTCGGGGCTGGCGCCGTGGAAGTCCTTGTCGAGCGGCGTCTCCCAGTCGACCTCGGTGAGCGGGTCGTACGAGAGCTGCGCGGACGAGTCGAGCAGGCGCCGCGCGATGCCGTCGTCGGGCGTACGGCTCTTGGTCCTGCTGAGGGCCATGTCGGGACTCCTAGAGTCGGGTCCGGGGGTGCCTCGTTCTCGGCTGCCCATTACTGCCGGTAACAGCCTCTTGTTGACGAACTTTATAGCAAGACTCGTCCTGTGCATACCCCCGAGTAACCAGTCGGTCCTGCCGGGGCGGGCCGACGCGGACGCCGTGCGTCAACCGCCACCGGCTCGGTC
This sequence comes from Streptomyces sp. NPDC041968, assembly GCF_055589025.1. Taxonomy (NCBI): domain Bacteria; kingdom Bacillati; phylum Actinomycetota; class Actinomycetes; order Kitasatosporales; family Streptomycetaceae; genus Streptomyces; species Streptomyces sp. NPDC041968. Next base: position 129,249 of record NZ_JBVJCB010000002.1, on the reverse strand, counting down.
TTCACGATCGCCGCCGGCGTGAGGCCGTCATCGGGGGCCATGGAGGACACCTCCGAGCCGAACAAGCGCGCCCGCTGTGGCTGTTCCGTTCTCTGGTGGCCGTCGCCTTCCCCGTGGAGGCGTGGCACCGGTCCAGGCTTCCCGCCTCGGGGTCCTCCGTCATCGACGCGATCGCCGAACCGGCTGTCCGACGGGCCCCCTTCCGGCGCCGCGCCGTGACCTGCCGAGGCGTTCCCACGATGGACCGCCGGCGTCCGCGCATCCTTGTGTCTCTGGGGCGGGAGCCTGCGTCGACCCTTGTCCGGCTGCTCGGTGTCAGTCGGCCGGTGTGCCCGAGGGGGCCTGGTGGCGCAGGCCGTCCATCAGGAGGTCGAGCAGGCGTGTCATCCGGGTGTGGTGTTCCGGGGTTGTGGCGGCGAGGGAGAGGCCGCTGAGGCTGAAGAAGGCGTCGTCCGGCTCGATGTCCGCGCGCAGCAGGCCTGCCGCCGTGCCGGCCTGGAGCAGGTCGGTGATCGCGGCGGTGAGCACGACACCCTGAGCACACACGACTGACCCGGCCCCGGACACCGCCTGCCCGCGGCGCGACAGTCATCCGCATCCGCATCAGGGCCGGGCCGGCACCGTCTTCGCCCGGGGGTCGCGGACCGGCTCCAGCCGGACCTCGCGGCCCTGCCAGCGGCGGCGCAGCCACCGATCGTGGCTGGCGACCACGATCGCGCCGGGTCCGGTGCCCAGCGCCTCCTCCAGCTCGTCGCACAGGCGGGGGGAGAGGTGGTTGGTCGGCTCGTCGAGCAACAGCAACTGGGGCGGGCGCGCCACGAGCAGCGCCAGCGCCAGCCGGCGGCGCTGCCCCACGGACAGGTGTCCGACCGGCTTGCCGAGATCCGCCTCGTGCATCAGCCCGAGCGAGACCAGCGGCACCCGCTCGGCCCTCGCCCTGCCCACCGACAGCTCGTAGGTGTCGCGGACGGTGCGTTCGGGACGGCCGAACACGGTGTCCTGGGCGAGCATCCCCACCGTCAGCCCGTGCCGCCTGCTCACCTCGCCCTCGACCGGGAGACGCTCGGCGAGCACACCGAGCAGGGTCGACTTGCCCGCCCCGTTGCCGCCCGTGACCAACAACCGGTCGGTCGCCGCCACCTCCAGCCCGTCCAGTGCCAGCCGGCCCGGGACTCGCACGTCGCGCAGGGCCACCAGCGGCCGCGGGCCCTCCTCCGACCGGGCCGCCAGGTCAGCGGCGGCGAACCGCAGTGGACGCGGCGGCTCGGGCACCTGGGCGCGTCCAGCTCCTCCAGCCGCCGGGTGGCGTTGCGCACCCGGCGGGAGATCTGGTTCTGCACCCGGCCCGCCCGGTGGCCGTAGCCCATCTTCTCGTTGTCGACGCGGCCCCGGCCCGGGGCGACCCGGTGCGCGGTCACGCCCGCCGACATGCGCAGTTCCTCCAGTTCCGCCTGCTCCTCTGCGTACCGCCGCTCCCAACGTTCCCGCTCGGCCCGCTGCCGAAGGAGTAGTAGTCACCGGCGAGTGCGATGCGGGAGGTGTGGTCGAGGCTGCGCAGGCCGTTGCGGAGTTCGGCGATGCTGCCGGGGTGGGTGAGGGGCACGCAGGGGCGGCAGCGGGAGACGCTGGTCATCTCGATCTGCCGGGCCAGCCCGGAGAAGAGACCGAGTTGGTCGAGGTCGTGCAGGGCCCGTGCGGTGATGTCCTGGTCGGGCAGGTCGTACAGGCTCTCGCTCTGCTGTGTCGGCCAGTACAGGGTGATCAGTGCCTTGCCGTCGGGGGCTCGGCCAGGGGCGCGGTTGTGGTCGAGGCACAGGCCGAGGCCGCCGGGGTGTTCCCGCCGGGGGACGAAGATCCACATGCTGGTTTCCGGGGGGCGGGTGGTCAGGCCGAAGGAGACGTGCAGGCAGGTGGAGTAGCGCAGCCGGGACAGGAAGGCGCCCATGGGGGCGGGCAGGTCGGGCCAGATGCCGGCGACCTGGGGCCCGGGAACGGCGATGACGCAGGCGGCCGCGGTCTGCTGGCGTTCGCCGCCCGTGGGGTCAGTGTGGCGGACGGTGACGTGGTCGTCGTTCTCCTGGACCGAGAGGACGGTGGTGTTGTGGCGGATGTCGAGGTGCCTGGCCAGTCCGCGGGGGAGGAAGGCCATGCCTTGGGGGGAGTTGAAGTAGCCGGTGCCCAGGGCCGAGCTAGCGGCGAGGTACACGTGGGTCATGGACAGCTCTTCGGGGGGCGCGAAGTAGTAGTTGGTGCTCAGAGGCTCGATCAGGTAGTCGAAGAGCTCCTGGTTCAGCCGCCGGTCGGTGTAGGCGATGCAGGACTCGTCCGCCTCGGGCGCGGTGGTCAAGTCTCGGAAGGTGATGCGGTCGCGCAGGCGGCGGGTGTCGGCGGCGAGCCGGAGCAGTCTCATCTTGCTGCGGGGCGACAGCAGACCGGTGGTGAGCAGGTCCAGGGGTATGTGTGTGCCGAAGCGGTGTACTTTCCCGTCGCGGAGGAAGCCGTAGATGTCGCCGGAGGGTACGACCTCGCCGGTCAGGCCGGCGTCGCGGATGAGACGACGCATCTGGCGATAGCTGTCGGGCAGCAGGGCCGCGCCGGTGTCGACGCGGAAGCCGTCGATCTCCTCGGTCCACATCCGGCCGCCCACGTGGGCGCTGCGTTCGAGCACCGTGACGTCGTATCCGGACTGCTGCAGCCGGAAGGCGGCCGACAGTCCGGCGATTCCCGCGCCGACGACCATGACCTTCTGCCGGGCGCGTGCGGAGAGGGGCGATGTCGGTCGGTTGTCCATGGCAGCCTCAGCTTCCGCTGGTCGGTGGGTGGCAGGCGGGGGCGGGCCGGAGGGGCGACGGCCGGTGTGGCCGGGCCGTGGGTGTCAGTTCAGCAGGTCCCACCACCAGGCGAGCGGGGCGGGCGCGGCCGTCCGGGTTCGGCCGGGGTGTCGTGTGATGGTGTGGAGGGGGGTGTCGGGGCGTGGCACATGGCTGCCGTCGGGGATGCCGACGATGTCCAGGGCGGTGGTGTAGCGAGGGAGAGTACGCTGCCATTCGTAGGTGCCGCGCACCATGTGGGTCAGGTGGTCGCAGTAGCGGCCGAGGGGGGTGTCGGCATCGGCGTCCTCGCGTAGTTGGCGGTGCATGGCCAGGAAGTAGTGCATGACGGTTTCGAGCAGACCGCATGCCTGGTCGGTGGCGTCCTGGGCGGTGAGAGAGCGCTCGGCGCCGAGGATGTGCACCAGGTTGGACTCCAGGCTGCCCTGTGCCTGTTCGTGTGCGTAGGAGGCCAAGTCGGTGGGGACGGTGAGCAGGATGCCGGCCGCCTGGGTCAGCGCCCGCACCTCGGGCCGGACGCGGTGGCGGGCCGGCAGCTTCGTGCCCTCGGCGACCTCGATCAGGTGCACACTGAGCAAGGACGCGCCGTCCGGCGGACGGATGAACAGGTGGTCTTCCACCGAGCGCAGGCTGCGGGCGGCCCGGTCGCTCACGCCGCACATCGCCCCGACGGCCCACTGGTAGTGGGCCAGCGAGCACAGGTGGGCCAGTTCGGGGTCCGCCCGGTCGTGAATGCGAGTGATGAGATCGGCGAGGGCGGAGGCGAACGCGTCGAAGGCCGTGTCCCCGGTGGGCGGTGTCTCGGGGTAGAGGGCGCGTGCCATCATGCGTCCGGCGATCGGGTTGAACGTGCCGGGCCGGTCCGCGTCGGGCCCGCTGTCGCAGTAGTAGTCGTCGAAGAGGAGCGCCCACACCAGCCAGTCGGAGAGCAGTTGCGCCCCTTCTTCGGTGGCGGTGGGGGCCCATGTGCAGGCCAGAAAGCCGGTGTCGGTGGCGGCCGCCCGGCGCAGGGAACGCTCGTCCATGCCGTGGCGTTCCAGCCAGGTGCGGGAGCGGGCCTGGATACCGGCGGCCCCAGGCCTGACCTCCAGTTCGATCGGGCACCAGAGCGGGGGGATGGCTATCGCGCTGGTCACATCGGCTCCTTCACGTCGGGGGAGTGCCGCATGCGCGGTGTGCTGTGCGACGGCCCGGCCCGCGCCCGGCCGGGATTGCACGGACGGCTACTGTGTCGCAGGCCACTCACCCCGGCGACCGCCTGGGGTCGTGCCTATCGCCGCGCCCCTCGTCCGGCGCCGGCGTGTCCTGAGCTCCGGCCCCGTACGGACAAATCCACGCCGGGCGGCCCGGGCACGGCATGTCCGGTGGCCTCGGCCCCCCGTCATCGCCGCCCGGCACACCCGCTGGGCGGGCCGCAACCGCGCCTGACGTCTCACGGCACCACATCGCTGCCGCCGTGCACAAGGCGTTGCGCGGGGCACGAAAAGCCGCCAACGGGCGTTGCCCGGCGTGGCGTGAGCGGCGCATACGCGCGGCGTGCGCAGTGCACCCTTCAGTGTGGGTGAGCTATGCACCAGTGCGTACCCTCGCGCATCGGTCACGGCGTTTACCCCATCATCACCCTTGCCATCTGCGGGGACGTGCCCCGCAGGCACGCGGCCGTGCCAACCGGGCGACGCTGCCCGCGACGGCGAGGCGAACGCGGCGTTGACGAGCCCCGCAGAGACCTCCCTAATGACAGGAGCGCCGTGCTGGCCACACCCTCGCTGCAGCGGCGCCGTGCAGCTGCGCGCCGCACACGCCCGGCCGGCCGCCGGCGCGGCGCCCGTCGCCTGCCCACCGGCCACCCGACGAACCGCAGCACGACAGCGCCCAGGAAAGAGGAGAAGACAATGGGGAAACGCCGTCACAGGATCGGTGACCGTCTCGCCGACGTGGTGGAAGGCTTCGACAAGGGCGTGACCCGGGGGCTGCGAGGCAAGAAGAAGTCCAAGAAGCGCCGCCGCCGCAACGAGCGGCAGCTAGCCGAACTGAGCACCCAGGTGACGGCGCTGACCCAGGCCGTGGCCCAGCTCACCGACCACGTCGGCTCACAGGCCAAACGCGACAAGGGCAGCGCGTAAGTGCCCCTGCCAGACCCGGACTCCTCAACCACGGACACCGCCCGGCGCGGTCGCCGCACCGCCGGGATCATCGTGCGGGCCGCAGCGCAGGAGACCGTGCACACCCTGTCCCGCCGCACCCACCGCGCACGACGGACCGACGAGCCCTCCGCCCGGAACCGGGCCCTGCGGCTGCGCACCACCCTGGAGCGCCTGGGCCCCTTCTACATCAAAGTTGGTCAGATCCTGGCCACACGCCCCGACTTCGTTCCCGACCATGTACGGCATGAACTCGGCCGGCTCAACGACGAGGCCACCGCCCAGCCCTTCTCCGCGTTCGCCCCCGTGCTGCGGCAGGACCTCGGAGAGGACTGGCGTACCCGTTTCGCCTTCGTGCGCACCGAACGGCCACTGGGGTCGGCCTCACTGGCACAGGTCTACCGCGCCGCCCTGGCGGACGGCACACCCTGCGTCGTCAAAGTGCAGCGGCCGGGGGCCGATCGGGCCGTTCTCGGCGACATGCGCGTGCTGCGCAGGGCCGCGCACCTCGTCACCCGCTTCATGCCGCACTTCAACGAAGTGATCGGAATCGAAGCGATGACGGAAGTCCTCTTCGACGCCATGCGCGACGAGCTGGACTTCACCCGGGAGGCGTCCAACATGAAGGCCGCCCGGAAACTAGCCCGGGACTACAAACGCCTCAGCATCCCGAAAGTTCTCCACGCCACCGAACACGTCCTCATACAGAGCCTGGCCGACGGCGTAGCCATCAACCGCGTCAAAGACGACGCGCTGAGCCCCAGGAAACGCCAGCAGATCGCCCGGCAACTCATCGACTACCAGTTCCGCTCCTACTTCGTCACCGGACGCTTCCACGCCGACCCCCACCCCGGCAACATCCTGATCAGCCCCGGCGGAACAGCGCACATCATCGACTGGGGCATGGTCGGCCGCCTCGACCGCAGTGCCCGGCTTACGATGCTGGGCATCCTGCTGGGACTGGCCCGCAATGACGCCGAGGCCGTCGCCCGGCAGTGGATCAGAATGGGAGCCACCACGCCCTGGAGCAACACCACCGGCTTCGTCCAGGATTTGTCCCGCAAGGTTCCCCTCTGGTCCAACGCCACCCTTGCCGAACTCAACTACGGCGTGGCTCTGATGTCCGTGCTGCAGTACTCCAGCCGCCGCGGCATCCAGGTCGCGCCTGTCGTCTCCGTCATCGGCAAGTCTCTGGCCAACATCGAGGGCTCCGTCCGCTGCCTCTACCCGAAACTGAAACTCACCAAAAGCCTCAGTGCCACCCTCAACGGCGTCATGAGCGACCTGATACGGCAGGAAACCAGCCCGGAACAACTCGCCCAGCACCTGCTTGACTTCCTGTCCTTCACCGACAAGACCGCCGGCCACCTGCAAACCCTCACCCGGGACCTCGCCTCCCGCCAGTTCACCGTCCAGGCACGCACCAACCTGGGAGACCCCATCGCCGCGGGACGTTCACACCGCTGACCCCGCGCCCCGCCCAGTTGGTGCGGCATGTCGGCTGCGCACCCGTGGTCGGCGGCTCTCTCGAACGAGCGGGACTCCTGGAAGCGACCGCGGCACTCTTCATCGGGCTATGGGTCGGTGAGGGAGCCGATGCCCAAGCCATCGCACCCCCGCTGGCCCATGCCGCCGGACCGAGAGACGAGGAGCCACAAACCGCCGAAGAGGCTCTTCGTTAGGAGTTCTTACTCCCCAAGAGCTCCACATCCCACTCCAGTCACGATCGTGATGCCCTCATCGAGATCATCACGACGCGGGACGAGGGACGGAGTCGACCATCGATGCTCGACCTAGACGGCGCGGGTCGGACACACCGTATCCGCGCCCGACTTCGTGCCGGCCAGCCGTGGGAAGGAGGGGGAGGCGGCCAGGAATCCGAGCGTCGTCAGCACGAACGGCCACGTGAAGGCGTGCCCGCCGGACGGTGCGAGCAGCGCGGCGACGGCCGGCGTCAGAGCCGTCGCGGTGGCGGCGCCGAGGAGGGCATAGAGCAATGTGGCCGGCGTCGCCGGCAGGAACACCCCGCGCAGCGCGAGCGCGACCAGTACCGCGTTGTAGCCCATGGTGCCGTCGGCGATTCGCTCGGCCGGGGTCCCGAGCCCCCACGCCGTCACGACGGCCGTCAGGCTGCCCGCGCAGACGACGAGCCCGGCCGCCTTGCTCGCCAGGAAGATGCCTGCGAGCAACAGCACCCCTACGTACCACAGTTCCAGGAAGAAGATCTGGGAGACGTTGTGGAGGAACGCCCGCAGCAGGTCGTCCGGGTGCAGGGGGCCGTGTCCGGAGGCCGGGCCGGGCAGCGCGGCGAGACTCTCTTCGTGCGGCCGGACCCGCCGGAAGGCCGGTGCGGCGACGGTCACCGAGACCGCCACGAGGCAGTACGGCAGGGTCAGCGGCGGCAGGTTCCAGGCACCCAGCAGGCGCACCGTCGCCGCCGTGCCGATGGTGACCACGATGCAGCCGACGGCGGCGAGCAGTGCCGTCGCAAGCCGGTCCCGGTCGAGGAGGACGGCGAGACAGAGGGCGAGCAACGCGGAGTTGAAGCCCTCGAGTCCCGCTTCCTGCCGGTCGCGTGACACGCCGAGACCGCGGGCGGTCCCGGTGCCCAGGGCCGCGCCACCCACCGCGTACGCGGCGTACCGCCAGTCGGCGACACACAGGGCCACGACGAAGACGCCGCCCGTCCACGGGTTCGCCTGGAACACCACTTGTCCCAGGCCGCACAGTACCCGCGTGCAGAAGTCCGGCGTGTGCGCCGGTTGCCACCGCCACCGGACCCGTACCGACCGTCCCACGCCCCGCCCCCGTTCTTTCCAGTACGCGATATTCGGTTTCCGGCATACGATATCGGATGTCTGGGCGTGCAGGGGGCCCAGCGCAGTCGCTGGAGACCGCAGCGGCCGCGCCGAGGAGCACTTCGAGGCAGCTCCGGAGCCCTCCGGGAGGACTCCCGCCGGCGCACAACGAGCGTCTGGTAAAGCGGTGTTGACGCGGCGGAAGACGCGGTACTGTATGCCCAGCGTCGCGTGCCGGTGGCAGACCGTGTCAGGCATGGAGGCGCCGTATCGAAGGAGCCCGACGATGCACTCGTCGTACCCTTCGTCCTCGCGTGACTGAGCGCGAGACGACCAGGCTGGTTGCCTGGAGCCAAGAACTCCGTCGAGTCCATCACCGGCTGCGGGAAGCGATGGCCGTGACCCGCGCCGCGCTTGCCGACTGCACTCCCGGTGACGCGGCCACCCGGGAACTGCTGCTGTACTGCCATGGATTCTGCGCGGCTCTCGACAGCCACCACCAAGGCGAGGACCGTACCCTCTTCCCGGCCATCGCGGCTGCGCACCCCGAGCTGCGCCCGGTGCTGCGCTCGCTGGAGCAGGACCACTCGATGATCGCCCACCTGCTGCGCGGCCTCCAGGCCGCGGTCGACCGGGCCGCGCCACCGGAAGAGCTCGACCAACACCTCGAAGGCATCGCCGCCATCATGGAGAACCACTTCCGCTACGAGGAGCGGCAGCTGCTCAGTGTGCTCGAAACCCTCGACTTGGCGGCCGCGCCCGGGGAGGTGCTGGGACCGATGACCCAAGACCGGGACGGCGGGCGCCGGTGAAGGCCCCGCCCCCTGGGCCTGCCGGCGCGAGGTCGCTGCCTCGCGCTCTCGTCCTCTCGCGGACCCCGGGGGGAGTCCCATCGCCGCGTCGGAATCCGCGATGGGCCATGCGACCATTTCGCCGCGCGCCGTGAGCGCGGCTGGGCCCTCACCATCCGCCTCATACCCGTGAAGATCGTCTTGGGCTTCGCCATGTCCGACGCGGCGGTGCCGGCCTTCACCGCCGGGGCGGCGCTCGGCCTGCTCGGGCTCAGCTATGTCACCGCCCGCCTGACCGGACGGCGGGGGAGGGGGCGCACGCGGGAGATGCGGCCGTCCTCGGCACTCCGGAGCCGTGGCTCCGGGCGGGAGGTTCCGGAGACGAGGGCGCGCTCGCCACCCCCCGCCCACCCTCGCATCGCTCCCGACGGGGGCGCGGCACTTCAGGCCACGAGCAGACGCAGGCCCACCTCCGCCGTGTCCAGGGCGACGAGGTCCCTGTTCCGCTCCGCCCAGCGGCCCGAGGAGAGGCCGTCGCGGAAGCTGTCCACCGCTCGCTGTTCGGCCTGCGGCCCGACCCTGGTCCATACCGACACCGCGCGGCGCACCTGCTCGTCCAGGTACGCCTCGGGCCGGCGCCAGCGGGCTTCGAAGAAGCCTTCGGCGCAGTCCCACGGAGTGAGCACCGGCTCCGCACGGCCCCCGATCGCGCGGGTCATGTCGGCCAGTGAAGGCCAGCCGGCGAGAAGGCGGCGAATTCGGGCAAGTAGTCGCGGGTGAGCCAGAACCGCTCGAGCCAGCCGCTCGTGCCGGCATCGTAGGTGAACACCACCACACGGCGGGCCACCCGTCGCATCCCGCGCAGCCCCGCCAGCGGGTCCGGCCAGTGATGAACGGTGCTGACCGCCATCGCCGCGTCGAAGGGCCGGTCGGGGAACGGCAGGGCCTCCGCGCCGGCGGCCACACACGGCGCCGCACCCGCGGGACGCTGCGCCCGCATCACCGCCGACGGTTCCACCGCCGTGACCTCCGAACACTTTCAGTTGATCCTCCGGCGTCGCCTTGATTCCGATGGCTCGTTGTTCCGGTTCCCTGTCGATGGCCGCCACCATGCGGTCGTGCGGTCGCGTTGCTCTCGCAGCAGGCCGCGCAGCCGGCGCAGGTGCGCGACCGCGTCGGTGGCCGGGGCGTCCACCAGGACCGCGATCTCCCGCAGCCCGAAGCCCAGGCGCCGGCAGCCGAGTGCCTCCCGCAGCCGCTCCACGCCGCCCGCCGGGGAGGCCCGGTGTCCGGTCGGCGTCCGCGCGGACGGCCTCACGAGACCGATCTCGTCGTAGTGGTGCACCGTGCGGACGCTCACGCCGGCCAGCTCGGCCACGCGCCCCACGGTCAGGTGTTCCTCCACGTCCCCGACGATGGGGCATGACGCCGCGTGAGGGTCACGTATGTCGCTCCCCGTCCCGTCCCTGGCGCCACTGCCGCGGCGACCCGCTGCTTCGGCCCGCCCAGCGGTCAAGGTGCTACTCGGTGAGCAGTGCGGCGGCCGTACGGGCCCTGGCCGCCCGGCCCACCGGGACCGGCGCACCCAGCACGGCGATCACCACTCCGCCAAGCCCGAGCGTGAGCAGCCGAGTCGACCCGAAGGCCGGTGTCGATGCAGGCACCGTCACCGAGGACCGTGACGCTCTCGCAGGGTGTGGCCAGGCCGGCGTCCCGCCAGGTTTTCGCTTCCGCCCTGTTGCCGGGCACCGGACGGGCGGTGGCCACGACAGGCGCTTCCCGGTGCCCACGACGACCTGTACGTTCGCCGAGAACCGGTAGTTGCGGGACGAGGCTCAGGTCAGCTCGTCGGAGCGGCCGGCCTCGATGCGGGACCACTGGGCGATGGGGCGCCCGTTCGTACGCCACTCCTCGGGATTCTCGGCGGAGTACCAGGGTTGGGGCCAGCCGCCGGGAGAGTCCTCCCACGCCTCCTGGCGCCCGTAGACGGTCATGTCGAGCAGTCCGTGGGTGGGCGTCATGATCTCGACGCCCCGGCCGCCGGTGTAGTACGTCTCGAACACCCGCTTCCCGTCGCGGACGTAGCAGACGAGGTGGTGACGCTGCCAGTCACGCCCCTCCAGGAGCTGTGGCGCCGTCTCCTCGACCGAGTACCACGGCATGTCCAGACCCAGGAAGTCCCGGTAGCGGACACTCTCCTGGTAGGGACCCTTGCAGAGGGTGGCGTAGGTGGCATCGCGGGAGTGGATGTAGGAGAGCTCGCGGACCTGGCTGTTGAAGAACGTGCACCCCTCACACTGCTCGGCGGCGGGTCGCCCGGGCCACCAGGCGTGGAAGTAGGCGATGAGCTGCTTACGGCCCTCGAAGACGTCGAGGATCGTGATCGGCCCGTCGGGGCCGACGACCTCGATGGTGGCGTCGATCTCCACCATCGGCAGCCGCCTTCGCGCCGCCGCGATCGCGTCTCCTTCACGGGTGTGCGCCTTCTCCCGTGCGAGCAGAGCTTCCCGGGACTCCTGGAAGGTCTGCCTGTCCACCACAGGCGGGAGGGCCGGGCTCGGTGATGGATCGTTCACGAGCGTCTCCATGCGCATCTGGACCGGCAGGCTGCCAAGAAGGTCACGTTGCACCAGCATGGCCACCAGGCTGCGCCGCCCTCCCGGCCGCCACGCGGTAACCCCCGGGCGGCTCGCTCATTCGGTCCAACAGCGGCACAGCGACGTGCACCCGCACGCCTCACCCGACGGGGCGAGGCCGTTGGCGGGCACGGTGAGGGGTGCCGGAGGACGGAACCTGGCCGGCCCGTGGGATCAGGTCGACCAGAGGACGGTGCCGGAGCGGGCGATGACCACCTTGCCGTCCTCGCGCAGGATCAGCCGGGCTCCCTCGTTGCCCCAGGTGTCGGTGGCCCAGATCGGGCGGTCGTCGCCGTTGTGGATGACGAGGTTGCCGTCGGACTGGAAGATGGCCCGGTGGTTCTCGCCGAAGGTCATCGAGGCCCAGGTCGCCTTGTTCTTCTCGTTGTAGACGACGAGGTTGCCGTCGGGCTGCATGACCATGCGGATGCGGTTGGTGGTCCAGGCCTGGCTGACCTCCAGCGTGCTGACGGCGTGGACCGTCGAGGCGGTCCAGTCAGGCTTGGGGGTCGGCTTGGCCTTCGGCTTCGGCGCGGTCTTCTTCGCCGGGGCGCTCGTCGCGGGCTTCGGCTCCGGGGCGCTCGTCGGGGGCTCGGGCTTCGGCGCCGGCGGCGGAGCGACGACCTTGACCGGCCGGCTCGGCTCCGGCTTCTTCTCGGTCGCCGTCGGGGTGGGCTTCTCGACGACGTAGTCGTCCAGGGCTGCGCCGGCCGAGCCCGGGTCCAGCACGGTGTCCGACTTCCCCGCGGCCAACTCCTGTGCGCTGTCCGGCCGTTTGTCGTCGTCCGCGTCACCTGCCAGCAGCAGCGGTACGGCTATCAGGGCGGCCCCGAGGATCCCGGCCACGGCGAGGACCGGCTTTCGGGGACGCCCGCTGTCGACGCCGCCGGCGGTCTTGGCCGGGACCGCCGGTGCGGTGGCCACCGCGACGGCCGTGCGCTTCTCGCCCGCGGACGACTCCCTCGCCGCCGACTCCCTCGCCGTGGACTCGCCCGCCTCCGCTGCCGCCGACTCTCCCGACTCCCTGGTCGGCGAACCGCCCGCCTCGGTGGTGGCCGTAGGGGTCGTCGCGGCCTTCGCGGACGCCTCGGCAGGGGAGCCGGGGGCCGACGAGGCCTCCGCGGTGGGCGCGGTGCGCTCCTCCTCCGCCGCCGGGGTGACTGCGGTGGCCGGAGCGGTGGTCGGCTGCGGGGTGTCCGGGGAAGCGGAGGCCGGCGTCTCGTTCGCGTTGCTGGCGGGCTTCTGTGAGGGCATGTGAATACTCCCTGGGGACGGAGCGGGGCGGATCCGACGGCGTACCGGCGTACCGAACATAGCCCGTGCAGGTGTCCGATCCACCCCTGCCCCGGCAATACCGTCCGTCACAATGTCCGGGTGCGGGCGACTGCTCCCGCAAAGTCTCCTGACCGGGCGGCAAACGGGCACGTCAGGGCCTGATGCGGGCATCGTCCGACGGCCCAACACACAGGCCCTTGTGGCATTCTGTTGGCTCCGGCTGATCAACGTCGGTTCGGAGGAACAAGAGTTCAGGTGGATATGCGGCCCGGAGAGCACATGGAGGCCACACCCGGCACCCCGGCCTCGTCGTCCGGTTCCGGCAGCGTCGAGACCGACGGCACCCCCGCGATACCCGAGGCCGTCCGTGCCGTGGCCCGGCAGGCGCCCGGCCACTGGATCGGCGTGGTGGACCCGGAGTGGACCGAGGAGCGGCCCCCGCCGGAATGGGCGGTGCTGGGGGAGTGGCGGTCGGACGACGCCGGTGACGTCGGTACCTACCGTGCCAACCCCGCCTACCGCCCCTCCGCCCGTGCCCTTGGCTGGCCCGAGCCCACCGACCCCGTGGACGCGGCGGCACAGCGCGCCGCGACCGGTTACGGCTCCTTCGAGGAGGCCGTCGCCACGCTGGCGGACGCCGAGGTCGCCGTCGTGGCGGGACCGGACGGTACCCCACTGGTCGCGGCGGGGCATGACGGGGAGTCCGTGGTGCTCGTGTTCACCTCACCGGCACACGCGTTCATGTCCACCACACTTCGCCATGACACCCTTCCCGCCCGGGAGCTGACCCGTACCCTGGCCCACGCCCCCACCATCTCGCTGCTGGTCAACGCCGGTGCGGTCGCCCCCCTCCTCGTTCCGGCGGACCGCGTTCCGGCGGACCGCGGCGAGGATCCGGCAGGCCCCTGGCCTCACACCTCCGGGAGGTACCCGTGACACGTCCGACGCAGCGGCCCCCCACGTCTCCTGCTGCGCGCACGGAGTCCGGTTCCCACGAGGAGCGGACCCCCGCCGCCGAACCCCGCACGAGTACGTCGGCGGACGACCGCACCGAGTCCGCCGCCGCGGCCGGAAACACGGCCGGGGCGGCAACGCGAGCCGCGGTCGAAACCGCCGCCTCCTCCGGCCCCGGCCCCGACCCCGGTTCCGGCGCCGGTGCGGAAGCGGCTCCCGCGGCGAAGCCCGAGGCTGAGGCGGCACCGGCGAGTGAGGCCGCCTCCCCGGAGGAGAAGGCGGAGCCCGTGGCCGAGGCTCAGGCCGAGGTTGCCGCCCCGGCGACCGCCTCCGGAGCCCGGACCGGTGCCGGCACCGGAACCGACACCGAGGCCGGCGGTGTCGCCGTCGCCAAGAGCCGCCTCCCCCTGCTCGTGCGGACCATCACCGCCACGGCCATCGACAGACCCGACGACGCGGCCAAGCCGGTGGGACGGCCGGGCCGGGCCGTGCTGGCCGCCGCCGCGATCGGAGGCTCGCTGCTCATCGCGGTGCCGTTCCTGCTTCTCGGGCCGGACGACGACGACAAGGAGGAGCGGGCGTCGACGACCGCGGCGACCGTCCTCGGCGGGGACGAGCAGGACGAGACGGGCGACTTCGCCGTCGACTCCCCCCAGCCGACCGGCTCCGCGGACGAGAAGGAGCCCCAGGAGCCGAAGGCGGTACCGGCGCCGAAGCCGGATGCCGGGGGCGAGAAGAAGGACGGCCCGGGCAAGGCCGCCGAGGACGCGGCGCAGAAGACGGAAACGCGGAAGAAGGCGGAGGCGGAGACGGCGAAGGAGAAGGCTGCCGGCGCCGAGGACTCCGCCGAGGACACCGCGGAGAAGGCCGACGACAACGCCCCTGCGGGGCCCGTTCTCGGCTTCCCCGTGTCGTTCCACAGCCACCTCTCCGGCCGCTGCATCGACGTACCCGGCAGTGACTTCTCCGACGGGAAGGCGCTGTGGATGTGGGACTGCAACAACGCCGACGCGCAGAAGTTCCGGTTCGCCTCCGACGGCACCCTCCGCACGCGGGGACTCTGCATGGACGTGGCGGGCGCCGACTTCACCCAGGGCACCACCATCCAGCTCGCCCGCTGCACCGGCGTCGCAGCGCAGAAGTTCGCGCTCAACGAGGCCCACGACCTCGTGAACACGGCCGTGGGCATGTGCGTCGAGATCGAAGGCCACGACCACAACGCCCGGGCCCGTGTGCAACTGTGGACCTGCACGGGGCTGGACAACCAGAAATGGAGCGTCTGAGCGGGGAAGCGGCCGTCCGCTGCCCGTTCGACCGGGCCCTGCCCAAGACGCAGAATGAGCTAGGAGGTTCGCGCGTGTCGCGCCAGGTACTGTCGGTCGGTCCCGACGACCGGGACCGTTTCCGGACGATCGGTGAGGCACTCGCCGCGGCCCGCACCGGCGCGCTCATCAGTGTCCGGCCGGGGACGTATGCGGAGAACCTGGTGATCCACACCCGGGTCACCCTCACCGCCGCCGAGGGACGGGGCACCGTGGAGATCCGGCCCCGGTCGGGCAGCGTCCTCGCGCTGCGCGCCGACGCCGTGATGCTGTCGGAGCTGACGCTGCGCGGCAACGACGCCGAAACGCCCGCCGTGGACGTGCGGCGCGGCCAGGCCGCGCTCGACGGCTGCGAGATAGCCGGTGCCGCCTGGACGGCGATGCTGGCCGGCGGCACCGGCTCGCTGGCGCTGCGGGACTGCCGGGTGAGCAACTCCCAGGGCGCGGCCATCGTGGTCACCTCGACCACGCCGACCACCGTGGAGAGCTGCACCCTGGAACACCTCGGCACCAGTGGCCTGGTCATCGCCGAGCAGGGTGAGGCCCGCGTCCGGGGCTGCACGGTGCGTGACGCCCGCGGCAACGGCATCCTCGCCAACGGTGAGGCCCGCGGCTCGATCGAGGACTGCGACATCTCCTCCACCGACAAGCCGTCCCTCGCCCTGGAAGGCAACTCCGCACTCACCGTGAGCCGCACGGTCGTGCACGACACCGCCAACGGCGTCCACCTGAGCAGCGGCGGCCGCACGACGCTGGAGGACGTCCGGGTCACCGGCGCGTCCGGCACCGGTGTCACCCTGGCCGGGGGCACCGACCCGGTACTGCGCCGTTGCCGGGTCTCCCGTACCCGGGGCCACGGGGTGGTCGTCACCGACCGGGCGCGGGGGACCTTCGAGGACTGCTGGGTGGACGGCGCCCAGGGCGTGGCGCTGCGGGTCGCCGGCGCGGCCTCCCCGGCACTGACCGGCCTGACGGTCCGCGACTGCGCCGAGACCGGAGTGCTCCTGGAGGAGGACGCGGCGGCGGAGCTGGACCGACTGGAGGTCATCGGCGGCGCCCCGGCGATCGCGCTGCGCGCCGGGGCCAACCCGCTGCTGCGCCGCGCCCGTCTCGTGGAGCCGTCGGGTGACGGCATCACCGCCGCCAAGGACGCCCGCGGCCGGATCGAGGACTGCGAGATCGTCCAGCCGGCCGGTTCCGGTGTGCGCGTCGCCGGCGGCAGCACCCTGTACCTGGCCGGCGGCGGTGTCTTCGACGCCACCGACAGCGGCCTCGTCCTGGAGGACGGCGGCAACGTCACCGTCCGGGACTTCCGCGTCGAGAGGTCCGGCGCGGACGGCGTCGTCGTCGACGCCGGCGGCGAGCTGACCGCCAACCGCACCTCGGTGCACACCCCGCGGGGTCACGGCGTGCTGCTGCGCGAGGGCGCCATCGCCTCGCTCAGCGGCTGCGAGGTGGCCGGCGGGGCGAAGGACGGCTTCCGCGTGGAGTCCACCGCGTCGATCTCGCTCGTCAACTGCCTCGCGCGAGAGAACGAGGGCGGCGGCCTCGTCCAGACCAACCCCGGCGAGCGACTCGCCGTGGAAGGACTCACCAGCACCGGCAACGGCAAGCGCGACGCCTGGGGTTCGGGCAGCGCCGAGAACACCGACCCGGCGGGCTCGGGGGCCGCGGACGCGCCCGCCAAGGACCGGCCCGAGGGACCGCTGGGCGCCCTGAACGCGCTGATCGGCCTGGACAACGTCAAGGAACAGGTCCGTACGCTGGTCAACCTCACCCAGCTCGCCCAGCGTCGCGAACAACTCGGCATGTCCGCCCCGCCGATGAGCCGCCACCTGGTCTTCACCGGCCCGCCCGGCACCGGCAAGACCACCGTCGCCCGCCTCTACGGCGCGATCCTCGCCGAACTGGGATCGCTGCGCGACGGACACCTCGTGGAGGTCTCGCGCGCCGACCTCGTCGCCCAGGTCGTCGGCGGTACGGCGATCAAGACGAGCGAGACCTTCGAACGGGCCCTCGGCGGTGTCCTCTTCGTCGACGAGGCGTACACCCTGACCTCGGACAGCGGACACGGCGGCGCCGACTTCGGCCGCGAGGCCGTGGACACGCTGCTGAAGCTGATGGAGGACCACCGGGACGACGTCGTCGTCATCGTCGCCGGCTACACCGACGAGATGACCAGGTTCCTCGCCTCCAACCCCGGACTCGGGTCGCGTTTCTCCCGCACGGTCGAGTTCGAGAACTACTCCGTGCCCGAACTGGTCGCCATCATGGAGAGCATGTGCGCCGCGCACCAGTACGAGCTGGGCGAGGGCACGGCGGCGGCGCTGGCCGCGCACTTCGAGGCGATGCCCCGGGACGCCGGATTCGGCAACGGCCGTGCCGCGCGCGGTGTCTTCGAGGAGATGGTGGACCGGCAGGCGGTCCGGCTCGCCACCCTCCAGCAGGTCGGCGAGCGCGACCTGCGGCTCCTGCTGCCGGAGGACGTCTCCACGTCCGCCGCCGAGCAGGCCGCCGGGACCGGCGTGCCGGAGGACGACCCGCTGACCCGCCTCGGCGACATGGTGGGCCTCGCCGAGGTCAAGCGCGACGTCACGGACCTGGTCAACCTCATCACCACGGCCCGCCACCGCGCCGCCGCCGGACTGCCGGTCCCGTCGCTCAGCCACCACCTGGTCTTCACCGGCCCGCCCGGCACCGGCAAGACCACCGTGGCGCGGCTCTACGGCGAGATCCTCGGCCGGCTGGGCATCCTCCAGCGCGGCCAGCTGGTCGAGGCGGCCCGCGCCGACCTCGTCGGCCGGTACGTCGGACACACCGCCCAGCTCACCCGGGAGGTCTTCGACCGCGCCCGCGGCGGCGTCCTCTTCATCGACGAGGCCTACACCCTCACCCCGCGCGGCGGCGGCAACGACTTCGGCCAGGAGGCGGTGGACACGCTGCTGAAGCTGATGGAGGACCACCGGGACGACGTCGTGGTCATCGTCGCCGGCTACACCGGCGAGATGGAACGCTTCCTCGCCTCCAACCCGGGCCTCGCCTCGCGCTTCCCGCGCCGCGTCGCCTTCGCCGCCTATACCTCCGAGGAACTGGTCACCATCGTGCGCGCCCAGGCCTCCGCCATGGGGTACGAGTGCGGTCCGGGGACCGGTCCGCTGCTGCGCGAGTACTTCGACACGCTGCCCCGCGACCAGTCCTTCGGCAACGCCCGGCTGGCCCGGCAGATGGTCGAGGCGATGGTCACCCGGCAGGCCGGGCGGCTCAGTTCGCTCGCCGCGCCCACACTGGACGACCTGCGGGTCCTGCTGCCGGCGGACGTCACCGCCGCGATTCCGAAGGCGGCCCGGTGAGGCGTCGCGGGACGGGCGCGGTCCGCCCCCTGTGCGGCGCGGCGCTGGCCGCGACCCTGCTGCTGCCCGTGGCCGCGCCCGCCGCGGCCGGGCCGGCGAGCGCGGCGCCCGCCGCCGACGGCAAGCGCCAGGGGCTGCCGCCGATGCCCTCCGCTCTCGATCCCGGGGCCGACGCCGTGGAGTGCACCGCGGCCTCGCGGGAGAGGGCCGAGAAGCAGGACTGGTCGCGTCAGCGCCTCGACCTGGCCCGGGCGCACCAGCACGGCACCGGGGCGGGGACGACCGTCGCCCTGGTCGACACCGGGGTCCGCGCCGACGCCGCCGGACTCGGCGGCCGGGTCACCGCCCGGGGCGCGGCCGGTGACGACTGCGTCGGACACGGCACCTTCCTCGCCGGACTGATCGTCGGGGAGGGCTGGGGCACCACCCGGCTGCCCGGCGTCGCGCCGGGTGCGGAGCTGCTGGCCCTGCGCGGCACCGACGAGCGCGGTTCGGCCGACGCCGCACTGGTCGCGCGGGCGGTGCGCGACGCGACCGCCGCCGGCGCGGACGTGATCGCCATCGGGGTGGCCCTGCCGAAGCGGGACGAGGGGCTGACCTCCGCCGTCGCCGAAGCGATCGACGCGGGCGCGGTGGTGGTCGCCGCCGCCACCCCCGACCCCCCGACCGGCAACGCCACGCGGGAGACGCCGACCCGCACCTACTGGCCGGCCGGCGAGCCCGGGGTCCTGTCCGTCGCCGACATGCTCCCCGGCGGCGACCGCCCTGACGACGCCCTGCCCACCGCCGACATCGACCTCGCCGCGCCCGGCGCCGGCGTGGTCTCCGGCGGTCCGCGCGGCGACGGCCACTACCTGGGGGCCGGTGCTTCCGTCGCCGCCGCCTACGCCGCCGGGACCGCCGCGCTGATCCGCGCCGCCCGCCCCGACGACACCCCCGAGGAGATCGTCCACCGGCTGACGGCCACCGCCTATCCGGCGGACACCCCGCAGCTGGACGCGTACGCAGCCCTCACCACCGTGCTGGACGACGCGGGCGCCCCCGCCCGGACGCGGGCCGCGGCGGGGCCGGTCACCGTACGGGACACCGCCTCCGCCGACCGGGCCGCGGACCGCGCCACCGTCTTCGTCCTCCTCGGCACCGCCGGCGTCCTCGCCGTGCTCTGGGCCGTCATCGCCGTCCCGCGGGCCCGCGCCCGCGGCTGGCGCCCGGCGGACACCGGCCGCGACTGAGCACCGCCTCCCTTCCGCGGCGCCCGGGGGCGGTCACCTGAGTGACTGCCCCCGGGCGCCGCGCGTACCGCGGTCCGTCAGCTCTCCGTTGTGCTCTCCACCAGCGCCGTCTGGATCAGCTGCGCCTTGCGGCGGGCGACGTGCAGGGCGCGGCCGGGCGGGAGGTTGCGTGGCTTGGTATTGCCGAAGAGGTTGCCCTCGGTGGGCGGGCAGGACAGCAGCACCGCCGGGTTGTTGGCCTCGTCGAGGCGGCGCAGCAGCGCGTCGCTCATGGCGCGGCCCGCGCCCATCGCGCTGCGGGCGACGATCATGTGCAGGCCCATCTCGAAGCCGAGGGCCAGGTGCTCGAAGAGCGGCTCGAAGGGGCTCTGGAAGGAGTTGCCGGAGACCATGTCGTAGTCGTCGACGAGGACGAACAGGCGCGGGCCCGTCCACCAGTCGCACCGGCGCATCCGGGACGGCGCGACGTCCGCCCCGGGCACCCGGGTCTTCATCGCGCGGGCCGCGCCCTCGACCGTCTCTTTGAGGTTGTCCAGGGAGATCACGTGCCCGATGCGGTACTCCTCGGGGATCGTGTCCACCAGCGTACGGCGGTAGTCGACCACGATGATCTTCGCCTCGTTGGGCGCGTACCGGGCGGTGATGCCCTCGGTGATCCGGCGCATCAGGTTGGTCTTGCCGCTCTCGGTGTCGCCGATCACGGTCAGGTGCGGCGTGCGGCTGAAGTCGTGCCAGACCGGCTCCAGGGCATCCTGGTCGATGCCGAGCGCCAGCCGCATGCCGCCGCCCTCGGTCGGCTGCGGGGCGGGGAGTTCGGCCACCGGCAGCCGGTGCGGCAGCATCCGGACCTGCGGGGCGGACGGCCCCGTCCAGTGCCGGGAGATCTCGGAGACCAGGTGGGCGACGCCCTCGCCGAGATCCTCCAGGAAACCGCTGCCGTCGATGCGGGGCAGGGCGGCCAGGAAGTGCATCTTGCTGTCGGGGGTGATGCCGCGCCCCCCGCTGCGGGGCACCGAGCGCGCCTTGCGGGTGTCGATCTCGGAGTCCATCGGGTCGCCCATCCGCAGTTCCAGACGGGTGCCCGACTGGTCTCGGACCTGCGCGGACAGCTCCACCCAGCGGGTCGTGCTGATCAGCAGGTGGATGCCGTAGTTGAGGCCACGGGCGGCCAGCTCGTTGAACTTCGGCACCAGGTCGTCGTAGTCCTGGCGGACCGTCGACCAGCCGTCGACCACCATGAACACGTCGCCGAAGGGCTCGTCGGGGAACTCCCCGGCGGCCCGGCGGCGCCGGTAGGACTGCATCGAGTCGACGGCGTGGTCCACGAAGAACTGCTCGCGGCGGGCCAGCAGTGTCATCACCTCGGCGACGGCCCGGTGCACGCGCTCCGGATTGAGCCGGGCCGCGACCCCGCCGACGTGCGGGAGGGAGGCCAGCTGGGAGAGACCGCCGCCGCCGAAGTCGAGGCAGTAGAACTGCACCTCGGCCGGGGTGTGGGTGAGCGCGAGGGCGGCGATCAGCGTACGGGTCAGGGTGGACTTGCCGCTCTGCGAACCGCCCGCGATGGCGACGTGGCCGCCGGCTCCGGACAAGTCCACGACGTGCGGGTCGCGGCGCTGCTCGAAGGGCTTGTCGACCAGGGCGACCGGCACGCGCAGCCGGCCGGTGCCTGACCAGCCGGCGGCGCTCAGGCCCCGCTCGGGGTCGGCGACGATGCCGGGCAGCAGCGCGTCCAGGGGGACGGGCGTGTCCAGCGGCGGCAGCCACACCTCGTGGGCGGCGGGACCGGAGTCGCGCAGCCGGTCCAGGGCCACGTCGAGCAGCGTCTCCTCCTCCTCGTCGGCCTCCGGGGTGACCGGCTCGGGCTCCGCCGGGGCCTCCGGGGCACGCGGCACGACCCAGCCGCTGGTCCACGGCACCACCTGACTGGCGACCCGGGCCCGGGCCACCGCGCCCGTACGGCGGGTGTAGGTGCCCGACGAGTACGCGGCGCGGAACCGGGTCAGCGACTCCACGCCGGACTTCAGGTAGCCGTTGCCGGGCGCGGAGGGCAGCTGGTAGGCGTCCGGCACCCCCAGCACACCGCGGCTCTCCATCGCGGAGAAGGTGCGCAGGCCGATCCGGTACGACAGATGGCTCTCCAACTGGTGCATGCGGCCCTCGTCCAGGCGCTGCGAGGCGAGCAGCAGGTGGACCCCGAGCGAACGTCCGAGGCGGCCGATCATCACGAACAGGTCCATGAACTCGCGGTGCGCGGAGAGCAGTTCACTGAACTCGTCGACCACCACGAACAGGCTGGGCAGCGGTACGAGACTGGCGCCGCCCGCGCGGGCACGCTCGTACTCCAGGGCCGAGGTGTAGTTGCCGGCCGCGCGCAGCAGCTCCTGCCGGCGCATCAGCTCGCCGTGCAGCGCGTCCTGCATGCGCTCCACGAGGGCGGCCTCGTCCGCGAGGTTGGTGATGACGGCGGAGGTGTGCGGAAGCTCCTCTAGGCCTAGGAAGGTGGCGCCGCCCTTGAAGTCGACGAGGACGAAGTTGAGGGTCTCGGAGGAGTTGGTCAGCGCCAGGCCGAGGACCAGGGTGCGCAGCAGTTCGCTCTTGCCGGAGCCGGTGGCGCCGATGAGCAGGCCGTGCGGGCCCATGCCGCCCTGCGCGGACTCCTTGATGTCCAGCTCGACGGGGCGCCCGTCGACGCCGACGGCCACCGGCACCCGCAACCGGGCGGACCCGGTCTGCCGGGCGAAGTGGGCCCGCGCGTCGTGCCGGTGGAGGTCGGGGATGCCGAGCAGCGCGGTCAGCTCGATGTCCGTCTCCAACGGCTGGGCGATGTCGGTGCCCAGGCTCATCCGGCGGGCGGTGAGCAGCCGGGCCAGGGACTCGGCGCCCAGCGGGCCGAGCCGGTCGGGGCGGCCCAGCGGCACCGACCGCTCCTTGCGGCTGCGGTCGGTGCGCACCAGGCTGACGGTGTCCGGCCCCACCGTCAGGCGCAGGGTGTTGCGGCCCGGACGCCAGCGCGTCGCGCCGGACACGTCCAGGACCAACGCGTTGCGGTAGCCGTGGCCGGCCCAGCGGTGGCCCTCGGGCACGGTGACGCCGTCCAGGACGACGACGGTGAACGGCTCGTCACGGCCGGGCCGGGCGTCCGGGTCGAAACCGGGACGCTCGGCGAACTCGCTGCCGAGCAGGTCGTCCAGTTCGGCCAGGTCCGCGGTGACCCGCCGGACCGGTCCGGCGCCGTCCTCCTCGTGCGGGTCCAGTACGTGCGGCAGCCACTTCACCCACTCCCAGTCGGCACGCCGGTCGTCACTGACGCAGAAGGCGAGCCACAGCTCCTCGGGGGCGTGGAAGACGGCGAGCTGCGCGATCACGGCACGCACCAGGGCCGCCAGCGCCTCGTCGGCGGGGCCGCCCGGACGCACCCCGGCCCCGGGCCGTGTCCCGCCCCCGCCACGCGCCTCCTCCGTACGCACCCCCTCGCCGGCGCGGCCGAGCGTCCGTCCCCGCGGCGGGACCTCCGCGACGGCGCCGTCCTGGCCGTCCGGATCCTCGGGGCGCAGCAGAACGCGGGCCGAAGAACGCAGGTAGAGGCCGAGGGGCTGCTCGGGAATGGTCGAGTAGGCGCGTATGAAGCGGCGCAGGGCGTGCGCGCACAGCGGTTCCAGGTCCTCGACCGGCCGGGTCGAGACCGGGTTGAGGGAGAGGGCGAGCTGCTGCTCGCCCACCGCGATGCGGACCTCGCCGAAGTCCTCGTCGGCCGGGCGCCGTTCCCACAGCCGTGAGGTGCGCGCCAGGGACCGCAGGGAGCCGGGCTCGGGATGGCGCCAGGCGAGCGCCCGCTGCTGCTCCACGATGGTCGCCCGCACCCGCTTGCGGATCTGCGTCAGGTAACGGAGGTAGTCGCGGCGCTCACCCTTCAGGCGCTGCTTGCGCTCGCCGGAGCGGCGCATCAGCTGGCCGAGCAGCATGGCGGCGGCGGAGAGCGCCATGACGCCCAGTGCCAGGTACATGAAGACGCCGTTCCCGCCGCCGGGGCGCAGGAACATCAGCATCATCGACATGGACATGAGCGCCATCGGCAGGTATGTCCAGATCGCGGAGGTGTCCGGCACGGTCTCCGAGAGGACCGGCGGTTCCTGGAGGGTCAGTTGGCCTTCGGGCATCTCCGGACCGCGCCTGCGGGCGGGACGGCGAAACAACACCACACTCAAGGACTGGACCTCCGCTATCACTGGGCATTGCGACCCGCACCGTTAATCGGTACGCCCGGGGCGGACCGGGTCGTACCGCGCCGGTTCCGGGCGGCCCGCGGGGCGGCGGAAGTCACGTGGATTTCCCGGGCGGGAATCGGGCACGGGACGTGCGCAGCGGGCAACTCCCTTTCCGGGCGCGGTGCGAGGCCCACGACACGATCCGACGGGCGTAGGCAGTAGTCTGCATTCACCGAACGCGGCCTGTCCACGCGGGGCGTGCGTACCGCTCGGTACGTGGCCCCGAATTCCCCGGCGTTCCGGCGTCGGGACCCCTCCGCTCCGCCGAAGCCGCGTTCCGTATTCTGCTCCCGTCCCCTTTTCGTGGAACTCCTTCTGCCGAAGTCCCCCCACGGATGACGAAAGTTGTGCTGATGACAGACAGCACGGTGGCCGAACTGTGCCGCCTGACCGTACGTGCGCCGAACGTCTCCGTCGACCTGGCCGTGCCCGCCGGGGTACCGGTCACCGACCTGCTGCCCACCCTGCTGCGGTACGTCGGCGAGGAGACCGAGGAGGCCGGGCTCGACCACGCCGGCTGGGTGCTGCAGCGGCTGGGCGACGCCCCGCTCGACGAGGAGACCACCCTCGCCCGCGCCGGCCTCGCCGACGGTGACGTCCTCTACCTGCGCCCGCACACCGAGGCCCTGCCCGAGGCCCGCCTCGACGACCTCGTGGACGGCATATCCGACACGGTCGGCCGCCGGATGCGCACCTGGAGCCCGAACGCCGCCCGCGGACTGCTGGGCGGCGCGGCGGTGGCGACCCTGGCCCTCGCCCTGGTGCTGGTCTTCCGGCCCGGGCTGGACGGTTCCGACTCGCTGCGGGTGGCCTGCGCCGGTGTGACCGGAGTGCTGGTGCTCGCCGGCGCGGGCTCGGCCAGCCGCGCGGTCGGCGACCGGCTCACGGCGACCGTCCTCGGCCTGCTGGTCGCGCCCTGCCTCGCCCTGGCCGGCTGGATCCTGCCCGGCGGCGACCTGACCGGCCCCGACGCGGCACGCGTGGTGGGCGCGCGCCTGCTGGCGGCGGGCGCCGCGGGCGCGGGCGGCGCGGTGCTGGCCCTCGCGGCGACCGCCGTCGCCGCCCCGTCCCTGTTCGCCACGGCGCTGGTGGCGGTGGCCACCGCCGTCACCGGCGCACTGATCGGCTACGCCGGGCTGCACGCGCCGGCCGCGGTGGCGCTGGTGATGGCGGTCCTGGCACTCGGCGCCGGAGCCGTCGCGCCGTTCGCCTTCAAGCTGGCCGGCATGCGGATGCCCGCGCTGCCGTCCTCCGCCGGCGAACTGCAGGAGGGTATCGAGCCCTACGCGGGCGACGAGGTCGCCGAGCGCACCGAACTGGCCGGACGCTGGGTGACCGCGCTCTTCGCCGCCACCGGCACCGCCGCCGTGGCGGCCCTCGCCGTCCTCGCCGAACACCCGAACCTGCCCGAGGTGCTGACCGCGCTCGTGCTGAGCCTGCTGCTGCTCCTGCACTCCCGCGGCCTGGTCCACATCGGGCAGCGGCTGACGCTGGCGCTGCCGGGCGTCGCGGGCCTGCTGCTGCTCGCCCGCGCCTGGGCGATGGACGGCGACGGCGACACCCGCCTGGTGGTCTTCGCGGTGCTGCTGGCCGCCGCCGCCGGCCTCGTGATCGCCGCCTGGACCGTTCCGGGCCGCCGGATGCTGCCGTACTGGGGCCGCACGGCGGAGCTGGCGCACACCGTCTTCGCGGTCGCGCTGCTGCCGCTCAGCCTGTGGGTGGCCGGCCTGTTCGGCTGGCTGCGCGGACTGTTCGGCTAGGGCCTGTCCGACCTTCACGGCGTCGCCCGGAGGCAGGCGCGAACGGTCGGACAGGCCCTGGAGGCCGCCACGAGGCGTGCCCGCGTCCCCGGGCACATGGACGACGAGACGAGGAGAGGCCGTGCAGTCCAAGCGCGACCAGGTACAGGCCCACAGCTTCATGATGGGCAGGCTCAGTTCGGGACTGCTGACAGCCGACCCGGACGCTCCCGAGAGCCCGCTCGGACGCACCACCCGCGGTGTCGTCTTCGGCGTGCTGTTCACCGTCCTCATCGGTGCCGGCGCCGTGGTCTACGGCCTGCTGCGCCCGGGCGGGAACGACAGCTGGCGCGACGGCCGGCACCTGGTGGTCAACCGTGACACCGGCGCCCGCTACCTATGGACCGACACCGACGGCGTACTGCACCCGGTGCGCAACTACACCTCGGCCCGCCTGATCGGCGGGGCCGACCTGCCGACCGAGGACGTCGGCACCGCCTCGCTGCGGGGCGTCCCCGTCGGCGGCCCGGTGGGCATCCCCGGCGCCCCGGACAGCCTGCCGGAGGCCGGACAGCTCGACAACGGGGCCTGGAACATGTGCGTCACCGGCCCGGACGGCGCGGACCCCAGCACGTCCGCGGCGGTCTCCGCCTCGGCCGTCGACGAGGCCGGGGCGACGACGCTGGTGGCCGGCGCGCCGGTCGACACCACGGACATCGCCGCCGACCGCGCGGTGCTGGTGCGCGGCCCGGACGAAACGGAGTACCTGGTGTGGCGGGGCAGCAGGCTGCCGCTGGACGAGAAGTCCGACGCCCGCACGGCGCTCGGCCAC
Source organism: Streptomyces sp. NPDC041968 (assembly GCF_055589025.1). Taxonomy (NCBI): domain Bacteria; kingdom Bacillati; phylum Actinomycetota; class Actinomycetes; order Kitasatosporales; family Streptomycetaceae; genus Streptomyces; species Streptomyces sp. NPDC041968. The sequence goes on along the minus strand of NZ_JBVJCB010000002.1, from coordinate 103,080 downwards.
GGCTCCGAGGAGGCGGTGCCCGTCTCGGCGGCCTTCCTGGACGCGCTGGCCCCCGGCCCCGAACTGCGCTCGCCCGACGTGCCGGGACGTGGCGGGAAGGGCCCGGAGCTCGGCGGCGAGCCCACCCGCGTCGGGCAGGTCTTCGAGGTGAGCGTGCCCGGCGGCGAGAGCTCGTACCACCTGCTGCGTGAGGACGGCCTGGTGCCGCTGACCCGGCTCGGAGCCGCCCTCGCGCTGGGCGACCCGGCCACCCAGAAGGACGCCTACCGGGGCGAGTCGCCCGAGGCGCGCACGGTCGGCGCCGACGCGCTGCGCGAGCACCGGGCCGAGGGCGCCGGCCAGGCGGGCACGGCGGGCCTGCCGGACGCGCCGCCGGCCCCGCAGTCCGTACCGCGCGGCAGCGCCCTGTGCGCCCAGGTGGACGGCGGCGACGCCGGAGCCCGCATCGCCTCGGTGCTGGCCCCGCTGACCGCACTGGCCCCGGTGGCGGTGTCGGCGGGCACCGACGCCCCGGTGCGGCAGGCGTGCGTACCGACCGACGCCACCGTCGTCCGGCCCGGCCGCGGAGCCCTGGTGCGGGCGCTGCACGCCAGCGGTGCCGCCCACGCGGGCACCACCTACCTGGTCGCCGAGAACGGGGTGAAGTACCGCGTCCCCGCCGAGGACTCCCTCAAGGCGCTCGGGTACGCCACCGACGACATCGACTCCGTGCCCGCGCCGTTGCTCGCGACGCTGCCGACCGGCGCGGACCTGGACCCGGACGTGGCCTCGGGCGCCGCGAAGGCCAGGGTCACGGCACCCGACTGCCGGACGGACGCGCGGCAGGAGGGAGGGGACGCGGAAGAGAAGGGCACGGCTGCGAGCTTCGTCACAGCGGACCCGCCGGCCACTCAGGACACAGCGGACACCGCGTCACGGTCCCGACAAGAGACCCAAAGGGATTCCTGAGGGCGGAAAAGGAGGAAGGCGGAGGGCCTTTCCGTATGGGGCTGGTGTAGCGGCCACGGAGTCCGGACGCCTTTTCGTTCTTTCCGGTCGCCGCCGAACCTCAGGGAAAGCTCAGAATTTCCGGTCCGGCGGCCGTCCCGTGAATTGGGCCGGATGGCGCGCTTAACCCGCCCCGCGGGCCCGACCGATGACCGTTTGCCGCTTCCGCGCGCCCGAATGGCGCCCGCATCGGGTTCGCCGCCCGTACGGATGCCGCATGACGGACAGTTCGGCCCGGCGGAAGTGTTCATCCGCTCGAAACCTGCGGTCAACATCCGTGCCCGGGACGTATTTTGAGTCACCGTAAGAACTTCAGAAAACTTCCGGAGCGCGTTGCGCGGAACGGGAGCCTCTACTTAGCCTCAGCGGGCAACGGTGCGACTGATCACCCCAACGTGATCGCTCGAACGAAGGGAGCGCGACATGGCGGACAGCGCCGCGAGGAAAGCGGACTATGCCAAGGGCTTGGGGGGCGTGTCGTCCCTGGAGGCCGCCCGGAGCCAGGTGGAGAAGATCCAGAACAACGTCGCCGAGATCGCCTCGCGTTCCGGCGTCGGCGGCGACGAGGGCCAGGCCCTGCTGAAGCTCTTCCGCAGCTGGAACGCGGAGGCGCAGACGGTCGTCGTCCAGATCAGCAAGATGATCGACGCCCTCCAGGAGAACGTCACCTCCGCCAACCGTCTGGCGCAGGAGAACCAGGACCTTACCGAGGTTCTCAACAGCAAGACCAGTCAGGGCGTCTTCCAGGCGCTGCTCTGACGCGTCCGGCGCCGTGCGGCCCCGAGTGAGGCCGCACTTGTTCGAGCCCGCCGGACGCGAGACGTCCGGCCACCAGAGAGGAGACGTCATGGCCGACGGCATCATCGACGTGCAGTACCCCGTGGTCCGCAAGGCCGTCGAGGAGTTGACGGACCAGACGCAGCTGATCATCAACACCCTCAACAACCTGGAGGACGAGCTGAAGCCGCTCGTCGCCTCCTGGGAGGGTGCGGACCAGGAGATGTACCGCCAGGTGCAGATGGAGTGGGACCAGGCCACCAAGAACATGGCCACGCTGCTCAACGACAACGGCACGCTGATCCAGTCCATCCACGACAACCACTCCCGCGACGAGCGCCGCAGCGCCGACAACTGGGGCAACGTCCGCGCGCGTTGAGACCCGCCGGGCCCGGCCCACGTCAGTCACGAGAGGTGGGCGGCGCGCCGCGGCGGTCACGTACCGGTGTGCCCCCGCCCCTTTCGCAGCCCGCGTATCCGCCACCGAGCGGCAGGAGAGCTTCCGATGGCCGACAACCCGACAGACATCAAGCACTTCGACCTGTCCGCGATGGCGAACTTCCGCGACTACGAGGTCGACAGGGCTTACAAGAGCGCGAAGAGGCATCGAGAAGGGGGTGGGAACGGCGACCCCCGCACGCTCGGCGACCTCGTCGACGGCCACACCACCGAGGACAACCTCGACCAGAACCAGCAGCTGCTGCGCATCGGCAAGATGGCCACCGAGGCACTGGTCTCGGGACCGAAGCTCCTCGAAGGCGTCCGTGAGGCCGCCACGGCCCTCGACAAGCTCCTCGGCGACCAGATCGACCTGTACAAGGAGCTGCAAGAAGCGCTCACCGAGACCATCGAAGGGGCGGAGAAGACCCAGGCGAAGAACCTGGACGCGATCGACGCCCAGACGCTCCTCCAGCACTTCGACGAGGTCGACGCCCTCACCGCCGGCGGCAGCGGCGGGGACGACGCCGACTCCTAGAGAACCCGCGCCGCGCGGCACCCGTGTCGCGTGACCACGACATCCCGACCAGAGAGGGCGCCCGGTGGTCGACCGCTACGACGCGAACTCCGAAGAGAACGTCAACAAGTACGAAGACGTCACGGACGCGTCGTCCGACGTCTGGGCGGCCCTGGTCACGCACATCACCGGCTACCCCGTGCCGGACCGCAGCACCGTCTTCGACACCCTCCGCTCCGACCACGGCGGCAAGCTGTTCCGTATGGACATCAGGGACCGGGGCCTCGGTTCCTTCGTCCGGGACGCCTCCGGCTTCCTCCGCAACACCGGTGAGGACTACGACATCTGGTTCTTCGACAGCGGCAAGAAGACCCAGATCAAGCAGGCCAGGATCGTGTTCGAGGGCCGGGTGCGGGCGGGTGACGAGACGATCTTCGCCGACCCCGGGACGGACGACGTCGCCAACGCCTCCGTGCGCGAGGGCAACGAGTTCAAGGACTACAACAAGGACCAGATGAGCACCGTCGCGCTCGCCCGGTACATGAACGGGCCGCGCACGGCGCTCCTCGAACTGCTCGGCGGCAACACCGCGAACGCCCGCTTCAGCAACCTCGGGGTGGCCGAGGGCGCAGCGGTCGACCTCAAGTCCTTCGACACCACCGGCCAGAGCTTCGACTTCGCGGCCCAGTTCTTCCGGGACCAGGGGCCGAAGATCAAGGAGTGGGAGGACGCCCTCGGCCGGGAGGACGCCGCCTGGAAGGGCGAGGCCGCGGAGGTCTTCCGCAGCCTGCTGACGAAGATCCGCGAGAACTACGACGCCTACATCGAGACGTTCGACAGGACACCGAGCACCGGCGAGGGCGACGGCACCGGCAAGACGGTGTACTCGCGGGCCCTCTCCCAAGCCCGCTCGGCCCTGGAGAACGCCGCCGACAAGCTGCTGGACGCCTGGATCACCTGGGCCAACTCCGACTACTACGACCCGCACCGCGTGCTGCGGTACGTCCTGGACGACCTGGCCCAGTGGGTGGACGCCAACAACGTCGCCAAGACCGACATCAAGACGACCTACTCGGCGTACTCCTCGTCCACCTACCACGACCCGAAGGAAGGCTTCTCGCAGAACCATCCCGAGTACGGCGACCTCACCGACATCGCCAACTGGGCGAAGGTCGGCGACAAGGCCGTACAGATCTGGAGCCGGGGCGTCGACGAGTACCTCGTCAAGCCCGCGCGGGGCGTGCAGTCCACGCTGAACAACACCTTCCTGGACCTGGGCGGCGACTTCACGGAGAACGTCCCCGAGCCGAAGTCGACCAGCACCGCCTCGCAGGAGTACGAGGAGCGCAAGGCCAAGGAGGCCCAGGACGAGATCAACCGGCAGAACGAGGAGAACAAGCGGTACCAGGACGAGCTGCGCGAGGAGCAGAACCGGCAGCGCGAGGAGGACAAGCGGTACCAGGACGAGCTGCGGGAGGAGCAGAACCGGCAGCGCGAGGAGGACAAGCGGTACCAGGACGAGCTGCGCGAGGAGCAGAACCGGCAGCGCGAGGAGGACAAGCGGGCCCAGGACGAGCTGCGGGAGGAGCAGAACCGGCAGCGCGAGGAGGACAAGCGGTACCAGGACGAACTGCGCGCCGAGCAGGAGAAGCAGGCGGACGAGGCCCAGGAGCAGCTGCGCACGCTCAACGACCGGACGACGACGGACCTCGGCGGCCTCGACGACATGCTGAACCGGGACCTCCCGGTCACCGAGAGCATGGGCGACATGGGCGGCATCAACAGCGGCGGCGACGACGGCTCGCTCACCCGGAACCCCGACGCCCTCGGTGACGCCCGCAACGCGGTCGGCGAGAGCCTCGCCGGCCTGGGCGACACCGGCGCCACGGGCGACGGCGACCAGCAGACGACCGTGCCCCCGACGGCGAACCTGGGCAGCCTCGGCGGCCTCAACTCCGGCGGCACCAGGATGCCGTCCGAGCGCACTACCGGCCTCGTCGGCGGCAATCCGGTCGCGCAGTTCCCGGACGGCAGCAGCACCAGCTTCGACCCCGACACCGGGCTGCTCACCACCACCGGCCCCGACGGCACGACCACCACCACGGACCTAGGCAACGGCACGCAGGTGACCAACCCGGACGGTTCCGTCACCTCCCTCACCGACGACGGCAAGCTCACCACGACCTTCCCGGACGGCCGTACGGAGACCATCGACCCGTCGACGGGGCGGGCGGTCACGACCGGTCCGGACGGGACGACGACCACCACCGACCTGGGCAGCCTCGGCGGCCTCAACGGCGGGGCCGGTGGGGGCGTGCTGGAGACGCCGACGGGTGGCACCACGGGGCTGACGGGCGGCGATTTGAGCAGTCAGTTCCCCGACGGGAGCAGTACGCGTTTCGATCCGGACACCGGAACCCTGACGACGACCGGTCCGGACGGATCGGTGACGACGGCCGATCTGGGCAACGGCGTGGAGGTGACCAACCCGGACGGCTCGGTGACGTCGCTGGACGGCGACGGCAACCTGACGACGACGTTCCCGGACGGCACGACGCAGAGCATCGACCCGTCGACGGGGCGGGCGGTCACGACCGGCCCGGACGGGACGACGACCACCACCGACCTGGGCAGCCTCGGCGGCCTCAACGGCCGGAGCGACCTCAGCAGCCTGGGCGACCTGCCGACCCAGTCGAACGGGGAGCTGGGCGGGCTCGGGGACCTCGACCTGGGCAGCCTCCACGGCATCGGCCCGGACGGCGGCTCGGGACTCCGGACCCCCACGGGCGGAGAGACCTCGCTGGCCGGCGACGACCTGCTCACCCAGTTCCCGGACGGCAGCCGGGCGACGTTCGACACGCGGACCGGGATGCTGACCGCCACCCACCCGGACGGGTCCGTCACCACCACCGACCTGACCCACGGCGTGCAGGTGACCAACCCCGACGGATCCGTCACCTCCCTGGACAACGGCATGCTGACCACCGAGTTCCCGGACGGCAGCACCCAGGTCGTCGACCCGGAGACCGGCATCGCCACCGTCACCGACGCCCGGGGCAGCACCGAGACGGTGAATCTGCACGACCTCAACACCGGTAACACCCCGACGAGTTCGGTCGGCGACGGGATCCTCGACGGTCTCGGCTCCCTCGACGCGCCCGGCGGCGGTGGTGGCGTGGGCGGCGGCATCAGCACCGAGACCCTCTCGCCCTCCGGCCTGGGCCTGAGCAACGGGGGGTCCCTCGGCTCGGCCAACGGCGGAGGACTCACCGCCGGTGCCTCCGTCGGCACCGACGGCCTGGTGACGGGCGCCGCGGCCCCGCTGTCCGACGGCACCACCGCGACCGGGGGCAGCGGCCTCGGCACGGCCGCCGCGTCCGGCACGACCGGAGCCCCGGGCATGCCCGGCACCCCCGGTATGCCGATGGGCGGCATGGGCGGTGCCGGAGGCGGCGGCGAGAAGGGCAACGGCGAGCGGGTACGGGCCGTCCTCGTCGACGCGGCCGAAGAGAGCGAGCGCCGCAACCGCAGGCGGCGCAGCCCCTGGAACCGCCAGGAGGACGGCGACACGTTCCTGTCCCCGGCATCCCGCGTGGCCACCACCGGCGGTGACTCCCCGGAGGAGGAGACGACGGGCCAGGGCCGCGGGGTCACCACGTCCGCCGACTACCTGGAGGAGGACGCGGACGTGTGGGGCACCGAGGACGGCGGAACGCCGGCCGTCATCGGACGATGACGGCCGGGAGGGGCGACGGCCGTGCCCGTGCCGGGAGACGGACACCACCGGGCCCCGGCTGTCGCGGCGGACACCTCATCGGGCAAGATCGACTGTGCAGTCGCAGGACATCGGGGGAGCGGACGTGACGGAACCACTGGAACAGCGTCTGGAGAAGGCCATGGCCGAACTCCGGTCGGCGCAGGAGGCGGTCGAGCGGACCGAACGCGAGCTGCGGCAGGCCTCGTTCGCGGTGCTCTCCTCCGACCGTGCCGTCCGCGCCACCGTGGGCCCGCAGGGCGAGCTGGCCGGCATCGAGTTCCTGGAGGGCAAGTACCGCTCCATGTCCCCGCAGGAGCTGGCCGCCAGCGTCCTGGAGGCGGCGAGCGCGGCGCGGCTCAAGATGAACCGGCACGTGATGAAGGCGATGGCCCCCTTCACCGAACCCAGCAGCGAGGTGCCCGAACTCAAGGGCTTCGAGCTGGACTGGGAGCGGATCTTCGGCCCCGGCGTGCTGGAGAAGGACGACGAGGAGACGGCACGCGCGGACGGCGCGGCCCCGGGCTGGCGAGACGCGCTCGGCGAGGACGGGGAGGACTGACATGGGACAGCGGTACTACGTCGACCCGGCCCGTATCGAGGCCCTGACCGGGCAGTTGGAGGAGATCGCGAACCTGGCCAGGAGCATGACCGAGGAGTTCCTCGACGGTCTCGCTCCCACGGTCTCGTGGCCCGGCACCTCGGGTGACTTCGCGGAGAAGGCCAGACCGCAGGAGCAGAAGGAGCGGCAGACCACCAAGGACACGATGATGTCCGTCCGCGACGCGCTGGTGAGCATCACCGACGCCACGCTCAGCCAGGTCCGGCTCATGGAGGGCACCCGGGACCGCAACCTGGAGGACATCGACCGCAACACCAGCCGGATCGAGACCGACGGCTTCGGTCTCGACGGCCCGGGCGGCGGTGACACGGGCGGGCATGGCCGCCACTGACCCCCGCGCCGCAGGCCGCTCCCGCTGTACGCCGGGAGCGGCTCCGCGGTGCTGCCCGCACGGCCTCAAGGGCGGCCGCCGATGAGCATCATGCCGTCGCCCGAAGTCAACGCGATGATCTTCATCCTCACGGGAGAAAGGCTCATCGACGCGGACGAGGACCTCGCCTACGAGAGCCGCGGGCCCTACGCCCGGCTGGGCCGCAAGATCGACCAGATGTCCGCGCTGATCCAGAAGTCGGTGCACGACATCGGCCAGTCCATGCCGGACGACCTGTCGAAGGCGTACGCCGCCGCGATGGGTACCCTCACCGACGACGGCGGCAGGAACTACCTGCGCGAGTTCTCCGAGCAACTCGACAAGATCGCAGAGGGCCGGCGCAAGACCTCCATGGACATCATGGAGTCCAAGTGGCAGGTGATCGCCGAGGTCATCCGGCTGCTCATCGAGATCGCCATCTACCTGGCGATGTCGTTCTTCACCGGCGGCGCGTCGGCGAGCCAGATCATGCTCGCCAAGATGCGCAGCCGGTTCCTCATCCTCACCACGCTCAGCCACCTGCTCCAGCGGCTGCACATCGCGCCCTCGCTGACCGAGGCGTTCTCCGAGGCGTTCACCACGTTCGCGGTCCGGCTGGCGATGATGAACTTCGCTCCCGACGGCCGCCGTCCCGACGGCTTCGACTGGGGCCAGATCCTCAAGGACGCCGCGTTCGGTGCCGCGGCCGGCGGACTCACCAGCATCTTCGCCGACTTCGCCGGCAAGATCGTCAAAAGCTACGACGACGCCTTCCTGAAGAAGGGGCCCGATCTCGACTTCAAGCCGCCGCCGAAGGTGAGGAACGACCTCGACCTCGACGCCGGCAACCACACGCCGAACTCCAAGCCGGACCCGGACACCAAGGTCGACACCCCCCCGAACGGCCGTCCCGACCCGGTCACGAACAACCCGTACGTCCCGCCGACCGGCTTCCGGGACCTGTTCTCCTTCCGGAACAACTTCCGTGACAACCCCGACCTGTGGCGGAACAACCAGATCCTGCGCAACAACGCCGACCGGCCGGGCGCGATCGCCGGGCACTACGGCATCAAGGGCACGGCCGACTTCCTCGCCGCCGGCTCCGGCGAGGCGCTCGCCGAGATCCTCATCAAGGGCGCGTTCGACGGCGACTGGTCCACGAGCTGGTCCACCTTCGTCGGCGCAGGGATCAGCAGCCAGGTCGAGGCCACGCTCACGGACGGTGCCATGAACGGCGGCGCCGAACTGCGCAACATCCTCGAGGGGTTCCGCGACAGGCCGCCCACCGTCTCCGGCGGCGACGGCACGTCCTCGGGGACTGGGGACTCCGAAGGGCCTCCGCGCACCGGTGGCGGCACCGGTCGCGCCGACGGCCCCTTGCACCCGGACACCACCGGCGGCACCGGCACCACGCCCGTGCCGTCCTCGGCGGACGGCGGCGCCGAGTCGCCTCCGCCGTACTCCGTGACGGACCTTCCGCCGTACTCCGTGACGGACCCTCCGCCGTACACGTCGTCGGCCCCGCCGCCGTACTCCCCGGGCACGCTGCCGGTGACCGCCACGGAGAACGCCCTGTGGCAGCAGGTGCACCGCGGCTCCGCCGACATCCGTGAACAGGCACTCCGCGACCTCACCGCCCTGCGCGGCGCGCAGCCTCCCGGCGCCACGGAGATCGGCGTCCGCGACGCCCTGCACGGCAACCTGTCCCAGGCCCCGGAGATCCGCGTGGTCCCCCTGGGAAGCGGCCCCGCCGCGGAGGTCGACACGGACGGCGTGCGCCGTTCCCTGGAGAGCTTCGGCCCACCGGTGACGGTGACGCCGCCGCTCACCGTCACCGTCACCGACGGCACGGTGCCGGTGGGGGAGGGGAGCGGCTCCGGTGCGGGTGAGGGAACGGGGGTCGGCGCGAATACGGGTGCGGGCCTGGGTGCCGGCGCGAGTGTGGGTGCGGGGACGGGAACGGGCGTTGGTGCGGGTGCGGGTGCGGGTGCGGGCGCGGGTGGGGGGACGGGCGTCGGTGCGGGCGCCGGGAACACCGGTACGGGCACGGGCTCCGGAGCCGGCCCCAGCACCGCCCCCGGCACGGCGACCGCCCCCGGTACGAGTGCCGGGCCGGGGGCCGGTGCCGGGAGCAACGCGGGTGCCGGCAACCGTGCTGCCGTGGACTCCGACGGCGGCGCCACCGCGTCGGAGCAGGACCCGCCATCCTCCGGCGTGCCCGGTCGGGACGCCCCCGTCCCCGAGACGGTGACCTCGACGGACGGTGTGCCCGGGACCCGGGACGCGGCGTCCGGCGACACCGCCATCGTGCCGCCGAAGGCCGAAGCGACCGGCCCCGTCACCGTCGACGCGGGTGCCTCGCCGCTCACGGTCGTCGTGTCCGAGGGGCTGCTGCCGGCAGCCGGTTCGCCCGAGGCGGCCGCGCTCCTCGACCGGGTCGGCGCCGACCGCGCCGTGGTGCTGGGCCCACCGGCCGCGCCGGACGGCACCGGACGCCCGGTACGCGCCGCCGTCGAGCTGACCCGCGAGACACCCGAAGCCCCGGCCCGGGCACGCCCGCTCACCGGTCCCGCCACCATCACCGCGGACACCCCCGCTCCGGAGACCGACTTCCCCGGCGCGGACGTGCTGCTGCCGCTCGCCGACGCCCTCGGTCCTGCCCCGGACGTGCGGCCCGTCGTCACCGAGAGCGCAGCGTCCGTGGACACGGGTCCCGTGCCTTCGGTGGACGCGGCCCGGCCCGAGAAGGCACCCTTGGCGCCGGTCGAGCCCCTACCACCGACCACCGACGGAGCCGTCCCGCGCACCGACCTGACTGTCACCCCGGACGTCGCGGCCAAGTTCGACTCGGCGTCGCGGCCCTGGAGCGAGCCCGCCGTCGGACTGCACGTGGAGTCCGGTGACGACGGTGGCGCCAGCTCGCCCGTGGCCTCCCCGCCACCCGCCGCCCAGGTCGTCGTACGCCCTGTGGACGGGGTCGCGCGGCCGGGCGGCGAGCCGGCCCTGGCCACACTGGACGGGCGCTCCGTCCGGCTGGACCAGGTGCGGCGCCTCGTTCCGGACACGGCGGTACGGCCCGAACCCGGGCGCACCGTGCGGACGCTGACCATCTCCCAGGACCCGGCCGACGACGGCACGGCCCGAGACGCCGGGCGCCGGGCGCTGCTCGGACTCGACACCTTCCGAGGCGTACGCACGGAGTCCGGATCCGCCGCCCCGAGCACGGCGAGCACGACGGGCAGCGCGGACGCGGCGGACCCGGCGGGGTCCGCCCCCCGTGCCGTGTTCACCGGTCCGCCGACCGCGCTCCCCGGCGCCGGCACCGAGCAGGGCGCCGACTACTTCGTGGGGCACGGCACCCCGCGTACCGTCACCCTCGGCACCCACGACGCCTCCCGGCCCACCGTCAAGGTCAGCGGCGTGCAACTCGGTGAAGCGCTCAAGGCGTGGGCGGCCGAAGGCGACCGGGAACGGCCGCTGGTGCTGTACTCCTGCGAGACCGGGCGGCAGCCGAGGATCGCGGGCCTCCCGGTTGCCCAGCACGTCGCGAACCGGACCGGCCGCCCCGTGTACGCGCCGACCACCGAGGTCGGTACGGCCCGCGCTAAGGACGGCGACGTCCGCGCGGTGCTCGTGGAGGACGGGGACGGACCGGGCCGGTGGCGGCTGTTCACCCCGGAGCCCAGCGGCGCCGACCTGGACCGGCTGGCGCGCGACGCCGGTCTGCACACCGGCCCGGGCCCGGCGGACCCGTTCGCCCGCGCCCGCACGCTCCAGCAGATCCGCACCCTGCGCGACGTGCTCGGACCGGACGCCGAGAAGCGGCCCGGCAACCGGGACCTGCTGGCCGGCCTCGCGTACGCGGACGGCCTGCGCTGGCACGGCACGGACAGCGCGACGCGCTACGGCGACGGCCGTATGACCCCCGACCTGCTCCGCCGCATGGTCACCGACTGGCACGATGCCGGAGGCGGTCCGGCGGGCGGTCGCGCCGACGTCGACCCCTCCACCGGACCCACGCCCGAGCAGTACACCGCCTTCCTGCGGGCGGCACACGCCTCCCGGGTCGACCAGGGTCCCGGCACCACACTCGACGACCTGATCCCCCCGCCGCCGCCCACTCTGCCGCCGACCGCGCTCGTCTCCCGGGACGACGTGCGCGGCCTCGACTACGCCCGGTCGGCCCGGGTCGCCTGGGGGTTGTCGGACGATCCGCTGCCCCTCTCCGAACTGGGCCTCGGCTCCGAGGACACCGCCGAACTCGCCCGCCGCAGGCCCGACCTGGCGCCCGTACCGAGCCGACCGGAGAGCCCCGCCGAGGACCTGACAGCGTTCGGCCCGGTGACCACCACCCCCGAGCCGGGGAGCCTCCTCCGGGCGGGCGGACGCACCTTCCGCCGGGTCCTAGCCCGGCCCGACGGCAACTGTTTCTTCCGGTCGGTCCTCGACAGCGCGCGTTCCCGGGCGGTCCCGCCCGCCTGGGCCGCGTGGAGCGTCGGCGGGCTGCGCGCGCGGCTGCGGGACCGTGTCGCCCACACCGAACTGGGCGACATCGCCGACGCCCTCGTGCCGGACCCGGTCCACTCCGTCGTGAACGACCTGCGGCTGCGTGCCCTCGCCGGGGAGAGCGACGCGGGCGCGCAGCGCCGGATCGCGGAGGAGTGGGACCGGATCGCGCGGGAGGTCGTCACCGACGGCGACCCGGGCCGGTGGCGGGAGATCGTGGCCGGCAGCGACTACCCGGGGCTCGCCGAGGTGGCGCCCACCCCCGCCGACGCGCGGCGGCTGGGCGGACGCGGACTGCTCGCCGCCGCCGCCGCCCGCGTGGACCTGTGGCCGTCCCCCTTCGCCGACCTGATCCCGGAGACGCTGGCACACACCCTCGACCTCGACCTGAGGGTCGTACAGCCCGACCCGCGGACACCCGGCGCGCTCACCACGATCGCGCTGCACCCGGGCGGCACGGGCGACCCCCTGCACGTGGCGTACAACGGGTCCGACCACTTCGACGCCCTGGTCCCCGACACGGACTTCGCCCCCGACACGGACTTCGCCCCCGACACGGACCCGGTTCCGCAGCCCGCCCGGGACCCGCGGCCCGCCCCCGAGGGTTCCGACCCGTACACGGACTGGCTGCGCGAGATGGCCGGGATCACGGACACCGGCCCCGACCCGGCCGACGAGGACGAGCGGACGCCGCTGGAGACGCAGCTGGACCGGTACCGTCCGGCCCGGCTGTTGATCGGCCCGGACGCCCACCGGCCGGGCCCGGCGCCGCGCACGGTCACCTTCGAGGACGGCAGCAGGCTGCCCGCCGCGCTGATCAGGCCGGGAGCCGACCCGGACGACACCGACGCGGACGACGCCGACCCGGACGGGACACCGTCGGGCACCGAGCCCGCCGGGCTGTTCGCCGGGACCGGCGTCCTCACCCTGCGTGCGCCCGAACTCGCCGCGCGACAGATCCTCGACGGGCTGCCGGAACGGCTGCGGACGAGGTTCGATGAGGCGGAGCTGCTGCGGCTGCTGGCCGACCAGCCCTCGGCGTTCACCGCCCCGCGCGGCGCCCGCTTGGTGGGCCGGGAGAAGTCCGGCGTCGGCCTGGAGATGACGGTGGAGGCCGTTCCGTACCACCGCTGGGTACGCCTCTCCGACGTGGGCGGCGGCACGGTCAAGGCGGACACGGCGCGGCGCGGGCAGACCGGCACGGGCGGCGGGCGCACGGTGGGCTTCGGACGCCGGATCGCCGGTGCCCTGAGCATGGGCCCGCCGCTGGACTGGCTGCTGAAGATCGGTGCCTCGCTGGGCTGGGCCCGCCGCACCGACTACTCCCAGGGCACCACGGCGTACCATCAGTCCGAGCACCGCGCCCACGAGGGCTCCCACCTGCACCTGGACGATGTCCACTACCGGGTACGGGTCCACCGCGTCACCGAGACGCCCCCCGCCGCCGCCCCGGCCGTCACCGACGGGACGCCCGGCACGACCGGTACCGCGCCGGGCCCCCGCTGGACGCGACAGCTGCTGCACACCGCCGAGTTCGGCATGCGGGACGGGCTGAGCTGGCGGCTGCCCGACGACCTGACCGTGCCCTACGAGGGGCTGCGCCGGGCGCCCCGGACCCTCACCTTCCCGGCGGGGGAGCACCCGCGGCTGCTCGACTCCACGGGCCTGTACCTGACGGACCCGGCGGAGGACGTGGCACTGGCCCTTTCCGGCGCGCGGCCCGGCAGTTCGGCGCACCGCACCCTCGTGTCGTACACCCGTCCCGGGCGGCTGCTCGGCCTGTTCGGACGGCTCGCCGGACCGATCAGCGGACCCGAGCTCACCCGGGGGAGCGGTCAACGCCCGCTGGGACATCTGGTCGTGGAGCGCTCGGTGCCGCACCGAGCCGACCTGGTCACCGAGTCGACCAAGGTCGAGGTGCGCGACCTCACCCAGACCACGTACTCCAACCAGCGCGGGCACGTCAGGGAGACCCGGTTCGGCCTTCAGGTCAGCTCCGGGCCGAACCACCAGTTCGCCGGGCCGGTCACCGACGTGCGGGTCCAGGGCGGGCCGGTGGTCCGGACGGACCTCGCCGCCGGGCGCGGCCACTACCTGGGCACCGACGCGGCCCGCAAGGTCACCGGCCGGGTCCGCAACCAGCCCATGGCGCTGTACCGGGTCGAGCGCACCCTGATGGTCCGGGGCGCCGGCGAACCGACGTCCGCGGCGCGGCCGGTGCGGGTGGTCAGCCTGGACTGGATGTCCACCCAGGACGCCCGCAGGCTTGCCGGATGGGACAGTCGTACGCCCGGCCGTACGGGCCCGAACCCGGACGTCGAACCCCCCGTGCCCTGGTACCTCAAGAAGGAGGACCCGGTCCATCTCGGCGGCCAGGTCCGCGCGGAGGGCTTCCGGCCCGAGAACACCGCCACCGGCACCGATCCCGCCACCGATCCCGCCACCGGCCCGCAGACGGCACCGGCGCGGGACGGCACTCCGGAGCCCCCGCGCGACCCCCTGCGGACGTTCGCCGACACCGTCCTGGACACCCTGCACGCCTCCTACCCGTCGCTGTTCCTTCCGCCCGCGATGCGGAGCCACCCGCGGTCGGCGCGGCTCTGGTACGGCGACGAGCGGCTGCGGACCGCGTGGTTCAACGAGCGGCAGGTGCGCGAGGCGCTGAACCGGCCCACCCTCGCCCAGGCGCTGGACGACCTGACCACCACCGGCGTCCCGGTCACACTCGTCGAGGACGGCAAGGTCAGGCGCGGGCACCACACGCTGACCCTGCGGGCCCGGCTGACCGACCGCCGGTTCGAGACCACCCTCAACGAGCGGTCCCTGCGCAACGCGGTGATCGGCAACGAGGTCTCGGGTCAGGGACAGCAGCAGTCCAGTACCTACTCCGCCGGCGTCGAGGTCGGCGTCTCGCCGCGCGACCACGACAAGGTGAGTGGCACCGGGCTGCCGCGCCGGATCGGCAACCTCACGGTCGGTGGACGCTACGCCCACACCCGCCAGGAGGCCACCCGGAACACGGTCACCGTCGCCCACGACCACCTGACGGCCCAGAGCGGCATCGACCTCTACAGCTACCGGGTGGAACTCAAAGCCGACTTCGAGGGGCACCGGCGCCCGCGCGGCTGGCCCCGCCTGCTCACGGCCGGACTGCTCGGCGCCGGAGTCTTCGTCAGCACGGTCGCGGAACGCCCGCTGTTCCGCCGGGGCACCGAGCCCGTCGGACGTGTCGAACTGGCCGTCCCCGCCGCGCACGGCTCCCACCACCACGCCCCCGCGGACCCGCCCGCCGCGCCGTCCACCACGCCGTCCACAGCCCCGTCCGCCACCCCCACGGCGTTCACCGCCCCGACGACGTCCACGGCTACGACGTCCGCCCCCACGGACCCCGCCCCGCGGCGGCTCTCCGCCACCGAGGCCGATCAACTGCTCGACGGCACCAGCCCGTTGCCCCGGACCGACGCGAGGAGCCGGTCGCTCGTCGAACGGCTGCTCGGCTCCCCGCACGTGGTGCTCAGCACCCAGGGCGGCCCACGACGCCAGGAACTCATGCAGGAGACGGCGGACCGCGCCTCCGGCGGCTCCTGGCACACCAGCGCGCCCGGCACCCCGGTCCGCACCGCGCTGCGCCGCGCGGTGGCCGACCTCGGCGTGGCCGGGCAACTCGGCCAGTATCTCGGCCCGTTCGGCGCCCGCATCACCGGACTGAACGGCGTCGGTCCGTTCCGTACGCACTACCTCAAGGCCGCCCTCCGCGGCGAGCTGGACAACGTACGGGTCATGAGCGACCCGGGCCCCGCCTCGCTGGAGAACACGGTCGCCAACGACCACAAGGTCACCGGTGGCTGGAGCGCCACCTCGCGCACCACGCTCGGCCTCCAGGGCAGCGTCTCGCCCCTGCAGCAGGCCCCCGGCACCCAGCCGGTGTCCGGCTCCTACGGCAGCACGCTCCAGTACGCCTGGGGCAGAGGCCGCGCCCTCGCGCAGTCCGTCACCCGCGGACGCAGCACCACCCTGACGTACACCGGACGCACGTACCTGGTGGTCGCCGACGCCACCGAGACCGTCGCCGTCCGCGATCGCTGGACGGCCGCGATGGGCACCATCGGCACCCGGGCCGGACAGCGGATCGGCACGGCCGCCGGACGGCTCTCCGACCGCGCCGGGCGGGCGCTGTCCCCCCGCCGTGCCGCCGCCGCGCTCCACCGCGTCCGGGACGCGGTCATGTTCCACCTGCCGATGCAGGACGCCATCGAGACCGGCCTCGCCCCGGACGGCCTCGGCACCGGCACCCCGCGCAACCTCGGCGGCGGCTACCGGGTGCCGGGCTTCCTGCGCGGCCGGCGCTTCCCGACCCACCCCAACGGCCGGCTCGACGCGAGCCGCGCGGCGCAGCAGCTCCTGCCGCGCCTGGAGAAGGCCGGCGTTCCCTCGCACGACCGCGAGCAGGTCCTGCAGCGACTCTCGCCCGACTTCCTCCTCGCCCACCTGCACGAGCTGACCGCCGACGGACTGACCCTGCCGGTCCGCCACCGCGCCTGGTCGAGTCCTCACCACCTGCCCGTCGGCGGCAGCCCGGCACAGGTCCGGTTCAAGCTGACGCCCGTCGACACCACCGTGCAGCGGCTGCGCACCGGGTACGAGGTGGACGACTACCGGCCCATCGCCCGCGACCTGGCGCTCGGCGTCACCCAGGACCGCGGCGGCGACCTCACCCTCGGCGCCGGCCAGCGCACACCGGGCAGCGACGTCCTCGCCGCCCACCCGTCTCTCCAGGGCACGGCGACCGGACAGCGGGGTGGCACCCGCACCGACACCTTCGGCAGCACCGCGATGCCCGACATGGCCACCACACAGGCGCACGCGGAGGTCGTCGCGGGCTACGTCCTGACCGTCACCATGACCGACGCCGCGGGTGACCTGCTGGCGCCGCGCGCCGTCGCGCACGTCGGCACGCTCCACGAACTCGTCTCGGCCGGACTGCTCACGCCGTCCGGCGCCGGCGACGACGGCACGCTCACCGAACAGGACGTCACCGAACCCGAGCGCGCGGTACGCATGCTGACGGCCGACCAGGCGCGTCAGGAGGCCGTCGCCGCCTGGCGCGCGGACGGCGACGACATCCTGCCGTTCGACGACAGCACCGGTTCCGGCATGCTCGCCGTCGACATCCGCGGCGCGGCCAACGTCGAGGACGCGCTCACCCTCGCCACCGCCCGCGCCGACGGCCTCGGTGACGGTGACCTCGGCAGGCGCCACACCGGCGAAGCGCTGACCGGTCAGGTGCGCATGGCCCGGCACACCCCGCTCGGCGCCCTCGGCACGGCGGCCGCACAGGCGCAGCAGGAGGCCACCTCCCAGGGCGGCCTCACCGCAGGATTCCGCGAGGCACTCGGCGCGGACGGCTCCGTGCTGCCCACCCAGTCCTCCGCACGCCTCTTCGGCCAGTCCCACACCGTCGACTCCCGCCTCTACGCCAAGATGCACCGCCGCGGCGCCCGCCTGCTCGCCGTCGAGAGCGCGCCCCGCATGGAGGCCATGCAGCGGCACAAGACCTCCCAGGCGACGGAAGCCGGGATCACCGACAGCACCGAAGGCGCCCTCGGCACCGCGCCGCTGGTCGCCACCGGCGGCGCCGGCGTCACCAACCCCGGCGCCACCGGCCCGGTCGGCGGCGCCCTGGAGGGCATCGCGCCCAAGGGCGCCGAGGACGTCACCCTCGGCACCCACGTCAAGTTCGGCACCGACCGCAGCATGCTCTTCGCGCTGCCGGTGACCTGGCTGGCGGTCTCCGAGGCGGACCACCGGATCACCGACAGCCGGCCCCTGCGCACCCTCGGCAAGGCGAGGCGCGGCCCGCGCGCCGCCGAGGCCGAGACCACCGCCCTGGTCTGGCTGCGCGAGGACCAGGCCCGCGACCACGGCCTCCTGGACGACTCCTCCTTCCCCGAAGAGGCCGCCACCGCCTGGGACGACATGGCCAAGGCCGCCGCCGACCTCGCCGCCGCCGAGAAGGAGTACTACGACGCCCGCGCCCGGACCCGGGAGGCGTGGCTCTCCCTCGGCCCCGCGGAGCGCGCCGCGCTCGGCGACGGCGACCCCGGCCTGACGGCCGCGCTGACGACCGTCCTGCCGCGGGACCTCGCCGGGTCCCCGGCCGTCCGCACCTGGCAGGCCGCCCGCGACGACGCCCACCTGTGGCGGGGGCGGGTGGACGCCGCCGCCGCGGACCACCACCGGCTGCACCTCGCGGCGTCCCGGCTCACCGCCCACCACCAGGGCTCGGCCGCGGTGCCGGTGCGGGACGCGCCGCAGCAGTACACGGAGCCCGCATGGCGCTCCGAGGCCCCGGCCCCGTACACCGTCACCGAGCCCGACGGCACCGGAGCGCGCACCCTCACCTCACCGGACGGCACCGTCGTGCGGGCGGTCCACGACGTACCGCACGACGGCGCCTCGTTCTTCCACGCGCTCATCGCCGCGGCCCGGGAGCGCGGGCGGCTGCCCCGGCTGCTCGGCGCCGACCTCGCCGACCGGTTCACCGCGTCCCCGGGCGACCCCGAGGTCACCGCCGACGCCGTCCACACCGCCCGCGACCGCCTCGCCCGGGAGCTGGGCCGGCCCGACAACAGGGACCTGCTCGACTCCCTCGCCCCGGACACCGCCGACACCTTCACCCAGGCGGAGCTGGACGCCGCAGGCATCACGCTGTCCCGGGAGCAGCAGGCCGAGTTCGACGCCCTCGGTCGGCTCCCGGAGACGTTCTGGCCGACGCCGGCGCAGCGGGCGGCGCTGGCCTCCCTCGCCCTGGCCCGCCCGTTCGCCACCGAGCCGCTGCCCGCCGACGCCGGACGGACCGACGACACCCCGGCCCCGCCCGGGCGCCGCGCCGGTGACCACGGCGGCGCCGACCTGCTGCCCGCGCTGGCCGCACGGCTCCTCGGCACCTCGCTGACCGTGGTCACCGGCGAGGGCCGCGAACAGCGCTTCCTCCCGTACCGCGACGACCAGGACAGCGCCGCCCGTGACGGCTCGGCCGCCGTCGACCGCGCGGCCGACCCGGTCCTCCTCGCCGCCGACGGCCACTTCCACGCCGCCCTGCCCGCACACGCCCCCGCCCCGTCCACCACCGCACTGCCGGCACCGGTACCCGGGGGCCCCGGCTCGTCCGGTACGTCCGGCGCGTCCGGCGAGACCCGGGCCGCGAGCGGGAAGCCGCCCAAGCCGCCCACGCACCGCAGCCACACCACCGCGCCCTGGCTGCCGCCCGCCGACGGCGACGGCCCGCGCTACCGCCTGGCCCGCGACGGCGTCCTCACCGCGCCCGACGGCGCCACCTACACGCAGGGAACGCCCACCGGCCGCGGCAACGGCTTCTTCGGCGCCCTGTCCACCGCCCTGCGGCACGCCGCCGCGCAGCCGAGCCCGGACAGCCGGGAGGCAGGCCGCCTGCGGTCGCGTGCCGAGGCGTCGCCCGCCCAGCTCATGCGTCTGAACGGCCTGCCGGGCACCCCGGCCGAGCGGACCGCCCTCTTCTCACCGCCGCCCCCGGTGCGGCCCCGCGGCGCCCCCGCGCCGAGCCAGGAGGCGAAGGACGGCCACCTGCGCCGTCACCTCGCCGAGGCCCGCTGGACCACCACCGAGGCCGACCTGGCGGTCGCCCGCTGGGCCGCCGCCGCGACCGGCACCACCGTCACCCTCGTCGAGGAGAACGGCACCGCCCACACCTACCCCGGCCCCGGCGGGCACGGCGGCACCCACCTGCGGCTCCGTCGCCGGGGCGGCGACTTCGTCCCGCTGATCGAGCGCACCCCGGCCCCGGCCCGGGTGGCCGGGACCGACCGCACCGCGCCGGACACCACGACGACCCGGACCCCGACCACGGACCCGGCCCCGGACGCGGCATCCGTCCCGCTGCCGCCGTCCCCGCCGTCGTCACCGTCTCCCTCACCGGCCTCCTCGCCGTCTCCCACGCCGCTGCCGTCACCCACCGCGACCGCCACCCGCAGGCGGCCGGCCACCGAGACCCCCGCCGACGGCACCGGCACCGCTCCGGACGCCTCCGAACCGACCGCCCACGCCGTCTCCCATGGCGACAGCGGGGACGTAAACGTCGGCCCGCACCCACGGGACGCCGGCCCGCACCAAGGCCAAGAGCCCGTCCCCGAGGAGGCGTTCGGTCTCGAAACGCTGTCCGGCGCGCAGGACTCGAGCGGGGACCCCCGGCCGCGGCCCGCGCGCACGGAGGCCGAGGCACTGGCCCGGTTCCGCTCCACGGAGGACACCGAGGCCGAGCGGCTGGCGCAGCTCCAGTTCACCGAAGACATCGACAGCGGCGCGCTCCCGCCGCCGCTGCCCCCGGGCCGCCCGATGACGACGGTGCGGGAGGCACCCGAGGAGTCCGAGCCGTCCGACGACGAGCCGCATTCCGACGACGAGGACGAGCAGCCGCGCTGGGCCGACACCGGCTGGCTGAACACCGTCTTCGGCCCCCGGTGGGAGACCGTCCCGAGCGACCGGCTCAGGGAGACCTCCGAGGCACTGTTCGCGCTGGTGTCGACCGAGGCGGGCGAGGACCAGGAACCGCAGTCGCTGTTCCGCGCCCTGAACCGCGTCACCCGGCAGGTCCTGCACCTGCCCGCCGACGCCCGGCCGGGCCCGGCCGACCACCGGCTCCTCGGCTCCCTGGCACTCGACGCCTCCTCGGACGACCTGGAGACCACCGACGACCTCGCCCGCTACTTCGTCGAGCGGCAGATCGAGACCGGACGCGGCGCCCTGGACGAGGGCACCCTGCTGAGCGACCCGGCGGGGAACGCCGCCGGACGCGACTTCGGCCGCACGGGGCAGCACCCCGCCCCCTCGCCCGGCTCCTACGTCCTGCGCGGCACCGGCCGGGTCGTCGAACGGCCCGCACCGTGGCAGAACCCGTACGTGATCGTCGCCCGGGTGGCGGACGGCGGCGTCGAGGTCTCCCTCATGCCGGGCCGCACCTTCCGGGTGACCCGCCTGGACGAACTCGCGATGCTCATCTCCTACGACAGCCGGCGGCCCCGCGGCGCGGACATCGTCCTGGCACTGCCCCCGCACATCGCCGCGCCGCTCGCCGTCCTCGTCGCCGGCACCACGGGCCGTCGCGTCTGGCGCCCCGAGGCACCGGTCGCCGTGGCCACGCACCCCACGGCCGGGTCCCGGCTCGCCCTGGACCTGCGCGACGGCGACACGGGCGCGGGCTGGGCGCCGGTCGACCCCTCGGAGCGGGACGGCCTCCCCGGCGCCCGCGACCTGAGCAGCGACAGCGAGAGCGACACCGGCCCCGACAGCGACGACGACGGCGAACGCTCCAGCAGCGACGGCGACGCGGAGTTCGACCGCCTCGCCGACCGCCTCGCCCTCGAACGGCGGATCGACGAGCGCCGCACCCGGCCGCTCATCACCCGCGACTACGGCGTCATCGACAAACACGGCACCGGCGTCCTGTTCACCAAGCCGCTCCCGCGGCACGTCGCGGAGGTCGGCGCCGGGGACGGCACCGGCGCCGAGGCGGACGCGCTGCTCCTGCCGAGCCAGGACCACGGCACCGTCCTCATGGCCGACCGGCCGCCGCTGCACATCTCCGAGGACCGCACCCTGGCGCTGCTCGCCGACGGCGAGGGCACCACCGGCCGCGGGCGCCAGGTGTACGCCACCCGCGCGGCGATCGACGCCTCGTCGGCCCGGCTGGCCGCGGCCGGAGCGGGCGTACGGCTGAAGGCCGACGAGTCGACGGGCGTCCTGCTCCCCGAGGAGGACGGCTCCTACGGCGAACCCCTCTTCCGGGTGGAGCCCGAGTTCCTGACCGCGTCCGGCTCCTCGGAACACGCCTTCACGCGGGACTTCGCCCAGATGGTGGCCGGCACCGGGATCGCGTCCCTGTCCCACATCGCCTTCCGCGGCCCCGCCGGCGACACCGTCGCCACAGCCCCCGTGAACGGGCAGCACGGCCGCGAGGTCACCGGCACCCACCACCTGGCGCAGGCCCTGACGGAGGTCGCCGAGGGCACCCGCCCCGCCGGTGACGTCACCCCGCGCTGGGCCGCCCGCCGCACCGGCCTCGACCAGCGGTTCACCGGCGGTGTCGTCGGCGCCCCCACCCCCGGCGAACGCTACGGCGGCGCCCTGAGCCACGAACCGGCGGACAACCCCCGCCGAGCCCCCCTGTCCGCGGCGGCACGGCGCATCGGTGTCAACGAGCACGCCTGGGCGGGCGTCGGCGAGGGCTACCTGATCCAGTCGGTCAGCACCACCAACGACAGCGGCGCGCAGCTCTTCACCCACAACCACGCCAAGCCCGGCGACCGGGTCGGCCCGCACGCGCCCTACCACTTCGCACAGGTCGTCCTGGCCAGCGAGGACGGCACCCACCAGATCACGCTGGAGAACGAGACCCACTCCCGCGGCGGCAGCATCCCGGACGACGAACTCGACGCGATCGTCGACGACAACCTCGACCGGCACGGCGGCGACGGCCTGACCCGCCTTGCCCGGGCGGCCGAACGGCGGCTGGCCGACGCACGGCGCGACGGCGCGGACGGCACGGAGACGGCCCGTCTGGACGACCTCGCGCGGGCCGCCAGGGCCCTGGCGGAACTCCACGACGCGGAGCGCATCCCGTTCTACTTCGACGAGGACCGGCCCGAGCACGCCCTGGCCCAGCGCGACGCGGACCGGGCGCGCACCCGCGCCAGGGAAGCCGTCAGGGCCGCCGCGCCGGTCCTCGACCCCAAGGACCTGTGGTTCTTCCGGGCGTACAGCCAGCGGCCGGGAGAGTCGGCGCACGAGGTCAACGCGGCGCTGCTGTCCGAGGAATCCCCCGCGCTCGCCAACCCGCTGACGACGGTGGTGCTCCACGGCCACACCCCGCGCCCCCACCAGCGGATGATCCGCTTCGCACGCGAGCAGCACGGCCTGCCCGAGGGCGCCGACGGCACGATCGAAGCCCTGGCCCGGACGCTGGCCCGCGTGGGCCTGTGGAACCGGGCCCACGGCCTGCCGCTGCCGGCGGTCACCGTCACCGGCCACGGCAACCGCTCGCAGGCCCGCGCCCGCAAGCGCGCCGAGGCCGTCGGCAGGGAGCTCGGCGCCAGGCTGGCCCGGATCCTGGCCGCCTCGCAGCAGGGCGTCGCCGGAACACCCCTGGCCGTACGGGACTTCGGCCTCACCCTGGACGCCAAGCGGGTACGCGGCGCCACGGACCCCGACGCGGGGCGCACGGTGACCGTCGACATCGACGACCACCGCCAGGCACCGCCGACACCGCCCCCCTCGCTCACCGGCGCCGCGCTCCCGCGCCCGACGGGCGACGTGCCGACCGCCGACGTGCCGACGGGCGCCCCCCGACCCGTGGTCGCCCCGCCCGGGAACACCCGGCCCGCGACGCCCCAGTCCGCGACGCCCCAGTCCGCGGCGCCCGAGTCCGCGGCGCCCCGGTCCGAGGGCGCCGTCCCCAGCCGCGCCGCGTCCCGCGCGCGCAGCCGCTCCCCGCTGCCCAGCCCGGAGCACCGGAACAGCGCCGCACCGCCGTGGGTCATGGCACGCATCCGCTACGCCGAGGAGTCCCTCGCCTTCGACAAGCGGCTGGGCGAGTACCTGGCCGAACACGAGGCCGTGGTCGCGGAGTACCGCAAGATGGCGAACGCGGCGTGGAAGGCGGCGCGCGAGCGGCACCCCCGCAGCCTCGACCTGTTCGGCGACACCAGCAAGTACAAGGCCGGCGTCGTCGGCGCCTCCCGCCCCGCCCTGCAACAGGTGCTGCGCGGCGGGAACCTGCGCGAACTGGTGGCGCTGCTCTACGAGGGCATCTCCAAGGACTTCGTGCCCGACATGCTCGGCGGCCGGGAGGAGGAGCACCCCGAGATCGCCGAGGAACGGCCGAGCCGGCGGCAGCGCGAGACCCACGCCGAGTTCGAGCGGCGCGCCAAGGAGCTCCTCGCCTCGCCGGACCTGACCCCCGCGCAGAAGAAGAAGGCGGTCGAGGAGCTGGAGCGGTCGGTGACGATCCGGACCCGCCCGGAGGACGCGCGCCCGCCGCTCAGTGAGGCCGAGCGGCGCATCGCGGTCAACGAGCACGGACTGACCTGGCTGCCGGCGACGTCCCTGTACGACATCGCGATGAGCGCCGGCTTCCAGCAGCGTTCCGAGTCCTCGGGCGGCCTGGTGGCGACCGGCACCGCCGGATCCACGTACCGCTTCATGCTGCACGCCGCCCGCATGCGGGACCAGTGGGGCGTCGACCTCGACCTCGGCCTGATCCGCGCCGGGATGCTGGCCGTCTCCCTGACGGTCGACCACCACACCTTCCACGAGGTGATGCGCGGCGCCCAGCTCGCCCTCGACGACATCGCGGACCACGACAGCGCCCTGGACTACACGGACAACTGGGGCAGGTACTGGAACATCCACCCCTTCGGCGAGCAGGAACTGCGCACCCACGTCGCGCGGGACGGACGCTTCCCCGACGAACACGCCGAGGCCCTCCGCGACGAGCTGGAGAGTGGGTCCGGAACCGGTACCCGCACCGCAACAGGCCTTCCGATCCGCCCGGCAGGGGCCCGCCCCATCCACACCCGGCCCGCCACCACCGGCCTCAACAGCCCCCAGCCCCGGGCGCCGCACCGCACCAACCCGTTCGGCGACCCCGCGACGACGGTCCCCGGCGCCTCCCCGGGCGTCGCCATGCTCCAGGACGTGACGTCCGACGAGGCCGAGCGGCACCGCGAAGCCCTCCTCGACGCGCTGTACGGCCTCGGCGCCCTCGGCGACGTCGACCGGGACCGGGCCGCCGAGGCACTGGAGCGGCTGGACCGGCTGCGGGGAGCCGACCCCCGCCTGCGCGGCGGTTTCCTGGACCTGGACGCGATGGTCCGCCGGGTGCTGCTGCTCGGCCCCGCCGAGCAGGTGAACGCCGCGGCCCGCGGCGCCCTGGTACGGCTCATGACACTCCCCACGTCGGCGGGGGCCACCTCCCTGGCCGCGCTGTCCGCCCACTACCTGGCCCACCGAGGCGTGTTCCACCCGGACTTCCGGCTCAGCGACGCCCAAGGCCGCCCACGCGGCCGGAACTGGACCGGCCGCGCCCTGCCGGGCGACTTCGACGCGGGCAGTACCGGCCGGCTCCGGCGCACCCCCGACGGCACGACCGCCGACGGCGGCACCGAGGACGCTCCGTGGCGACCCGCGCCGGGCGACCCCGACCCGTACCTCGTGCTCGCCGCCGGGCGGGACGACGCGGTCGTGGTGCGCGGGCTCGGCGGATTCACGCGCTCCGTGCCCGGCGAGGTGCTGCGCGAACTGCTGGCCCTCGACCAGGTCCTGGCCCACCGGCCGGGCGCGGTCCTCCTCCACGTCGAACGGTCCGGCGCCGCCCCCTCGGACCTGCCACGCGCACTCGCCGACCGGCTCGGCCGAGAGGTGTGGGCCGCCACCGGCCGGGCGGTCATCGGACACCCGCCGAGCGCCCCGGACCGCTCGATGCTCCTGCTCCTCGACGAGGAGGGGCGGACGACCCGGGGCCAGTGGCTCGCCGACACACCCGCGGCCCCGGGCACCCCGCCCGGCGGAACGGATGACGACCGGGTCACCGCCCTCTCCGTCGCCCACCACGGCCACCGGTCCACCGGCTACATCTCGATGCCCCTCGCCCAGGAGGCGGACGGCGGCTGGTCACGGACACGGGAACACAGCCGCCTCGGATCGGTCACCTCCTACACCTACGTGCGCAGCGGCTACGACCACGGCAGCACCCCCGCCACCCTGCCCTGGGTCGAACTCGGCCTGCCGACCCCGTACTTCCCCAACAACCACGGCGCGCCCGGCACCGTCATGTGGCACACCCCGCAAGGCCCGAGGGAGGACGACGGGCCGCGGTTCGCGCGCACCCTCGCCCGCCGCCGCAGCCTCACCGCGCTCGACCCCGGACACCCCGTGGTGCCGCTCATCTGCTACGCCGCGGCACGCCCCGGCATCGGCGGCGTCCTCGGCGGTGACATCAGCGGACCGCTGCCCTTCGTGCCCGACCCGCTCGCGGTCGTGGCGACCGGCCAGCACATGGCGAACGAGACGGGCCGCACGGTGTTCGCGACCGTCCTGTCGAACTCGGTCGGCCCGGCCCGGCACAACGACCCCGAGACGTACGTCAACCTCGTGACCGACGCGCGTGGGCGCGCTCACCAGTGGGTCATGTTCCGGCCGGAGCCGGCCGGCGAAGCGCTCGACGGGCCGGCCCGCGAGGCCGCACTGCACACCGGCACGGGCGCCGCCCCGGACGCCGTACGGGAGCGGACCCTGCGGCTGGTGCGGGCGTTGCGCGAGATCTTCGGCCCCGCGGTCGACGACAGCCCGGAGTACCCGGTACTGCTGCGCGGCATGGGCGCGCTCGACCTGATGCACGAGGCCGACCCGGCCCTGAACCGCGACGGCGCGCGCCGGTTCACCCTGGACCTGTACGAGCGGATCCTCGGCCGGCACCGTTCGGCCGGACTCGCCCCGGGGCCGGTACCGCCGGCCACCCCGGACGACCACCGCCGCCTCCTCACCGAGGCCGCCGGTCGCCTCGACGCCGGGCAGCGGGGCCCGCTGAGCGACTGGCTCGCCCTGCCGCACCTGGCCCACCTGCTGGCGGGCCTCGCCGCGTCCCCGCAGCGCGAGCACCTGGCCCGGCAGGTCCTCGGACTCGACGCCACGGCACCGGTCGGCGAGACCGAGTGGTCGCGGCTGGTGTGGGCGTCGTTCAAGGTCGCCATGGTGACGAGCAGGGTGGACCGGGGTGCGTTCGCCGCCGCCGTGCTGCACCTGCCCGCCCCCGACCCGGCCCGGTTCGGCGAAGCGGTGACCGCGGCCCGGAAGGCGGCCGCCGTGGGCCGCGACCCGCGCCGGATCCACGAACTGGCCGCCCACCACCTGGAGCAGCAGGGCGCACTGGCACCGGAACGGCTGCTGAGGAACGCCGACGGCACCGCATGGGGCCGGACCCTGGACGGCACGGCCCGGCCCCCGGGCACCTTCGACCCGAGTGTGATCACCCTGCTCGGGCGCGGGCCCGACGGCTCGCTGGTCCCGGTCGGCAGCGAGCCCGCACCCTGGGCGACGCAGCCGGGCCGCCCCACCCCCTTCGTCTACGTCGCCGACGGCGACGCCGACGGGCTCGTGCTGCCGGGTCCCACCCCGGCCACGGTGCCCGCCCGGCAGTTCGGCGAACTGGTCTTCCACGACGCGGAACTGCTCGGGAAGGCCGGCAACGCCGAGGTGATCGCCGTGGTCCCGCACGGCAGCCCGGCCGGAACCCGGTCGCCGCAGGGCAGCCTCCCCGACGAGGGCACCCGCAACTCGGCCCGCAACTGGTGGACCACCCGAGGCGCCACCACCCTCCACCACGACCCGGCGACCGGCACCTACACCGTCGCGATGCTGCCCGGCCCCGACGGACAGCCGGCCCCGACCGGCACCTGGGGCCGGACCGGCCGCCCCAAGGGCGACCCGGCGGCCGACGCCACGGGCCCGGTCGCGTCGGCCACCAACTCCACGCCCACGCACCGTACGGACGCGCCGACAGAGCCCGTGTCCGGGCCCGCCGGTGCCCTCGCCGCCGCCTGGGACGCCCACGCGCGGGCGCTGGCCGCACTGGGCCGGGCCACCACCGAGGCCGCCACGACGGAGCGGGCCGGCGGTGACGAGACGGCGGTCGCGGACGCCCGCGCCGAGGCCGACGCGGCACGTCTCGGGCTGGAGCACGCCGAGGCACGACTGCGGACCCTGGGCACCGCCCCGGAGACCCTGGGCGCGGCGCGGGAGGCCGAGCGGGGGAGCGGGGAGAGCGCCGCGGCGCCGTCCGTCCCGGGGGACGCCGCCGCCCGCCGCTGGATCGCGGACCGGCTGACCGAGACCGACCTGCCGCCCGCGCAGTCGCCTCCCGCCGAGGACGAGACCGTCGGCCCGCGCGACCTGGAGGCGGCGGGCATCACACTCTCCGTCGGCCTGCGCACCGAGATGGCGCTGCGCGGCGACGACCGGCTCCCCGCTGCCGCGCTGCCACCGCTCGACCTGGCCCGGATCAGGATGACCGGCCCCGGTGCCTGGACGGCCGCGTCGGACACGGCGGCCGCCAACGCCGCACGGCGGCTGTGGGCGCGGGCGTACGCCGACTTCGCTGCCGCGGCTCCCGAGGGCTCGGACGAGGCCGACACCTCCCGTGCCTGGGCCGCCGCCGTGGTCCTGGTCCTGCCGGCCGAGCCGCACGAGGCGCGAGCCGACTACCGGTACGCGGGCGAGGGCTTCCAGGAGGCGGTACGCCGGGTCGCGGACCACGCGCTGACCGGGCCTACGGACGCCGAGTCCGCCGCCGAACTCGCCGACACCCTCCGCTCCGACCTGGGCCTGCGCCCGCGCTGGACCGCGCCCGCCCCGGACGCGGAGGACTCCGCCGAGGGCACGGCGGGGGACACCGCGTCGGACGCCGGGGCGCCCGGCGCCCGCACGGCGCCGTCGCCCGGCACCCGGCAGCCGGCGCCCGCGGCCCACCCGGGGTCGGTCACCGGCACACCCGACGCCACCACGTCGCCGCTGGACGAACCCGCCCCGGACACCACCGGCCTCGCCCTCACCGGCCTCGACCCCTCCGGCCTCGACCTCGCCGTCCTGGCCGGCACGGACCTCGACCACGTCGACCTGGCCGACCTCGGCAGCACCGCCTTCGACTTCACGCCCATCGCTTTCGACCCGCCCGGCGACTCGCCCGCGTCGGCCCCCGCCACCCCGGTCCTCGCCATCCCGGTCTTCACGGCCCGGGGCCCGACCGCGCGGGACGCGGCCGACGGGCAGACGGAGACCACCGCGCCGGAAAGCGCCGCCAAGGCCCGTTCCTCGTCGGCGGGGGACCCCATGGAGGGCGTGGAGACGACTTCGGCTCCCACGCCCGCGCCTCCTCCCGCCCCCGCGCTCACCACCCTCACCCAGCCGTTCTTCACGGGCCCGGTCGCCCCGGCGCCGTCCGCGCTCCCTCCCCGTAGCCTCGTGGCGTACGCGCGCGAGGCGACGGCCCCGTCCGCGACCGGCCTGGAGACCATCGAGCGGCTGGCGCACCAGGTCGCCGCCGCCGGGCTGCACAACCGCCGGGAGGGCTGGGCCCCACCGCGCGTCGAGGTCACCGGTTACGGCGCCGACGGCCAGGGCAACCGGGGCCTGAGGCGCGCGACGGCCGCCCGCAACCACTTCGTGCGACAGCTGACGCAGGCGCTTCGACGGTTGCAGCAGCACCTCCCCGCCGACGCCCCGCGCCTGACCGCCCAGGACTTCCGCGTCAAGGCGCTGGCCGTGAACCGGGTGCCCGACGACTGGACCGGCACGGGCGCCCTCGCCGGCGTCGGCCGGGCCGACCTGGGACGGCAGGCGACGATCCGCGTCGTCCAGGCGCCGGACGCGGCCGCCACGCAGACCCTCGACGCCCTGCGCCGCCGCCACCGCACCCTGCGCCACGGCCCGCTGGACGTCGACGCCCTCGCCTCCCGTGTCCTGCACCTCACCCCGGGCACGTCCGTGGACCAGGACATCCGCGACGCCCTGTTCGGACTGGTGAACAGGGCCGCCGCGGCCGGCCGCGCGACGAGCCTGCCCGCCCTGGCCGCCTTCCACCTCACCGAGCTGGGCGTGACCGGACCGGGCCGCGCCCGCCACTTCACCGCCGGGGGCCGCCGCGTCCCCGGCCTCAACTGGGCCCCGGACACGAGCGGGGCCGCCGAGCTGGACACCACCCGCAGCGACGTACTGGAGGACACCGGGCCCGGCCCGTACGACATCGCGGAGACACGGCCGACCCCCTGGCCCCGGGGCGTCACCCCGTACGTGGTCGCGGCGGGCGGGCGGCACGACAGGGTGGAGGCACTGTTGCCGGACGGCTCGACGCGGGAACTGGACGTCGACGAGTTCGTGGAGCTCGTCGCGGCGGACGCGGCACGCGAGCGGCTGCCGAAGGACACGCCGATCGTGCTGGCCGTACCCTTCGCCGGTGACCAGTACCTCGACCTGCCGCGCACGCTCGCGGACCGCACCGGCCTGACGGTGTGGGCGCACAGCGGCGAGGTGACGCTCAGCTCGGACCAGGGCGTGAGCACCGTCGACACCATCCGGCGCCCCGGGGCCCCAGAGGGCGACTGGACCGCGAGCGGGCCCGGCCTGGCACCCGACCCCGACGAGGACGTGCCGGACTGGTACCAGCAGGTGGCCACCCGCCCCATCGTCAGCGCGCTGACGGGCCGGCAGATCGGCCGCGCCTCGCACCACGCCGCGGAGTGGGCGACCGCCTTCGAGGACGACGACCGCCACCTGGACCGGATGTCGACGTACGTCCACTACTACCCGGCCACGGGGCGGATCTCCGCCGAGCACGAGCTGCCGCGTCCGGGCGTGGAGAGCTCCGCCTACCGCCTGGACACGCACGGCTCGCCCGGCCGCCTGCACCTGGCGATGAGGGACGGCACCGTCAGGCCGGTCGACGAGCGGGAGGCCGGGCCGTGGCTCAGGCGCCGCAAGAGCCTGTCGAACCTGCCGAAGGACCACTGGATCGACTTCGTGGTCTGCTGGAGCGGTGCCCCCGGGGACCGCACCGTCCCCGTGCCGCCGAACACGGCGAGCGACGCCTACGCCGGCCCGTTCGTCCCCGACCCGCTGAGCAGCCTCTCCCTTGGCCAGCAGCTCGCCAACTCCACGGGCCGCGGCGTCCGGCTGTCCTACGGCTCGCAGGGCACCCGCAGCCACGACGGCCGTTACACCCGCACCCTGTTCGCCGACGCGCAGGGCCGTCACCGGGCGTGGGCCCTGTTCCGCCCCGACCCCGCGGGGCCCGACCTCGACCGGCTGGCGGCGGTCGCCGGCCTGAGTCCCGGCGACGACGAGGTCTCCGACGAGATGCGCGCCGGAACGCTGCGCCTGGTACGGGCGCTGCGGCTGACCTTCGGCCACGACGTGGACGACGCCCCCGACTTCGCGGAGCTGCTGCGCGGCGTGGCCGCCGTGGACCACATGTGGCGCGGCGACACGGACTTCGACGCCGCCGGCCCGTTCACGCTGGACCTGCTCAACCGGGTGGTCGCGGCGCACCCGGAGGCGGCGTCCGGCGTGGACCGGGCGGCCGTGCGCCGCGTGCTGGCCGTGGCGGCCGACCACTGGGCCGCGTGGCCCGGTGACGACCTGGTCGGCTTCGTGGAGGTTCCGGCGATCGAGGCCGCCGCGCAGTGGATGCGGGGCGGCGACCTGGAGGACGAGGCCGTGACCGCCCTGGACCTGTCCGGCCCGCACGAGGTGGGCGAGCCCGAGCGGTCCCGGATGTTCTGGGCCCGGGTCAAGGCCGAGGAGATCCTGAGCGCTCCCGGCACGAACCTCGACGCCCGCGTGCCCAAGGTGCTCCACCTGCCGCCCGGCACCCGGCCGAACGGCTACCGCGGCACCCTGCTCGACCTGCTCACCCGCGCCTTCGCGGCGGGCCGGGACGCCACCGACCCGGACGTGGCGGCCGCCTACGACCTGGACGAGTCCGGGGCGTACGCCACCACCGGCGTGCGCACCACTGGCGGCGACGGGAGCGGCGACGGCCGCGACTACACCGCCGAGCGGACGCCGGCGACGGTCGACCTGGCCCGGTTCGGCACACCCAGCGGCATGACGGACACACCGTGGGCGGACCGGAAAGGCCCCGCCCCCTACCTCGTACGGGTCACCCCGGACGGCAACGCCCCCGACGTCTTGGAGCTGACCTTCGACGGGGAGACGTACCGCGTGCCGATCGGCGAGTTCCTCGAACTCCTCGCGCACGACACGTCGTTGACGGGCAAGGAACTGGACGTCCCGGTCGTCCTCGCGTTCTCGGCCCACGACGACGACCCCGGCGACCTCGCCGAGCGGATCGCCCAGCGCCTCGGCCGCACCGTGTGGTGGACCGGCTTCCCGGTGGACCTGTCCCCACCCGGCGCCCCGGGGGAGCCGTTCCTCACCCTGCGGACGACGCCGGACGGTGCCGAACCGGACGCCGACGCCTGGCAGAAGGCCCGCCCCGCCCAGGCCACGGCCCCGGGTGACGCACCGCGCCCGATCCAGGCACCCCTCGCGAGGCCCGCCGCCCGGCCCGGCCCGCACACCGACGACGATGACGACGACGTGAGCGAGGCCGCCGCCCGGCCCGCACCGACAGAACACGGGACGAGAGGACGAGATGAGTGAGCCCGGCGCCAAGACGCCTGCCGCCGCCGACACCACCCTGGACCCCGCGCCCCCGGAGGAGTACGTCCAGGCCGCCGGCCTCGCCCCCGACCACTGGCTCTACCTGCCCGACCCCGCCTGGCAGGGCGAGGGACCACCACCCGACTGGGCCGTGGTCGGCCAGTGGCGTTCCGACTCCGACGGGACGATCGTCGAGTGGGAGGACAACCCGGAGTACCGGCCGTCCCCGGAAGCGATGGGCTGGCCCGAGCCCGCCGACGACATCGACCGCGCCATCCAGCTGGCCACCACCGGCTACGGCCCCGCCGAGGCCGTCACCGAGGCCCTGTCCGGCGCCGAGGTCGCCGTCCTGGTCACCGCGGACGGCGAACCGGTCCGCGCCTCGGCACCCGACGGCACACCGGTGGTCCTCGCCTACACCTCCCCCCGCTACCTCCACGCCGCCGGACGCCTGTCCTTCGCACAGCTCCCGGTCAGCACCCTCCTCACCCGCGTCCCCCCGGACCACGGCCTCTACCTCAACAGCAGCGCACCGGTCGGCATGGTGCTGCCGACGGAGGGCCTCGCCGCACTGCTGGAAGGAGGAACACCGCCGAAATGACCGGTCCCCGCAGGGGGTGTACGGGTGAAGCGTGAAGCGCGTGGATACCGGCCCCGTACCGCCTCAGGCCGCGCTCCGCGCCGCGTAGGCGGTCGGCGGGACGCCGACCGTGGCGGTGAAGTCACGGACCAGATGGGCCTGGTCGGCATAGCCCAGCTCCGCGGCGATCCCCGCCCAGTCGGGTGCTCCGTCCGCCGCGGCACG
The DNA here is from genome assembly GCF_055589025.1 of Streptomyces sp. NPDC041968. Lineage (NCBI taxonomy): Bacteria > Bacillati > Actinomycetota > Actinomycetes > Kitasatosporales > Streptomycetaceae > Streptomyces > Streptomyces sp. NPDC041968. Next base: position 70,081 of record NZ_JBVJCB010000002.1, on the reverse strand, counting down.
TTCCAGGGCGTCGAGCAGCCGGTAGCGGAGGATGACCCATTTGGGACTCACCCCGACGTACGCCGCGAAGAGCCGCTGGAGTGCCCGGACCGAGAGTCCGCCCAACTCCGCGAGGCGGGCGGTACGGCACACCGTGCGGTCGTGGCAGGCGAGTCCGGCCAGCTCCACGGCGAGGGCGGCCTGCGGGTCGGGGCGCGGCTCCAGTGCGAGCAGCCAGGAGTCGACGGCGGCCGCGCGGCGGGCGTCGTCGCCCTCCTCGCCGAGGGCGGCGAGCGCCTCGGCGAGCGCCGGACCGGCGCCGGTGACCTCCTCCGCCGGAAGCCGGCGCCCGGTCCATTCCGAGACGGGCACTCCGGGCGCGAACGGCCGGAAGCCACCCGGCCGGAACTGCACCCCGGCCACCCGTCCCGCACCTTCCAGCCGCTCGGTGTGCACCCGCAGCCCGACCCCCGACACCTCGCACCGGGACCGTCCGCCGCGCCACTGCAGGACGGCGTTGACCGACGGATGCGGCAGCACCCGCGCCTCGTACGGGGAGGGCAGGTCCCAGTCGATCAGCCAGTAGTGCTCGACGTACGGCCGGAGCGCGGGCGTCGGCGGCAGGCGCCGGAAGGAGGTGCGGCGCAGCAACGCCGACGGATCGAGGATCCCCCGGGTGTCACCACGAGGCGCCGTACCCCTGGAGGAACCGGGACCGCCGGGGGCGGGGGTGCGGGCGGCGGCGCTGTCACCGGGCCGGTCCGGGGAGGTGGCGGCTGCGGGACTCACGGGGCGATCTTAGGACCGGGGCCCGGGTCGGTGTCGCGTTTCTTCAAGCAGGCGCGCCGCCCCGTGCCTAGCGTCGGAGGCATGACCACCACCTCACCCGCCACCGGCCACACCCCCGTCGCCGTCCTCCTCGACGCCGCCGCCCGCCAGGCCGTACCCGTGGTGCGCGGCATCGCGGACGACGCGCTCACCGCGCCCACCCCGTGCGCCGACTACGACGTGCGCGCGCTGCTGGACCACTTGCACCACGTCGTCGTCCAGTTCCAGGAACTCGCCGCCAAGAAGGAAGCCGACTTCTCCACCACCCCGTCCGCCGTGCGCCCGGACACCGACTGGCGCGCCGCGTTCGCCCGGGAGACCGGAGCACTGGTGGAGGCGTGGGCGGCACCCGGCGCGGAGGAGGGTACCAGCGGGCAGATGGGGATGCCGGCGCGGACCGTCGCCCACATGGCGCTGCTCGACCTGACCGTCCATGCCTGGGACCTGGCCGCAGCCACCGGTCAGCCCTACGAGGCGGACCCGGCGGTCGTCGGCGAACTGGTCGGTGCGGTGGCGGCGATGGCCCCGCAGGCCCGCGAGTACGGCGTCTTCGGCCCCGAGGTGCCCCCGCCCGGGCACGCCACGGAACTGGATCGGGTACTCGCCTTGACGGGCCGGAACCCGCGCTGGAGGCCCTGAGCACCGAGACGCGCGCCCCGCTGCCTGAGGGGTACCGGTCGGCCTGGCGACAACTCCGCTGCTGCTCTGCAGTCGCAGACCCGCATGAGCGCCGGGACGCAGCGAGATCAAGGTGTACGGGTTGCGTCCCCAGACTCGCCGCGGACCTGCGGAGGGCGGCCGAGACCACCGGCTGCTGCTACACGCGACGCACCCGCCTCACCACGCAGGCCGTGGTCTCAACGCCAGGCCGTCTCGTCCATGGTCACCACTGCGGCGCGCGGCAGGACGACGTAGACGAAGAGCAGTCGTTGCCGGATGCCGGCGTCCAGGCCCTCGATGCGTTCCTGGAACGCGTCGATGATGTCCTCGTCATCAGTCCTCAGTTCGCCGTCCTCGTAGAGGCAGGGGTTGTCGGCCGCTTCCAGGACCACGCCCACGGTCTTGCCCTGATACGTGCCGAGCTTGTTGGTCACCCCGCTGACGAGTCCGGTGACCAGGTCCTGCACGGTCTTGCAGCCGCCGACCTTCAGGGTGTCGGCGACCACCGTGCAGGCGGCGTAGAAGCTCTTGTCGTCATGCCCAGTCGGTGAGGGGTGGCGGCCGTCGATCACGAAGTCGGGTTTGGCGGCCGTGCCCTCGACGGGCCAGGGCAGGATCTCCGTGTGTCCGGTCTGCCACAGGGCCTTGGCGACGATGAGTTCCAGGGCGGCGTTGTAGCAGGTGCCGTGCAGGGCGCTCGGCGGTCGGTAGCCCGGGTTCTCCATCAGTTTCTGGATGGCGGGCTTCTGCGCGGCGGCGGCGTCGATCAGGTCGAGATGCAGTCCGATGAGGATGCGCCTGGCCTCGGGGGCCAGGACGCCGGGGTCGAGCAGACTGGCGACCAGTTCCTTGCCCCGCTCGGTGATGGTGGCTCGCTGCTCGGTGGACAGCTTCTTGACCATGCCGTTCTCGGGACCGAGGGCGCCGTTGCCCTTCACGATGTCGTTGATCTCGCTGGTCCAGGGGCCGGGCCAGGCCGGTATCGCCGTCGCCATGACTCATCAGCTCCAATCACTGTCGAGGGATACGTGGCAACCCTGGTCAGGAGCCCGGCATGCCCGTCGACACCCCCCGGGGCGCGCGGCACGCCCGCAGCGGTTCGATCCGCAGGGCGACTTGGTTGTGCGAGGTGATGTGGCACGACGACCGTACGGCACGCGTATCGGCCGGGGAGAGGTATTCCACCCGAAATGGCCGAAGGCGACTCGGTGGCAGAAAACGCCCGGTGTGCGCAGACCGTCGCACGCTGGAGGCGTAGCGCGGGCGTGTCCTGAGGCGCCTTGGATGCCGGCTCGTCGGGCCAGGCAGGCGTCCGCGCCCGCGGCGGTGCACAGGAACGTACGCCCGTGCTCGTCGACCGCTTGCCCCGCCCCGCGCACCTGGTGCTCGCGGCCGACGGCGGTTGCTGCGGCTGAGCCGCCTGCTCAAGCGGCCAACCGAAGCGCTCGGTCGCAAGGGTGTACACGACTTCACGGGCGAGGTGTCGTCCCCTCCGCACTGCGCGGCTTCACGGGACGGGCATCTTCGCGTCGCTGGGCGCGGGCCATCGACAGGAGGCTTGAACGCCCCCTCTGCCCCGTGCGCGATGTTCCGAGGTGCCCGGCTCGTCCGGGGCACGGCCCGCCCGCTTTCATACGGGCTTGGCGCGCCAATTGTTCAGATCGCGAAACATTCCGACCCTGTGATGCCCATCACACGTTCGATGGATCGAGGGAGTGTCCGATCGGGCGGGAGTGGCCCCTCCCTGGGGTGTGGGGTCGGCGTTCCCGCAGGTCACGTATGGTGCCTGAGCGGTAACTTAGCGCTGTGGTCTACTCCTGTGCGTGGTGATGTGATCACCTTGCGTCAAAATTTGGTCGGTTAGGGCATGCGCGTTTGCCCCCCGCGATCCGAAATCCTGCAGTCGAGGACCCAGAGCGGCGTCCTCCGCAGCGTCATCTCCCCTCAACGCAAGGCGAGTTGATGCTGTGTTGGCAGGAGAGGACCAGGTCCCGATGTCCGTGAACGATCTGTTCGTGCTGCTGGCGGCCGCCACCGCCGCGCGCGTCTTCCTCCCCGACGTCGTCGCGGGACTGCGCAGGGTGCTGCGCGCCGGCGCCCGGGTCGGCGTCGCCGAGCTGCTCAGCGCGCAGCCGGCACGTACCGCGGGCACCGAGGCCCTCGCCCCGGTGCCCGCCCGGGACGAGGAGGCATGACGATGGCCGTACCCGAGGACAGCAACACCCCCACCCCCTACACCCTCCCCACACCGCCCAAGGAACTGAACGCCTTGCAGGGCATCCACTACGAGATGCCGTCCGACCTGGACGCCTTCTACCGCATGTACGCCCGCCCCCAGCTGCGCTACGCCGCCACCGTGCTGGGCGACACGAAGGCCGCCCTCCAGGTCGTGCGCCGCCTCTACAACCACCTCGCCCTCAACTGGTCCATCGTCCTGCTCCAGGACGGGGGACCGGAGGCCTACGCCTGGCGCGTGCTGAAGATGCGCGTCGAGATGCACCTGCGCATGAACGTCGGGCCCTCCGCCGACGGGCGCAGCACCACCACCGCCGGAACCGCGCGAACCACCGCCGTCCACGACGCCGTCCGTGCCACGCTGGAACACATGCGCACGCAGCTGGCGGCCATCGACTCCCCCCTCGGTCTCTACACGGCCATCGCCACCCTGCCGGAGCGCCAGTTCGACGTCATCATCCTGCAATACGTCCTGGGCTACCCCTGCAAACAGGCCGCCAACATCATGGGCATCACCGCGGCCACCGCTCGGACCCACCGCCGCCTGGCCCGCAAGCGCATCGCCACCAAACTCGGCATAGACCTCGGTGACGACGAGGAGAAGGAGTAACACCGTGCCGCGCAGCATCGACGACTACCTCGACCAGGCCGCCCTCGCGGACACCGTCACCGACGCCGACCTCGACGCCCTGCACCGCGAAATCGTCCGCGACGTCACCGCCACCCTCATGTTCGGCGCGCGCCCCGCCCCCGAAGGCCATTACCCCACCGCCCTCGACGGCGCCGAACAAGCCCTGATAGCCCTGTCCGCCGAACTCATCCACAGCACCAAAGCCGCCGAACACCTCGCCCGCATCGCCGACGCCCCCTCCGACGCCGACGGCGCCCTCCACTTCGGCTGCCTCCTCAACCTCGCCCAGGAACCCGACAGCGCCCTGTGGTGGTGGCAGTTCGCCGCCGGCGCCGGCAACGCCACCGCCGCCTACTGCCTGCACCTCCACCACCTCCTGCGAGGCGAACTGCGCGACGCCGACCACTGGGCCCACCAAGCCCTCGACCTCGACACCGACATCCATCTCACCCCCAGCACCCCGACCACCACCCCCTGCCCCGCCCATCCCGCCCCAGCCCTGCGCGAAGCCGTCGAACGCCTCAAGGTCGAAGAACTGGCCGGCGTCCCCTTCCACCACCCTGACCGCCGCCTCGCCGACCAGATCGAGGAACTCGCCGAAGCCTGCTGATCTTCCCCGCGGCCCCGGCGGCCCCGGCGCCCTGCGGACGCATCCGTCGGCTCGGTCGACGAGCGTCACGCACGTGCCGAGCCCGCTGGGGGGCGCGGGGCAGGGCGAGCCTGGACCACGCACGCGTCGCATGCTCCCGGTCGGCGCGCGGGCGGTGTGATTGGCTTGGATCATGGCGAAGCGCGCACGGGTCCGCGCCCCTGAGCTGGTGGGCAGGGGCGGCTGGATCAACACCGGTGACCAGGAGCTGAGTCTCGCGGCGCTTCGCGGACGGATCGTGATCCTCGACTTCTGGACGTTCTGCTGCATCAACTGCCTGCACGCCCTGGACGAGCTGCGCGAGCTGGAGGAGAGGCACCGGGACACCGTGGTGATCGTGGGAGTGCACTCGCCCAAGTTCACGCACGAGGCCGAACACCGGGCCGTCCTGGACGCCGTCGAGCGCTACCGCGTCGAGCATCCCGTCCTGGACGACCCGGACCGGGTCACGTGGCAGCAGTACGCCGTACGCGCCTGGCCCACCCTTGCCGTGATCGATCCCGAGGGTTACGTCGTCGCCCAGTACGCGGGAGAGGGACACGCTCACGCCCTCCAGCGGCTGGTCGAGGAACTGGAGGTCCAGCACGCGGCCAAGGGCACTCTGCGGCGCGCCGACGCTCCGTACGTGGCGTCGAAGCCGGAGCCGACGACCCTGCGCTTCCCCGGCAAGGCCGTGCCGCTGCCCTCCGGCACCTTCCTGGTCAGCGACACCACCCGGCATCAACTGGCGGAGCTCGCCGGGGACGGGGAGAGCCTCGTGCGGCGGGTCGGCAGCGGGAGACGGGGCTTCGCGGACGGCCCGGCCGAGAGCGCCTCGTTCAGCGAGCCGCAGGGACTCGCCCTGCTCGGCGACGGCTCGGTCGTCGTCGCCGACACCGTCAACCACGCGCTGCGCCGGTACGACCCCGTCACCGGCGAGGTCACCACCCTGGCCGGGACCGGCAGGCAGGGGAGGCCGGGCGGGTCCACCCGCGGAGCCGGACGTGCCGTCGGTCTCAACTCGCCCTGGGACGTCGCCCTGTGGAACGGCCGGGTGTGGATCGCCATGGCCGGGGCGCACCAGCTCTGGACCTACGATCCGCGGGACGGGAGTGTCACCCTCGCCGCCGGGACCGGCAACGAGGGGCTCGTCGACGGGTCCGGCCGCGAGGCCTGGTTCGCGCAGCCGTCCGGGCTGTCCGCGACGGAGGACCGGCTCTGGGTGGCGGACTCCGAGACGTCCGCGCTGCGCTGGGTGGACCTCGACGGCACGGTCCGCACGGCGGTGGGCACCGGACTCTTCGACTTCGGGCACCGCGACGGTCCCGCCGCCCGGGCACTGCTCCAGCATCCCCTGGGCGTCACGGCCCTGCCGGACGGCTCGGTTGTCGTCGCCGACACCTACAACCACGCTCTGCGCCGCTATCACCCGCCCACCGGTGAGGTGAGCACGCTGGCGACCGATCTGCGCGAGCCCAGCGACGCCGTGGTCGTCGGCGACGACATCCTCGTCGTCGAGTCGGCCCGGCACCGGTTGACCCGGCTTCGGCTGCCGCGGGAGGCCCTGGGCGCGGGGGCCGCCGGCGGCGTACGGCGGGAGACGACGGAGGCGGCGCCGGGCACTCTGCGCCTGGAGGTGACCTTCCGGGCACCCGCCGGTCAGGAGCTGGACCTGCGCTACGGGCCCGCGACGCGGCTCCTGGTCTCCGCCACTCCACCCGAACTGCTGCGGGCGGGCGAGGGCGCGGGCACCGATCTGGCCCGCTCACTCGATCTGGACCCGTCGGTGCCCGGGGGAGTGCTGCACGTCTCCGCGACGGCCGTGTCCTGCGACGACGACCCGGACATCCCGTACCCGGCCTGCCATGTCCACCAGGAGGTCTGGGAGATCCGGGTCCGACTCGTCGAGGGGGCCGGCGACCGTCTCTCGCTCGTCCTCGCCGGCGTCGAGTCTGCCTGACGGGTCGGTGTCAGGAAGGCTCGGCCGTCTTGGCCGCTCCGGCCGCTCCGGCCGCTCCTGAGCGTCGGCAAGGCGGACGCGCCTCATGTCGCCGCAGGAGGACGGCGCTCGGTTCCCCCAGGCGCTCGGCGCTCGCCGCAGCACGGGCACCGGCGCCCCCGAGCCGGGCAAGTACGTGCGCGGGCCCGTCGCAGGCCACTCCCTCCGTTGACCCGCGGCCCCGGCCGGCGGGCGGCAGACGGCACCGTCCGCCCCGGGTCAGCCGTTCTGCGGAGCCATCAGCCACGCCACGACGGTGCGCCACCGCTCGGGCTGGTCGGTGTCGCGCGGTCCCACGAGGTAGACCTCCTCGACGAGGTCCTGGGAGCGCAGGGCGTTGCGGGCGACGAAGGAGCCCACGGCGCCGTAGGTCAGGTCGAGGTCGTCGTGCTGTCCCTGATGGGTGGCGACCGCGGCCGTCCGCCGCGGCAGGTGCAGCTCGCGCACCGTGCCCGGCACATCCGCCGGCAGTGGTGCTTCGGAGGGAAGGTACACGGTGGCACGGCCATGGCCTTCGGTGAACAGGGTGTGCTCGTACCGACCGCCCGGTGGGAGGACGGAGCGCTCTCCGGCTGCCGTGTCCAGGTCCCGCATGGCTGTGTCGTACCACTTGAGGCCGGCTCCCTCCGGTACGTCGAGGGACACCGCCAGGACGCGCTGAGCGGGGAGTTCCTCCAGCGTCACCGCCCGCTCCGCCTCCGGGTCGAGGAGTTCCCGGAGTGCTTCGACGGCCCGTTGGGTGCGGCCGAGCCGGTCCTCGAGCCGGCGGAGGTGGGCCGCGACGACCTGCTGGGCGGTGCCGTCGTCCGGCCCGTCCGCGGACCCGGCGGCGAGGAAGCGCCGCAGGTCCGCCAGCGGGAGGTCCAGGTCGCGGAAGCGCCTGACGGTCAGCGCCGGCCGGATCTGCGTGGGGGAGTAGTAGCGGTAGCCGGTGTCCGGGTCGACCTCGGCGGGGACGAGCAGGTCCTGCTCGTGGTAGCGGCGGAGCATGCGGATGCTCAGGTGCGTGATGCGGGAGAACTCTCCGATCGTCAGTCTCTGCGCCATGGTGCGCTCCTCCTCGTGGGCGGCCCGTCGTCCGGCCGCGCGTCGTCAGGGGTGATGGTCAGCACGGCGATCTTCCCCCGTGCGTCGCGTTCGAAGGCGAAGCGGAGGGTGACCGGGCTGCCGGGGAAGTCCCCGCAGACCTGCGCGACGGCTCGGCAGACGGCAGGAGTGCCGGCCACCTCCAGCAGGTCGTAGTCGACGTTAGGCGTCCCCTCGCGCCAACGGCGTACTTCCGCGAGCCCCCTGAGGCTGCGCCCGTCGTCGTGCACGGTGGCGTCGTCGTGGAACAGAGTGACGTAGCGCTCGCGGTCGGGACCCGTCGCCGCGGCGACGTACTCCTCGACGAAGGCACGGATGTCTTGCACGGCTGTCTCCCATGTCGTGACGTGGATGTTGTCACACGGTGCGGATGGTGCCGCCGTCGACCACGTACTCGGCTCCGGTGATGCCGCTGGCCCGGTCCGAGACCAGGAACGCGATCGTCTCGGCGACCTCTTCGGGCTCCGCGGGCCGTCCCAGCGGGATGCCGCCCAGTACCCGCATCAGCTCGCCGAGCGCGGCCTCGCGGGTGATGCCGCTCTCACTCATCCGGCGTGCCAGCAGACCCTCCGCGCCGTCGGTGCGGATGAAGCCGGGAGCGACCGAGTTGACCCGGACACCCGCCGGGGCCACCTCGTTGGCGAGACCCTTGCTGTACGTCGTCAGAGCACTCTTGGCCGCGGCGTAGGCCAGGGTCGAGTCGTGCAGCGGCATCCGGCGCTGGATGGAGGTCACGTGCACGACCGCGCCCGAACCACGAGCCACCATGCCGGGGACGATCGCGCGGTCCAGGCGGACCGCGGGCAGGAGGTTGAGTGACAGTTCCTGCGCCCACCGTTCGTCGTCGAGCGCCGCGTATCCACCGGCCGGAGAGCGGGAGCCGCCCACCACATGCACCAGCATGTCCGGCACACCGACCAGCTCGGCCACGGCTTCCGACGACGTCGCGACGCCCTCGGGTGTGCTCAGGTCGGCGGGCACGAAGACCACGTCGGCCGTTGCCGGAGCCGTACGGGCGATGGTGACGACCCTCGCCCCCGCCTGCCGCAGCAGCCGTGCCGTCGCCAGCCCGGCTCCCCTACTTCCGCCTGCCACCACGGCGACGCGACCGTCGAGATCATTGCTGTTCATGTCCGCCAGCGTGGGCCCTCTCCCGGGGGGAGACTCAAGTCCGCCCGCCGCACCCGCTCGCGCTGCCGGTCAGGCTTCGGCCCGAGGCACACATCGTTCACCCGCCCATGTGCTGAGGAGGCAGGGGATCCCCAGGGGTGTGCGGAACTCGGCAGAGGAAGCACATGCACGCGTTGGGGAGCGGGAGGCGACCGAAACGCGCGCGAAATGGATCGGGAGGGCGGTGGGGCCCTGGCTGGGGCGTCAGGTGGTGGACTTCTCCTTGAGTTTCCGGGAGAACGCCGTCGCGGACGCGCGCGACGCCTGCTCCACGATGCTGATGCCGACCTCCTGGGTGCTGCAGCCGTCGAGAAGTACCGCCATCAGATAGACGCGGCCCTCGTGCTCTATCCGACCGATGCTGTTGACGTCCCATTTCTCGGTCTGGGTCCGCTTGAGCCACCCGTTCTTCAGTGCGGTCGTGCCCGAGTCGGCCGCTGCGGACACGCCCCAGGCCTGGCTTCCCACGACGTGCCGCATCAGATCCTGGATGTAGGCACGCGACGCCTCGCTCAGGGGAGACTTGTCGCCGAACACGGACTGGAGCAGGCGTATCTGATCTTCCGCTGTGGTTTGGGTGATGCCCCAGACGGTCCCTCCACCGCCCCGTGTCCGGGACAGGCCGAGCCGCTCGTTGGCGGCGTCGAGCCCCGGGGCACTGCCTATCCGGGTCCACAGGGCACTGGTGGATTCGTTGTCGCTCTTCTGGATCACGGCAGCGGACTGGACGCGCTCCTCGGCGCTCAGACTCCGCCCCTGGTCCTGGGCCTGGAGCAGCAGGGCCGCCAGGATGTTCACCTTCACGATGCTGGCGGTGTCGAAGGCGTCGTGTCCGTACGTCGCCATGGCGCCGCTGTCGACGTCCAGCATCGCCACGGACATCCGGTTGTCGCCGAAGAGCGCGGTCACGGGGGCCAGAGCCGGTCCGAGATCGAACGGCTTCTGCGTCGCGCTGGGCGACGGCAGCGGTTCCGCTTCCGCAGGCACCTCGCCTGCCTTCGCCCGGGCCGAACCGGCCGGTGGGGAGGGAGCCTTCGCCCGGGCGGACGCGGACGACTCACCGGAGTCGCTCCCGGTGATGGCATGGACGGTGACGCCGATGAGGATCACGACCGACGTCACGGCCCACGTAGTGCGGCGTCGTCTGGCCTTGCGGCGACGTCGTTGCTCCCGGCGGGAGCGGCCGCGTCGCCGAGCAGGTGGGTTCGCATCCACGGATGAGATCATAATCGAATCGAAGTTCGAGATCGCCAGGTGTTCCGGCCACCCATGCGGTGAAGCACCCGCTGGCTCCTCGGCACCGTCGACGGCCCACATGCGGGGCCGGTGGCCAAACGCATTGGCGGCCACGGACTGCACCTGGGCCAGACCGTCAGTGAGAGGGGCGTCGTTGCTCCGCGCGACAGGAAACTGATCACCGCTCACCTGCCCGTGGCACCCCCGAACACGGTCAGTCCCACGCTTCCCTCCGCCCTGCCGCACTGAATCCGGCAGGCGGTACCCGTGGCAGGCCTACCCGGCCAGCTGCTCCCAGTCTGCTTCGGGGGTGCCGGGAACGACCGTGCCGCGGGACGTCGTGGTGGGGAGCGCGACATCGAAGGCCCGGCCCGGCTGGTTCCCGTGCGGACCTGGATCGACCGCACGGAGCGGACCCAGCCGAGCCGGACCGTTCGAGCGCGGTGATCCGGCCGCGGCCGTCCGCGCTCTGTTGATCGGTGTGACCGGGTGAAAACCCGGCTGCGGGAGGTCTCCTCATCCCTTTAGGCTTCCTCCGCGGGGCCGCTGGTGCCCGGTGGGCAGTGTTCGGTCAGTGGATCGGAGAGGCACGGGATCATGACTTCTCAACTGCTGGCGGTCTGCCTGGGTGCGAGTCAACCGCTGCGTCTGGCCCAGTTCTGGTCCGGGCTGCTGGGCTGGGAGCTGGACGACCGTCCCCGGGACGGCGTCGTGCTGTCGCCCACGGATGGGACCGGGTTCCGGATCCGTGTCGCTCCGAGCCGGGAGCAGAAGGTCGGACAGAACCGGATGCACTTCGATCTGACGAGTGCATCCCTGGAGGACCAACAGCGCACGGTGGCCAGGGCACTGGCTCTCGGCGGGCAGCACATCGATGTCGGCCAAAGTCCGCAGGACGAGCACGTGGTACTCGCCGACCCTGAGGGCAACGAGTTCTGCGTCATCGAGCCCGGCAACACGTTCCTTGCCGACTGCGGTTTCATCGGAGCGCTGGCCTGCGACGGTTCCCAGGCGGTCGGGTACTTCTGGAGCGAGGCGCTCGGGTGGCCGTTGGTCTGGGACCAGGACCAGGAGACCGCGATCCGCTCACCGCACGGCGGTCCGAAGTTCACGTGGGGCGGTCCACCGGTGGCACCGAAGAGAGGCAGGAACCGGCTGCATTTCGACCTCGCCCCGCCCGCCCACGCTGACCCGCAGGCAGAGGTCGAGCGCCTCCTCTCCCTCGGGGCGACTCGCCATGACTCCGGCCGGGGCGAGGCCGGCTGGGTGGGGATGACGGATCCCGACGGGAACGAGTTCCGCGTACTGGCGCCCGGATAGCGCCGCGACAGACCGCAGTCACGACGGGCCTGGTCGAGGAGTCGGGCGTCGAGGTGATGCGGGTCCCGGCGAACCGAGGTTGTCACGCGCAGGCTGGGAAGGGCCGCGCGACAACTGGCTCACGTGCGCGTTCGGCGGTGCGGGCCGAGCCCGCAACCTCGAGTCCCAGCGGGCCAGGGTTCGGGGAGTTGTTGCGACAGATCAGTGCCTGGTTCTGGTGGCGTCGCAGCTCACCGCGTGCCGCCTTCGAGTCGTACGCCGCGTCGCGGGGTCTCGGCAGTGCGCGCCCCGAAGGCGTGATGCCCTTCGGGGCGCGCGGCAGCGGTTCGGGTTCAGGCGTTGTAGCCACCGTGGGCGTCCAGCACCGCGCCCGTGACGTACGACGCGGAGGGGCTCGCCAGGAAGGCGATCGCGGCGGCGATTTCGTCGGGGTGCCCCATGCGTTGCAGGGACAGCGAGCCGACCAGGGTCTTGAGGGTCTCGGGGTCCGGCGCTTCCATGCCGCCCTCCATCAGTCCGGCCTCCACGACGTTGGCCGTGATGTTCCGGGGCCCGAGGTCGCGTGCGACGCCCATGGTGTACCGCTCGATCCCTGACTTGGTCGCCGCGTAGTCGGCAAGGCCGGGGGCCCCGACCCGGGAGCCCAGCCCGGAACTCACCGTGACGATGCGGCCGCCCGTGCGCAGCACTCGGGAGGCGGCCCGGATGACGGCGATCACACCGAGGTAGTTGGTGGCGTGCATCCGGTCCAGTGCGGCGGTGTCGGCGCCCGGGTCGTCCACCGTGCCGGCCACGGAGATCGCCGCGTTGTTGACGAGGATGTCCAGGCCGCCGAAGTGCGCGACGACGTCGTCGATCAGCGCCGGCGCCCGGCTCGTGTCCGCCTGGTCGGACTGGAAGGCGACGGCCTTGGCTCCCTTGCCGTGCACCTCGTCGACGACGGCTTGCGCCTGCCTTTCGGAGCTGACGTAGGTGAAGGCGACGTCGGCGCCCTGTTCGGCCAGCTGCCGTACGGTCGCGGCTCCCAGTCCGCGCGACCCCCCGGTGACCAGGGCGACCTTGCCCGTGAGTGGCTTGCTCAATCTTCTCACCTCGTTGATTGGCTCTCCTGACAGTCGAAACACTAATCGTTACGACTGACTGTTGCAACCATAACTGTTACGACCGCGCTGTCGTAACATGAAGCGTTGCGGCCGAGAGGAGCAGTTCATGAGCGCCAACAGCAGGCTGACCATCGCCGCCCATGCGCTGGCCTGGATCGGCCTCTACCAGCGCCAGGGCCATGAGGTCGCCACCTCCGAGCAGATCGCGACCAGCGCGAACACCAACCCCGTGGTGATCAGGCGGCTGCTCGGCGACCTGCGCAGGGCAGGGCTCGTCGAGAGCCGGCGGGGCGTGGGCGCGGGCTGGTCGCTCGCACGCGAGCTGGAGTCGATGACCCTGCTCGACGTGTACGAGGCAGTGGAACCCGGCCCGCTCTTCGCCATGCACCGCACCACCCCGGACCAGGGATGCGTGGTGGGCTACGGCATCCAGCCGGCGATGCAGGCCATCTACGAGGGTGTCGAGGAGACCCTGAGGCACGAGCTGGCCCGCGTGACGCTCGAGAACGTGCTCCGGGATGTACTCGCAGCGCCTCGCTAGTCTCCCCGTTACGTCCTGACACCACCAGGATCCTCGTCGATGCCCAAGCCGGTGCATGGCCTGATGGCCGGTCACGCGAAAGACCGTTGCGTCATCTCTCGCTCCCTCGTGCATGCGCCTTGGCTGTGCAAATTCGCTGGTCGAGAGGGGGGCCGGAGCGGGAAGCTGCATGCGTGATCGAGCGAGAAGCTGCCGTTCGGGCCGTTGAGGAACAACTGGAACGCGACTATCGGAGGTGGCGGGCTGCGGGTGCGGAGGCACTGCGCATGGCTGTGGTGGACGTCGAGGAGCACGAACTGGTGTGGATCGTCTCCTGGGCCTCCGAGAAGTTCGTGCGCACTCGGGATCCGGAGTTCATGTTCGCAGGCAACGGGCCGTACCTGGTCGACCGTGTCGACGGGGGACTGCATCAGGTCGGCGTCGTCTCCGCGGTGACCGGGGCATGGGAGGACGACTACCGAGCCCGGATACGTGGGCTCCCGGTGCGCACCGCAGTAGACGATCTACACGATGCGCTCCGCGAAATCGCGCCTGGGCGCGGACGCTTGCACGCTGTGCGGACACTGCGCCGGAAGCTGCCGATGCTCTCGCCTGCGGAGGCCATCGAATACGTGAGCGCCCTGCTGGACGGTGATGCGCCCGCGCGTCTCGTGGCCGTCGTCAGCAAAGAACTCGTGGAGCCTCTCAACCCGGTACTCGCGGTGAAGACGATTCTGGGCGGGGCGGAGACCCGAGCCGGCCAGAGACCCGAGGGGTGACGGGGAAGCCGGTCGGCATGCCGATCGCGCACCCGGTCCCGGTCCTGGGACATGGCGAGGAAAACGTCGGCGCCACCGTCGTACGGGTGGTGAATGCGCTGCACCCGGGTGGCGGTGATGAGGACGCCCGCCACCTTGTCGTTGGCGATGTCTCGGAGCTGCTCGTCGATGCAGCCACGCCGCCAGGCCCGTCGGGCGCTGTGCCGCGAGGCGCGGCCTCGTCTTCGTCCGCTACGGCTGTAGGCGGCAGGCTTTCGCTTGGCGGACCCCGCTGTCTCGCTTTTCGGGATCGGTGGCGATGGGTCAGCTGTCAGGGGTTTGCCCAGGCGCTCGGAGCCTTGGTCCACGCAGATACAGGGGGGCGGACTCCGCGTACCGAGACCAGTGGTCCGTCCACGGTGCGGATGACGTCGGCGATGCTGATGGCCTCGGCCGGCCTGGACAGTCGCTAGCCGCCGTTACCGCCACGCTGGCTGAGGACGAGGCCGCCCCGGCACATGTCGTTGAGAATTCCCACTGCCGCCCCGAGGCGGCGGCGTGACGGCCCCTTGCAGGGGCCCGACCACGGAGGCCGGGCGGCTCATCTGGCGCGAAGTGGTCAGCTCTGGATCACCGGGGCCTAGTCTCACACGTGGCACGCGATCCGGAAGGAGGGGGAGGAAGAGTGGTCGACGAGCGAGTCGTCATCGTGACCGGTGGGGGTTCGGGCATCGGAGAGGCCACCGCCCGGCTGCTCCGCGAAGGGGGGCACCAGGTGGTTGTCTCCGGTCGGCGGAGCGAGCCGTTGCGGCGCCTCGAACGGGAGATCGGCGTACTCGCACATCCGTCGGACGCCGGTGATCCGGAGGCCGCCGACGGCCTCGTCCGAGCGGCGCTGGCCGCCCACGGACGGATCGACGGGGTGGTTCTCAACGCGGCCATCGGTCGGGGCGGTACCGTCGGCGACCTGTCACTGGACGACTGGGAGGTGGTGATGCGCACCAATGTCACCGGCCCTCTGCTGCTCCTGCGTGCGGCGATCCCGCACTTGGTGACGTCGAGAGGAGCGGTGGTCGCCGTCGCTTCGGTCTCCGCCCTGCGCAACGGCACGAGCAACGTTCCGTACGCCACGTCCAAGGCGGCCCTGCTCCAGTTGTGCCGTTCGGTCGCCGTCGACTACGGGCGTCAGGGAGTCCGAGCCAACATCGTGTGCCCGAGCTGGGTGCGCAGCGAGATGGCCGACCGTCGCATGACGCGCTTCGCCGAGGAGGCGGACTTGGGAGGCGGCGGAGCCGGGGCCGCCTACGAGGAAGTGACCAGGCTGCTGCCACTGGGGCGACCGGGTGAGCCGCGCGAGATCGCCGAGGCCGTCGCCTGGCTGTTGTCGCCGGCGGCGTCGTACGTGAACGGTGCCGTCCTCACCATCGACGGCGGGGCGACGGCCCTCGACCCCGGAACCCTGGCCTTCGACTTCCACGTCGCGCCTCGCGGCAACAAGCTCCCCGACTGACCACCACCGCCCGACCGCGGCGGCGGACTCCGAGCCCGTCGCTAGCGGCGGATCGGGGCCGCCGGGCCGGTGCGGGCCAGCCGTGGACGGGCAGCGTGTTCCTCATGCCTCGCGGTACTCGGCACGGCTCGGAGGGAGCTCCAGAACTACCGGTCCTGTGCCTTGAACCAGCGGACCGCAGCGATGCCGAGTCCCAGAAGAGCCATGATCGTGAGGAGCATGCTGATCACCGCTCCAGCGTCCATCTTTCCGAACATGTGCGTCTCCCCTCATCAGTGCCCGCAGCCGCTTCCTGGCCTCGCTCGGGCCTTCGCGTGGGATGACCATGACATGCCCGCCGGCCATCTCGGCGTTGGACGTCGAAGTCTTGAGGCTCTTCTGAGCAAACCCGCGTCCTGACCACGAGCGCTTCACGTAGGCAGGACCTGGCTTCGGGTCAGCACTTCTCTGTCGGGCGTCCATATGCCGACGCGTCGTGGACAGCGCCCGTCCCTTTCGGCCAGAACTCGCCAACCTGCCTGGAATGGAGGTGGTGTTCAGCATGGCCGAGGTGGCTGTTAGTCATCAATCCCTGGAACAGCAAGGCGGAAGCTACTGTACCGTCGGGATGTCCGGCAGGGCGAGGTAGTCCGGCCAGGAGATCTTGCGGCCGATGAAGCGCGGCTGCTCGAAGGGCCAGTCGGCGGTGATCCATTGTGGTACCAGTGTGTTGAGGGCCTGCTCGACTGTGGTGTCTACCAACTCGTCCACCACCCACCAGGAGATCTCAGCGTCTGCACCGGTCTTCTCTGGTGGGTCGATGTAGACACAACCGAGGAGAGATGTCTCCGCCGCGTCGAACAGTGCGTAGTTGAACGACTGGTGTGCGGCTATTTCCTTCTCGTGCCGCAACAGGTCGGCCTGGTCGGCCTCGTAGGTCATGGTGGCTGCGGGCCAGCCCCAGGCCGGGCCGAAGATCGTCCACAGCCGCTCACGCGAACCCATCACAGCCGGATAGTCGAGCGGGGCGTCCGCCTCACGGATCGGCCGCAGGTGATGATCACCGCCCGGCAGCGGGACCAGAACGGGATGGACGAAGTCATCGGGAAGCCAGCTCATGGGGCCCGACCGTAGCAGCGCGCGGCCGTTCGATCCCCTGGGTTTCCCCGCCTCGCTGCCGCGGTCAGTACGAGTCGACGGTGATCGAGTAACCGGCACCGGCGCTGAGTTCGGGACGGCTCACATGGCCCTCCTCCGCGAGAAGCCCGGCGGTGAGGAAGACGACCTGCTGACTCACGGTCTTCTTGACGAACCCCAGGTCGTCGGGCGCAGCGTCGGGGTCCGGGCTCCATCCGTCCTGTTGCGCTGCCGTCCGGTAATGCGCTGCCACTTCGGCCCGAGTGCCGGGAAGGGCGTACGTCCGCTCGGCGTACACCGTGACGTCGCCGCTGTCGGACCAGCAGCCGGCGTCGACCTCCTCGAAGCCCCGGGCGACGGTGGTTTCGCCGGACCGGGAGTCAAGGATGTCGAGTGCCGCCAGCTCCTCGACCCGGGCGTCGGGCCCCTCACAGTCCCGGCGAGATCCATCAGCGCGCAGCCGGTGAGGGCCGAGGCCACGAACATGGTCGCCAGGAGAAGAGAGACAGGTCGGACGCGGTCCGCCCTTCTTGGCCTACGGAAGACTGGGCAAGAATGATCGTCACCAGCTCTGCCAGTCGCCTGGCCGTTGCAACGAGATAGGTAGCGAGATGACGAGCAGCGGATCGGATGCCAAGGCGACCTTGATGGCCGCGGCGCGGGAAAGGCTGCAGGCGGAGACGGCGCCGGCCGTGGTCTGCAGTGAGCTCGCCGCACGGACGCCATGCTGGTGGGACGCGGTGCTGGCCGTCGGCCAGGCGATGGGAATTCCGGAGTCGGAGCTGCTGCGGCGCCTGCAAGGTAGGCCCGAACAGGTACAGAGCGAGTTTCGCCCTGGCGAGGAGGAGCATTACGGCGACCTGATGGCGGTGCTCGGCGTGTTCGACATCCCCAGACAGCTCGATGAACGGGAGTCGGTGATCGCGGAGAACCTGCGGACCGCGATGCGCGCCATGGGGGGTGTGGCGAGCGGCCATGGCCTCGGTCTCTCACGCCGTCTCGTCACGGGCGAGTTGGCGAGCCTCTTCCGCTCGCTTGCACGTTCCGGTCCACGTGCCGACCACCGTCGGCCTGCGGATTTCTGGGGAGCCCTTGTGGCCGCTGGTGAACTACTGGACCCAGCGGACGGAGATGAGCGGGGGACCGTGGCGCAGGCCCTCGACGCGTGCCGGCTGCACCTGGCCAACTGCCAACTGTCCCGCTAGACGACGGGCAGGGCGGGAACAGGCCGCACAGGCGCAGACTCGCATCACAGCTAGCCCAATCCGTACGGACCTTTGACGAAGATCGTCGACGATTACAACGGCCCGGCCTGGCCATGGCCGTCGTCCACCGAGGCAGGTGAGCCCGTCGGCAGCTGGTCGACGGCATACGGCCCCGGGGTTCACACCGGTGTCCGGTGGCGGGACATGCCCCGTGTTCATTGCCAGCAACGAGCGGTTGCGGCGTAGCGATCCGACGACAACTGGAACACCCTTACTCGCCGACCACAGGAGGGGTTCACGGTGTCACGGACCGGATGCATCCCCAGTTTGGTCATGATCCGTTCGGAGGCGTCGTTGCCCACTTGAGCGATGCTGACAATCCGTTCCAGCCCTCGCTCCCGGAACCCGAACCGCACAGCTGCCGCAGCGGCCTCGGTGGCCAATCCCTGCCCCCAGTGGGAACGTCCCAGTCGCCACCCGACCTCAACGGCCGGCAGTACCTCCGGCAAGAAGGTGGGTACCGAAAGGCCCGTGAATCCGGCCAGTTCGCCAGGGGAGCGGATCTCCACTGCGAACAGCCAGGGCGTCCTGTGGCGCGGCGCCTGCGCCCTGGCAGCCGCCCTTGCGGTCTGGAGCGCCCGCAGCCACGAGGACCTGGGATGACGGAGAGCGCTGGGTCACTGACCCGAGGCCCGACTGAGTGGTGGCCCGTCAGGGCGCACCTTCGGTGTTCCGGCTCCCGGGTGAGGACGGCCGGTCGAAGATCACCGGGTCAGCCTGCAGCGCTTGGCGCCGAGGGTGAGACGGAAGGCGCCGTACGCATCCAATTCGGGCGCATGCGTCGGGGTGAGGGCATGAAGCCATCGGCCTCACTCGCCCTTGACCGTGGCTGCTGCGCATCGCGGCCCAAGGGTTATGGTCGTGGCTGATCCTTGTCTTTGAGGAGGGGGCTCGGACGGTGAGCGGGATAGTGACGGCCGTCAGCAGCAACGGCGAGTACACGTTCACAAAGCCCAACCGGGACAGCATCACGCTGCTCGCCGGACTTGGTGTGGTGGGCGACGTGCATGCCGGCGTGAAGGTCAAGCACCGCTCTCGGGTAGCGCAGGACCCCACTCAGCCGAACCTGCGCCAGGTGCACCTCATCCATGAAGAGCTCTTCGCCGAAGTCCGTGCGGCGGGATTCGAGGTGGCACGCGGTGACCTCGGCGAGAACGTCACCACCAGCGGCATCGATCTGCTCGGCCTGCCGGTCGGCACGCTGCTGCGCATCGGCGACGATGCGGTGCTGGAGGTGACCGGCCTGCGGAATCCCTGCCTGCAGATCGACAACTTCCGGGACGGGCTGCTTAAGCAGGTCGTCGGCCGTGATGAAGCCGGGAACATCGTGCGCAAGGCGGGAATCATGAGCATCGTGAAGAACGGCGGCGCGGTGCGCCCGGGCGACATAATCAGAGCGGAGCTTCCCAGCGGGCCACACCGGCCTCTGCAGCGGGTCTGACGTCTCCACCGGGCAGGCCGTGACGTGGCGTCGACCGCCCGTCGCGGTGACACGGAGAGATCCGGCCTGTCAGGGCGTGAGAGCACCGTTGAGGGTGGAGTGGCAGTCGATGAGCTGGTCGACGCCGACGAGTCGCAGGACGCGCAGGACGGCGTCCGCGGGGGCAGCCAGGCGCAGCCAGCCACCGGACGTGGCGATGTCCTGGTGGGCGGCGATGAGGATGTTGATGCCGCTGGAGTCCATGAAGGTGACCTGGCGCATGTCGAGCACGATGCGGGGCCGGTCGGTGCCCGCCGCGTCCAGGGCCTGCCTGAGCTGTCCCCCGGTGTCGTGGTCGATCTCCCCGGCGAGGGCCAGGACGCGGATTCCGTCGATGACGGTGGATGCGGCGGACAGCCTGTCCGTCTGATCGGCGCGTCCGCTGTCCGTCGTCTGTTCCTCGGCCATGCAGGGGATCCTCGCACATCACGGCACCGCACCGAGCGGGGCCTCCGCTGCCGTGCTGCGCGGAAGACCGTCCTGCCGGAGGACTGACGCCGGATAGTGGCATGTGCCGACCGTGGGTAGGCATACGCGCGGGCAAGAACGGGGTAACGAAGGTGGCCGCAGTGGAGGCAACGCCTGCGGGTATGGACGGTCCGGCGCCGTATGAGCAGGTCCTCCTCCGCCACCCCGGCGCAGGTCGCCAGTGCCTCTCGTGAACGGGGCGACCCCCGGCAAGGTCACCAACCCTGGTTCAGGAGCGCCCAACCGGCTCCTGAAGCTCGGACCGTGACCTCGTCGCCCACCAATCGCCCGTCGTGAACACGGTGCCTCGGAGGCCGCCCCACCTCCGCGGCACACCCCTTGCCCCACGCCGGAGTCCGGAGTACCGCCCCGGGTGCGGATGCCACCGTCGCGGCCGTCTTTCGGCGCTGCCCGCGGCACAGCGCAGTGAGGCTCGGTCGAGAGCGGGGACGGCGGCGAGCGGCCGCCGGCGAGCGCGACCAGTACGAGCAGTGCCACGACAGATGTCGCGGCGGGGGCGGCGCGCTGCGCCCGCAGCCGCCGCCGGGTTGTCGAAGATCACCTTCACCATCCCGCCACGAAGCTGTCATGGGGCACTGGGAATCGGCCCCTCTGGGGCCGGGTTGGCCCAGTCATGACTGTAGGAGTGGCTATCGACGCGGCGAACGCCGCCAACCAGATCGACGCCAGTGTGCGACTCGCCGGGGAGGCGGCGGAAGCCGGGTTGAGGTCGGTCTGGTTCGGCCAGACCTTCGGCGCCGACTCACCCCAGCTCGCCGCGCTCGTCGGACGTGAGGTGCCGGACCTGCACGTGGGCACGTCTGCCATCCCCGTCTTCGGACGACACCCGCTCACCGTCGCCGGCCAGGCCCTCACGGCGCAGGCGGCCACGCACGGCCGGTACCACCTGGGGCTCGGGCTCGGCACCGCGTTGCTCACCGAGCGCGGCTTCGGCATCCCTTACGAGCGGCCCATCCGTCGACTGCGTGAGTTCCTCACCGTCGTACGGCAGGTGGCCGACACCGGGACGGCCGGGTTCCACGGAGAACTGCTCACCGCTACCACCCCGGTGCCCGCACGTGTGCCGGGAGCGGAGACCAGGGTCCCGTTCCTGGTCGCCGCGATGGGACCCCAGGCGCTGAGGGCGAGCGGTGAACTCGCGGACGGAATCCTCCCGTACCTGGCAGGTCCCCGAGCCTCGCAGAGCACATCGTCCCGGCCGTCACGGCGGCGGCCGAGTCCGCGGGCCGCCCGGCACCCCGCATCGTCGCGCTCGTGCCCGGCGTCGTCACCGACGACGTGGCCGCGGCACGCGAGAAGGCCGGTGAACAGCTCGCCTTCTACGAGCAGTTCCCGTCCTACGCCCGCGTCATCGAACTCTCCGGTGGGCGGCGGGCGGTCGACATCGCGACGATCGGCGACGAGTCGGCCGTCGCGGCCGAAATCCGGCGTTACAGGGACGCCGGGGCGACCGAGGTGGTGTTCACCACGACGGACATCACGGGCGACGCCGACCGGCGCCGCACCTGGGAAGTCCTCGGCAGTACGGGATGACCGCAGACACGGAACCGCTGCGTGCTGTACGTCGGGGCTGGTTCGGCTCCTCGGCCTCCGTCCCTCCGCGCGGAATGGCGGCCTCAACTACCAGCAATGGAGACGCCGTTGACATGCTCCCTGACGGTTGGTCGTATCCCGTGATGCCTCGCCCGGAGCCCTTGAACCGTCGGCGCGCCGTGGACCTCATCCGCGTGGCCGCCGAGTTGTGTCGGTTCCCCAGCTGACCGATCTTTTCCGGTTCACTTCTCCGACGGCCGCGGGACGCGGCCAGCTCCGGACGGGCCGGCTCGTCGTGCTCGCCGCGGAAGGGGACGATCCGCATGCCCGGGTCGTCGCCGGTCAGGCGGGCGATCTCGTCGCACTGCAGCCCGGCGCAGTTGACCAGGACGCGGGCGCGGAGCACGTCAGCCGGAGTGCAGCGTCTCCACGGCCCGAACTGTCAGCCCTGCGGCACCGACCACCGTACATTTTCGGGCGACTTCGTATGACATGACATCCGGAGACGCTCAGCGGTCACTCACCGTGGCCACTGCACGAAAGCTGAGCCAGAGCCCGGGATTCGACACCACTTGTCGCTCCGGGCGGAGGGTGTCGGTCTGCCGGGTCGGCTCGGTGATCTGGATGGTGGTGTCCTGGATTTTGGAGCGGACGGCTGTCGAGCGCTGGGCGTGCGTTGCGGTCTGCTCTCCTCGTGGGTGGGTGCGGGGTTGGTGGCGTGCGCTTCGCACCCCCCTTTCGACGTTTTGGGTGAGTCCGCCCTGGGGCCCTTGAGGGAGGGGGTGTGTCGGGCGGTCCTGCTGGTTGGCAGCCTGGTCGGTGACGGCTGTGTCGGTGAGGGTCTTGCGGGTGGTGTGCTGGTGTCAGGCTGCCGACTTCGTCTCCCGTTTGCGGTCGTATGGGTTGTTGTCCGTTACGTGTTCAGCCTGTCGATCAGGCGGGCGAGCTGTATGGGGGCCTCCAGGTGGACGAGGTGGCCTTGGGCCGGCAGTTCGTGGATGGTGGCAGCGGGGACACGGTGACAGATGTCGTCGAAGGTCGTCCCGTACGGAGCGGTGCCCCGGTTCGCGCCGCCGACGATCAGATCGACGTGGTCCGCCTTGCGGGCGAGGGTGTCCGGCAGCGGCTCGTTGACGGCCAGCGTCTCGTCGTACAGTGGTTCGCTCAGGCGGCGCAGGGCCTCCCACACCTGGCGGTCCGCCCGAAGGGCCTGCACCCGCGCTGGGTCTAGGCCGGTGATCTTCCGGTTGACGACATCGACGGTCGCGTCCCAGTCTTCGTTGTCCCGTGCGGCCTTGAGGTCAGGCAGGGCGTGACGGCCGAAGGGACGCATTACGGGCTCGTAGGCGATCAGTCTGCGCAGGGGGCGCTCGTTGGCGGCGAGCAACGCGATCAGGCCTCCGTAACTCCAGCCGAAGACCGCCGACGCGCCGGGGAAGACGTCGAGGACGGCGCCCAGGTCCTCGACTTCGGCGCGCAGAGAGTAGGTATCGGTCAGTGGCCCTGAGGGGGTGCGTCCCCGGCGGTTGACGACCATGACGGACGGCCACGTGCTGATGGCCGAGGCGACGTGGCGCCACGCGTGTGCGTCGCTCATTACGCCCGGGAGAAGGACGAGGCCCGGGGCGCCGGGATCGCCGTGCACGTCGACCGTGACCCAGCTGCCGCCACCGACCGACACTCTTTTCTGAATCGTTTGCTCCATAAAGTGATTATGGAGCAAACGCTCTACAATGCAAGGGTGGAACAACGACAACGAGGACGCCCCAGGGCCTTCAACCGGGAGCACGTGATCCTCGAGTCCGCCCGCCTGTTCTGGCGGAGCGGCTATTCAGGCACCTCGACGCGCGACCTGACCGCCGCTCTGGGGCTGTCGACGTCGAGCCTCTATGCCGCGTTCGGCAGCAAGGCCGGGCTGTTCGAGGAGGCAGTGCGGACCTACGCAGAGCGCTACCGGGAGATCTACGCGCGGGCCGTTACGGAAGGGGACGTCCACGCCGTCGTCGAGCGCGTCCTCGTCGAGTCGGTCGACGAGTTCAGCATGCCGAGCAACACCCACCCGGGCTGCCTTCTCAGCAGTGCCGTGATGACAGACAGCACGAACACGCTCGACGCGAGCGCCTACTTCGCTGAACTTCAGAACGCGAACGAACGGACCCTGCGGGAGCGCATCGACCGGGCGATCCGGGACGGCGACCTGGCCGCGGACACTGACGCGGCAACCCTCTCCGGACTCGTTCAGTCCATCTGGCACGGACTGTCGCTCCGCGCCCGGCTCGGCGTGCCCCGCGAGGAGCTGCTCGCGACGGTACGGCTTACCCAAGACCTGATCCGCAGGCTCACCCCGTGAGGGCCTGACGGCGGGCGCGGGACGGCGCTCCGTGTTGCCGCCGGTGGCCGGTCGGGCAGCCCGGGACGCGGGCGCACCAGCTGCGTGACCTCGCCGCTGTGGCCCTGCGGAAGGTTCCCTTCTGCGTGGCGGCCAAGGCTGCGGGCTTGGAGGTGGCGTATCTGGAGGATCGCGTGTCCGCGTAGGTCGTGCGTGGTGTGCTGTGCGCCGCGCAGTTCGTGTGTCGTGTGTTGTGTGTCTTGCGTGGTGTTGTGTGCTGTGGGGTTGGGTGGTTGGGGGGTCTTTTCAGGCTTGGGTGTCGTCTGTGTGGCTGGGCGGGTTTGTGGCCGGTCCTGTCAGCGTCCGGTTCTCCGTGGTCATGTGAGTACTTCGTTTTGGGTGACCGGTTTGTTGTGTGGGGTGTGGACTGTCCGGGGGGTGCGGGGTGTTGGGGGGCTGGTGTCGGGGGTGTGGGTGGTGCGGGGGGTGGGGTTATGTGGTGGGTTGGGTGGGTGTGGTGGTGTGGGTGGTGGTGAAGATGGTGGTGTTGTTTTGGGTGCCGGTGATGGTGTGGGTGGTGGGGTGGTGGGTGGTGGTGGGGGTGGTGGGGTGGGGGGTGATGTGGATGTGGAGGGGGGTGTGGTATTCGGCGTAGTGGTGGAAGGTGGTGTTGAGGGTGGTGGTGTGTGGGGCGTTGCCGCCCCGGTTGCTGTTGTTGTTGCCGTTCTGGTTTTGGCTTCTGTTCCTGTTGTGGCTGCCGTTGCCGTTGCCGCCGTTGTGGTTGCCGCCGTTGTGGTTGCCGCGGGTGTGGGTGGTGGTGTGGTGGGTGTGGGCTTGGTGGGCGGCTTCGAGGAGGAGGATGCCGGGGTAGTGGTCGGTGGTGTGTTCGAAGAGGATGGGGTGGTGGGGGTCGGGGGTGAGGAGGTAGGTGTGGGGGTGGGGGGTGGTGGTGAGGACGGTGTCGGTGGGGTGGTTGCGGCCGGTGTGGGTGGGGGGGATGAGGTGGGGGGTGGTGGGGCGGGTGGTGGGGGGTGGGGTGGTGTGGGGGCGGAGGCGTTTGTAGGTGCGGGGGGTGATGCAGGTGAAGCGGCCGCTTCCGGTGGCGGTGAGGTGGTGGCCTTGGTGGATGTTGATGTGCATGGTGAATTCGGTGAGGCGTTTGCCTTTGTGGGTGGTGTGGGGGGTGGTGGCGTCGAGGGTGAGTTCGGTGGGGTGTTGGCGGGGGTGGGGGTGGTTGGTGGTGTGGTGGGTGGGGTGGGGGTGGGTGGTGATGTTGAGTTCCCAGAGGAGGAAGTGGTGGTCGAGGGGGACGTTGAATTGGGTGTGGGCGAGGTAGAGGCCGGCTTGGCGGATGGTTTCTGCGGCTTGGAGGGGGTCGTGGTGGGTGGGGTGGGTGGTGAAGAAGGTGTGGGTGCGGGGCCATTGGGCGGTGAGGTGGAAGTGGTTGTCGGTGAGGCGTCTGCCTGAGGTGAGGAAGACTTCGGCGTGGCTGGCGCGGTGGACGTATTGGCGGGGGACGGTGGTGGTGAGTGCGGGTGGGGGTGGGGTTGTGGGGGTGGGGGTCATGAGGGTGAGGGCTGCGGCGGTGAGGGCGGGGGTGGCGGGGGTGTCGGTGTCCGGGGTGTCCGGGGCGTGGGGGGTGTGGGGGGCTGCTGCCGGGTTGCCGGTGGCCGGGGTGGTGGGGGTGGGGGTGTGAGGGGCTGTCCGGGTGTCGGGGGCTTGTCTTTGGCGGGGGAGGGTGGGCTGGTCCTGGTGGGTTGTCAGGGGTGTCATTTCTCTTGCCTCTCCACGTGGTTTTGCTGGTGGGTGATGGGCTCAAGAGTTCGGCGGAGCCATAAGATACAGACTCACCGGTTTTCTTTTCAAGGCGCTTCGGGGGCTTTCGCGGGGCGGTTTGTGCGGGGGTGGGCGGGGGCGGGAAACGGGGGGATCTCTTCCGCCGGCGGGTGGCCTGGCGGGGGTGGGGGCGGGGGTGTCCGGGTGGGGGTGGATGGGGGGCCGGGGCCCGGTATTAAGCGGTGGGAGGGCTTCCGGGGGCGGGGTGCGGGGTGGGTGGTGCGGGTGGTCGTCTTCCGGTTGTGCGGGGTGGGGGCGGGCGGGTGGGGGTGGCTGGTTGTGGGTGGGTGAAGCGGTGGGAGGGCTTCCGTGGGCGGGGGTGTTGCCGGGGCTGTGCGGGGCGGATTCTGGCCTTTTTCCGCCGTTGATTAAACCGGGTGAGCGGTTTTATTTTTGGGGGGTTGTTGTCGGGGACCCCCCCTTTTCTTTCGCTGCTTCGGTGCGGGGGGTCGTGGCGCAGGGGGAGTGACCATGCACACGGACACGGACACGGGCGTGACGCAGGACCCGCAGGACCCGCGGGACCCGCAGGACCCGCGGGACTCGCAGGACCCGCGGGACTCGCAGGACCCGCGGGACTCGCAGGACCCGCGGGACTCGCAGGACCCGCGGGACTCGCAGGACCCGCGGGACTCGCAGGACTTGCAGGGTCCGCGGGATTCGCAGGACCTGCGGAATTCGCGGGACTTGCAGGGTCCGCGGGACTGGCAGGTCTTGGGGGGCACGGGCGGGCGGAACGCGGGCCGGGCCGGGCGCCGGGCGGACGCGCGGGGCGGGCCGGCCGAGGGGCGGGGCGCGGGCGTGCAGGACGGGCAGTGCGTACCGGCCGGTGCGGTGCCGGCCGGGGGTGCACCGGTGCAGGAGGTGCGGTGCGAGGTGAGCCGTCCGGCGGGTGCGGTGCCGGCCGGGGGTGCCCTGGTGCAGGCCGTGCAGGCCGGTCCGGGTAGGCCGGCGGGCGTGGGGGTGCCGGCTGCGGGAGTTCCGGCTGGTGGGGTGCCGGGCGGGGGTGGTCCGGTGCGAGCGGTGCAGTGCGACGCGGGTGTGCCGGCGGGCGCGGGTGTGCCGGGTGCGGGTGGTCCGGTGGCGGCTGTGCTGGGTGCGGCGGTGGGGCGGGTGCTGGTGGAGGCCGTGCGGGGCGGGGATGCGCAGGTCGCGGATGCGGATGTGCAGGGCGCGGGTGTGGAGGGTGTGCTGGTGGAGGCTGTGCCGGGTGCGGGTGCGGGTGCGGGTGCGGGTGCGGGTGCGGGTGCGGGGGTTGGGCGGGGTGAGGTTGCGTCGGGCGTGGTGGGTGCGGGTGTGGGGGCGTCGGGTGGGGGGTTGGGGGGTGGTGGGTGTCCGTTTGTGTTTGATGCGTTGGGTGGGGATGTGCAGGGGGAGGCGGCGCGGTTGCGGGAGCGGGGTGTGGTGACGGCTGGGGTGTTGCCGGGGGGTGTGGGTGCGTGGGTGGTGACGGGGCAGCGGGAGATCAGGCAGTTGCTGACGGATGAGCGGGTGTCGAAGGATGCGTACCGGCATTGGCCGGCGTTTCGGCAGGGGCAGGTGGCGCGGTCGTGGCCGTTGGCGATCTGGGTGTCGGTGCGGAACATGGTGACCGCGTACGGGCAGGATCACGCGCGGTTGCGCAGGCTGGTGGCGTCGGCGTTCACGGCGCGGCGGGTGGAGTTGCTGCGGGGGCGGGTGGAGGAGATCTGTGCGGGGCTGCTGGAGGAGCTGGCGGGCCGGGCGGAGCAGGGGGTGGTGGATGTGCGGCGGGAGTTCGCGTGTGTGCTGCCGATGCGGGTGCTGACGGAGCTGTTCGGTATTCCGGTCGTGTACCGGGAGCGGTTGCGGCGGATCATTCTGGGGTTCTTCGACACGTCGGTGTCGCTGGCCGGTGCGCAGTCCAACGCGGCGGATCTGTATCAGATGATGGATGATCTGGTGGCGTGCAAGCGCCGGGTGCCGGGGGACGATCTGACCAGTGCGCTGATCGCGGTGCGCGACGAGGACGGTTCGCGGCTCAGTGAGCGGGAGCTGGTGGACAATCTGATCCTGCTCTACACGGCCGGCTATGAGACGACGGTCAATCTCCTGGACAACACGATCGCGCTGCTGCTGGGCCACCGCGACCAGCTGGAGCTGGT
This sequence comes from Streptomyces sp. NPDC041968, assembly GCF_055589025.1. Taxonomy (NCBI): domain Bacteria; kingdom Bacillati; phylum Actinomycetota; class Actinomycetes; order Kitasatosporales; family Streptomycetaceae; genus Streptomyces; species Streptomyces sp. NPDC041968. The sequence goes on along the minus strand of NZ_JBVJCB010000002.1, from coordinate 42,247 downwards.
GCGTTCGGGTGCGGCGGGCTTCGAGGACGCGGTGGAGGAGGCGCTGCGGCTGGAGGCGCCGGGTGCGAACGGGATCCTGCGGTATGCGGTCGCCGATCTCGAGGTGGGGGGAGTTGCCGTGTCGGCGGGTGATCCGCTGGTGATCTCGTTCGCGGGGGCGGGGCGTGATCCCGAGGTGCACGGCCCGGACGCGGACCGCTACGACGTCACCCGCGCCACGCGCCGGGCTCATCTGTCGTTCGGGCACGGGACGCACTACTGCATCGGTGCTCCGCTGGCCCGGATGGAGGCACAGATCGCGCTGAGCGGGCTGTTCGCCCGGTTCCCGCAGCTGCGGCTGGCGGTGGACTACGACAAGCTGCGCCCGCTGCAGTCGTTCATCTCCAACGGTCATCGTGAGCTGCCGGTGCTGCTGGGTCCTGCGGCGGATGCCGGGGCGGGGACGGGGGAGGGGCGGGCGGGGGAGCGGCCGGCGTCGCCCTGTGTGCGGGCGGCGACCGCCTGACGGGAAGGAAGCGGGGGGCAGGGCCGGGGCCGCAGCAAAGAGGTGCCCCGCGGCCGGCCCTCCCCCTCGGGTCCTCCCGCTTCCCTCCTCCCCTCCGGCCTTCGGAGCCTTCGGGGGTTTTCCGGCCTTCGGTCCGGGGCTTTCGGGTCCCTTGCCCTGAGGGGAGTCTGCGGATGCCTGCCGGGGCTGTTCCCTTCTGTGCTTGTCTGGTCTTTGGACTGTGCAGCGGTTGGGGGCTGGGGGCGGTTTTCGGTCATGGGGGATGGGGGTGTGGTTGTGGGTGGTGACTGGCGGGTGGACCGGGTCGGGGCTGCGCTGCGGGGTGAGAACCCGACGGTGCTGCGGCGGCTGGCGGCGGGGTTCGCGGTGATCGGGGACGTGCAGTTCCTGCCGGGTTACTCGGTTCTGCTCGTGGACGAGCCGGGTGTGCAGCGGCTGTCGGATCTGCCGAGGGTGAAGCGGCTGGCGTTCCTGTCGGACATGGACCGTCTCGGTGAAGCGGTCGAGGGTGTCTGCCGGCGGATGGATCCGGCGTTCCGGCGGGTCAATCTGGAGATCCTGGGGAACAGGGAGCCGTTCTTGCATGCGCATGTCTGGCCGCGGTTCGCGTGGGAGCCGGCCGATGTGGTGGGTGCGCCGGTGTGGCTGTATCCGCGTGAGCGGTGGAGTCAGGAGCGCTTCCGGCTCGGTCCGCAGCATGACGTGCTGCGGGATGCGCTCAGCGGTGAACTGGACCGGCTGGGCCCGGTGGCCTGACGTTCAGGGCCCGCCGGCCCGCCGGCCCGCCGGTCTCGCCGACTGCTCCGGCGGCAGGGGCACTTCACTGCCCCGGCCCGTCCGGGCCCGCGGCCCCTTCCCCCTCCATCCGGCCTCGGCGGGCCGGCGGGCCGGCGCGCGAGACCTCCGGGGGGTGCGGGTGCCTGCCGTGCTCCCGGCCCGGCCCGGCCCGGCCGGTGTATCCGGTGTGGTGGGTGTCCGACGCCGTCACGGAAAGCGGGGGACTCTTTTGGGCCGGCCGTCTCGGGGGCGGTCAGTTTCGGGCGGGCCGGGAGCACGGGTCTGGGTTCCGGGTCCGGCCGTTGAGGTGACGGTGCGGTGCAGCCGTCCTGTCGGGGGGTGTGTGTTGGCGGGGCCGGCACTGGATGCCGTCTGCCGTCTGATCCTCGTCTTTCTCCCCGCTTCGGGTTCCCGGTCGGTCCGGACCTGCTCCTGTTCCTGTTCCTGTTCCTGTTTCTGTTTCTGTTTCTGTTTCTGTTCCGGCCGGGTCCGGTTCCCCGTTGCGCCCGGCCTGTCTCTGTTTCGGCCGGGCCGGTGCCGCCAGAATTGCGCGCCCGCGGCCGCCCGCCCCCGGGGCACACCACCGCGCAGGGTCCGCCTCTTGGCCCTCTGCGGGCCGGGAGGCGGGTGCGGCCCGGTGCGGCGGTGGGCAGGGGGTGTTGCTCGGCGGAGGTGCGGGTGTGCGGCTGGTGTCGGGGGTGGTGCGGGGGCAGGCCGCAGGTCTGGTCGGGGTGCGGGTGCCGGGGGAGGGTGGGGGCTGCAGGGGGTGCTGCTGCCAGTGCTCGTGGTGTGGTGTCCGTGCTGGGGGTTTGTGGTGCTGTGTGGGGGGTTCGGTGGGTCTTGCTGTGGGGTGGGGTGGGTGTCGGTCAGCTGAATCCGCACGGCCGGTTGTGAAAGCGCGGTGTGTGGTGCGGGGTGGCCGGTGCGGCGGCTTGCTGCTGTGACCAGCAATGCGGGGGCCGGCGGGGGCGGGCGGGCGTGAAGCGATGGTGGAAGTCCGGTCGTGCTGACACGTGCTGGCTTGCTAAAATACGGACTCCCTGGTTTTGTTTTGGTCGAGGAGCGGCGGTGCTCGCACGTTCCTGGGGCAAAGACCGTCGGGAGGTTCCGTGGCTCGGCAGGAACGAGCGATCCGCACCCAGTTGTCGATCCTGAAGGCCGCGGCCGAGGTGTTCGACTCCCATGGCTATGAGGCCGCCACCATCGGGGAGATCCTCAAGCGGGCGGGGGTGACCAAGGGGGCGCTGTACTTCCACTTCCCCTCCAAGCAGGCGCTGGCGGAGGGGGTGCTGGAGCAGCAGTTCTCCGTGATCAGGGTGCAGCCCGCCGCCTGCCGGCTCCAGGAGTTCGTGGACACGGGCCTGACCGTGGCCTACCGCATGCGCCGGGATCCGCTGGTGAGCGCGGTGGCCCGGCTGAGTCTGGAACAGGAACTGCGCGCCGAGTACGGCTCGTCGGCGATCGGGCAGTGGATCGGGGCCTCCCAGACGCTGCTGGCGGCCGCCAAGGAACAGGGCGAACTCCTCCCGCACGTGCAGCCCGCCGAGAGCGCCTGGCTGTTCTCCGCGGCCTGGACCGGCACCCAGCTGTACTCGCAGATCCTGGCCGGGCGCGAGGACCTGGAGGAACGGGTGGTGGCCCTCTTCCGGCACCTGCTGCCCAGCATCGCCGTGCCCGCCGTCCTCAGCAGCCTGGACATCACCACCGAACGTGCCGCGCGCCTCGGCACCGCCAGCGACGCGCTGCTGGAGGAGACGGCCGGCGGTGCCCACGAGCGCGAACGCCTGCCGGAGACGGCGGCGGCACTCGCCTGAACCCCGCACCCCCGCACGCGTCCTGCACCCCCGGGCCTTCCCGGGGGCTGCCGTGGTGCGGGCGGCAAGTGCGTGCGGCGGCACCGGAGAACGCCCTGCGAGGGGGCCGGGCCTGCGAGGGGGCCGGGCCTGCGGGAACCGTGCTCGTCTCCGCCCGCCCGCCCGACGGCCGCCGGTACGGCTGCGGGGGACGCGCGGGAGGGCATGTATCCGATCGGGGGTGCCGGGCCCGAAGCTGCGGCACCCCGGCGGTGCGGGGTCGACACCGCGACGGGGAGGGCGGGGTGGGTGCCCGTCACCTCGGCGGGAGGGCCGGGGCCGGGTGGCCGGCGCGAACGCCTCGCAGGCGGGAGCCGTGGGCCGGGGTCCGGTCCGCCGCCGCGGTAGGTGTCACCAGCACACCCGGGCGCCCCGGCCCGCTGGGCTGATGAGCGCTGCGGCAGGGCATGGGGCGTTCCGCCGCTTTGCCGGCCGGGGCAGGGGCCACCTCGAGCGGCGACGCCCCATGCCCTGCCCGGGCGCCGCCCTTGGCGGCGCCCGGGCATCGTCGTGCCGCCGGTATCGGCACCCGAGGGCCGCTCGCCGATACCCGCACCGCCTCCGTGCCCGCGCGCCGACGGCCGGCCCGGCCGGGCGCCGACGTCAGCGGGCCGCAGCCGGCCCTCACGGAGCCCTGAGCGCCAGGACGGCGCACAGTCGCCCGCCTCGCCCGTCCGGGCTCCGCTCGCCCCGTCCGGGCGGCGCGTGACGCCGTGGCAAGGGCAGGGCGACCGGCGAGGGCGAAGACGGAGGCGGGCCGGGGGAGGGGTGAGGTGGGCGGTGCAGGAGCAGGGCGGGCGGGCGCAACGACCCGCCGTTCTCGCCGGGTTCGCCGCGCCCGCGGCGCAAACGGGCCGGGCGGCCGGCCCGCACGATGCCCCGGGCCCCCAAGTCCCGCCCCCCGTCCCGGGGCCGACCCGCCCCGCGCCCCAAAAAACCCGGCCTCCCGGCCTCCCGGCCTCCCGGCCTCCCGGCCTCCCGGCCTCCCGGCCTCCCGGCCTCCCGGCCTCCCGGCCTCCCGGCCTCCCGGCCTCCCGGCCTCCCCCCGGCCCCGGCCGCCGCCCGCGCGGGTGTGCCGTGCCGCCGCACGGGCCCGCCGCACGGGCCCGTGCGGCGGGCGGCCGCTCACGGGACGCTCGCGGGCTGCGTGAGGGCCGTACCGCGGTCCCGCGGCCGGCAAGGCGGCGGGCGGGGGCGGGGCGGGGGCAAGGGGTGTGGGGTGTTCCTCGACCGGTACGTGAGTGCTCCTGTAGCGGTCTGCCGGACGGTGGCCCGAGGTCGGAAGGAGCGGACATGGGGCAACCGGACAGCGCACTGCGGATCGTGCGCGGTGTGGCCGGCGAGGAGGAACTGGCCGCCGTCACCGTCGTGCTGTGCGCGGTGCTGGCCGCCCGGCGCGAGGACGGTGCCGGCGATGCGCCCGGCGCGCCGCCGGGCGGCGCCGCCGGGCCGGCGGCGGACGTCCCGCCGTGGCAGCCGGAGCGCTCCGCCGCGTCCTACCGCTCGCCCTACAACTGGCGCTAGGGCCGCCACCGCGCCGGCACCGGGTGCCGGCAGGCACGTTCATGGCTGATTCATGCGCGCAATCCCCACCCCCACTAAAAACCGCACGGACGGTTCGTTACGCTGGGGGTGGTCCGGCTGCGCCATGACGGAAGGGAGGCATCGTGACAGTCCTCAATGACGTTCCCCAGGTGTCCGCGCCGCTTTCGGGTGCGCAGGGCCGCGTGGCGGAGCTGCACGCGGTCCGGGCCCAGGCGCTGGCCGGGCCGGGGGAGAAGGCGACGGCGGCGCAGCACGCCCGGGGCAAGCTGACCGCGAGGGAGCGCATCGACCTGCTGCTGGACCCGGGTTCCTTCCAGGAGGTGGAGCAGCTGCGCCGGCACCGGGCGACCGGGTTCGGGCTGGAGGCGAAGAAGCCGTACACCGACGGTGTCATCACCGGCTGGGGCACGGTGGAGGGCCGCACCGTCTTCGTCTACGCGCACGACTTCCGGATCTTCGGCGGTGCGCTGGGCGAGGCCCACGCCACGAAGATCCACAAGATCATGGACATGGCCCTCGCGGCCGGTGCGCCGCTGGTCTCCCTCAACGACGGGGCGGGCGCCCGTATCCAGGAGGGCGTCTCGGCGCTGGCCGGCTACGGCGGCATCTTCCAGCGCAACACCAGGGCCTCGGGCGTCATCCCGCAGATCAGCGTGATGCTGGGCCCGTGCGCGGGCGGCGCGGCCTACAGCCCGGCGCTGACGGACTTCGTGTTCATGGTCCGCGACACCTCGCAGATGTTCATCACCGGCCCCGACGTGGTCAAGGCCGTCACCGGCGAGGAGATCACCCACAACGGCCTGGGCGGCGCGGACGTGCACGCCGAGACCTCCGGGGTGGCGCACTTCGCCTACGACGACGAGGAGACCTGCCTGGCGGAGGTGCGCTACCTGCTGTCCCTGCTGCCGCAGAACAACCGGGAGTACCCGCCCTGCGTGCCGGGCTCGGATCCGGCCGGCCGGCGCTGCGAGACGCTGCTGGACCTGGTCCCCGCCGACGGCAGCCGCCCCTACGACATGGGCGAGGTCATCGGGGAGATCGTCGACGACGGCGAGTTCCTGGAGGTCCACGAGCGCTGGGCCCGCAACATCATCTGCGCTCTGGGGCGGCTGGGCGGCCAGGCGGTGGGCATCATCGCCAACCAGCCCATGGCCCTGGCCGGCGTCCTGGACATCGAGGCCAGCGAGAAGGCCGCCCGTTTCGTGCAGATGTGCGACGCCTTCAACCTCCCCGTCGTCACCCTCGTGGACGTGCCCGGGTTCCTGCCCGGCGTCGACCAGGAGCACGGCGGCATCATCCGCCACGGTGCCAAGCTGCTGTACGCGTACTGCAACGCCACCGTGCCCCGCATCTCGCTGATCCTGCGCAAGGCCTACGGCGGCGCCTACATCGTCATGGACTCCCAGTCCACCGGCGCCGACCTCACCTTCGCCTGGCCGGCCAACGAGATCGCGGTGATGGGCGCCGAGGGCGCCGCCGGCGTCATCTTCCGCCGCCAGATCGCCGCCGCCGAGGACCCCGAGGCCATGCGCCAGAAGATGGTCAAGGAGTACAGGGCCGAGCTCATGCACCCCTACTACGCGGCCGAACGCGGCCTGGTCGACGACGTCATCGATCCCGCCGAGACCCGCGAGGTGCTCATCAGGTCCCTGGCGATGCTCCGCACCAAGCACGCCGACGTGCCGTCCCGGAAGCACGGCAACCCACCGCAGTGACGGAGCAGATGATGGTCAGACAGGAACGTGCAGTGCGCACCCGCGAGGCGCTCATCCACTCGGCGGCCGAGGTCTTCCACCACGAAGGCTTCACCGCCGCCTCGCTCACCCTGATCAGTTCCAGGGCGGGCGTGAGCAACGGCGCACTGCACTTCCACTTCGCCAGCAAGGCGATCCTGGCCGACGCGGTCGAGGCGAGCGCGGCGGCCGTCCTGCAGACCATCACCACCCGCGGCAGGAAGACCCCCGCCGCCACCGTGCAGCGCCTGGTCGACGCCACCCACGAACTCGCCTGCCGCCTGCAGCAGGACGTGGTCCTGCGGGCCGGCTTCGAACTGAGCGGGGAGGCCGGCCGGGTGGCCCGCACCGACCTGCGGCTGCGCTGGCACACCTGGGTACGGGCCATGGTCGAGAGCGCCGCCCGCCACGGGGAACTGCGCGAGAACGTGGCCCGGGAGGGCGTGGTGGCCGCCGTGGTCGCCGTCACCGTCGGCTTCGAGGTCCTGGGCACCCGCGACGACGTGTGGCTCTCACGGGCCACCGTCACCCAGTTCTGGCGCCTCCTGCTGCCCGCACTCGTCCCCGCCCCCCTCCTGCCCGCCCTGGAAGCCGGCGGCTCCGTCCCCCGCTGACCCCCGCCCCGCCCCCCACGCCCCGCAGCCCCCACCCCGCCACCCACCGCCCCCTCACCGCCTCGCAGCCCCGTGTCCGGCGGCCCCGTGTCCGGCCCTGCCCGGCGCCCCGCCGCAGCCCCGCCGCCCGGCCCGGGGGCGCCACCCGGCCCGCCCCCGGCGCAGCCCTGCCCGGCACCCGCCGCATCCGCCGCAACGCTGCCCCCACCCCGCCTGGCAGAGACCGCACGGTCTGTTACCAGGCCCCTGCCGACGGGGCAACACCGCCACAACTCGCCCATACCCGCCCTGAAGGGGACTTCTGCCGGTCCGGGAGTCCCCGTGGCCCCGGGCCGGATCCGGCGGAGTTTTTCGGCCAACGTCTCCCTTCGCTGGACAGGACGTGTTTTGGCCCCCCGGTGGCGCATCGTCGGCGGTGCGCCGGGCGAGACCGCCTGCTCACGAAAGGGTCACGGGCAGGTGTTCGATCAGTGACTGACCGGATCCCGGCGGTAACCGGGTGCCTCGCTGAACCCACATTGACAAACCGACTGTGCTGTTTTTTTATCGGGTCTGGAGCCGCGTACCGGTTCCCGGTCACCGGGCGACGCAGCAGCGGACCACCCGGCCTGCGGTCTGACTCATGGGGGAAACGTGGACGTCGAAGTGCTGGGAACACTGTCGGTGCGCGAGCACGGGGTGCCGGTCGTGCCGACCGCTCCCAAACCGCGCCAGGTCTTGGCCCTGCTCGCCCTCAACGCCGACCAGGTGGTCCCCGTCAGCGCGCTCATCGACGAGCTGTGGGGCCAGCGCCCCCCGCGCAGCGCCCGCACCACCCTGCAGACCTACGTGCTGCAGCTGCGCGAGCTGATCGCCGAGGCCCTCGCCCACGGACCCGACGAGCGCTGCACCGCCAAGGACATCCTGGCCACCGTCCCGGGCGGCTACCGCCTGCACACCCGCGGCGGCCACGTCGACTACCGGGAGTTCGACCAGCGCGCCGGAGCCGGCTACCGGGCCATGGACGCCGAGGACTACGCCGGCGCCGCCCGCCGGCTCGCCGACGCCCTGTCCCTGTGGAACGGCCACGCCCTGACCGACATCCAGGCCGGCCTCCTCATCGACACCGAGATCAAGCGCCTGGAAGAGGCCCGGCTGTGCGCACTGGACCAGCGCATCGAGGCCGACCTGCGCCTGGGCCGCCACCGCGAACTGCTGTCGGAACTGACGGTGCTGGTCAGCCAGTACCGCATGCACGAGAGCCTGCACGGACAGTTCATGCTGGCCCTGCACCGCTCCGGCCGACGCGGCGAGGCCCTCAACGCCTACCAGCGCCTGCGCAGCACCCTCGTCAACGAACTGGGCCTGGAACCCTCCGCCGCCCTCAGCCGCCTGCAGCGCTCCATCCTCGTCGCCCGCCCCGAAGCCCCCGCCCCCGCCACCGCCGCCCCTGCCGCCGGCACCACCACCAGCGCCGGGACAGCCACCGGCAGCCGGCTCGTCACCCGCTGACCCCCCCGGGCCTCACAGGCCCCCGGGCCTCACAGGCCGCCTGGCCCCAACAGCCCCCGGCCGCAACGGGCTTTCGGCCCCCGGGCCTTCCCGGCCTCACGTCCCCTACGGGCCGGCCGGGAGCCCGCAGGCCGACGCCCTGCCGGCGGCCAGGATCGCAGGGCTCCACGGGCGGCCGGGGGCAGGCCCCCGCACACCACGCACCACCGGGGCCCCCAGGGTCACGGCTTCGGCAGGCCGCCAGTGCTGACGGGATCACCGCTCCTGCGGGCCACCGGGGCCCGCAGGGCCCCTGGCTCCAGCAGGCCGCCGGCGCTCACCGGAATCACGGCTGGCGCGGGCGCCGGCGCCCGCCGGGTCACGCCTCGCGCGGGCCGGCCCGGCTCGGGCTTGGGGCCGGCCCGTGGGACGTGAGGCGGGCGAGGCGGGCCGACAGCTCGCCCTGTTCCCGGCGCAGCAGCTCCACCTGCCGGCGCACCCGGGCCAGTTCCGCGCCCAGCGCCCCCGCCCCCGCCGTCTCGGCCTCCGCCGGCGCCGGCGCCGGTGCCGGTGCCGGTGCCGGTGCCGCGTCGGCGGGGCCCGGCGGGTGCAGGGCCGCCTCCCGGCACCCGCGCAGCACCGCACCCGGCGCCACCCCCAGGTCACGGGCCAGCCGCCGGCGCGCCCGGTCGTAGGTGCCCAGCGCCTCCGCCCGCCGCCCCGCACCCAGCAGCGCCGCCATCAACTGCTCGTAGAACCGCTCCCGCAGCGGATGAACGGCCACCAGCTCCTGCAGCTCCCCGGTGATCTCCGCACCGCGGTTGGCCCGCAGACTGGCGTCGAACAGCAGCTCCCACGCCAGCAGCCGGCTCTCCTCCCACAGCACCGCACCCGCCGAGCACACCGGCCCCTGCCCGCAGCCGTGCAGGGCAGGCCCCCGCCACAGCGCCAGAGCCTGCCGCAGCACGTCCGCCGCCCGGCCCGGCGCACCCGCCGCCAGCGTCCCCGCCCGCGCGGCCAGCCGCTCGAAACGCTGCGCGTCGGTGGCCGCGGACCCCAGCCGCAGGACGTAACCCGGCGGGCACGTCTGCACCCACCCCCCGGCCGGCGCCCCGCACGGGGACACGGGCGCCGCCAGCAGCCGCCGCAGCCGCGCCACATGGGCCTGCAGCGCGTTGGCGGCGTTCGCCGGGGGACACGCACCCCACAGCTCCTCCACCAGGCGCTCGCTGGGCACCACCTGGCCGGCCCGCACGATCAGCGCACCCAGCAGCGCCCGCTGCTTGGCGCCGGCGGGAACGATCCGCGCACCGGCCCGCTCGTCGTGAATCTGAACCGGCCCAAGAATCCGAAACTCCATCTCGCCCTTGCCCGGGAAACACCTCCGCCGCACCCGCCGACCCGGGGGCGCGGCCCTGATATTTCCCTCACGAATAGCAGATGCACTTCCTTGTGCCCGGACAGTAGCCGACCCCCGTTTTCGGCGCACGATTCCCCAGCCGCCCGCAAACCGGCATGGAAAAATCCTCGAGCCGCCACCCGCCCCGCCCGCCCCCGGAGCACCCCACCCACGCGGGACGGGTGAGGACGCCCACAGCGCCGCGGGACACCCCCACGCCGCACCCCCACCGCACCGACCGCCCCCGCCCGCACCCCGGCCACCCCCACTCACCCCCGCCCGCCCCCGTCCGCACCCCGGCCGCCCCCGCACGGCCCGGGCCCGGCACGAAAAAGGGAAGCGCCGCCGCACGGCCGTATACCGGGTGGCCGGAACGCTTTTACGTCGCCACTTGCCGTGCGGAACGAGACATACTCGAGCCGCTCTCGCGCCCCGGTGCAAGAAACGTCCGGTTCCTCTTGCCGCAGAGTGGCGGGAATGACACGGGAACGCGGAACACGACAGTATCTAAACGCTCTATCAACGGCTCAGAACCGACCGCCCTGACAACTTGCGGAGGGAATCGTGAAAATACAAGTCCTGGGTGCGTTGAACGCCGAATTCAATGGAATCTCGGTCGTGCCCACCGCGGGCAAGCCCCGGCAGATCCTGTCGCTGCTCGCCCTGTGCCCTGGCCGGGTCGTACCGGTCCCCACCCTCATGGAGGAGATCTGGGGCACCGAACTGCCGCAGAGCTCGATGACCACCCTGCAGACCTACATCCTCCAGCTGCGCCGCCTGCTGGGCACCGCCATGGGCCCGGACGTGCCGGGCTCGGCCAAGGACGTCCTCGCCACCCGCTACGGCGGCTACCTGCTGCAGATACCCGCCGAGGCGGTCGACGCCTTCCAGTACGAACGCCTCGTCCAGGAAGGACGCCAGGCCTTCGAGGACGGCGAGGACGAACGCGCCGCGGCGGTGCTGCGCACGGCCCTGGACCTGTGGGACGGGCCCGCCCTGGTCGACGTACGGGTGGGACCCATCCTGGAGATCGAGGTGATGCGCCTGGAACAGAGCCGCCTGGTCACCCGCGAACGCCGCATCGACGCCGAACTGCGCCTGGGCCGGCACGTGGAACTCATCGCCGAACTCACCGACCTGGTCGCCCGCCACCCCCAGCACGAAGGGCTGCACTCCCAGGCGATGGTGGCCCTGTACCGCTCGGGGCGCCAGGCCGCCGCACTCGACGTCTACCGCAGACTGCGCCAGCGCCTCATCGAAGAACTCGGCGTCGAACCCTCCCCGCAACTGCAGCGGCTGCACCAGGCGATGCTCGCCGTCGACCCGCAGCTGGACGTCGCCGCCGGAGCCCGCCGCTCCTCGACGTTCGACCTGTACGCGGCATGACACCCCGGCCGCCGCGCACGGCACGGCCCGCCGGCCGCCCCCGGACCGCCCGGGGCGCCGGGTCGAGCGCCGCACGAGCCGCGGGGGCGAGGCTCACCCCGCACCCCGGCCCGCACCCGCTCCCGCTGCCGGGCCCGCAAGCGGGGGCGGGCCCGGCAGCCGCAGCAGGCCCGGGCACGGGGGCGGGGGAGAGGCAGGAACCGGACAGCACACCCCACCGCACCGTGCCCGCACCCCACCCCACCGTGCCCGCATCCCACCGCACCGTGCCCGGGCCCCGCCCGCCGCACCCCGGGCCCGGCCGCTCACGAGGAAGGCGACGGATGGCTTCGAGTTCCAAGGCCCGCCAGGAAGGGCCCGCCCGGGTCACCCTGGCCTGCCTCGCCCACGCCGGCGCCGGCGTGGCCAGCTACCGCGGCTGGGGCACAGCGGTCGGCGACGGCGTCGACGTGCACGCCCTGCCGCTGCCCGGCCGCGAGGCACGCCGCCGCGAGCCCCGCCTGAGCGGCCGCACCGAACTGCTGGCCGACCTGATGCCCGGCCTGCTCGCCACCGCCCGCCGCGGCCCCTACGCCCTGTACGGGCACAGCATGGGCGCCCTGGTCGGCTACACCCTCACCCGGGCCCTGGCCGACGCCGGCGCGCCGCCGCTGTTCCTGGCGGTGGGCGCCTGCCCGCCCCCGCACACCACCACCGCCCTGGTCGACGGCGCGGACCTGCCCGACGAGGACCTGCTGCCCCTGCTCGACAGCATCGGCTCGCTGCCGCCGGGCGCCTCCGCCTCCCCCGGCGGACTGTGGCGGCGCACCTTCCTGCCCGTCCTGCGCGACGACCTGCGCCTGGCCAAGTCCCTGCGCAACGCCGCCCTGGACCCGGTCACCGGAGGCCCCGTGGACGTCCCCGTCCTCGTCTTCGCCGGCAGCGACGACCCGCTGGCCGCCCCCGCCGCACTGCGGCACTGGCAGCAGTGGACCACCGACCTGATCGAACTGCACACCGTCGCCGGCGGCCACTTCTTCGCCAGCTCCCCGGGCCTGGCCCGGCACGTGGGCCGCGCCTGCCGCGCCCACAGCAGCGCCGCCGCGGCCGGAGGCGGCCGGTGAGACGTGTCGTGATCACCGGCATCGGAGTCGTCGCCCCGGGCGGGGTGGGCACCCAGAACTTCTGGAACCTGCTCACCGACGGCCGCACCGCCACCCGCCCCCTGACCCTCTTCGACGCCTCCGCCTACCGCTCCCGCATCGCCGCCGAGGTCGACTTCGACGCCGCCGCCCACGGCTTCGCCTTCGCCGACACCGAACACCTGGACCGCATCACCCAGTTCGCGCTCGTCGCCGCCCGCGAAGCCCTCACCGACAGCGGCGTGGGCGACCACCTCGCCCGCGACCCGCTGCGCTGCGCGGTCAGCCTGGGCACCGCGATCGGCTGCACCACCGCCCTGGCCACCCAGTACGCCGTCCTCAGCGACTGCGGCAACACCGCCGACCTCGACCACACCGCGGCCGCCGCGTCCCTCTACGACTACTTCGTCCCCAGCTCCCTGGCGGCCGCCCTCGCCCGCGACTGCGGCGCCCAGGGACCCGTCGGCCTCGTCTCCAGCGGCTGCACCTCCGGCCTGGACGCCGTCGCCCACGGCGCCGACCTCATCCGCGAGGGCAGCACCGACCTGGCCGTCGTCGGCGGCGCCGAAGCACCCATCGCCCCCATCACCATGGCCTGCTTCGACCGCCTCCGCCTCACCAGCAGCCGCAACGACGACCCCGCCACCGCCAGCCGCCCCTTCGACCGCACCCGCGACGGCTTCGTCCTGGGCGAAGGCGCGGCCGTCCTGGTCCTGGAGGAACAGGAACACGCCCGCCGGCGCGGCGCCGCCCCCTACGCCGAACTGGCCGCCACCGCCGCCCACAGCAGCGCCCACCACATGACCGCACTGCGCCCCGGCGCCCAGGAGATGGCCGCCGCCATCCGCGCCGCACTGGACCGCGCACGGCTCAACCCCGCCGACATCGACTACATCAGCGCCCACGGCGCCGGCACCCGCCACAACGACCGCCACGAGACCCACGCCTTCAAAGCCGGCCTGGGCCACCACGCCCACCGGGTGCCCGTCAGCTCCATCAAATCGATGATCGGCCACGCCCTGGGCGCCGCCGGCGCCCTCGACCTGGCCTCCGGCGCCCTGGCCATCCGCCACGGCGTCGTCCCCCCCACCGCCAACCTCCACGAACCCGACCCCACCTGCGACCTGGACTACACCCCGCTCATCGCCCGCCAGCAGCGCACCCACACCGTCCTGAGCGTCGCCAGCGGATTCGGCGGCTTCCACACCGCCGCCGTCCTCACCCGCCCCCACCTGGGGCAGGCGGCATGAACCACGCCCCCGGCCCCCGCCCGCACCGCGCCGGCCCGCCCCGCCCCCACCAGGTACTGGTCACCGGCATCGGCATCATGGCCCCCAACGGCCTGGGCGCCCCCGCCTACTGGCACGCCCTGCTCACCGGCCGCAGCGGCATCGGCCCCCTCACCCGCTTCGACGCCTCCCCCTACCCCGTGCGCATCGCCGGCGAGATCACCGCCTTCACCGACGCCGACCACATCCCCAGCACCCTGCTGCCCTCCACCGACCGCAGCACCCGCCTGGCCCTGGCCGCCGCCCGCGAAGCCCTCGACGACGCCGGCACCGACCCCGACGACCAGGCCCTGCAACAGGCCGGGGTCATGACCGCCAGCTCCGCCGGCGGCGCCGAGTACGGACAACGCGGCCTGGCCGCCCTGTGGAGCAAGGGCGCCGCACACGTCAGCGTCTACCAGTCCTTCGCCTCCTTCCACGCCGCCGCCCCCGCCCAGATCTCCATCCGCCACCGCCTGCGCGGCCACGGCTCCGCCCTCATCAGCGAACAGGCCGGCGGCATCGACGCCCTCGCCCGCGCCCGCCGCCACATCCGCGACGGCGCCCCCCTCATGGTCACCGGCGGCATCGACTCGACCCTGTGCCCCTGGGGCTGGGCCGCCCACCTCGCCGACGGCCGCCTCAGCCCCCACCCCGACCCCGCCCGCGCCTACCGGCCCTTCGACACCGACGCCGACGGCCACACCGTCGGCGAAGGCGGCGCCCTGCTGGTCCTGGAGGACGCCCGCCGCGCCCGCCGCCGCGGCGCCACCGGCTACGGCACCGTCGCCGGCTGCGCCGCCACCTTCGACGGCCCCGGCCGGCCCCGCCTGCGCGAAGCCGCCGAACTCGCCCTCACCCAGGCCGGCCTGACCCCCGCACAGATCGACGTCGTCTTCGCCGACGGCGCCGGCGAACGCACCGCCGACCGCACCGAGAGCCACGCCCTGACCACCCTGTTCGGTCCCTACGGCGTCCCCGTCACCGTGCCCAAGACGATGACCGGACGCCTGGGCGCCGGAGGCGCCGCCCTGGACCTGGCCACCGCCCTGCTCACCCTGGCCGCGGGCATCGTGCCGCCCACCACCGGCACCGCACACCTCGCCGACGACTGCCCCCTGGACCTCGTCACCACCCCCCGCCCCCTGCCCCACCTGAAGACCGCCCTCGTCCTGGCCCGCGGACGCGGCGGCTTCAACTCCGCCGCCGTACTCCAAGCCCCCACCCCCTGACCCCCACCCCCACCCCCGGCCCCCCCACCCCCGGCCCCCCACCCCGGGCCCTCGGCCCCCCGGCCACCCGGCCCCCGGGCCACCGCACCGGCGGCGGGCCCCGGAGGGGCAGGCCGCACGGGGCCCGGGAGCGGCCCGCACGGGGCCCGCAGCCGGCGGCTAGGCCGCGCCGCGGTCCTTGCCGGAGCGGCGGCCGCCCAGCTCACGGGCCAGACGCCGCTCCAACGGCGTCAACGGCACATCACCGCGCACCCGTTCGGGATGACCCGGCGGCGGCTGCCGCCACCCCTCCCGCGGGCGCACCTCCTCATAGGGCGCCGTCTCCCCGCCGATGCACAGCCGCCCGTAGGTGACCAGCCCCTCCCACAGACCGCGCACGAACCGGCGCGGACGAAAGCGCCGACGAAAGAACCCCACCCCGCCACCTCCCTGTCCCACCGCACCCCCCGTGACCGGCGCGCCGCCCCCCGGGGGGAGGGGACGGGCGGCGCACCACCGGCCGCCACCGTCCGCCCGCCCCCTCAAGCGCTCCCCGCGCGCCGCTGGAGCACCGGCACACCCCCCGCCCCGCGCGTCCCGGTCAACCTGCTCCAGAGGGATTCGAGCCGGGCCCGGGCCGATCCCGAGCGGTTCCGGACAGGGTCGACGAAGAGCCGCAGCACAACGGGCCGCCGCGCCCGCCCCCGCAGGACCGCGGCACCCGCGGTCGGCCAGGGACCCGGCACGGCGGCGACGCCTTGGACGACGGAGGGTGTGGACGATGCCGGATGCGCGAGTGCACCGCAGTGCCTGTGAAGTGAACGTTCCGGCCCCGGCCGGAGTGCTGTACGGCCTGATAGCGGACGCCACCGTGTGGCCGCTGTTCTTCTCCCCGTGCCTGCACGTCGAACAGCTCGACTTCGACGGCACCCGCGAGAGACTGCGCATGTGGGCACTGGCCGGCGACCGCGTCAGCTCCTGGGTCTCCCACCGGAACCTGGACGTGGCGGCCCACCGCGTCCGCTTCCGCCAGGAACTGCCCTCACGCCCCATCGAGTCGATGAGCGGCACATGGAGCGTGCACGCGGCCGGCGAAGAGAGCCGGGTACGCCTGGAACACGCCTTCACCGTCACCGGCGACGACCGAGCCGACGCCGCCTGGGCCCTGCAGGTCACCCGCGCCAACAGCCGCGCCCAGCTCGACGGCCTGGCCCGCCTCGCCCAACGCTGGACCCACCTGGACGACCTCACCCTCACCTTCGAGGACACCGTCAGGATCAAAGCACCCGCCGAGCTGGTCCTGGACTTCCTCTACCGCGCCGGGGACTGGCCCGAGGAACTGGCCTACACCCGCCCGGTGAGCGTGCTGGAGGACACCCCCGGCATCCAGACCCTCGCCCTGGACGGCCACGCCGCCACCGGCACCCGCGCCGTACGCATCAGCTTCCCCGGCGCCGGCCGCCTCGTGCACAAGCACCTGCACCCCCGCACCCCCCTGGCCGCCTACACCGGCGAATGGTCCCTGGACCCCCACCCCGCCGGAGTGGACGTGAGCGTGCGCCACAACGTGCTGCTCAGCGACGACGCCACCGGCCCCGACACCGCCCGCCGCGTGCAGGACGAACTGTCCCGCACCGCACGGCACGTCCTCGAACACGCCACCCGCCACGCCAGCGGCGCGGTAAGGGCCCTGTGACCGCCCCGGCCGGCCCGGCCCCCACCGGCACCGGAGACCGCACCCCCCACCCCGGCCCCCTCCCGCCCCCCGCACCCGCAGCCGTCCCCGCACCCGCGCCTGCCGGTGCCCGGCACGGCTCGGCGCCGGCACACGACAGGGGCGAACCCGCCCGCGCCGCCCGGCTGGAGGCCGCCCTCGGCGACCCCTTCGACCCCCGAAATCCCCACGGACACCTGGCCCTGATCCGCGCCGACGACGCCCGCCAGAGCCCCCACGCCACCGAGGCCCTGCTCGCCCGCCACCGGCTCAGCGCCGAATTCGTCCCCCACGACCTCGGCGGCCGCCTCACCGACCTCGAACAACTCGCCCGCGTGCTGCGCCCCCTCTTCCGCCGCGACCTCGCCGCCGGCTACGGCTTCGGCGTCACCTCCCTGTTCGCCGCCTCCTCGGTGTGGACCGCCGGCGACCCGGCCCAGCGCACCGCCCTGGCCGGCGTCCTGCTCGGCGGCGGCCGCGCCGCGATCGTGCACCGCGAGGTCGCCCACGCCAACGCCATCCTGCGCCGCGAAGTCGCCGCCACCCCCGCCCCCGGCGGCGGCTACCTCCTCAACGGCAGCAAGGACGCGGTCATGAACGCCGACCGCACCGACACCTTCGTCGTCTACGCCCGCACCTCCCCGCGCCACGGACCCCGCAGCCACTCCGTGTTCCTGCTGACCGGACCGCCCGAGCGCGGCCAGGTCCAGCGCCTCTCCCGCGTCCGGATGCCCGGCATGCGCGGAGCCCGCTTCTCGGGCCTGCGCCTCAACGACGTGCACCTGCCCGACAGCGCCCTGGTCGGCACCCCGGGCCAGGGCATCACCCTGGCCCTGCGCAGCTTCCAGATCAGCCACGGCCTCATCCCCGGCACGGTCCTGGCCGGCGTCGACGGCGTCCTGCGCCTGGCCGTCCGCGCCGCCACCGAGCACCGCCCCGGCCACCAGCCCGCCCGCCGCTGGCACAAAGCCCTCAGCGGAGTCTTCGCGGACCTGCTGGCCTGCGACGCCATGGCCGTCACCGCCCTGCGCGCCCTCAGCCTCGCCCCGAAGGACGCCTACCTCCTGGCCGCCGCCGTCAAATACACCATGCCCGACCTGCTGCGCGAGGACCTGGAAGAACTCGCCGCCGTCCTGGGCGCCCGCGGCTACGACCGCGGACCGCTGTACGGCGGCTTCCAGAAACTGGCCCGGGACCTGCCCGTGGCCGGCCTGGGACACTCCGGAACAGCCGTCTGCCAGGCCGTCCTGGTCCCGCAACTGGCCGCCCTGGCCCGCACCGCCTGGTTCCGCTCCGCCGAAGGGCCCGCCCAGCTCTTCACCCCCGGCGCACCCCTGCCACCCCTGGACCACACCCGGCTCACCCACTCGGGCACCGGCGACCTCCTGGCCGCCACCCTCATCGCCGCCGCCGAACGCCTCAGCACCCACAGCGCCGGGCCCCTGCACACCACCCTGGCCACCCTCGCCCGCACCCTCGTGGCGGAACTGCGCACCCTGCGCGACCGCTGCGCCCAGCTGCCCGCCTCCAGCACCGCCGTCGACCCCCTGGCCTGCGCCCTGGCCGACCGCTACGCCCTGCTGCTGTCCGCCGCCGCCTGCCTCGGCGTCTTCGAGGGCCAAACCGGCCACGACACCTTCCTCGCCGACCCCGCCTGGGCGGTCCTCGCCCTCAGCCGCATCGCCCGCCGGCTCGGCGCCCCGGTACCCGACCTGCCGCCCCAGGCCCAGCACACCGTCCTGGCCGAAGCCCTGGACCGCTGCCGCCACGGACACAGCCTCGACCTGTACGCCACCGCCCTGGCCCACTGAACACCCCACCCCCCCCACCCGCACCTCACGCACCCCGGCCGCCACCGGCCGGCGGGAGCACTCACACGCAGGGAGACGACGATGGACCGGGTCACGTGCGCCGTGCCCCTCCACGTGCCACGGCCCACCGGGCCCTGGCCCGGGGTACGGGAGAACCTCGCCACCCTCGGCAACGCGCTGGTCTGCACGACCTGGAGCGAATGGCTGCCCAGCGTGCTCACCACCCGGCGCCTGCCGCAACTGCTCGGCGCCGACTGGCCCCGCTACCGCCGCACCCCCGACGCGGCGGTCCGCTACCGCTTCGCCGCCTCCCGGCTGCTGATCAAGAACACCGCCGCCGCCGCCCTGGCCGTCCCGCCCGAACACCTCGACCTCGCCTACCGGCTGGGCGGACGCCCCTACCTGCGCGGCTTCGACCAGATCGAACTGAGCCTGAGCCACACCGGCGACCTGATCGCCGTCGGCCTCAGCCGCACCGGCCGCATCGGCGTGGACGTCGAGCCCGCCCAGCGCCCCCTGCGCCTGGACCTGCTCCAGCGCCAGGTCCTCACCCCCGCCGAGGCACGGGAACTGGACCTGCTGCCCGCCGGCCGACGCGCCGCCCGCGTCCTGCGCCTGTGGACCCAGAAAGAGGCCTACAGCAAAGCCCTCGGCCAGGGACTGCGCCTGGGCTTCAAGGAGTTCGGCTTCAGCGGCGGCCGGCTGTGCGCCCCCGACGGCACCCCCGTCACGGGCGGCGAATGGGGCTTCGCCACCTACCCCGTCATGGACCGCTACCTGCTCAGCGTCGCCTGCCACGACGCCGGCCTCAGCACCGCCGACGACACCTCCGCCACCACCATGCTCGACGAGGGCTTCCTCGCCGCCATGACCGACACCGCCCCACCCGACTGACCCCACCCCCCACCACCCCCGCCGGGCTCGCACCCCCGCCGCCCCGCACCCCCGGCCGGGACCAGCACCCCAGAACGCTCACCACCCCGCCGCGCAGCACCCGTCGGACTCACACCCGCAGGACCCAACACCCGCAGGACCCAACACCCGCGGGCGCCCAACACCCGCGGGCCGCCCGGCAATCCGGACCCGGCCCCCCCCCGGCCCCCCGGCCGGCCCCCGGCCCCCCGGGCCCGACCCGTGCCCCACCCATGAAGAAGCGTTTCTCCGGCGTTTCTGCAGCCGCGTCAGCGCCCTGTCAGGGCCCCGGCAGGAGCCTGTGCCACGGTGCCCGGGGAGCACCGCGCCCACCGCACCGCTCCCGCACCCCCGCACGGCCGGCCGGCCCGCGGGCGAGCCGGCGGCGATCCGAGGAGGGCGACCCATGGCGAGGCAGCACCGCCCGCGCCCCCCGCGCGGCCGCCCCGCCGGCCCGCGCCGCCCCGCCACGACGGCCCCCTGGCCCCCGCACGGCCTGCTGCACCACCTGCTGCACGGCCCGGGCGGGCACCGGGAGGCCGGACGCCACGTCGAGCAGCTGACCTGGCGCTGGAGCGGACCGCTGGACACCGAGCGGTTCACCGCCGCCTGGCAGTCCGTCATCGACCGCGAGAGCGTCCTGCGGGCCGCCCTCCACCCGGCCCCCGCCCCGCGCCTGATCCTCCACGACCGCGCCCGCGCCGACGTCGTCCGCCACCGCGCCGGCAGCGCCGACTGGGAGCACCTGCTGGAACGCGAGCGCCTGCGCGGCTTCGACCTGCGCCGCCCCGCCCCGCTGCGCATCACCCTCCTGGACCTGCCCGGCCCCTGTACGGGCACCGCCGGGCCGGCCACCCGGGTGGTGCTCACCTTCCCCAACGCCCTGCTGGACGCCTACAGCGTCCACCTCCTGCTGGAGGAGTTCTGCCGCGCCTACCTGGCGGGCGGCACCCTGCCCGGCGGCGAACGCCGGCCCGACCTGCGCGACTGGAGCGCCTGGCTGCAGCGCCAGGACACCGCCCCCGCCCACCAGTGGTGGCGCACCGCCCTGCCCGCCGGCCCCCTCGCCCTGCTGCCGGCCCGGCCCGGGCCCCCCACCGGCCAGCGCGGCCCCGGCCGCGTCGAGGTCCGTCTCGGCCCGCGCGAGGCCGCCCGCCTGCACCACTGGGCGGCGCTGCGCTGCGTGCCCGACTCCAGCGCCGTGCAGATGCTGTGGGCGCTGCTGCTGTACCGGGCCGCCGCCGGCGGACCGGTGGCGGCGGTGGGCTTCGGCGTCGCCGTCTCCGGGCGCGGCATCGCCCTGGAGGGCGCCGAGCGGCTGCCCGGACCGCTGCGCACCTGCCTGCCGATGGCGGTGTGCGTCGACCCCCGCCAGCCGCTCGCGCTGCTGCTGGCGCAGCTGCGCGACCGCGCCCTGGACATGGCCGCCTACGAATGGGTCTCCACCGCCCGCATCCACCGCTGGAGCGGCCGCGGTGCCACCGCCACGGCCGGCGGGGAACTCTTCGAGAGCCTGGTGTCGGTGGAGAGCGTGCCGCGCCCGCCGGCCGGCCCCCGGGCCCGGCTCGCCGCCGCCGGCGCCGTCCTGGAGGCGGAGGGCACCGGCGGCACCGGCCCCGGCGGCCTGCCCCTGGCCCTGCTCGTGCACCCCGGCGTCGACGGCTCGCTGACCTTCGCCGTCGTCCACGACCGCAGCCGCGTGTGCGACCGCGACGCGCACCTGCTCGCCGACCACCTGGCCCGGCTGCTGGACCACCTGCCCCGCACCGGCGAGGGGACCACCACCGCCACCGTGCTGGACGTCCTGCGGGGACAGCCGCTGCCGGCGATCGCCCCGCGGCCGCGCACCCCCGCCGGGCACACCGGCGCCCCGCGCACCTCCCGCCTGCGCCCGCGGCGCCCGCCCGACCGCCCCGCCGGCTGCCCCCCGCACCCGCCCTGACCCACCCGCACGCCACCGGCGCCCGGCACCGCGGCGCGCACCGCGCACCTGGGGCGTCAAGCCAGGGTCGAGCGCGCCACGGCATGCTGGCCCGGGCACACCGGCCGGCCCCGCCCACCCCCCCCACGCACCCACCGCCGCTGCCGCTGCCGCCGCCCGCACCGTGCCCCCCCTTGGAAGTGAGGACACCCGTATGCCGCCCTCGATACAGCGCCCGGACGCCGTCACGGTGCCCGACTCGGTCGAGGCGTTCTTGACCACCACGGTGCTCGTCGCCGCGTTCACCACCCTGCGCCCCGACGGCACCCCGCACGTGGCACCGGTCCGCTTCACCTGGGACGCGGCCGCCTGCCTGGCCCGGGTGATGACGGTCTCCACCTCGCGCAAGGCCCGCAACCTGCTGGCCGCGCCCGGCGGCCGGGTGGCACTGTGCCAGGTGGACGGCTTTCGCTGGGTCACCCTGGAGGGCACCGCCGAGGTGGTCGCCGACCCCGCCCGGGTGGAGCGCGGCGCCCGGCTCTACGCCCGCCGCTACTGGTCGGCCCCGCCCACCCCGCCGGGCCGGGTGGTCATCGAGATCGCGGTCGACCGGGTGCTCAGCCTCAACACCTGACCCGCACACACGCCTGCGCGGCGCCCCCATTCCCGAGACCAGGGAAGGGGGGCGCCGCGCAGGCGTGTGCGGGTCAGCGCGGGGGCGGCGAGCCCTGCGACCACAGCAGCCGGAAGGTGAGCAGGTTCAGCCGCCAGCCCTGTTCGGTGCGCCGGGCCTGCCCGTCGACGAAGGTGCCCGTGGAGAACAGCGGCGCCCGCGCCCCCTCGCCCTGCGTGTGGCGGGCGTGGTGCACATGGGTGGAGATCAGGTTCGCCCTCAGCACCGCCCGCTGCCCGTCCCCCTCGACCACCGCCGGGGAGCCCAGGTGCTGGGTGGCCGCGAACGCCGACAGCGCCGCCCGGTGGTAGGCGGCCATTCCCTCGACGCCCTCGTGGCGGCTGACCGGGAACGCCACCACCGCGTCCTTCGTGAACAGGCTTGCCGCCCACGCCTCGTCGAGTTCCCCGTCGTCCAGCGACAGGAGGTAGCGGTCGAGGAGGCCGGCGACCTCGGCGCGCGCGCCGACATCGAGACCGTATGCCGATTGATCGTTCGTCAGGGTGGAGGTCATGTTCGAGAATGCCGTCATCCCAAGCGCCCGCGGCAAGAGCGTTTGTCGAAGCTCTGACGTACCGCACGTTTTTCTGGCATTCACTGCACAAGACCTGTAACAGCGTCTATTTACGCCCGCCCGCCGCTCTCTCCATACTGGCTGAACACCAGTGAGAAGAGGGCAGATGGAACTCTACGATTCGGACGTCATTGTCGTGGGAGCCGGTCCCACCGGTCTCATGCTCGCAGG
Organism: Streptomyces sp. NPDC041968; assembly: GCF_055589025.1. Taxonomy (NCBI): domain Bacteria; kingdom Bacillati; phylum Actinomycetota; class Actinomycetes; order Kitasatosporales; family Streptomycetaceae; genus Streptomyces; species Streptomyces sp. NPDC041968. Next base: position 19,589 of record NZ_JBVJCB010000002.1, on the reverse strand, counting down.
TGAATTGAGGCTTGCTGGAATATCGGTGGTGGTGCTCGACAAACTCGCCGAACCGATTAAGGAATCCCGTGCGCTGGGATTTTCCGCGCGGACCATCGAGGAGTTCGCGCAGCGCGGTCTCATGGACCGCTTCGGTGAGGTCGGTGTCATTCCCGTCGGCCACTTCGGCGGCGTACCGCTCGACTACCAGGTGATCGAGGGCGGTTCCTACGGGGCGCGCGGCATCCCGCAGGCCCGCACCGAGGGCATCCTGGGCGGCTGGGCGCGCGAGCTGGGCGCCGAGGTCCGCCGCGGGTACGAGGTCACCGCGCTCCAGGACAACGGCACTTCGGTGACCGTCGAGGCCGCCGACGCCGACGGCTCCCCCCTTTCCCTGCGCGCCCGCTACGTCGTGGGCTGCGACGGCGCCCGCAGCAGCGTGCGCAAGCTCGCCGGCATCGACTTCCCCGGCACCGAGCCGGCGATCGAGCTGCGCTTCGCGGACGTGGCCGGAGTGCAACTGCGGCCCCGCTTCAGCGGTGAGCGGGTCCCCGGCGGCATGGTCATGGTCATCCCGATGGGCCCCGACCGCTGCCGCGTCATCTACTTCGACAGCTCCCAGCCGCTGCGCACCGACCCTGAGGCGATCACCTTCGAGGAGGTCGCCGGCACCTGGCAGAAGCTGACCGGCGAGGACATCAGCGCCGCCACCCCGCTGTGGGTCAGCTCCACCACCGACGTCAGCCGCCAGGCCGCCCAGTACCGCAAGGGCCGCGTCTTCCTGGCCGGCGACGCCGCGCACATCCACCTGCCGATCGGCGCGCAGGGCATGAGCGCGGGCGTGCAGGACGCCGTGAACCTGGGCTGGAAGCTGGCCCTGGACATCAGCGGCCGCGCCCCCGAAGGGCTGCTGGACACCTACCACAGCGAGCGCCACCCGGTGGGGGAGCGGATCCTGACCAACACCCTCGCCCAGCGCATCCTCTACCTCGGCGGTGAGGAGATCACCCCGATGCGCGAGGTGCTGGCCGAACTCATGGGAGCCCACACCTCCGTCCAGCAGCACCTGGCCGGCATGGTCACCGGACTGGACATCCGCCACGACGTCGGCGACGGCGACCACCCGCTGCTCGGCCGCCGCCTGCCCGACCGCGAACTGGTCGTCGACGGCGAGAAGACCGCCTTCTACTCGCTGCTGCGCCGAGGGCGCGCCGTGCTCCTGGAGCTCGGCGGCGACCGGGGCCTGCGCACGGCCGCGGCCGGCTGGGCCGACCGCGTCGACCTGGTCGCCGCCGACTTCGACGGCTGCGAGGCGCCGGTGGACGGCATCCTCGTGCGCCCCGACGGCTACGTCGCCTGGGTCGCCCCGCTGGGGGCCGGCACCGACGGCCTCGTCACCGCCCTGGACCGCTGGTTCGGTCCCACCGCCTGAGACCCGCCCCGCCCCGCCGCCCGCCCCGGGCGCCGCCCACCTTGCGAAGGGAAACGACAGACCCATGCCCATCATCTCCGCCGAGGACAAGCACCTCACCGTCCTGAACCTGTTCACCACGGACACTCCCGAGAAGCAGGACAAGCTGATCGAGGAGATGACGAAGATCGTCGACGCGGCCACGTACGAGGGCTGGATGTCCTCCACCGTGCACTCCGGCGTCGACTCCTACGGCACCCTCAACTTCATCCAGTGGCGCAGCGGCGAGGACCTGGAGAAGCGGTACGCGGGCGAGGAGTTCAAGCACCGCACCCTGCCGGTCTTCGGCGAGATCACCACCTCGATCCGCCTCATGCAGAACGAGGTCGCCCACACGCTGACCTCCGACGCGCTCGGCGGGAAGATCGAGATCGGCCCGGACGTCGACGCCTACACCGTCTTCACCGTCTTCCCGGTCACCCCCCAGGGACAGGAGGAGGCCCTGGACGCCCTCGGCCCCGGCCAGGCCTTCCTCGCCCAGGTCCCCGGCTTCCGCGCGCACGTCGTCCTCAAGGGACTGCGCGCCCGCGGCCTGGAGGGCGCCTTCGTCATCTCCTACTCCCAGTGGGACAGCAAGCAGGCCTGGGAGGCCTACCGCGACCAGGCCCCCCAGGACCAGGACGAGGCCCGCAAGGCGGCCGTGGGCCGCGTCCGCGCCGTCGTCGCCGGCCAGCCCTACAGCAACACCTACCAGGTCGTGCACACGCGTTCGGCCGGCCAGTGAACCCGCAGCGCCGCACGGCGTAGACGGGAGCCGGGCCGGTCCCGCGGACGCCCCTCCCCGCGACACCGTCCGGGGGCGGGCGTCCCAGGCGTGTGCGGCCGGCCCCTCGCGCGGGCCCGGCTCCGCCACGGCTCAGGCAGGCCCCGTGCGGGCCGCTACCGCCGCACCGCACCGTCGTAACCGTCGTGGTCGACGGCGCCGCGGCCCGGCCGCCGCGCCGGGCCCGTGCCCGTGCCCGCTGCGAGAACCCTTCCGCGCACATCGCCGAGGAGCCAACCCTATGCACAGCACGCTGATCGTCGCCCGGATGGCGGCCGCCTCCAGCAACGACGTGGCGAAGTTGTTCGCCGACTTCGACGCCACCGAGATGCCGCACCGCATGGGCACCCGGCGCCGCCAGCTGTTCTCCTACCGGGGCCTGTACTTCCACCTCCAGGACTTCGACGAGGACAACGGCGGCGAGCTGATCGAGGCGGCCAAGGCCGACCCGCGCTTCGTGGGCATCAGCGAGGACCTCAAGCCGTTCATCGAGGCCTACGACCCCGCCACTTGGCGCTCACCGGCCGACGCCATGGCCACCCGCTTCTACGACTGGGAGGCCTCCCGTTGAGCAGGCGACGCGTCGTGATCACCGGGATCGAGGTGATCGCACCGGGCGGAGTGGGCCGCGAGAAGTTCTGGAACCTGCTCAGCTCGGGGCGCACCGCGACCCGCGGCATCACCTTCTTCGACCCCGCCCCCTTCCGCTCCCGGGTGGCCGCCGAGGCCGACTTCGACCCCTACGCGCACGGCCTGAGCCCCCAGGAGGTCCGCCGCCTGGACCGGGCCGCCCAGTTCGCCGTCGTCGCCTCCCGCGGCGCGGTCGCCGACAGCGGCCTGGACATCACCGCCCTGGACCCCCACCGCGTCGGCGTCACCGTCGGCAGCGCGGTCGGCGCCACCATGGGCCTGGACCAGGAGTACCGCGTCGTCAGCGACGGAGGCCGCCTGGACGCCGTCGACCACACCTACGCCGTCCCCCACCTGTACGACTACATGGTGCCCAGCTCCTTCGCCACCGAAGTCGCCTGGGCGGTGGGCGCCGAGGGCCCCAGCACCGTGGTCTCCACCGGCTGCACCTCCGGCATCGACTCCGTGGGCTACGCCGTCGAACTGGTCCGCGAGGGCTCCGCCGACGTCGTCATCGCCGGCTCCTCCGACGCGCCGATCTCCCCGATCACCATGGCCTGCTTCGACGCGATCAAGGCCACCACCCCCCGCCACGACGACCCCGAGTGCGCCTCCCGCCCCTTCGACAAGACCCGCAACGGCTTCGTCCTCGGTGAGGGAACCGCCTTCTTCGTCCTGGAGGAACTCGAGGCCGCCCGCAAGCGCGGCGCCCACATCTACGCCGAGATCGCCGGCTACGCCACCCGCTCCAACGCCTACCACATGACGGGCCTGCGCCCCGACGGCGCGGAGATGGCCGAGGCGATCACCCTGGCCCTGGACGAGGCCCGCCTCAACCCGCAGGCCATCGACTACGTCAACGCCCACGGCTCGGGCACCAAGCAGAACGACCGGCACGAGACGGCCGCCTTCAAGCGCAGCCTGGGCGAGCACGCCTTCCGCACCCCGGTCAGCTCCATCAAGTCCATGGTCGGGCACTCGCTGGGCGCCATCGGCTCCATCGAGATCGCCGCCTCGGCCCTGGCCATGGAGTACGACGTCGTCCCGCCCACCGCCAACCTGCACACGGCCGACCCCGAGTGCGACCTCGACTACGTGCCCCTGGTCGCCCGCGACCAGCTGGTCGACGCGGTCCTGACCGTCGGCAGCGGATTCGGCGGCTTCCAGAGCGCCATGGTGCTCGCCAGCCCGGAAAGGAGCCTGGTATGACCGCCTCCACGGTGGTGACCGGCCTGGGCGTCGCCGCGCCCAACGGCCTGGGACTGCAGGACTACTGGGCCGCGACCCTGGGCGGCAAGCACGCCATCGGCCGCATCACCCGCTTCGACCCCACCGACTACCCCGCCCGCCTGGCCGGGCAGATCGACGGCTTCGAGGCCGAACGGCTGCTGCCCAGCCGGCTGCTGCCCCAGACCGACCGCGTCACCCGCCTGGCGCTGGTCGCCGCCGACTGGGCGCTGGCCGACGCGGGAGCCGACCCCGCCTCCCTGCCCGCCTTCGACATGGGCGTCATCACCGCCTCGGCCGCCGGCGGCTTCGAGTTCGGCCAGGGCGAACTGCAGGCCCTGTGGAGCCAGGGCAGCCAGTACGTCTCCGCCTACCAGTCCTTCGCCTGGTTCTACGCCGTCAACAGCGGCCAGATCTCCATCCGCAACGGCATGAAGGGCCCCGCCGGCGTCGTCGTCAGCGAAGGCGCCGGCGGCCTGGACGCCGTCGCCCAGGCCCGCCGCCAGATCCGCAAGGGCACCCCCCTCATCGTCACCGGCGCCGTCGACGCCTCCCTGTGCCCCTGGGGCTGGGTCGCCCAGCTCGCCGGCGGCAAGCTCTCCACCAGCGACGAACCCGACCACGCCTACCTGCCCTTCGACCGTGACGCCCACGGCTTCGTGCCCGGCGAGGGCGGCGCGATCCTCATCGCCGAGGACGCGGCCGCCGCCCGCACCCGCGGCGCCCGCCCCTACGGCGAGATCGCCGGCTACGGCGCCACCATCGACCCCCGCCCCGGCAGCGGACGCGAACCCGGCCTGCGCAAGGCCATCGAGATCGCCCTGGCCGACGCACACCTGGACGCCACCGACATCGACGTCGTCTTCGCCGACGGCGCCGGCGACCCGGCCGGCGACCTCGCCGAGGCCGACGCCATCAGCGCCGTCTTCGGCGACCGGGGCGTGGCGGTGACCGTGCCCAAGACCATGACCGGCCGCCTCTACTCCGGCGGCGCACCCCTGGACCTGGCCGCCGCCTTCCTCGCCCTGCGCGACGGCGTCATCCCGCCCACCGTGCACATCGACCCGTGCGCCGACTACCCCCTGGACCTGGTCCTGGGCGAGCCGCGCCCGGCCCCGCTGCGCACCGCCCTGGTCCTGGCCCGCGGACACGGCGGCTTCAACTCCGCCATGGCCGTCCGCGCCGTCTGACCACCCCGCCACCGCACCGCACGCCGCACCACGGAAGGAACCAGCATGGCTACCAAGCTCTTCACCCTCGACGACCTCAAGCGCACCCTGCGCGACGCCGCCGGCGTCGCCGAGGGCGTGGACCTGGACGGCGACATCCTCGACACCGAGTTCGAGGTCATCGGCTACGAGTCCCTCGCCCTGCTGGAGGCCGGCAGCCTCATCGAGCGCGAGTACGGCATCTCCCTGGACGAGGAGGCCGTCGGCGAGGCCAACACCCCCCGCACCTTCATCGAGGTCGTCAACGCCCAGCTCGCGCCCGCCCAGGCCGCCTGAAGGAGCCCCGCCATGACCGACACCACCACCCAGCGCGTCGCCGTCATCACCGGCGCCACCAGCGGCATCGGCCTGGCCACCGCCCGCCTCCTGGCCGGCCAGGGCCACCGCGTGTTCATCGGCGCCCGCAGCGCCGACAACGTCGCCGCCACCGTCAAGGAACTCCAGGCCGAGGGCCTGGACGTCGACGGCGCCGTCGTCGACGTCCGCTCCACCGCCTCCGTCGACGGCTGGATCCAGGCCGCCGTCGACCGCTTCGGCACCCTGGACGTCGTCGTCAACAACGCCGGCCGCTCCGGCGGCGGCCCCACCGCCGACATCGCCGACGACCTGTGGGACGACGTCATCGACACCAACCTCAACAGCGTCTTCCGCGTCACCCGCGCCGCCCTGACCCTCGGCGGCCTGCGCGCCAAGGACCGCGGCCGCATCATCAACGTCGCCTCCACCGCAGGCAAGCAGGGCGTCGTCCTGGGCGCCCCCTACTCCGCCTCCAAGCACGGCGTCGTCGGCTTCACCAAGGCCCTGGGCAACGAACTGGCCCCCACCGGCATCACCGTCAACGCGGTCTGCCCCGGCTACGTCGAAACCCCCATGGCCCAGCGCGTACGCCAGGGCTACGCCGCCGCCTACGACACCTCCGAGGAAGCCATCCTCGACAAGTTCCAGGCCAAGATCCCCCTGGGCCGCTACTCCACCCCCCAGGAGGTCGCCGGCCTCATCGGCTACCTGGCCTCCGACACCGCCGCCTCCATCACCTCCCAGGCCCTGAACGTCTGCGGCGGCCTCGGCAACTTCTGACCCACCCGTCCCGGCACCCGAACCGACGAGGAGTAACGCCTCATGACCACGCGTGAGGTCGAGCACGAGACCACGATCGGCGCCCCGGCCGCCCAGGTCTACGAACTGCTCGCAGACGTGACCCACTGGCCGCGCATCTTCCCGCCCACCATCCACGTGGACCGCCTCGAAGCAGGCGGCGACCAGGAACGCATCCGCATCTGGGCCACCGCCAACGGACAGCCCAAGGACTGGACCTCCCGCCGCACCCTGGACGCGAAGAACCTCACCATCACCTTCCGCCAGGAGATACCGGCCGCCCCCGTCCAGCACATGGGCGGCACCTGGATCATCGAAGCGCTCACCGAGGACACCTCCCGCGTGCGCCTCCTGCACGACTACAGCGCCCTGGGCGACGACCCCCACGACCTGCTGTGGATCGAACAGGCCGTGGACAAGAACAGCACCCAGGAACTGGCCGCCCTCAAGACCAACGTCGAAGCCGCGCACGCCGCCGCCACCGACGACCTCACCTTCTCCTTCACCGACACCGTGCACATCGCCGGCGCCGCCAAGGACGTCTTCGACTTCATCAACGAAGCCCACCTGTGGTCCGAGCGGCTCCCGCACGTCGCCGTGGTCCGCCTCACCGAGGACACCCCCGGCCTGCAGGAACTGGAGATGGACACCCGCGCCAAGGACGGCTCGGTGCACACCACCAAGTCCTACCGGGTCGTCTTCCCCCACCACAAGATCGCCTACAAGCAGGTCACCCTGCCCGCCCTGATGACCCTGCACACCGGCGAGTGGACCTTCACCGAGAACGACCAGGGCACCACCGCCTCCTCCCAGCACACCGTCACCCTCAACACCGCCAACATCGCCCGCATCCTGGGCCCCGACGCCACCGTCGCCGACGCCCGCGCCTACGTGCACAGCGCCCTGTCCACCAACAGCAGCGCCACCCTCGCCCACGCCAAGGCCCACGCCGAGCAGAAGCAGGCCTGAGCCGTGACAGCGGACCTCCTGGACACCGACGTCGTCGTCGTCGGGGCCGGACCCGTCGGGCTGATGCTCGCCGGGGAACTGGCCCACGGCGGCGCCGGCGTCGTCCTCGTGGAGAAACGCCACGCCCCCAACACCGAGTCCCGGGCCTCCACCCTGCACGCCCGCACCATGGAGATCCTCGACAGCAGGGCCCTGCTGCCCGAGTTCGGCGACCCGCCCCAGGAAACCCGCGGCCACTTCGGCGGCCTGCCCCTCGACCTGACCCTGCCCACCTCCCACCCCGGCCAGTGGAAGGTGCCCCAGACCCGCACCGAGGTCATCCTCCAGGAATGGGCGCTGTCGCTGGGCGCCAGACTCAAGTGCAAGCACGAGGTGACCGCCCTCCGTGACACCGGCGAGGCGGTGGAGGTCCACGCCAACGGACCCGACGGCACCCCCCTGCGCCTGCGCTGCCGCTACCTCATCGCCTGCGACGGCGAGGACAGCACCGTGCGCCGCCTGACCGGCGCCCCCTTCCCCGGCCACAGCGCCACCCGGGAACTGCTGCGCGCCGACGTCGCCGGCATCGACGTGCCCGCCCGCCGCTTCCAGCGCCTGGAGCACGGCCTGGCCATCGCCGCCCGCCGCCCCGACGGGGTGACCCGCGTGATGGTCCACGAGTTCGGCTCCACCGCCCAGCACCGCCCCGGCGGCGACGTCTCCTTCGAGGAGATCACCGCCGTGTGGAAACGCGTCACCGGCGAGGACATCAGCTCCGGCACCCCCCTGTGGGCCAACGCCTTCGGCGACGCCTCCCGCCAGCTCACCCACTACCGCCACGGCCGCGTCCTGTTCGCCGGCGACGCCGCCCACCAGCAGATGCCCATCGGCGGCCAGGCCCTCAACCTCGGCGTCCAGGACGCCTTCAACCTCGGCTGGAAACTCGCCCTGGTCGTCCGCGGCAAAGCCCCCCACACCCTCCTGGACACCTACCACAGCGAACGCCACGCCACCGGCCGCCGCGTCCTGGCCAACATCCGCGCCCAGGCCCTGATGCTGCTCGGCCCGCCCCAGGTCGGCCCGCTGCGCACCCTGCTGGGCGAACTGACCGCCCTGGACGACGTACGCCGCCACCTGGCCGGCATGATCAGCGGCCTGGACGTGCGCTACGACGTCGGCGGCCCCGCCCACCCCCTGCTCGGAGCGCGGCTGCCCTGCACCGAACTGCGGCTGCCGGAGCGCACCGTCACCACCACGCGCCTGGTCCGCTCCGGCGGGGGAGTCCTCCTCGACCTCACCGGCGCCCCCACCGCGCCCGCCCCCACCGGCTGGGCCGACCGCGTCACCGCACTGTCCGCCCGGGCCGCCCCCACCAGCGCCCTGCACGGCACCGAACGGGTCCTGGTCCGCCCCGACGGGCACGTCGCCTGGGCCGGAGCGGGCACCGACGGCCTCACCGAGGCCCTCACCCGCTGGTTCGGGCCACCCCGCTGAAGAGCCGCGCCCCCTTCCCGGCGGGGGCACCGGCACACCGCCCCCCACCACCACCGCCGGGACCCCGACCGACCCCACCGTTCAGGAAGGAACCACCATGGAAGGGACAGCGGCGGACACCGACGTCATCATCGTCGGCGCCGGCCCCACCGGACTGATGCTCGCCGGCGAACTGCGCCTGGGCGGGGCCCGCGTCGTCGTCATCGAGAAACTCCCCGCCCCCACCGGCCAGTCCCGCGGCCTGGGCTTCACCGCCCGCGCCATGGAGACCTTCGACGAACGCGGACTGCTGCCCCGCTTCGGCCAGGGCGACACCCTCGCCACCAGCCCCATGGGCCACTTCGGCGGCGCCCAGTTCGACTTCACCGTCCTGGAGGACGCCCACTTCGGCGCCCGCGGCATCCCCCAGGGCGACACCGAAGCCGTCCTGGAGGACTGGGCGGGCGAACTGGGCGCGGACATCCGGCGCGGCTGGGAGTTCGTCTCCCTCACCGAGGGCCTGCCCGGCGACGACGGCGTCGAGATCACCGTCCGCACCCCCGACGGCGGCCGGCAGACCCTGCGCGCCGCCTACCTGGTGGGCTGCGACGGCGGCTCCAGCCGCGTCCGCCGGGCCGCCGGCATCGACTTCCCCGGCACCGACGCCACCCAGGGCATGTACCTGGCGGACATCACCGGCGTCGAACTCACCCCCCGCTTCCTGGGCGAACGCCTCAACGGCGGCATGGTCATGGCCGCCCCGCTGTCCGAGGGCGTGTGGCGCATCATCGTCTGCCCCGACGGCCGCCCCGCCCACGACCGCGAACGCACCGTCACCTTCGAGGAGGTCGCCGGCGCCTGGCAGGACATCACCGGCGAGGACATCAGCCACGGCGGCGCGAGCTGGGTCAGCTCCTTCACCAACGCCACCCGCCAGGCCGCCCACTACCGGCGCGGCCGGATCTTCCTGGCCGGCGACGCCGCCCACATCCACCTCCCCGCCGGCGGCCAGGGCCTGAGCACCGGCGTGCAGGACGCGGCCAACCTCGGCTGGAAACTGGCCGCCGCCGTCCGCGGCGACGCCGACGACACCCTGCTCGACACCTACCACGGCGAACGCCACCCCGTCGGCGCCCGCCTGCTGATGAACACCCGCGCCCAGGGCATCGTCTTCCTCGGCGGCCCCGAGTCCGACCCGCTGCGCGAACTGATGGCCGAACTCGTCCGGTACGACGACGTCAAACGCCACCTGGCCGGCATCGTCAGCCACCTCGACATCCGCTACGACCTCACCGGCGACGACACCGGCGAGGGCACCGGCACGGCGCACCCGCTGGTGGGCCGCCGGATGCCGCCGCGGACCCTGATCGGCACCGGCGGCGAGACCACCCCCGCCCGCCTCCTCCACCAGGGACACGGCGTCCTGCTCGACCTGGCCGACGACCCCGCGATACGCCGCGCCGCGGCCGGCCGGCCCGACCGGGTCGACGTCGCCACCGTCCTGGCCAAACCCACCGACGGCCCCGACGCCCTGGCCGGCGCCACCGCCGTCCTGGTCCGCCCCGACGGCTACGTCGCCTGGGCCGGCACCTCACCCAAGGGCCTGGAAGAAGCCCTCACCCGCTGGTTCGGCCCCACCCGCTGACCCGGCCCCCCTCCTGCCCCCGGCGCGTGTGCGGCACGCCGGGGGCACCCCCATGCCCCCATCCCGGCCGACCGGCCCATCCCGGCCGACCGGCCCCACCTCGGCCGACCCCGGCCCCACCTCGGCCCCACCTCGGCCGACCCCGGCCGGACAACGACCGCCACAGCCCGGCCACTTGCCGGACAGCCCCGCCCCCGCACCCGACTCCCGCCGCACAACACAGCCCCGCGCCGCGCTTGCACGGGACAGCCCCCGCCCCGCGCCGGACAACACAGCCCCGCGCCGGGGTCCGACGGGACGGCTCCCGCCCCCGCGCCGGGCGTCCGCCGGACACCCCCCGCCCCCGCGGACGCGGGAAGGCCCCGCCGCGGTCCCTCATCCGCGGCGGGGCCTTCCGGTCACCAGGGGCGGATCACACGGGCACGGCCTCCACCAGGGAGATCGCCGCCGCCGTCTCCACCACGCGCTCCAGACGGAACCCGGCACGCGCCAGCAGGTCCGCGTACTGGCCGGGAGTGCGCTCACGGCCGCCGACCAGCAGCATCAGCCACAGGTCGACCAGCTTGCCGGAGTGCGGCGCATCACCCTGCTCCGGAATCACCATCTCCGCGATCAGCAGCCGCCCGCCCGGCTTGATCGCCGCACGCACGTTGCGCAGGATCTGCAGCGCCTGCTCCTCGGGCCAGTCGTGCACGATGTGCTTGAGGACGTAGGCGTCCGCCCCGGCCGGCGGCACCTCGAACAGGTCCCCGGCCACCCGCTCGGTCCGCTCGGCGACCCCCTGCGCGGCCAGGAACTGCGCCGACCCGTTCTCCTCCACCCGCGGGTCGTACAGCACGCCCCTGGTGCCGGGGGAGGAGGCCAGGATGCCCGCCAGCAGTCCTCCCTGGCCGCCGCAGAAGTCCACCACCGTGCCGAAGGACGAGAAGTCGTAGGCCGCGACGATCGGCCCGGTCTCCGAGGCGGACATGCTGCCCATGCCCTCGAAGAACACCTGGCCGTACTCGGCGTTCTTCGTCAGGAACTCGAAGGCGTGCATGCCCCGCAGCTTCGGCAGCGCCGGCTCACCGGTGACCACGGTCTCGGGGAAGCCGCTCCAGTCCTCCCAGTGGATCGGATGGCCCATCAGCAGCGCGATCGGGCGCATCGACATCGGGTGGTCGGCGCGCAGCGCGTCCGCCATCGGCGTCAGCTCGAACGTGCCGTCCGCGCGCGTCGCGAACACCCCGTTGCTCGCCAGCAGGCGCAGCACCCGCCCGAGCGCGTCCGCGTCCGCGCCGACCCGCCCGCCCAGCTCCTCGGCCGACAGCGGCCCCTCCGCGAGCGCCTCGGCCACCTTCAGCTCGGCGGCCACGTGCACCGCCCGCGAGACCATGACTCCCATGATCATTTCCAGCAGGGCGAACGGCGGCGGCGCCAGCTCCCGGCTCTGCCGCTGCAGATCCGCTCGCGCTCTCTCCGCTTCCCGGACGACGTGCGGGGGCGGCAATTCGGGCATGAGAATCCTCCGTTGCAGGAGTGCATGGTCTGTCCCAACCGTGTCCCAACCGCCGGAAGGGATCCGGACTACCACGATAGGTAAAAAGGTCGAAGCCGCCTGGAGGGAAACTCGAACGCCGGTGGTTTATAGGTTCCCCCGTCTTTTCCTGCGGAACATTTGACGCGATAAACGAGGCGGCTGCCCTAAGGTGGCGCTGATTTCGCATCCGCTCTCCAGGTAATTGGGGGGAGCAATGGAACCGAGGAGAGAAATGCCGAACTCGCGCAGTTCCTGGACGAAGATAATCCTGGCGGCCGGCGTGGCCGGTGCCGTCGCCGTCCCGCTGACCGCCGGCCCCGTCCAGGCGCAGCCCCAGGCCCACCGCCACCACCACACCCGCACGGCCGCCGAGCCGGTCCTGACCGTCGTGGCCTCCCAGCTGAACAACCCGCGCGGGGTCACCGCGCTGCCCGACGGCTCCCTGCTGGTCGCCGAGTCCGGCACCGGCCTGGCCGGCTGCCCCCTGGACCAGACGTGCCTGGGCGCCACCGGCTCCGTCTACAAGGTCAAGGGCAGCTTCAAGGGCCGCGTCGCCACCGGCCTGGCCTCCACCGCCAAGGGCGTCGCCCCGGGCGCCCCCATCTCCGCCAACGGCCCCAGCGACGTCCTGCCCGACCGCTTCGGCGGCTACGTCGTCGCCAGCGCCCTGGGCGGCACCAACGACTCCCGCGCGGCCCTCGGCGAGGGCGCCAAGACCCTGGGCACCGTCTTCCGCACCCGCGACGGCAAGGTCCTGGCCGACCTCACCGACCACGAGACCCGCCTCAACCCCGACGGCGGCGACGTCCACGCCAACCCCTGGCGCCTGGTGCGCAGCGGCAGCGGCTACCTCGTCACCGACGCCGGCGCCAACACCGTCGTACGCGGCAACAGCGACGGCACCACCACCACCCAGTACCTGCTGCCCAAGAACGAACTGCCCACCGGCGCCGCCGAGACCGTGCCCACCGGCATCACCAAGGCCGCCGACGGCACCGTGTACATCGCGGACATGAGCGGCGGACGCCTGGGCGCCTCCCGCGTGTGGAAGATCGCCCCCGGCCAGCAGCCGCAGGTCCTGGCCACCGGACTGACCAACCTGGTCGACCTGGAGCTGGACCGCCACGGCGACCTGCTCGCCCTGTCCTACAGCTCCGCCCAGCTGGCCGGCCCGCCGCAGCCGGGCACCCTGTCCAAGGTCGACACCGCCACCGGCGCCGTCTCCGTGATCCCCACCGGCGACCGGCTGCGCCAGCCCACCGGCCTGGCCGTCGACCGCTGCGGCAAGGTGTACGTCACCAACAACACCGTGGGCACCAACGGCGAACTGCTGCGCGTGACCTACTGATCCGGGCGCGCCCCCGCGCACGCCACCCCCCAAGGCCCCGCCGGCCCCTCAACGGCCGGCGGGGCCCACGCACGCCCCGCCTCCTTGCGTGCCGCCGAGACCCGGGTCCCGGCGGCACCCAAGGAGACGGGGCGGTGGGATCCGGCTCGGCGGCCGCTCGACATCCGGCGGAGGACCGCACCCCCACCCCGCCCCGCTCGGCATCCTGGCCCCACACCCCCCGCGCCACCACCCAGACCCACGCCCAGGGAGGCTGCTCGTGACCCCACACGCCACCACTCCAGCCGCCGGTGCCGCCACCGGCGTGTGGCTCATCGGAGCCCGCGGCTCGGTGGCCACCACCGCGGTGGCGGGCTGCGCCGCCGTCGCCGCCGGCCTCCACCCGCCCACCGGCCTGGTCACCGAGACGGACGCCTTCCACGCCGCCGGCCTGCCCGCCCTGGACTCCCTCGTCTTCGGCGGCCACGACACCGCCGGCACCCCCCTGCCCAAACGCGCCGAGCACCTGGCCGCCCAGGGCGTCCTGCCGCACTGGCTGCCCGCCGCCGTGCACGCCGAACTGACCGCGGCCGACCAGCGCATCCGCCCCGGCGGCCCGGTGGACGGCGACCCCCGCACCCCCGAGGAACTCATCGCCGACTTCGCCACCGACCTCCGCGACTTCGCCCGCCGCACCGGCGTCGCCCGCACCGTCGTCGTCAACGTCGCCTCCACCGAACCCGAACCGGCCCCCGGCACCTGGCCGGCCAGCTCCCTGTACGCGGCCGCCGCCCTGCGCGCCGGCTGCTCCTTCGCCGACTTCACCCCCTCCACCGGACTGCGCCACCCCCAACTCGCCCCAGCCGCACGGGTGTCGGGCCTGCCCTACGCGGGCCGCGACGGCAAGACCGGACAGACCCTGCTGCGGGCCGTACTGGGCCCGATGTTCGCCCACCGCGCCCTGGCCGTACGCGCCTGGTCGGGCACCAACCTCCTGGGCGGCGGCGACGGAGCCGCCCTGGCCGACCCGGCGGCGGCCGCCGCCAAGAACGCCGGCAAGGAACGCGTCCTGGCCGACACCCTCGGCGCGGCACCCCAGGGCGAGGTCCACATCGACGACGTGCCCGCCCTGGGGGAGTGGAAGACCGCCTGGGACCACGTCGCCTTCGACGGCTTCCTCGGCACCCGCATGATCCTGCAGACCATCTGGCAGGGCTGCGACTCCGCCCTGGCCGCCCCCCTCGTCCTCGACCTCGCCCGGCTGCTGGCCCGCGCCCACGAGAAGGGCCTGTCCGGCCCCCGGCCCGAACTCGGCTTCTACTTCAAGGACCCCGACAGCGACGAGTCGGCCCTGACCGAGCAGTACGCCCACCTCCTCGCCTTCGCCGCACGGCTGGGCCACTCTCGGTGAGCGCACCCCGGCCCGCCACCGCACCCCTGGCCCGCACCCGCCGCCCCCACCCCCGCCCCGCCCCCCTCCCGCCCCCGCCCTCCCGGCCCCGCCCGCACACCACACCCGGCGGCCCGGCCCGCGCCTGGGCCGAACTGCTGCGCCTGCCCGCCCTGTTCACCGTCCCCGGTGACGCCCTGGCGGGCGCCGCGGCGGCCGGTGTGCGTCCCGGGCCGCGGACACTGCTGGCCGTCGGCTCCTCGCTGTGCCTGTACGAGGCGGGCATGGCGCTGAACGACTGGGCGGACCGCGGCGAGGACGCCGTGGAGCGTCCGCACCGACCGCTGCCCTCGGGGCGTGTGCGTCCTGCCGCCGCGCTGGGCGCGGCGTGCGGCCTCACCGGCGCGGGTCTGGTGCTGGCCGCCGGCGCCGGCCGGCCCGCCCTCGCGGTGGCCGCGCCGCTGGCGGTGACCGTGTGGGCCTACGACCTGGGGCTCAAGCACACGCCCGCGGGGCCGGTGGCCATGGCCGCCGCCCGGGGACTGGACCTGCTCCTGGGCGCCGCCGCCACCTGCGGCACCCCCCGCCCCGCCCTCGCCCCGGCCACGGTCCTGGCCGCCCACACCCTCGCCGTCACCCTCGTCTCCCGCCGCGAGGCCCAAGGCGGCTCCAGCACCGCCCCCCTGGCCGCCCTCGCCGCCGCGACCGCCCTCACCGCCGCCCTCACCGGCCGCCGCACCGCCACCCTCCTGCGCCGCCCCCGCCCCACCCCGGCCCCCGCCGACGCCCTGCGCACCGCCCTGGCCGCCTCCTACGCCGCCACCTTCACCCGCCCCCTGGCCCACGCCGCCCTCAACCCCTCACCCCAGCTCACCCAGCGCGCCGTCGGCGCCGGCATCCGCGCCACCATCGCCGTACAGGCCGCCCTCGCCGCCCGGGCCGGCGCACCCGCCACCGCCCTGGCCACCGCCGCACTCGCCCCCCTCGCCGCCCGCCTGGCACGCAAGGTGAGCACCACATGAGCCCCCTGCGCCTGGGCTACGGCACCAACGGGCTGACCGACCTGCGTCTGGACGACGCCCTGACCCTGCTGGCCGACCTCGGCTACGACGGCGTCGGCCTGACCCTCGACCACATGCACCTCGACCCGCTCGCCCCCGGCCTCGCCGCCCGCACCGGCCGGGTGGCGCAGCGCCTGGACGCGCTCGGCCTCTCCGTCACCGTGGAGACCGGCGCCCGCTACGTCCTGGACCCGCGCCGCAAACACGGCCCCACCCTCCTCGACGCGGACCCCGACGCCCGCTGGGCCCGCATCCGCCTGCTCATCCGCGCCGTGCGCGTCGCCGCCGACCTCGGCGCCCACGCCGTGCACTGCTTCAGCGGCATCCCGGCGCCGGGCACGGACGAGGACACGGCCTGGAAGCGCCTGGCCGACGCGCTCGGCCCGGTCCTGGACGCCTGCGAGGAGACGGGCGTGCCGCTGGCCGTGGAGCCCGAGCCGGGCCATCTGCTGGCCACCCTCGCCGACTTCCACCACCTGCGGCACCTGCTGGGCGACCCCGCACAGCTCGGCCTGACCCTGGACCTCGGGCACTGCCAGTGCCTGGAGCCGCTGCCGCCCGCCGACTGCGTGCGCCAGGCCGCGCCCTGGCTGCGGCACGTGCAGATCGAGGACATGCGCCGCGGCGTCCACGAACACCTGCCCTTCGGCGACGGCGAGATCGACTTCCCGCCCGTCCTCCAAGCCCTCGCCGACACCGGCTACCAGGGCCTGACCGTCGTCGAACTGCCCCGCCACTCCCACGCCGGCCCCGAACTGGCCGCGCAGTCCCTGCCCTTCCTGCGCGCCGGAGGAACACGATGACCCTCCCGCCCACCGCACCCCCGCTCCCCGTCGGCCTCGGCGCCGAAGCACGCCGCTGGCTGACCGCCGCCTGTGCCACGGCCACCGACCACGACCCCCGCTGGGAGGTGCACTTCGCCGAAGCGGGCCGCCGCTGCGGCACCGCCCACGCGGACGCCGCCCGCGTCCTGCTGCTCACCGCGGCCCACCCCCACCCCGCCGTCCTCACCCGCCTCTACCGGCAGGGAACGGCCCCCGAACGCCGTGCGGTCCTGCTCGCCCTGCACCCCCTGCACTGCGACCCCGCCACCGGCCTGCCCCTGGTCGAGGACGCCCTGCGCACCAACGACACCACCCTCTTCACCGCCGCCCTCGGCCCCTGGACCGCCCGCCACCTCGACGCCCACCAGTGGCGGCACGCCGTACTGAAGTGCCTGTTCACCGGCGTGCCCGTCACCCAGGTCGCCGACCTCGCCACCCGCGCCCGCGGCGACACGGAACTGGCCCGCATGCTGCGCGCCCACGCCGCCGAACGCACCGCCGCCCACCGCGAGATACCCGACGGCCTCCCGCACGTGCTCGCCCTGACCCAGGAGCAGTGACCTTGCGCATCTTCGACCCGCACATCCACATGACCTCCCGCACCACCGACGACTACGAGGCCATGCACGCGGCCGGTGTCCGCGCCGTCGTCGAGCCGTCCTTCTGGCTGGGCCAGCCCCGCACCTCGCCCGCCTCCTTCCGGGACTACTTCGACGCCCTGCTGGGCTGGGAGCCCTTCCGCGCCGCCCAGTACGGCATCGCCCACCACTGCACCATCGCCCTCAACCCGAAAGAGGCGAACGACCCGCGCTGCCTGCCCGTCCTGGACGAGCTGCCCCGCTACCTGGCCAAGGACCGGGTCGTCGCGGTCGGTGAGATCGGCTACGACTCCATGACCCCGGCCGAGGACACCGCCCTGGCGGCGCAGCTCCAGCTCGCCGCCGACCACGGCCTGCCCGCCCTCGTGCACACCCCCCACCGCGACAAACTCGCCGGACTCCACCGCACCCTCGAGGTGGTGCGCGAGTCCGCGCTGCCCCTGGACCGGGTGCTGGTCGACCACCTCAACGAGACCACCGTCAAGGCCGCGAAGGACAGCGGGGCCTGGCTCGGCTTCTCCGTCTATCCGGACACCAAGATGGACGAGGCCCGCATGGTCGCCCTCCTGCGCGAGTACGGCCCGGAGAAGGTCCTGGTCAACTCCGCCGCCGACTGGGGGAGGAGCGACCCGCTCAAGACCCGCAGGGTCGGCGACCTGATGCTCGCCGAGGGTTTCACCGAGGACGACGTGGACCGGGTGCTGTGGCGCAACCCCGTCGCCTTCTACGGCCTCAGCGGACGCCTCGACCTGGACCCCACGGCCACCGCCACCACCCACGAGGGCAACTCCGTCCTGCGCGGCACCCCCGCCACCGAGCCGCTGCCCGCAGGTGCGTGAACGGTGCGCTTCCGCCATCCCGACGGTTCCACCGTCCACCTGGCCTACTGCACCAACGTGCATCCCGCCGAAAGTCTCGACGGGGTGCTGGCCCAGCTGCGCGAGCACTGCGAGCCGGTGCGGCGCCGGCTGGGCCGCGACCGCCTGGGCATCGGCCTGTGGCTGGCCCGGGACGCCGCGCACGCCCTGGTCACCGACCCGGCAGCGCTGCGGGGACTGCGCGGGGAGCTGGAACGGCGGGGCCTGGAGGTCGTCACCCTCAACGGCTTCCCCTACGAGGGCTTCGGTGCCCAGGAGGTCAAGTACCGCGTCTACACGCCGGACTGGGCGGATCCGGAGCGCCTGGAGCACACGACGTCCCTGGCGCGGGTGCTGGCGGGGCTGCTGCCCGACGATGCCGGCGAGGGCACGATCTCGACGCTGCCGCTGGCCTGGCGCACCGCCTACGACGATGGCCGCGCCGACCAGGCCCGCACCGCGCTGGCCACCCTCGCCGAACGCCTCGACGCCCTTCAGGAGCTGACCGGCCGCTCCGTGCGCATCGGGCTGGAACCGGAGCCGGGATGCGTGGTGGAAACCACCCGTGACGCCATCGCCCCGCTGACCGCGGTGGGCCATGACCGCATCGGCGTGTGTGTCGACACCTGCCACCTGGCCACCTCCTTCGAGGACCCGGACACCGCCCTGGACGCCCTGGCCGCGGCCCGCGTCCCCATCGTCAAGTCCCAGCTGTCGGCTGCCCTGCACGCCGAGCAGCCCTCCCGGCCCGAGGTCCGGCGAGCGCTCGCGGCCTTCGCCGAGCCCCGCTTCCTCCACCAGACCCGCACCACCGGGCCCGGTGGCCTGCGGGGCACCGACGACCTCGACGAGGCCCTGGCCGACGGCGGACCGCTGCCCGACAGTGCACCCTGGCGGGCCCACTTCCACGTGCCCCTGCACGCGGCGCCCGCCGCGCCCCTGACCTCGACGATGGCAGTCCTCAAGACGGCGCTGGCGCGGCTGGTGGGCGGCCCGCACCCCCTCACCCGGCACCTGGAGGTGGAGACCTACACCTGGCAGGCCCTGCCGCCCGAGCTGCGGCCCCGCGCCCGCGCCCAGCTCACCGACGGGATCGCCGCCGAACTCACCCTGGCCCGCGACCTGCTGACCGACCTCGGCCTGAAGGAACTGCCATGACCGCGCCGACGCACTCCGACGGACCGACCCCTCTGCTCGTTCTCGACGTGGTCGGCCTCACCCCCCGTCTCCTGGACCACATGCCCCACCTCAAGCAGCTCGGCCAGTCAGGCTCCCGCGCCCCGCTGGGCACCGTCCTGCCCGCCGTGACCTGCGCCGCCCAGTCCACGTTCCTCACCGGTGCTCCGCCCGCCGAGCACGGCATCGTCGGCAACGGCTGGTACTTCCGCGAACTGGGCGAGGTGCTGCTGTGGCGCCAGCACAACGGCCTGGTCTCCGGCGACAAACTCTGGGACGCCGCCCGCCGCGCCCACCCCGGCTACACGGTCGCCAACATCTGCTGGTGGTACGCGATGGGCGCCGACACCGACATCACCGTCACCCCCCGCCCCGT